>NZ_JAFCWA010000016.1:0-124320 GCF_049897325.1 Janthinobacterium sp. DSP2-3-3 | reverse complement strand
GGTAAGGTAATTGTTTTGTTTGGCGACATCAATTTACCAATTCAAAACCCTCGCTGCCACCCCCTTCCAGCAAAAACGTCAAGTCCATCTTCCCCCACCAAACGCGAAGAACCTTTTTTATTGATGCTCGGCTAACTTAGCGGCCCAATCGCTCCAGCTTGGCTATCCCCAGGTCCAGCACCTTCATGCCGTGCTGGCCGAAGTTGATTTGCGCGCGCGCATTGCCGCCGCCGCCTTCGATGTTGACGATCACGCCTTCGCCGAACTTGGCGTGCGCCACCGATTCACCGATGCGCCAGCCGCCGCCCGTGGCTTTTTGCGCGATCTTTTGCGCAATCGCATTATCCGAACCCAGGCTGGCCACGCGCGGTGCCTCGTCCCAGGCCGACTTGCGGTTGCCGAACCAGTTCGCCTGTACCTTTGGCGACAGCCATTTCAACGCTTCTTCCGGCAATTCATCGAAGAAGCGCGACTTCATGTTGTAGCGCGTTTGGCCATGCAGCATGCGCGTCTGCGAAAAGCTCATGTACAGACGCTTGCGCGCGCGCGTGATCGCCACGTACATCAGCCGGCGTTCCTCTTCCACGCCGTTGTCTTCCTTCGAGCTGCTTTCGTGCGGGAACAGGCCCTCTTCCAGGCCCGTGATGAACACGTTGTCGAATTCCAGGCCCTTGGCCGAGTGCACGGTCATCATCTGCAGCGCATCCTGGCCCGCCTGCGCCTGGTTATCGCCCGCTTCCAGCGACGCGTGCGACAGGAAGGCGGACAGGGGCGACATCACGGCCGGCAACGGCGCATCGGCATCCAGAATCTCGATGCCATCCTGGTTGACGACGGGCGCGCCCGACTGCGCCTGGGCGGCAGGCCCCAGGTGGGCCGGTGCCGCCTGGCCGAAACCTTCTTCGGAAACGAACTGGCTGGCCGCGCTGACCATCTGTTCCAGATTCTCGATGCGGTCGGCGCCTTCCTTTTCATTCTGATAATGCTGCAGCAAGGTACTCGCTTCCAGCACCACTCTGACCATTTCCGGCAGCGACAATTGCTGCGTCTCGAAACGCACGCCTTCGATCAGCTTGACGAAGCCGGCCAGCACGCTGCCCGCCTTGCCCGCCACATAGGGCACGGATGCGTACAGCGAAATGCCATACTGTTCCGACGCGGCCTGCAATTGCTCGATCGAGCGCATGCCGATACCGCGCGTGGGGAAATTGACCACGCGCAAGAAAGCCGAATCGTTGTGCGGATTGTCCATCAATTGCAAATAAGCAATCGCGTGCTTCACCTCGGCGCGCTGGAAGTAGCGCTGGCCGCCGTACACATGGTACGGAATCGCCGCCGAGAACAGCGCATGTTCGATCACGCGCGACTGCGCGTTCGAGCGGTACAAAATGGCGATCTCACTGCGCGAGGCGCCATCGGCGATCAGGCTTTTCGCCTCTTCGATGATCCACTGCGCTTCCTGCAAGTCGGAACTGGCTTCATACACGCGCACCTGCTCGCCATGGCCCGCGTCCGTGCGAAGATTCTTGCCCAAGCGCTTGCTATTGTTCGCAATCAACACGTTAGCGCTGTCGAGGATGTGGCCGTGCGAGCGGTAGTTCTGCTCCAGCTTGATCAAGTTCTTGACCTGAAACTCGTGCTCGAAGGCGCTCATATTGCCCACGTTGGCGCCGCGGAAGGCGTAAATGCTCTGGTCATCGTCGCCGACGGCAAACAGGGCGCCACCATCGCGGCTGCCGTGGCCGGCCAGCAACTTGAGCCAGTTGTATTGCAGATTATTCGTATCCTGGAACTCGTCCACCAGGATGTGGCGGAAGCGCGCCTGATAGTGCTCGCGCAGCGGCTGGTTGCGGCTCAGCAATTCGTACGTGCGCAGCAGCAATTCGGCAAAATCGACCACGCCTTCTCGCTGGCACTGGTCGTCGTACAGCTGGTACAGCTCGACCATCTTGCGCTCGTGCGCGTCGTACGCTTCCACGTCCGTGGCGCGCAAGCCCTGGTCCTTGGCGTTGTTGATGAAATACATCACCGTCTTCGGCGGGAATTTTTCATCGTCAATATTGTTTGCCTTCAACAAGCGCTTGATCACCGACAACTGATCCTGCGAATCGAGGATCTGGAAGGTCTGCGGCAAGGCCGCATCGCGGTAGTGCGTGCGTAGCAAGCGGTTGCACAGGCCGTGGAAGGTGCCGATCCACATGCCGCGCGTGTTGATCGGCAGCATGGCCGACAGGCGCGTGAGCATTTCCTTGGCGGCTTTATTCGTAAAGGTCACGGCCAGGATGCCGGGCGGCGATACCTGCTGGGTCTGGATCAGCCACGCGATGCGGGTGGTCAGCACGCGGGTCTTGCCCGAACCGGCGCCAGCCAGGATCAGCGCATGCTGGGCCGGCAAAGTGACGGCAGCCAATTGTTCGGGATTGAGGTTGTGAAGAAGATTTTGCATGCCGTGATTATACCGGCATGGCTAAAAATACTGTGCATTTGTCCAGCGGTCGCGCCAGTTTTCCATGTGCGCGCTACAATCGGCGTCCCGACACAGCGGCCTGTATCCCATGACACCACCCACTCACCTCGACGGCGCCCGCGTACTGGCCTGGGCCTGGTCCGACCTGCCCTTCGGTCACGTCGCCGATGAGCATGGTGGCGCCGGCCCCATCGCCATCCACGGCCTGGCCGTGTGCCGCTACGGCGACGAGGCGCGCGTCTACCGTTTCTGCTGCGATGCGCGCTGGGACACGGTGCAGGATGAGGTGTATGCCAGCGAAGACGAGGCCAGGCAGCAGTTGCCGGCGCAATACCGGGCCGTGGCCGCCATTTGGCGTCAAGTCTAGCGCACCAATTTTGCCTTGCCTTCGCTAAGCGCCTGGGCGATCACCTGGCGCGTGGTCTTGTCCGCGATCTTGACGACTTTTTCCTGCTGGCGGCCCAGGTCGCCCATTTGCTTGCCCAGCGCTTCCATCGGCTTGCTGCGCTGCTCCATCTGGCGCGACATCTGCTCCACTTTCTCGGCCTCGCGCTCGTGCACGTCGGCGATACGGTCGTTGATCTCTTCCATCTCTTCCTGCGCATCTTCCATCTGCTGCTGCAAGCGTTCCACGTCGCGCACGGCCGCGCGGCGCGCCGTGTCGCTCGTTGCCAGCGCCTGGCGGCGCGAGGCATCGCCGAGCTTGCGGCCCAGCTCCTGCTGCTGGCGGCCCAGCGCACGCAGCTGTTCCGACTCGCGCGCGCTACCGTTCGCCTGGCTGCGGGCGCCCATCTTGCGACCGATTTCACCCATGGCCTTGCCATGCGCATCCATTTGATCGCCGAGCGTAGTCATCTCCTTGCCGATCTGTTTCGAGGGCTGCCATGCCGTACGCACCTTGCCCAGCAAGGCAGCATCCTGCAGCACGTAAGCCCGCCCCTGGTCGCGGAACCATAGGAATGGCCCCTTGATCGAGCGCTTGAGCTTTTCCACCTGCTGCGAGTGAATATCGCTGTCGACGACGATGACACCCTCGCTATCGCTGGCGCCATCGACCAGCGCATAGCTTTCGCCCTTGTCGAGCGAACGGCTGACCTGCACGCTGGGCGCGGCCGGTGGCGCGGGCGGCTGCGGCGGCTGCACGGCCAGCGCGCTGCCGCCAAGCAAGATACCGGCCAAGCTGAGGATCAAACGATAGGAAGTGGACATGGCTGCCTCGTCGCAAAAGTAGTGGAGCGTTGACTTTAGCGGTGGATGGATCACGGCTCCAGCGTGGTGCGACAGGCTGCACAAAGGCAGGTCTGGATGGCAGGCTTGCGCGATGAATGGCAAACCACGGACGAAAAAAAACGGAGGCCGCAGCCTCCGCAAAAACGCCGTGGTACGGCGTATCTGAAATCAGTACAGCACGACGGAGCGGATCGATTCGCCGCTCTTCATCAAGTCGAAACCCTGGTTGATATCATCGAGCTTCAGGCGGTGCGTGATCAAATCATCGATATTGAGCTTGCCTTCCATATACCAGTCGACGATCTTCGGCACGTCCGTGCGGCCGCGTGCACCGCCGAAAGCCGAACCTTTCCACACGCGCCCCGTCACCAGTTGGAATGGACGGGTGGAGATTTCCTGGCCGGCCGCCGCCACGCCGATGATGATGGACTGGCCCCAGCCCTTGTGGCAGCACTCGAGCGACTGGCGCATGGTGGTGGTGTTGCCGATGCATTCAAACGAATAATCGGCGCCGCCGTCCGTCAGTTGCACGATGGTGTCGACCACGTTTTCCACCTCGTTGGCGTTGACGAAATGCGTCATGCCGAACTTGCGCGCGATGGCCTGGCGCGCCGGGTTGATGTCCACGCCGATGATTTTATCGGCGCCGACCATCTTCGCGGCCTGGATCACGTTCAGACCGATGCCGCCCAGGCCGAACACCACCACGTTGGCGCCGGCTTCCACCTTGGCCGTAAACAGCACGGCGCCCACGCCCGTCGTCACGCCGCAACCGATGTAGCAGACCTTGTCGAATGGCGCATCTTCGCGGATCTTGGCCAGGGCGATTTCCGGCACGACGATGTAGTTCGAGAAGGTGGACGTGCCCATGTAGTGGAAGATGGGTTGACCGTCGATGGAAAAGCGCGAGGTCGCGTCCGGCATCAGGCCACGGCCTTGCGTGGAGCGGATGGACTGGCACAGATTGGTTTTCTGCGACAGGCAGAACTTGCACTGGCGGCATTCCGGCGTGTACAAGGGGATGACGTGGTCATCCTTTTTCAGGCTCTTCACGCCCGGGCCCACGTCGACGACGATGCCGGCGCCTTCATGACCGAGGATAGCCGGGAAGATGCCTTCCGGATCGGCGCCCGACAGGGTGTAGTAATCGGTGTGGCAAATGCCGGTGGCCTTGATCTCGACCAGTACTTCACCCTCGCGCGGGCCGGCCAGGTCGACTTCTTCGACGCTCAAAGGGGCGCCCGCCTTCCATGCAATCGCTGCTTTGGTTTTCATGTGTGTCCTGTGGTGTGTCCTGTGGTGTGTCCTGCGTATGGTTGAACCAGGCGCGCCAGCGCGCCGTATCATCACATCATAACAAGGCAGGCGCCGACATGCCACGCCGGCGCCGGTGCAACGCTTACTTGGTTTTCGCGCGGTTGAGGAATGCGCCATGCAGGCCGTTCAGGGTTTCCTCGGCCAGCAGCAGCTGGCTGGCGATTTCATTGATCTTGCGGCGGCTGGAACGGGCATGGTCGCGCAGCACTTCGAAAGCCGTGTTGCGGTCCGTCTGGAACTTACCCATCAGCAAACCCACGGCCAGACTGGTTTCGCGGCCGGCGGCCAGGGCCGCATTCAGGTTCAGCTCGGTACGGCGCAACTGGCGGATTTCATCGGCGCGCGCCAGGCCCGCTTCGAAGGCGGGCATCAAACGGCCTTCATCGACGGGTTTCACCACATAGCCGACGGCGCCGTAAGCGGCCGCCTGCTTGCCCGATTCGCTATCGCCACTGCCGGACAGGAACATGAACGGCACGCCCGTCTCGCCGTGCAGGCGCTTGGCCAATTCCAGGCCGGACATGCCCGGCATGTGGATGTCAAGCAAGGCCAAGTCCGGCTCGCGCTGGGCGACCATTTGCAGCGCCACTTCGGCCGAATTGGCCAGGGCCGTCTCGTAGCCGGCATGGCGCAGGACTTCGCCGAGGAATTCCAACAGGAGCTGGTCATCGTCAACGATCAGGATAAGGCGTTTCGCGGCGGCTGGCTGACTCATGGCTAAAGGGACCTCGGTAATGAATGATGTTCTTATTATATGCCGATTATTCGTCCAAATCAGCCCCCCATTCCCATGCTCACGCTGCAAACAATTGATTAAATTGCTGCACCGCAATACTCACATCGTCCGCCTGGTCGACCTTGCTCAATACCTTGCCAAATACGCTGCTGATGGCCGCCACCATGTCGGCACCGCGCGCGACCAGCGGCGCCGCGTTCTCCGGCGTCATGCCGCCGATCACCACGCACGGCAAGTTGATCTCGCGTTTAACTTGCAGCACGATATCGGCGGACGTCGTCACCGGGTACTTTTTCACCAGCGAAGGATAAAAGCCGCCGAAGGCCACGTAGCTGGCGCCGCCAGCCTCGGCCGTCCGTGCCAAGGCCATATCGCCATAGCACGAGGCGCCGACGATCTTGCCTGCCCCCAGGCGCGCGCGCACCTGCGCCACGGATGCGTCCGTACCGCCCACATGCACGCCATCGGCGTCAAGCTCTTCGCACAGCTCAAGATAATCATTGATGATGAAGGGCACGCCATACTTGCGGGCCAGGGCCAGCAAGGCGCCCGCCTGCTCGCGCCGCAGCTCAGCTTCGGCGCTCTTGTGACGGTATTGCAGCAGGGCCACGCCTTCCTGCAAAGCTTGCTCGCTCACGTCGAGCAAGCGGTCGGTGTCATCCCAGTTCGGGGTGACCAGATACAGTCCACGCATGCTGTTTTCCTTAGTCATTGAATCGTTGTGGTATCAGCTGACCGGGCGCAATCGCATACGCGTCGGCCAAGGCCGCATGGCAATAGGCTTGCGCCAGGTCTAGCGCTTCGGGCAATGCCTGGCCCAGCGCCAGGCGCGCCGCAATGGCGGAGGCCAGGGTGCAGCCGCTGCCGTGGAAGGCGCCGGGCAGGCGCTGCCAGCGCCACTCACGCTCCCCGCCGTTGGCATCGAACCAGCGGTTGATAATCGCCTCACCGTCGCCGTGCCCTCCCGTCACCAGCACGTTCTTGCAGCCTTGCGCGCGCAAGTTTTCTTCGCCACCGAGGGCCAGCGCTTCCGGCCCGTTCGGCACGATCACGGTCGACACGCGCAACAAGGGCGCCAGCGCCAGCACGGCATCGTCCCGGCTGAGCACGTCGCCATGGCCGCTGGCCAGCACGGGATCGAGCACCACGGGCAAGTCCGGCCGTGCCAGCCGCAATTGCGCGATCAGTTGCGCAATGACGGCCGCATTCGCGGCGCTGCCAGGGATGCCGATTTTCACGGCGCTGATCACCATCTTGTCGATCAACGCCTGCGCCTGGCGGCGCAGCAATTCCGGCGCCACCGGTTCGACAGCAAACACGCGATCGTTGTCCTGCACCGTCAGCGCCGTGATCACCGGCAGCGCATGCGCGCCCTGCGCCGCAATGGCCATAATGTCGGCGGCCAGACCGGCGCCGCCTGACGGGTCGAGACCGGCAAACACCAGCACAACCGGACGATACGGCAGACGCTGTTGTCCCATCACGCCAGGTGGCCCGCCATCGGCGACGACGGCGAAGCGGCGAACTTTCTCGGCATGCGTCCCGCCAGAAACGCCTCGCGCCCGGCCCGCACGGCCAGCTTCATCGCATGCGCCATGCGCACGGGGTCGCGCGCGCCGGCAATGGCCGTATTCATCAGCACACCGTCGCAACCGAGCTCCATGGCGATGGCCGCATCCGACGCCGTGCCCACGCCAGCATCGACGAGCACGGGCACTTTGGCCTGGTCTATGATCAGCGACAAGTTCCACGGATTCAAGATGCCCATGCCCGAGCCGATCAGGGACGCCAGCGGCATGACGGCCACGCAGCCGATGTCTTCCAGAATCTTTGCCTGGATGGGGTCGTCGCTGCAGTAGACCATCACGTCAAAGCCATCCTTGACCAGCGCTTCGGCTGCGATCAGGGTTTCCGGCATGTGCGGAAACAGGGTCTTTTCATCGCCCAGCACTTCCAGTTTCACCAGATTGCGCCCACCCAGCAGCTCGCGCGCCAGTTGCAAGGTGTAGACGGCATCTTTCGCGTTGTAGCAGCCGGCCGTGTTCGGCAATATCGTGTACCGGTCGGGCGGCACGAAATCGAGCAGGCTGGGCGCGTTCGGGTCTTGGCCGATATTCACGCGGCGTATCGCCACCGTGATGATTTGCGCTTCCGCCGCGTCCGTCGCTTCGCGCGTCTGCGGCAAGTCCTTGTACTTGCCGCTACCGACCAGCAGGCGTGATTGATATTGCTTGCCTGCGATGGTCAGCAGGTCGTCGTTGTTATTACTTGTCATTGCTTTTTCCTTAGTCTAGCCGCCGCCGATGGCGCGTACAATTTCAACTTGGTCTTGCACCTGCAAGACCTGTCCCGGCCACGCCTTGCGCGGCACCACGTTACGGTTGACGGCCAGCGCCAGCGCCTGGTTTTCCAACGACAGCGCGGCGATCAATTGATCCAGGGTTTGCCCCGGCGGCACCTGGTGCGGTGCGCCGTTGAGCGTGATGGATATCAATGCAGGCATCACGCTCTCCTTCAGACCTTGCGGTACAGCTCGGCACCGTTCTTGATGAACTCGATGGCCTTGATTTCCATGCCCTGCTTGAGCGCCTTGTCTTCCGCGATGCCCATGCCGGCCGCGTACTCGCGCACTTCCTGCGTGATCTTCATCGAGCAGAAGTGCGGGCCGCACATGGAGCAGAAATGCGCCACCTTGGCCGAATCCTTGGGCAAGGTTTCATCGTGGAATTCGCGCGCCTTGTCCGGGTCCAGGCCGATGTTGAACTGGTCGTCCCAGCGGAATTCGAAACGGGCTTTCGACAGGGCATTGTCGCGGATTTGCGCACCCGGATGGCCTTTCGCCAGGTCGGCTGCGTGCGCCGCGATTTTGTAGGTGATGATGCCATCCTTGACGTCCGCCTTGTTGGGCAGGCCCAGGTGTTCCTTCGGCGTCACGTAGCACAGCATGGCCGTGCCATACCAGCCGATCATGGCCGCGCCGATGCCGGAAGTGATGTGGTCGTAGCCGGGCGCAATGTCGGTGGTCAACGGCCCCAGCGTGTAGAACGGTGCTTCGCCGCACTGCTCCAGCTGCAAGTCCATGTTTTCCTTGATCAGCTGCATGGGCACGTGGCCCGGGCCTTCGATCATCACTTGCACGTCGTGCTTCCAAGCCACTTGCGTCAGCTCGCCCAGGGTCTTCAGTTCGCCCAGCTGCGCTTCATCGTTGGCATCGTAGATGGAGCCGGGGCGCAAGCCGTCGCCCAGCGAGAACGAGACGTCATATGCCTTCATGATTTCGCAGATGTCTTCGAAATGCGTGTACAGGAACGATTCCTGGTGGTGCGCCAGGCACCATTTCGCCATGATGGAGCCGCCGCGCGAGACGATGCCGGTCAAGCGCTTGGCCGTCATCGGCACGTAGCGCAGCAGCACGCCCGCGTGGATGGTGAAATAGTCGACGCCCTGCTCGGCCTGCTCGATCAGGGTGTCGCGGAAAATTTCCCAAGTCAGATCTTCGGCCTTGCCATTGACCTTTTCCAGCGCCTGGTAAATGGGCACGGTGCCGATGGGTACGGGGCTGTTGCGCACGATCCATTCGCGCGTTTCGTGGATATGCTTGCCGGTGGACAAGTCCATCACATTGTCGCCACCCCAGCGGATGGCCCAGGTCATCTTTTCCACTTCCTCGCCTATCGACGAGGTGACGGCCGAATTGCCGATGTTCGCGTTGATTTTCACCAGGAAATTGCGGCCGATAATCATCGGCTCGACTTCCGGGTGGTTGATGTTGGCGGGAATGATGGCGCGGCCGCGGGCGATTTCCTCGCGCACGAATTCCGGCGTGATTTCGGCCGGGATGCTGGCGCCGAACGACTGGCCAGGGTGCTGGCGGCCCATCAGCTCGGCCAGGCGTTCGCCCATGGGGCCGGAGGCTTTCAACTCCTTCAAGTACTCTCCGCGGCGCATGTTTTCACGGATGGCAACGAATTCCATTTCCGGCGTGATGATGCCGCGCCGGGCATAGTGCATCTGCGTCACATTGGTGCCCGCCTTGGCGCGGCGCGGCTTGCGGTGCAGGTTGAAACGCAGTTCGGCCAGCTTCGGGTCCGCCAGGCGGGCAATGCCATAGTCGGAAGTGGGGCCGGGCAGCTCTTCCGTGTCGGCCCGCTCCATGATCCACGGCAGGCGCGGCGTATCGAGACCCGAGCGGATGTCGATGTTCACGTCCGGGTCCGTGTAGGGGCCGGAGGTGTCGTAGACGTAGATCGGTGGATTCTTTTCGCCGCCAAACGACGCTTCCGTGTCGGACTGGCTGATCTGGCGCATGGGCACGCGGATGTCGGGGCGGCTGCCTTGCACGTAAATCTTGCGCGAATTGGGCAGCGGCGCGATGGCGGCTTCGTCGACCGTGGCGGTGGCGGAGAGGAATTTCAGGTTGGCGTTCATTTTGGCTCCTTGGCTAGACTTGCAGCTAGACTATTTATAGCCTGGAGCCAGCTAAGGAGGTTCGGCTGCGCGCACGCGGAAAAGCGGGGTGCGTTCATCCTAAAGCTTCCCTTCGCTGGCATTATCCAGATCAGGTTCGGAGGGTATTTCTCACCCGCGCTTGCACCGTGTTTCCACAGCGAAAGGCAGGACCCCTAGCGTTTGCCGCCTTGCGGCAGCGAGCCAATTATACGCGGTTCACGCCGCGCGGCCAGATGATTTCTTGCAGCTGTCGTCTTTGTGCATCTGCTGCAATGCAGCAGATGCCAGCACGCTTATTTCTTCTTGCCCCAGCGCCAGCTGGTCGGTTCGCCCTTCAGCTGGCAAATGAAAATGAGCACGGCAACGATGGCCGCTTCATACACGATGTAGCCGACCAGCATGGTTTGCGGGGGAAACAGGAACGCGCCGCAGGCGAACAGTGCCAGCGCGGCCAGGAACACCAGCCAGCCCTGCCAGGTGATGGGCAAGCCCCAGCCCCAGCCATAGGTCTTGGCGGGAAACCAGTAGGAGGGAGATTTGTCAGCCATGATGCTTTCCTTGTGGATGTGAATATCCACAAGTATAAATCAGGCGATACGCAAGCGTTCCGTGACATCGAGGCCGATGCCGCGGTAGCCGATGAAGCGGCTGCCATTATCGAACATCGGTTCGCCGCTGACCTGCAGATACTGCGTGCTGCCATCGAGGTTGGCGCGGCTGTAGATGAAGTCGAGGAAGGGTTCACGCGCGGCAATCTTGGCGTCGAGCAAGGCGCGCTCGGTGGCGTTCCAGCGCTGCGGCTCTGCTTCGCTGCCGATGCCCAGCATTTCGGCCACGGGGCCGGAAAAGCGCGTCAGATTGCCCTGCGCATCCTGTTCCCAGTACCAATCGGACGACAGTTCCGTGAAGCGCTGGAAGCGCGCTTCGCTTTCGCGCAGTTCCGCCGTGCGCTCTTCCACCATCTGTTCCAGCGACTTGTTGTATTCGGCCAGCTTCTGGTACAGCAAACGCACTTCCAGCATGTTGTGGATGCGCGTCTTCACTTCCACCAAGTCGAAGGGTTTGCTGACGAAGTCCTTGGCGCCCGCCTGCAGCGCGCGCAGCTTGTGGCCGGGCTGGGCCGTGATCACCAGCACGGGCAGATAACTGCCCGCCTCGATGTCGCGCAAGCCTTCCATGACTTCGAAGCCATCCATTTCCGGCATCTGCAAGTCGAGCAGGATCAGGTCGTAGCGGTGCTGCTGGTGCAGCGCGTGCACGGCTTGTGGGTCCATGGTGGAAGTGATGCGCGTGTAGCCGGCATTGCGCAGCACCTGTTCCAGCAGCATGACGTTGGCTTCCTGGTCGTCAACGATGAGAATGCTGGCGTTCAGGATCTCGGTGGCTTGAAGCATGGCGGTATTCCTAAAATGAAGTGCTGAATTAGCGTACTGCGTGAGTGTCATCGACCAGGCCGTGCGCGGCCGCATGGTGCAGGGCTACGTCGAGCGCCTCCATGAATTCGACGACCTTGATCGGCTTGGTCAGGTAGCGGAAGAAGCCCGCTTCCAGGCCTTTCTCGATGTCGCGCGGCACCGCGTTGGCCGACAGGGCCATCACGGGAATGTGGCTGGTGAGCGGATCGTCGTGCAAGATGCGCAAGGCGCCATAGCCGCTGATGCCGGGCAGGTTGATATCCATCAAGATCACGTCCGGCTGATACGTGCGCGCCAGGTCGATGCCCAGATGCGCATCGATGGCGGTCAGCAGTTTCAAATCGCTGCGGCGGGCGATCAATTGCTCCACCAGCGCCAGGTTGGCCGGATTGTCTTCCACGTACAGCAAGGTGCGCTGGGTTTCCTGGTCTTCCGGTGCCACAGGCAAGACCTCGCCCGGTTCCAAATGCAATTCGGGCGCGCGCGAGGCCTTGAATTCGACCCAGAAAGTGGTGCCCAGGCCCACCGTGCTGTCGACGCCAATCTGGCCGCCCATCAGTTCGACCAGCTGCTTGGTGACGACCAGGCCGATGCCCGTGCCCTCTTCCGTGCTGCTTTCCTGACCCAGGCGGTTGAAAGGCTGGAACAGCTGACTCATCTGTTCGGCGTTCAAGCCGGCGCCGCTGTCGCTGACGCTGGTGCGCACTTTGTCGCCGCGCTGGCGGCAATCGACTTTCACGCTGCCGCCGCTCTGGTTGTACTTGATGGCGTTCGACAGCAGATTGATCATCACCTGTTTTACGCGCGTACGGTCGGCATGCACATAAAAAGCCTGGCCGCAGCGGGGGAAATGCATGCTGATGCCGCGTTTTTCCGCCTGCGGCGCGATCATCGCCTGGCAATCCTGCAGCACGTCAAGCAAGGACATCGCCTCTTCCGACATGGTGACCTTGCCCGATTCGATCATGGCCAGGTCGAGGATTTCATTGATCAAACGCAAAAGATACCAGCCGCCCTTGAGGATCTGGTCGATCGAGCGCTGCTGCGGCACGCTCGGTGCCGGCGTCTCAGACGCCATCAGCTGGGCAAAGCCCAGCACGGCGTTCAAGGGCGTGCGCAATTCATGGCTCATGCTCGACAGAAACTCGGACTTCGCCAGGTTCGCCTTTTCCGCCGCCTGGCGGGCCTTTTCCATTTCGATATTCGTGTCTTGCAACGCTAGTTCGAACTGCTTGCGTTCCGTCACGTCGCGCGCGGCGGCAAACACGCCCTGCAGCTTGCGGTTGCGGTCGTGGAAGGTCGAGGCGTTGTACGACACTACCGTCTGCTTGCCGTCACGTGCCAGGGCCGTCAGCTCGTAATTGGTCACTTTGCCTTCACGCAACACGCGCGCGATGGCTTCCTCGGCCCGGTCCGGTTCCGTAAAGTAATTCTTGCACGGCGCGCCGATCAATTCGTCGCGCGTACAGCCCGTCAGCGCTTCCATCTGCTGGTTGACGTCGCTGATGATGCCGCGCGGGTCCGTCGTCATCAGAGCGTCGATATTCGATTCAATCAGCGAGCGCGTATAGAACTGCTGCTCGCGCAAGCGCTGGTCCAGCAGCGCCTGTTCCGCCTCGACCTGCTTGCGCGCCGTATTATCTGTGCCGATCAGCAAGTAACCGATGACCTTGCTCTGCGCGTCGCGCAGGGCAGTCACGGACACGATGGCGGGGAAGCGGCTGCCATCCTTGCGGATGTAGGTCAGCTCATAAATGTCTTCGATACCGCGCGTGGCCTTGAACACCAGCGCTTCCACGCCGGGCGTGATGACGGTATCGAGTTCCGAGCTGAGGGCGGCGGCGCGCGCAATGATTTCTTGCGCGTCGGAAATACCGGCCGGCGTCAACTTGTCGACCACGTCGCTCGCTTCATAGCCGAGCATGCGTTCGGCGCCCACATTGAAAATCTGGATAACGCCCTGCGCATCGGTGGCGATGCAAGAGAAATTGGCGCTGTTGAAGATCGCATCCTGCAAGGCGCCCGCCTTGAGCAGCTGGCGCGGCAGGCTGGCCGCCACCGTGCGCCGGTACAGTGCCGCGAGCAGCATCAGCAGCAGAAATACCAGCGCGTCGATGGCGCATGCCGTCTCGAACGGCGCGCGCCAGGCCAGCGCGCCGACGGCCAGCAGCACGACGGCGCTGAACGAAAATGCCAGCGCCATGGGCCAGCGCGAGGGCGCGCGCGGGGGGATATTTTCGACAGATTGCATGATGAGCCTGGGCAATGACTACGATAAGAGGAAGAATGTGGTACTTAATGCAATTTTCAGTGCGGCAATTTTCAGTGCGGCAATGTTCAGTGCGGCAGTGTTCAGTGCGCCTGGCGCTGGCGCACGTCCGACAGCAGACGCGTGAACTCCTTCTTCACCACGCCATAGCATTCGCACACATTGCCTTCGAGACCGGCGCGGTCCAGCACGGAGATATGGCCGCGCCGGTAACTGATGAAGCCACGCGCCTGCAAGCGCCCGGCCGCTTCCGTCACGCCTTCGCGGCGCACGCCCAACATATTGGCGATGAGTTCCTGCGTCATGGTCAGTTCGCGGTTCGGCAGGCGGTCCATGGTCAGCAGTAGCCAGCGGCACAGCTGCTGCTCCACCGTATGGTGGCGGTTGCACACGGCCGTCTGCGACATTTGCGTGATCAAGGCTTGCGTATAGCGCAGCAGCAAGCGCATGACGGGGCCGGCGCGGTCGAATTCTTCCATCAGCAGGTGCGCCTTCAAGCGATAGCCGACGCCTCCCGTCTGCACGACGGCGCGGCTGGGGGTCGAGTTGCCGCCCATAAACAGCGACACGCCCACCACGCCTTCATTACCCACGCCGGCGATTTCCGACGAGCCGCCATTTTCCAGCAGATAGTGAAGAGAAACGATGGCGGTGGTGGGAAAGTACACATGCTGCAGCTTGTCGCCCGAATCGTAGATCACGTCGCCCAGCAGCATGGAGACTTGCTCCAGATGGGGGGCCAGGCGCGCGAAATCGGCGTCGAGCATGGCGGCGAGTAAATGGTTTTGATTCGGGTTGTGCAGCTGGGCATGCGGACTCGACATGGGCAGTTTTCCTGGTTTCCAGTCGTCAGCTAGGGGATAAATGAAAGACGTCCGAACGAGGGCCGCTATATGCAGCAGCCTAACACGGCGTTTGCACAAGCATGCGACTATATTTCTTGCGGGTATGGTTGTCTGTTCGCCAGCGAACGGACGGCCACGTGCCCCGCGCCCTACAGTCAGTCACTGCCAGGGCTGCCGGATCATGGATCGGCACCGGCGCTGCCTACCGGACGCCATCATGCAATCATTCTTCACACGCATCTCCATTTCCGTTTCCACCTCCGCACTGATCACCTTGGCGGTCGGGCTGTGCCTGACGGCCCTGTGCTACGCCTCGGCGCGCCAGATCGAGTCGGAAAGCAGCCGGCTGCTGCTGCTGCAGTACTACGCCAGCGCTCACGCGCTGGGCACCGCCCTGCTGCCCGCCAGCGGCATGAGCCTGGACGCCAACCATCGCGGTTCTCTGTACGTGCTGCTGGGCGGATTACTGTCGAGCCTGCTGGCAACGGCGTATGTGTTTCAGCTGGTGTCGCGCAATGTCGTGATTGCCCGCATCACGGGCGAACGCACGGCAGCGCTGCAGTTTGCCAACTTGCGCCTGTCTGAAGACATCGCCGCGCGCATGCACAATGAAAAGTCGCTGCGTTTGCGCGAACGCATCATCGAAGTCTCGGCCAATGCCGTCATCCTGTGCAGCGCCGATGCGCCGGGCTTCCTGATTGAATACGTCAACCCCGCCTTCGAGCGCATCACCGGCTATGCGGCCGGCGAAGTCATTGGCCAGCGCCTGGAAGACTTGCAGGGTCCCGAGCAAGGGCGGCAAGACATGCATGAGATTACAGCCGCCCTGCGCGAACAGCGCGAAGGCAAGGCCATCGTGCGCAATTTCCGTAAGGATGGCAGTTGCTACTGGAGCGAATTGTTCGTCGCGCCCGTGCGCGAAGATGGCGATGGCCCCGTCAGCCACTTTGTTGTAGCACAATACGACATCAGCACCGTCATGCGCTTCGAACAGGAGATGGAATTCCAGGCCAGGCACGATATCCTCACAGGCCTGGCCAACCGGGCACTACTGCGCGAACGGCTGGAGCAGGCGATGGCCGTGACGCGCCGCAACGGCCTGCCCCTGTGGGTGGTGTTCATCGACCTCGACCGTTTTAAATTCGTCAACGATACCCTGGGCCACGACGCCGGCGACCTGGTGCTAAAAAACGTGGCAGAGCGCCTGCGCGACGCCACGCGCGAAGTCGACACGGTGGCGCGCCTGGGTGGCGACGAATTCGTGCTGCTGCTGCCCCAGCATGGCAATGGCGAACCGGGCGCCGCCATCCTGCAGCGCATCCAGGACGCCGTGGCGCAGCCGCTGCAACTGGGCGAATATGAATTCTTTCTCAGCTGCTGCATGGGCGTGGCCGTGTATCCCGACGATGGCCAGGATGCCGACACGCTGATCAAGCATGCCGACATCGCCATGTACCGCGCCAAGGAACAAGGACGGGGCCACTGGCAATTCTATGCCTCGAGCATGAATGCGGGCACCCTGGAGCGGCTGGGACTGGAAAGCGAGTTGCGCCACGCCCTGGAGCGCGGACAGTTCCACCTCGAATACCAGCCCCAACTGGATCTGGCCAGCGGCGCGGTGGTGGGCATGGAAGCGCTGTTACGTTGGCAACATCCGCAACTGGGGCGCATTCCGCCTGCCAGCTTTATCGGCCTGGCCGAGGAAATGGGCTTGATCATTGCCATCGGCGACTGGGCCCTGCGCACGGCGTGCGCCCAGGCGCACGCCTGGCAACTGGCCGGCCATGGCCCGCTGCGCCTGGCCGTCAACTTGTCGGCGCGGCAATTCAAGCAAAGGAATCTGCTGCACGCGGTGGCGCAGGCACTGGCCGAGACCGGCCTCAATGCCGCCCATCTGGAACTGGAATTGACGGAAAGCATGGTCATGCATAACGTGGAGCAAGCCACGGCCATCATGAGCAAGCTGAAGGTACTGGGCGTGCAACTGTCCATCGACGACTTCGGCACCGGCTATTCCAGCCTGGCCTACCTGCGCCACTTCCCCATCGACGTACTGAAAATCGACAAGACCTTCGTCAGCGACATCACGCACAGCGACGACGACGCGGCCATCGTGCGCGCCATCATTTCGCTGGCGCACAGCCTGCGCCTGAAAGTGATCGCCGAAGGCGTGGAAACGGCGCAGCAGTTGGCCTTCCTGCGCCAGCACGGCTGCGACCAGATGCAGGGCTATCTGTTCAGCCGGCCGCTGACCGCGCCCGCCTTCGAAGAACTGTTACAGCAGAGAAAATTGCTACCCGCTTAAAACGCGTGGCGCAAGCCGATGTTCAGCGCGCGGTTGCCGCTGCCTACCTCAGTGGCATTGCCCACCATGTAGGCGGCGTCGTTGCGATTGCGAATGTACGCGTAGGCAAGATACACCTTGCTGCGCTTGGACAAGGCATACGTGGCGCCGATGGCCAGCTGCTGCGCGTCGCGGTTGGCCGCGTCGCGGTCATCCTTGTGGATGAACGAAGCCAGCAAGGTGGTCGCGCCGAGCGGCACGGACACGCCGACGATGGCGTCACGGCTGTCCGTGGACGGAATGGGAGCCTGCGCCGCGCCATACGGGTTTTCCGCAAAGAACATCGAACTGCCATCACCCGTGTTGCGGCCATAGCCGGCAAACGCGGTGGCCATGCCGAAGTTGTAGTTGCCGGCCAAAATGGTGTTGTTGACGTCGGCCTTGCCGAATTCGCCGCCACGGCTCTGGCGCGCCAGGCGCAGGGTCAGGGGGCCGTTGACATAACCGAGGGCCAAGCCCAGCGAACGTTGATCTGCCGCCACACCCGTGTGTTCGCCAGCACCGAACATGACGGTGGCCGTCACCCCGCGCCATTCCGGCGACGTATAGCGCACGGTATTGTCGATACGCGTGGCCGAATAGCCGGCCAGGTTGGTCGACGCACCGGCCAGGCCGCCCTCGAACGGGTCGGCCACGTCGGTCAGCGCCTGGCTTTGCAAGTTGTACTGGCGGCCCACCGTCAGCATGCCCAGCGGGCTGTTCAGGCCGACAAAAGCCTGGCGGCCGAACAACTGGCCTGCCTGGTCCGAGCGGCCCGTGTCGCTCAACAAGCCCGCTTCCAGCGTGAACACGGCTTGCCAGCCGTCGCCCAGCGATTCCGTGCCGCGCAGGCCCAGGCGCGAGCCGGCCGACACGCCGCTGGTAAGCTTGCTGATGCCGCCTTCCTGCACCAGGCCCGCGTCCATCAGGCCATACACGATGACTGAAGACGGGGTGACTGAAGACGAGTCGACGGACGACTGGGCGTGGGCGACAGGCAAGGCGCCCAGGCTGGCCAGTGCCATGGTGATTGAGATTTTTTTCATGCTGGTTTCCTTGTAAAGACAAAACCGGGAAAGCGCGCGGCCATGGCGCGGCCACAGGCGGCTAGGCGCGCTGTAGTTACTGCCGTATCGAAAGACGACGGGCCAGATAACAACATTCCTGGCGAAGCTGTGGCGGCGCGGCCGATAAAGACGATGGCGCGCGGTATTCCGCCGTGAATGGTGCACCGCTGGCGGTGCGCGTGGCTCAGGCGCCCGGCCCGCAGGGGACGCACTGAAAGTGGCTGGCATCGCTGATGCGCTAGCCTTGAGACGCGGACGAGTGTTGGATATGCAACGTTGATACAACCGCGTCTGCTGGCGCCGTCCGCAAGGATGAGGCAGGAGGCGCCGAGGCCGATATTATAGCATCGGCAGCGCCTTTATCCCCGTTCTGTTGTTGGAAAACGACTCGCCAGGCCGCCAAAACACGTCCATATGGCCGCACAAGATGGCGCATGCCGACCAGGCAAACGCTATTGCTGCGGCAGGCCGGCTGCCTTGTCTTTGCCCTTGTGCAGCGGTGTGGCAGCCGGAGTTTAGCGCGTCGCGGCAGCCGCCCGCAGCAAGGCCAGCACGGCTTTATTTTCCGGCGTCGGCGCCCGTTGCTGCGCCATCTTCAACACGGAAATTTCACCGCCCAGCGGATTGGCGCCCAGGCCCAACAACAGCTTGACCATCGCCGCGTCGCCATTTTCAACAGCCGCCAGCAAAGGCGGAAGATAACCGTCGCTGACGACGGGCGCGCCCATCGCGGCCAGGCGGGTGACCCAGTCGTGCCGCTGGCTGCGCACCGCATGCCACAGCAGCGTCTCCTTTTCCAGACGCCGCGAATCGAGCGCCGCCTGCTGTCCCTTGTAAGACTCTTCGGCGGCGGGTCCGACTTGCTGCCATGGCATGCCGGGCATCAGCAGTTGGCGCAGCACGTCTTCGGACGCCGGCTGATGGTTGTACATGGCGCGCATCGCGGCGTCGAGCCAGCGGTCCATGCCCTTCGCGTCATGCCGGGGCACGCGCTGCTTGAGCCAGTCCAGCACACGGCCGTTACCCGCTTCGGCGGCATAGGCGTACAGCGACTTGTCCTGCTCATCAATATTCGGCGTGGTGCCGGTGGCCAGCATTTTATCGAGCACTTCGGTGCCGCGCGTCAGGCGCAGCAAGCGCCCCCATAGCAAAGAATCGGCCAACGGCCGTTCGGCTGGCTGCGCAGCCCCGCCTTTCTCGGCTTTTTTCTCTGCCAGGTACTGATCTATCAGCAAATATGGCCGGCCCGCGCCTGCGTCGAGCAAGGCGATCATGCTGGCCGTACGTTCATTCGCATCGATCAATTCCGGCAAGATGTCCGCATTCTCCTGCTGCAAGGCGTATTCCAGCGGCGCCATCGTGTGGTTTTCGCCGCCGTATTGCCGCACATCGGCGCCATGGGCCAGCAACAAACGCACCATCGCGGCATTGCCGTACAGGGCAGCCAGATGCAGGGGCGCGGCGTGGTACAGCGTATCGCCTTCGCCGAGCGGCACGCCGCGCTGCAACAGCAGCGTCATCATGCGCAGCTTGGCGGGCAACAGCGCGGCGTGCCGCTCACGCAACACCTGGCGGCGCGCCTGCAGCGACGCCTGCGCCAGTCGCTCCTGATCGTCGTCCAGCCGCAGTTGCGCCTTCAGCCATGCCGCTTCGGCTTCGACCATGCTGGATGGGGGCAAGATCAAATAGTTCAGCAAGGGAAGCCTGTCGATCGCATAGTTGCCCGGCTCGGCGACGCCGGCAAGCAGCTTGCCAAAAGCAGCTTCGTCGCCTTCTTTGGCAGCCTTGAACAGCGCCGTCACCTCTGGCGTCGTCGGCAGCTTGTTGCGTGCCTCGCGTACATAATTGATCAAGCGTTCCATGCCGTGCACCGAGACCTGCGGCAACGGCATGCCCACCTTCCATGCCCGCGCCAGCTGCTCCGCCTCGGCGCGTTGCGCCGCATTCAGTTTCTTTGTCCAGCCGGCCACAGCGTTGCCGGCGCCCGCCGCGCCGCCCGCCACCGCCAACTGGCTCAGCATGGAAGCGAGCACATAGTCCTGCGGCACGCCCGCCTCCTCGCCATACAGCACGGCCAGCTGCAACTGGGCCTTGGCACTGCCGCTTTCGGCGGCCTTGCGCAGCCAGCGGGCGGCCTGCTTTTCATCCAGGCCGCCCGTGCCCTTCCAGCACAACAAGCCCAGCTGGTAGGCGGCTTCCATGTCGCCGCGCTCGGCGGCGCGGCGGTACCAATCCTGCGGCGAACGCCGTCCCGTCAGCGACGTCGCCGGCAAGGGCGCGCCGCGCTTCCAGCGCTTGGCCAGGCGCTGCGCTTCGTCGATCTGGTCCGGCGACATCGTGCCACGGCGCATCGGCAGGGACTTCTCCATCGCGGCCGCACCGCTCCACTCCTTGTCTTGCAGCGCCAGCAGGTTGAGCGCGTACGACAGCACCCTGTCGACCGGCCCGCCTTCGCCCCGCTCATACATTTGTGCCAGGTCCTGCAGCGGCTTGCCGTCACCCTGCGCTGCCATGACGCCCAACCAGGGCCGCGCGCGCGATGGATTGTGCATGCGGCCCGGCGCGTATGCATACATGAAAACCAGCGCCTCCTGCGCGGCGCGATCGCCGCCCTTGGCCGCCAGCAGATACCAGCGCTCCGCTTCGACCTCGCTGCGCTCTACGTCCCGGCATCCTTTCTCGCCCATGTAGATATCGGCGAGGACTTTTTGCGCCTTGACATGGCCGCCCAGTGCCGGTCCGCGCAATTGCGCCACGGCGTCAACGCAGCGTCCACGCTGGAAAGCCGCCATTCCTTCCGGGACGCCGGCGCACGCGCCGCCGACAGCCCATCCGGCGCCGAGCACGGCCAATTGCCACAATTTTTTCATGATTGCCTGAGCTTTCAAATAATGTTGCAAAGATGATAGCTTGAAAAAAATACAATGGGGCAATATTGCGCAATCGTGCGCGGCTTTTCGGGCCATCCAGGCCCGCTATTTGCTGCGCATGCTTTATGCACCCCTTATAATGGTTCCTTTTGCCAATCACACGCCAAATCATGGAATTAGCCAAGTCTTTCGAGCCCGCCGACATTGAACAATTCTGGCGCACCGAGTGGGAACAGCGCGGTTACTTTACCGCCACCCTCGATGCGGGAAAACCTTCCTTCAGCATCCAGTTGCCGCCGCCGAACGTCACCGGCACCCTGCACATGGGCCACGCGTTCAACCAGACCATCATGGATGGCCTGACCCGCTACCACCGCATGCTGGGCCACAACACGGCCTGGATTCCCGGCACCGACCACGCGGGCATCGCCACGCAAATCGTCGTGCAACGCCAGCTGGACGCGCAAAAGATTTCGCGGCATGACCTGGGCCGCGAGAAATTCGTGGAAAAAGTGTGGGAATGGAAAGAAAAATCGGGTTCCATCATCACCGGCCAGATGCGCCGCCTGGGTGCTTCGGCCGACTGGCAACGCGAATATTTCACCATGGACGAGCCACGCTCGAAAGTCGTCACCGACGTCTTCGTGCGCCTGTTCGAGCAAGGCCTGATCTACCGCGGCAAGCGCCTGGTCAACTGGGACCCCGTGCTGGGCACCGCTGTCTCGGACCTGGAAGTGGTATCCGAGGAAGAAGACGGTTCCATGTGGTACATCAAGTACCCGCTGGCCGACGGCAGCGGTTTCCTGACGGTGGCCACCACGCGTCCTGAAACCATGCTGGGCGACGTGGCCGTGGCCGTCGATCCGACGGACGAGCGCTACCTGCCACTGGTCGGCAAGATGCTGAAACTGCCGCTGACCGAGCGTGAAATCCCCATCATCGCCGACGAATATGTCGACAAGGAATTCGGCACCGGCTGCGTCAAAATTACCCCAGCGCATGACATGAACGATTACGCCGTGGGCCAGCGCCACAAACTGGCGCAGATCGTCATTCTGACCCTGGACGCGAAGATCACCGACGACGCGCCGGCAGCGTATCGCGGCATGGACCGCTTCGCCGCGCGCAAGCAGATCGTCGCCGACCTCGATGCACAAGGCTTGCTCGAGCAAGTCAAGCCCCATAAACTGATGGTGCCGCGCGGCGACCGCACGGGCGTCGTCATCGAGCCGATGCTGACTGACCAGTGGTTTGTCGCCATGAGCAAGCCGGCCCCGGAAGGCACTTTCTTCCCAGGCAAGTCGATCGCCGAAACGGCGCTGGACAAGGTCGCCAATGGCGAAATCAAGTTCGTGCCGGAAAACTGGAGCACCACCTACAACCAGTGGCTCAACAACATCCAGGACTGGTGCATCTCGCGCCAACTGTGGTGGGGCCATCAAATCCCGGCGTGGTACGACGACGCCGGCAATATCTTTGTCGCCAAGACGGAAGCTGAGGCGCAAGCCAAGGCATTGGCCGCCGGCAGCACGGGTCCGTTGAAACGCGACGACGACGTGCTCGACACGTGGTTCTCGTCGGCCCTGGTACCATTCTCGACCATGGGTTGGCCTGAAGAAACGCCGGACATGAAGGCCTTCCTGCCGTCGTCCGTGCTGGTGACGGGTTTCGACATCATCTTCTTCTGGGTCGCGCGCATGGTCATGATGACGGCGCACTTCACGGGCAAGGTGCCGTTTGAAACCGTCTACGTGCACGGCCTGGTGCGCGATTCGACGGGACAGAAGATGTCCAAGTCAAAGGGTAACACCCTGGACCCGATCGACCTGATCGATGGCATCGACCTGGAAGGTTTGATCGTCAAGCGCACCACGGGCCTGATGAACCCGCGCGACGCGGAAAAGATCACCAAGGCGACGCGCAAGGAATTCCCGGAAGGCATTTCGGCCTACGGCACGGACGCCGTGCGCTTCACCATGGCCAGCTATGCTTCGCTGGGCCGCAACATCAATTTCGACCTGGGCCGCTGCGAAGGCTACCGCAACTTCTGCAACAAGATGTGGAACGCCACCCGTTTCGTCATGATGAATACGGAAGGCAAGGATTGCTCGCCGAACGAGGCCGACCTGTCGCAAGCGGACAAGTGGATCATCTCCTTGCTGCAACGCGCTGAACTGGACGTGGCCAAGGGTTTCGAAGACTTCCGTTTCGACAATATCGCCGCCACCATCTACAAGTTCGTCTGGGACGAGTATTGCGACTGGTATCTGGAAGTGGCCAAGGTGCAAGTACAACAAGGCACGGAAGGGCAGCAGCGCGCCACCCGCCACACCCTGTTGCGCGTGCTGGAAGTGGTGCTGCGCCTGGCCCATCCGATCATCCCGTTTGTCACGGAAGCGCTGTGGCAAACGGTGGCGCCACTGGCCGGCAAGACGCTCAAAGCGGACGGTGATTCGATCATGATGCAGCCCTACCCGATTGCCAACGTCGACAAGATCGACGCATCGGCCGAAGCGTGGATGCAGCAGCTGAAAGCCTTGACGGACGCGACGCGCAACCTGCGCGGCGAAATGCAAATTTCTCCTTCCGTGCGCGTGCCGCTGATCGTCGAAGCGGGCAATGCCACGGAAAAGGCCGCGCTGGCATCATACGCGCCCTACATCCAGTCGCTGGGCAAGCTGGCCGACGTGCAGATCGTCGATGCGCTGCCGGATTCGCCAGCGGCCGTCGCCATCGTCGGCACCACCAAGCTGATGCTGAAAGTGGAAATCGATGTGGCGGCCGAACGCGAACGCCTGGGCAAGGAAATCGCCCGCATCGAAGCTGAAATTGCTAAAGTGAATAGCAAATTAGGCAATGAAAGCTTCGTCGCGCGCGCCCCGGCCGCCATCGTTGCGCAAGAAAACGAGCGTTTGCTCAGTTTTTCGGCCACAATTGAAAAATTGCGCGAACAGTTTGCTAAACTAGCCAGCGCATAAGGCAAGTTTGGAAGGATTGCGCGGCGTCCCCGTGACGCCGCGCAGGATGGCTGGTCTTGCCTTGGTATATACACTGTTCGTGACCCGATCAAAAAAAACCATAGGAGACTAGCGATGCGTACTTTATACAAAACAACCGTCACAGCAAGCATCATGGTGGCCGCCCTGGCCATCGCCGGCAGCGCCACCGCGCGCGACGGCAACTACACCCCTGTCGGCACGTGGAAAACCATCGACGACGCCAGCGGCAAGCCGAAATCCCTCGTCGTCATCACGGAAAGCAACGGTGTCTTGCAAGGCAAGATCGACAAGCTGTTCCGCGGCCCGGACGAAGATCAGAACCCCAAGTGCGACAAGTGCACGGGCGCCAAGAAAGACCAGCCCATCATCGGCCTGGTGATCCTGTCCGGCCTGAAATATGACGGCAAGGAATGGACGGGCGGCGAAATCACGGACCCGGCCAATGGCAAGACTTACAAGAGCAAGGCCGAACTGACGGATGGCGGCACCAAGCTGCAAGTGCGCGGCTATATCGGTGTGCCAATGTTTGGTCGCTCGCAAACGTGGGTGCGCGAAGAATAATCGACACACGCCCTGCGCTGTCGAAGCCGGCCTCTGCGCCGGCTTTTTTACGTCCCTGCTCCCGTACTCCTGTTGTTTTTCCAGCTCGAATCCGCTTGTATTTTGGCCTGTATCAAGGTGGCTGAACGCTATGCGCGCCAACGCACATACCGGTAGTCCCCGCCGTGAAATAGTGCATGCCAGTGACGCCATCGCCCTGTAGCGACGGGCGGCATGGCTCTGCCGGATGACCTCATCCGCAGATGCCCGGCAGTGAATGCCATGCACAAAGGAACGCAAATGAACCTCTTCAAACGATATCTGAACCCGCTGCTCGTCTCGGCAGGTTTGCTGGCCATGGCCGTCCTGGCCGGCTGCGGCGGCGGCGACCAGGGACGCGATCCCATCCTCGGCTTGCCGGCTGCCACCCTGTCCAGTCTGGCTGTTACACCAGCCACGGCGACGGTCGCCATCGGTGCCGGCCAGCAATTCACGGCCATCGCCACGTATAGCGACGGCTCCGCGCAAGACGTCAGCACGAAGGCGACCTGGACTTCCGCTACGCCGGCCAGCGCGACAGTCAATGCCGCCACAGGCTTGAGCACCGGCATTGCTGCCGGCAGCAGCAGCATCAGCGCCGCGTTCGGCGGCAAGAGCGCAGCGGCCCAGTTGACCGTCTCGCCCGCCACACTCACGGCGATTGCCATCACGCCGCTCGCGCCATCCATCACCATCGGCGCAACGCAGCAATTTACGGTGACCGGCAGCTTCAGCGACGGCGCCACGCGCGACGTTACGGCCGTCTCGACCTTTGCCTCCGCCACCCCCGCCACGGCCAGCATCGCCGCTAGCGGCCTGGCGCTCGGCAAGGTTGCCGGCACGACGCAGATCACGGCCACCTCGGGCGCGCTCACGGCCAGCACCGTGCTGACCGTCACGCCAGCGACCTTGCTGTCGATCGCCGTCACGCCGCAAAACCCCATCATTCCCGTCGCCGCGACGCGCCAGCTGGCCGTCCTTGCCACCTATTCGGATGGCAGCACCGTCGATGTCACGGCCAGCACCAGCTTCCTTGCCGCCACGCCCGCTTTCGCCACCGTCGCCAGCGACGGCTTGGTCAGTGGCGTTGCCTTTGGTACCAGCGTCATGACTGCCAGCTTCAATGGCAAAACGGCCAGCACCACCGTCACCGTGCCTGCCCTCACCCTGGCCAGCATCGCCGTCACGCCAGCTACCGCCAGCATCGCTGTCGGTGCCCAACAGCAATTCGTTGCCACGGCAACGTATTCGGACGGCTCGAACGCCATCGTCACGACCGGCGCTAGCTGGACTTCGGGCACCGTTACCACCGCTAGCGTACTGAACACTGGCGTGGCTACCGGCATCGCCACCGGCACCAGCAACATCACCGCCACGGTCGGCGGCCAGTCGGGCAGCGCGCTGCTGACTGTCACGGCAGTGGCCATCCCGCCCGTGTTCAACCCGATCATTCTGGGCCGCGCGGCACCGTTCGGCGTGCTGGCCGGTACCTCGATCACCAACAATTCGGGCGGCACCACACTGATCACGGGCGACGTCGGTGCACCGTCGCAAACGGTCGATCCGACCCAGGCGGCCGGCTTTACCAACTACAAGTCGGGCGCCATCCTGGCCGGTGCCATGACGGATTTGCAAGCGGCAATCACGGATGGCAATAGCCGTACCTGCGACGTCAGCTTTGCCGGCGGCATCGACCTCGGTGGGCAGACCTTCGGCCCCGGCGTGTATTGCTATGCGGGCGCCATCAGCATCACAGGCACTCTGACACTGAACGGTCCCGGCGTGTACATCTTCCGCACGGCATTGACCCTGGATTCGACCGTCAACTCCATCGTTGCCCTGAACAATGGCGCCACGGCCGACAACGTCAGCTGGCTGCCCGTCGGCCCGACCACCCTGGCCGCGAACAGCGTCTTCAAGGGCAATATCCTGGGCCAGTCGGCCGCCATCACGGTCGGCGACAACACGACCTTGCTCAATGGCCGCGTGCTGACGGCTGCCGCCGTCACCCTGCGCAACAACCAGATCACCAAATAATCGGGACATGACCATGACTATTGCACACACACTGGGCGCCCTGAGCGTGATGACCGGCGCCTTGCTGGCGGCGCAAGCGGCGCAGGCGCAGGACAACACCTTCATCAACCCGGACTGGGCCAACAGCGCCTGGTACCTCGGTGCGGGCGTGGGCCAGTCGCGCGCCACCATCGACGAACCGCGCCTGCGCGCCAGCCTGGCCGCCAACGGTGAAACCGTCACCGGTTTTACCAAGGATCAGCGCGATACCGGCTATAAACTGTTTGTCGGCCGTCAACTGAACCAGTATTTCGCCGTGGAAGGCGGTTACTTTGACTTGGGCAAGTTCGATTTCAAGTCGACCACCAGCGGCAATGGCGTACTCAACGGACAAGCAGCCTTTCGCGGCGTGAACCTGGACTTGCTGGGCCAGCTGCCGCTGTCGCAGCGCCTGTCCTTGCTGGGCCGGGTCGGCATGCATTACACCAAGACCAACACGGAGTTCAGCGGCAACCGCCTGCTGGGCTCGACCAACACGCATGCCAGCGAGCGCAAGCTCAACGCCAAGCTGGGCCTGGGCCTGGAATACAAGTTCAGCGAAGCACTGGCCCTGCGCGGCGAAGTCGAGCGTTATCGCTTGAACGACGCCGTCGGCAACCGCGGCGATGCGGACCTGTATTCCGTCAGCCTGGTCTACAAATTGGGCCGCCCGGCCAGCGCCACGCCCGCCTACCAGCCGGCGCCCGAAGTCGCTCCTGCCGTCGCCATGCCGGCACCCGTCGTCGTGGCCGCACCGGCACCTGTCCCCGTGGCGGAAAAAGTGTCGTTTGCTTCGGAAGCATTGTTTGATTTCGATCAATCGACGCTCAAGCCGCAAGGCAAGGCCGCGCTGGACCAGCTACTCGGTCAATTAAGCGGCATGGACTTGGAAGTCATCGTCACGGTCGGTCATACGGATGCCGTCGGTTCCGACGCCTATAACCAGAAACTGTCGCAGCGCCGCGCGGAAGCCGTCAAAGCTTACCTGGTGGCGCAAGGCGTGGAAACGAGCCGCGTCTACACGGAAGGCAAGGGAGAAACGCAACCGGTGGCCGACAACACGAGTGCCGCCGGCCGCGCCAAGAACCGCCGCGTAACGGTGGAAGTGGTGGGCACGAGAAAAGTCGCGCGTTAAGTTGCATGCGCATAAAAAAACCGGCTTGCGCCGGTTTTTTTTCGTCCACAGTTCTTTTCGTCCACCGCTTATTGCGCTGGCGCCGGCTTGCGGTGATGCTTGCTCAAATGCCTGTCGAGGCTGTTGGCGAACTGCTGCCGGTCGGACTGGCTGAAGGCGGCCGGGCCGCCCGTGTCCACGCCGCCGCTGCGCAATTCTTCCATGAAGGCGCGCATCGTCAGTTGCTGGGCAATATTGTCTTTCGTATAAAACTCGCCGCGCGGATTCAAGGCATAGCCGCCCTTGGTCAAGACATCGGCGGCCAGCGGAATGTCGCCCGTGATGACCAGGTCGCCGGGATTCAACAGCCGCACGATTTCCTGGTCGGCCACGTCGGCGCCGGACGGCACTTGCACGGTGCGGATGAAACGCGACGGCGGCACGCGCAAGCCCTGGTTGGCCACCAGAGTGAGGGGTAACTCCAGGCGGTCGGCCACGCGGTACAGAATTTCCTTGATGACCACGGGGCAGGCATCGGCATCGATCCAGATCTGCATGCCCGTGCTCGCGGGCACGCCCTCTACCGCCATCACAGTTCCCACGCTTCGCCGCCGGGGCCCATGCGCGGGGCGCTGACGCCAAAGTGCAAATAGGCGGCCGGCGTGGCCACGCGGCCACGCGGCGTGCGCTGCAAAAAGCCTTGCTGGATCAGGTACGGTTCCAGCACGTCTTCGATGGTATCGGCCGCTTCGCCGATGGCTGCCGCCAAATTACCTATGCCGACGGGGCCGCCGCCGAACTTGAACAGCACGGCTTCCAGCAGCTTGCGGTCCATCACGTCGAAGCCGGCAGAATCGACGTCGAGCATGGCCAGCGCGCGGTCGGCCACCACCTTGGTGATCTCGCCATTGCTTTTGACTTCAGCGAAATCGCGCACGCGACGCAGCAAGCGGTTGGCGATGCGCGGCGTGCCGCGGGCGCGCTGGGCGATCTCGTGCGCGCCTTCCGGATCGATAGGCGCTTTCAGCAAGGCGGCGCTGCGCGTGACGATCTTGGTCAGCTCGCCCGTGTTATAGAACTCCAGCCGCGCCACGATGCCGAAGCGGTCGCGCAGCGGGTTGGTCAACATGCCGGCGCGCGTGGTGGCGCCGACCAAGGTAAACGGCTGCAAATCGAGCTTCACGGAACGGGCGGCCGGACCTTCGCCGATCATGATATCGATTTGATAATCCTCAAGCGCCGGATACAGAATTTCTTCCACGACGGGCGACAGCCGGTGGATTTCATCGATGAACAGGACGTCGTTCGCTTCCAGGTTCGTCAAAATCGCGGCCAGGTCGCCCGGACGCTCCAGCACGGGACCGGAGGTCTGGCGCAAATTCACGCCCATTTCGCGCGCGATGATGTGCGCCAAGGTCGTCTTGCCCAAGCCCGGCGGGCCGAACAGCAAGGTATGATCGAGCGCTTCCTTGCGCTGGCGCGCGGCCGTGATGAATATCTCGAGCTGGTCGCGGATCTTTTCCTGCCCCACATACTCGTCGAGTTGCTTGGGGCGCAAGGCCCGCTCGATGGCTTCTTCGTTATGCGAGATGGGCGCCGCGTCGATGATGCGCTGTTCCGTGAAGCTGTCGGTCTGGATGCTCATGCCTTATCAGCCTTTCGACAGCGCTTTCAGCGCCAGTTTGATGCCATCCGACACGCCGCTGCCAGCCGGCACGTTCTTCACGGCGGCCAGCGCTTCCTTGTCCGAATAGCCGAGCGCGACCAGCGCGTTCAAAATATCCGATTGCGCATCGGGCGCCGCATGCGCACCGCTGGCGCCGATGTCGGCCCCCAGTTTGCCCTTCAATTCCAGCAGCAACCGCTCCGCCGTCTTCTTGCCGATGCCAGGCACTTTCACCAGACGGCCGGAATCTTGCAGCGTGATCGCTTGCGCCAGGTCGGCTATCGTCATGCCGGACAGGATGGACAGCGCCATGCGCGCACCCACGCCCGTGATCTTGATCAACTGCCGGAACACGGCCCGCTCGGCCGCATTGCCGAAACCAAACAGCAGATGCGCATCTTCACGGATGGCCTGGTGCGTGAACAGCACGACTTTTTCGCCCACATGGGGCAGGTTATAAAACGTGCTCATTGGCACGTCGACTTCATAGCCGACGCCCTGGCAATCGACCAATAATTGTGGCGGATTCTTTTCAAGCAAAATACCGGAGAGACGGCCTATCATCGCGTGTTCCTAATGTTGTGTATCGTTGTTTCTATTGATATCTGAAGGCCAAGTAAGGAACCTAGCCGACCAGACGACCGCGCTTCATGCGCAAGCCCTGCAATTGCGGCGCCAGCGCGCCGAGCATGGCCAGCGCATCAATGCTGTTGGCGTGGCAAATGGCCACGCCCAAGGCATCGGCGGCATCCGTGCCGGGCAAGCCGGGCAGTGACAACAGCCGCGACACCATATCCTGCACCTGCTCCTTGGCCGCCTTGCCGTGCCCCGTGACGGCCTGTTTCACTTGCAGGGCCGTATATTCGGCCACCGACAGGTCGGCATGCACGAGCGCGCAAATGGCCGCGCCGCGCGCCTGGCCCAGCAGAAGGGTCGATTGGGGATTGACGTTGACAAACACTTTTTCAATGGCCGCGCAATCGGGCTGGTAGGTGCCGACAATTTCGCTCACGCCCTGCAAGATGATCTTCAGGCGCGGCGGCAATTCCCCTTCGGAACTCGTCTTGATGGTCCCCGAAGCGATATAGCGCAGCTTGTTGCCGTGTTTTTCAATGACCCCAAAGCCGGTGGTGCGCAGGCCAGGATCGATGCCAAGAATAATCATCGCCAGATTCTATAATGAATACGGCAGGCACCGGTGAATAACCGGTGCCTGCCGTTTGCACACCTTTCAAGAAGGTGGGATAAACCGTAGCGAGCGGCGATGCGGCGTGGCCGAGAAACGCAACTGTGCTAGAGCACAGTGAGCATCGCAGGCCGCGCCCCGCGCCGCGCCGCGCCGTAGGTTAGACCGCCTTCTTAATGACGGAAGTGACGCGTTCCTGTGTAGAGCATCACGACGCCGCGCTCGTCCGCCGCATCGATCACTTCCTGGTCGCGCATGGAGCCGCCCGGGTGGATGACGCAGGTCGCGCCTGCGTCGACGACCACGTCGAGGCCGTCGCGGAAGGGGAAGAAGGCGTCCGACGCCACCACGGAACCGGTCAGCGACAGGCCGGCATTTTGCGCCTTGATGGAAGCGATACGGGCCGAGTCGATACGGCTCATCTGGCCAGCGCCCACGCCCAGGGTCATGTTATTGCCGCAGAAGACGATGGCGTTCGACTTGACGAATTTTGCCACTTTCCAGGCGAACATCAGGTCGGCCAGTTGCTGCGGCGTTGGCTGCAGCTTGCTGACCACGCGCAAGTCGCCGATGCCGACGTTTTTCGCATCCGGTGATTGCACCAGCAAGCCGCCACCCACGCGCTTGAAGTCCATCGCGTGCACACCCGAGCCCAGTGGGATTTCCAGCATGCGCACGTTTTGCTTGCTCGACAGAATCTGTTTCGCTTCCGCGGAGAACGATGGGGCGATCAGCACTTCGACGAACAGCTTGGCGATTTCGCCGGCGGTGGCGCCGTCGAGTTCCGTGTTGAAGGCGATAATGCCGCCAAACGCGGAAGTCGGGTCCGTCTGCAGGGCACGCGCATACGCTTCGGCCGCATTCTTGCCCAGGGCGACGCCGCATGGGTTCGCGTGCTTGACGATCACGCAGGCGGCGCTTTGCTCGAAACCGCCCAGGCTCTTCACGCATTCCCAGGCTGCATCGGCGTCGGCGATGTTGTTGTACGACAATTCCTTACCTTGCAGCTGGCGGTAGTTGGCCAGCGCGCCATCGGTGACGGCCAGGTCGCGGTAGAAGGCGGCGCTCTGGTGCGGGTTTTCACCGTAACGCATGTCTTGCACTTTCTCAAATGCAACGTTCAGGATTTGCGGATAGGCACCGCGCTCGGCGTGCACTTTCGTCGGGCCCAGGCTGGTCAGGTAGTTGGTGATGGCGCCATCGTATTGCGCCGTGTGCGCAAAGACTTTTTTCGCCAGCATGAACTTGGTGTCGTAGCTCACGTCGCCTGCCTTGCCGTCGGCCGAGCGCAGCTCCGCCAGCACGGCGTCGTAGTCGGTCGGATCGCAGATGACGACCACGTCCTTGTGGTTCTTGGCCGCCGAACGCAGCATGGTCGGGCCGCCGATATCGATGTTTTCGATCGCGTCTTCCAGCGTGCAATCGGCCTTGGCGACCGTGCCCTGAAACGGATACAGGTTGACCACCACCATGTCGATGGTCGGCATGTCGTGCTCGACCAGTTTCGACATGTGTTCAGGGAAATCGCGGCGCGCCAGGATACCACCATGCACTTTCGGGTGCAGGGTCTTCACACGGCCATCGAGCATCTCCGGGAAACCCGTGTAATCGGCAACTTCCGTGACGGGAACACCGTTGTCTGCCAGCAATTTGGCGGTGCCGCCGGTGGACAGGAGGTTAACGCCGAGTGCGGACAGGGCGCGGGCGAATTCGAGAACGCCGGTCTTGTCGGAAACGGAGAGGAGAGCTTGTTTGATCATGGCTGTGGCTAGGTGGTTAAGTGTTCTTGGCGAATGGCGCAGTTCAGTCCTCAGGCGAAGACTGCTGCGGCGGATTCAAATCTTGGCGTCACTTGCATGCCGGCATTACAGCAAACCGTGCTCCTGCAATTTCTTGCGCAGGGTATTGCGGTTGATGCCCAGCATCTGCGCGGCGTGCGACTGGTTGCCATCGGCGCGTGTCATCACGACTTCCAGGATGGGCTTTTCCACGGTCAGCACGACCATGTCATAGATATTCGATGCTTGCTGTTCGCCCAGGTCATTGAAGTAATCTTCTAGACTTTTCTGTACGACTTCCTGAATGCTTTCTTTGCTCATTTGTATGCTTCAACCGGCTGAACACCTGACAATCCGCTGCCGCGCCGCTCATGCGGTCCGCCTGCTGCCGTCTTGTTTCGGTGTTGTAATTAATATTGCATGACGCTCTGTATAGGCGCTCGCCCTTGTACTGCTGGTAACTGATTTACCCTGCTTGTTGCTATCTGCTCATGCTGCCGTGGCCGTAAGTTTGATCACATCGAGCAGGCCACTTTCACTGGATTCGGAGAGGCGGTATTGTAACCGTTCGCCAAATTTCCATTGCGATTCAAAAAATTGATCGACGGCCAGCAATTGCGCATCCGTCGACTCCAGCAAGTTCATTTGCTGTCGGAACGCTTCGCCGCCGTCCAGGTCTTTCACATACCAGCCGATGTGCTTGCGCGCCGTGCGCACGCCCAGGAATTCACCGTAAAACGCGTAATGGGCACGCAAATGTTCGTCCATCAAGGTGCGCACCTCATCCACGTAGGGCGCCGGCAACAAGGTGCCGGTGCGCAGGAAATGATCGATCTCGCGGCAAATCCACGGCCGGCCCTGCGCCGCGCGGCCGATCATGACGGCATCGGCGCCCGTTTGATCGAGCACAAAGCGGGCCTTTTCCGGGCTGCTAATGTCGCCATTGGCCACCACGGGGATGCCCACCGACGCTTTCACGGCGGCAATGGTTTCATATTCGGCATCGCCCTTGTAGCCATCGGCGCGCGTGCGGCCGTGCAAGGTCAGCATCTGGATGCCGGCTTGCTCGGCGATGCGGGCAATGGTCAGGGCATTCTTGTTTTCGCGGTTCCAGCCCGTGCGGAATTTCAGGGTGACGGGCACGTCAACGGCGTTGACGACGGCGTGCAAGATCTTTTCGACCAAGGCTTCGTTTTGTAACAAGGCCGAACCGCACCAGCTGTTGCACACCTTCTTCACGGGGCAACCCATGTTGATGTCGATGATCTGCGCGCCCCGGTCCACGTTGAACTTGGCGCAATCGGCCAGGTCTTGCGGATCGGCACCGGCGATTTGCACGGCTTTCGGCTCCATTTCGCCTTCATGGTCCGTGCGGCGCGCGCTTTTTTCCGTCGCCCACAGGCGCGGATTCGACGCCGCCATCTCCGACACGGCATAGCCGGCACCCAGCTGCTTGCACAACTGGCGGAAAGGCCGATCCGTCACGCCCGCCATGGGAGCGACGAAAACGTTGTTGCGCAGAATGTGAGGGCCGATTTGCACTGAAGAACCTGGAATGGACGGGGGAACCTGCTATTTTAACCGATTCCCTGCCTATTTAATAAGCACTATTTTTTTGTTTCAATGCGCTAGAGTGGGCGCCACGCTTGTGCAGCACAGCAAAATGGGGGACCGGCCAGCCGGTCCGGCGGGCCGCCCCCCTGTTCACCCAACTTTTAGCCCAGCTCGTCCATTGCAGGCGCGCTCAGGTGTTCGATATTTCCCCAGTGCACTAAATGCAGCTTGCCGTCCGCATACGAAAAACGGTTGACGCTGGCATTTTTGACCTGGAAGTCGCGCGGGCTGTCGAGCGTCATGCCGACCGCTTCGCGGTAGGCGCATTCAAGCACGCCACCGTGGGCCACGATGGCAATCGTCTGGCCGTCATATTGTTCGGCCCAACGGGCGATGGCGACGTTCGCGCGCGCATAGAACTGGCGAAAACTCTCGGCCTGACGCTCGCCTGCCGGCATCACGGCATCGATCTGCCGCGATTGCCATTGCGCATACTCATGCGGATAGCGGGCGGCAATGTCGGCATACAGCAAGCCTTCGAAGGCGCCATAGCAGCGCTCGCGCAGCAAGGGGTCCGTCTGCACGGGCAAGTCTTTCACGTCGGCCACGGCTTGCGCCGTCTGCTGCGCGCGCTGCAAATCGCTGGCAATGATGGCGGCCAGCGGTGCGTCCGCCAGCGCCTGCCCCAGCGCGGCCGCTTGCGCCAGGCCCGCCTCGTTCAGGGCGATGTCGATATGCCCCTGCAGGCGGCGGCCCGCATTCCAGGCCGTTTCGCCATGGCGTATCAGTAAAATCGTAGTGCTCATGCTTTATTTCTTCAGGGTAAGTGCCAGCTCGGGGTTGAGCGAGTAGGCAACGACGAGCTGGGCTTCGTCGAGGATGTGGCCGTACATGGCGGCATGCGCTTGCTGCCCCGTAAAACGCTCGGACAAGGCCAGGCGCGGCACGTCGAGCGCATACAGTCGGAAAATGTAATGGTGGATGCGCTCGTCATTCCACGGCGGGCACGGACCATCGTAGCCGTAATAATCGCCGGCCATGTCAGGATCGCCGGCAAACCAGCCCGTGTAGTCGTTGATACCCTGGCGCAATTGCAGCCTGGTACCCGTGCCGGCAGCCTTGCCGCGCGGCGTGATGCCGCTGGAAAATTCACCGGCGGCAATCGAGCGCATGGACGGCGGCAAGTCGAGCAAGCTCCAGTGATAAAAGTCACCGCGCGGCGCCGTCAGCGGCAGAGCCTGGTCCTCGCGGTTGGCCAGGCTCGCATCTTGCGGCGCATCAGGGTCAATGCAGAACAGGGCCAGCGACTCGGTGCCATTCGGCACCTCGTCCCAGGCCAGATGGGGATTACGGTTGCCGGCAAGGCGCACGCGGCTGACCGGATCGAGCTCGGCAAACGCATATTCGGCCGGTATCAAGCCGCCATCACGAAACGTCTCGCTCCACAATTTCATCGTTTGCTCCTCTTTATCGTTTTATCTATTGCTTTACGTTCACTTGCAGCCAGAACGTGACGGGGCCGTCATTGGTGAGGGACACCTGCATGTCGGCGCCGAACTGCCCCGTTTGCACGGTAGCATGGCGGTGGCGCGCCTGTTCTACGAAATGCGTGAACAGGCGCAAGCCATCCTGCGGCGCGGCCGCCGGCGTAAACGACGGGCGCGTGCCGGACTTGGTGTCGGCCGCCAGGGTGAACTGGGGCACCAGCAACAAGCCGCCAGCCACGTCCGTCACGCTGCGATTCATCTTGCCCGCCTCGTCGGCAAAGACGCGATAGCCGAGCAATTTGCTCAGCAAGGCGTCCGCTTCCTTCTCCGTATCGCCCCGCTCGGCGCACACGAGCACCATCAGGCCGGCGTCAATGGCGCCGATGCTGGCACCATCGACATCGACTTTCGCCTGCGTAACGCGTTGCAGCAGCGCGATCATGCCGCCAGGGTGACGCGCGCAAATTTGCGCTTGCCAACTTGCAACACGAATTCGCCTGCCGCCACTTGCAGCGCCTTGTCGCTGATAACGGTGCCGTCGATGCGCACGCCGCCTTGCTCGATCATGCGCATGGCTTCCGACGTGGATGGGCACAGGCCCGCCTGCTTGAGCAATTGCGGGATGCCCAGCGGCGCGCCAGCCAGGCTGACTTCGGGAATGTCATCGGGAATGCCGCCCTTCGAACGGTTGACGAAGTCGGCCAGCGCATCTTCCGCTGCCTGCTGCGAATGGAAACGGGCGACGATTTCTTGCGCTAGAGCAACCTTGGCATCGCGCGGATTGCGCCCGCCCTCCACTTCGCTCTTCAGCTGCGCCAGTTCGGCGATCGAGCGCCACGACAGCAGCTCGTAGTAGCGCCACATCATGACGTCGGAAATGCTCATCAGCTTGGCGAACATGGTGTTGCCCGGTTCCGTGATGCCGATGTAGTTATTCTTCGACTTGGACATTTTTTCCACGCCGTCCAAACCTTCCAGCAGCGGCATGGTCAAAATACACTGCTGCTCCTGTCCGTACTGCTTTTGCAATTCGCGGCCCACCAGCAGGTTGAACTTCTGGTCCGTGCCGCCCAGTTCCAGGTCCGATTTCAGGGCCACCGAATCGTAGCCCTGCATCAGCGGATACAGGAATTCATGCACGGAAATAGGAATGCCGCCCTGGAAGCGCTTGGTGAAATCGTCGCGCTCGATCATGCGCGCCACCGTGTAGTGGGAAGCGAGCTGGATGATGCCGCGCGCGCCCAGCGGATCACACCACTCGGAGTTATAGCGGATTTCGGTCTTGCTGGCATCCAGCACTAAAGATGCTTGCGCGAAATACGTCATCGCGTTAATCTCGATCTGTTCCTTGGTCAAAGGCGGGCGCGTGACGTTGCGGCCCGAAGGGTCGCCGATCATCGACGTGAAGTCGCCAATGAGGAAAATGACTTGATGGCTCAGGTTTTGCAACTGACGCATTTTGTTCAGCACAACAGTGTGGCCCAGATGCAAGTCGGGTGCAGTCGGGTCCAGGCCCAGTTTGATGCGCAGTGGAACACCGGTTTTCTCGGAACGTGCTAATTTTTGCGCAAATTCGCTTTCGATCAAGAGTTCGTCGACGCCACGCTTGGTAATCGCGAGGGCTTCTTGTACTCTGTCCGACAGCGGAAGTGCGGTCTGAGCGGCGTTAGCCTTTACAGGCGATGCGGTGGTGTTGATTTCCATAAAATTTGACTGTAGATCTCAAAATGGTAGTAGGTTTGCGGAGTTTGCTATAATGCTCGATCCCATCAATCTTGCCGTATGAAAACGAACCAAAATAACAATAACAAAGAGCATTAGTTCAGGTCACGTTCAAGGGCAAATTTTAACTGATTGCATGAACCCTATACATAAAATCACAGGCTCACGCTTGTACACACAGCTGACGACGACACGCAAGGCACGCATTATTAGCGTGTCGGCAGTGTTGCTCGCCGTTACCGCCTTCGGCGCTGTCGCTGTGTCTCCCATGGCGCCCGACGCATCCGACATGCCGGTCACGTCCATCGCCCAGAACCTGGAAATGCCGGATCTCGCCTCGCAAATTTCCGCGATGGAACAGGTAGACCAGAATTTCACCCACGAAGAAAAAGTCCGCGCTGGCGATACCCTCGCCACCCTGCTGACCCGTCTCGGCGTGGATGATCCGGCGGCCGCCAATTTCATCAAGACCGACAAGATTGCGCGCGGCGTGATGTTGCTCAAATCGGGCAAGCGCGTGCAAGCGCAAACGTCCGAAAACGGCGACCTCAACTGGATGCGCGCCACCCTCGTCGACGGCAGCGACAAATCGGTCAAGAACATCCTGATCACCCGCAAGGGCGACAAGTTTGTGGCCACGGAAGTGGCAGCCCAGTTGGAACGCCGCGTTGAAATGCACGCGCGCAAGATTACTTCCACCCTGTTCGCCGCCACCGACTCCAGCCTGGACGGCACCCGCCTGCCCGACTCGATTTCCGCGCAAATCGTGGAAATGTTCTCGACCAATATCGACTTCCGCTCCGACCTGAAACGCGGCGACTCGTTCAATGTCGTCTACGAAACATTCTGGCAAGATGGCGAATTCGTCCGAGCGGGCCGCATCCTGGCCGGTGAATTCACCAACCGCGGCACGACTTATCAGTCCGTTTGGTTCGAAGACCCAGCCAGCAAACAAGGCGGCGGTTACTACAGTTTTGACGGCAAGTCCCTCAAAAAAGCCTTCCTGAAATCCCCCCTCGAATTCTCCCGCATCTCGTCCGGCTTCTCCATGCGCGTGCACCCGATTTCCGGCAACTGGAAAGCACACAAGGGCATCGATTTTGCTGCTGCAACGGGCACGCCTATCCGCGCCTCGGGCGACGGCGTGGTCGATACCGTCGGCAGTCAAAATGGCTACGGCAATGTTGTTGTCCTGAAACACTGGGCCAACTACACCACCGCCTACGCCCACATGAGCCGCTTCGCTTCGGGCTTGAAAAAAGGTCAAAAAGTCAGCCAGGGTGATGTGATCGGCTATGTCGGCACCACCGGCTGGTCCACGGGCGCCCATTTGCACTATGAATTCCGCGTCGGCGGCGTGGCACAAGACCCAAGCAAACTGAACGTCCAAGCCCAGGCGCCGCTGACGGCCGCCGAGCTGAGCCGCTTCCGCATGGTGTCGAACGACATGATGCACCGCTTCACCCTGCTGCGTCCGAACGACACGGCACTGGCGTCGCGTTAAACGAGACTGCGACACTGCAACACTGCCTTCGGGCAACAGGCACCGCCCATGTAGATGGCCGGTGCCTTTGTTTTTTCCCGCGCGCTTTTGCGTACGGCACAAATGCGGCACAATGCACCTCATCACTTACGCATTCAAGGAAACCCCCATGCTGTATATCGGTTTGATGTCGGGCACCAGCCTGGACGGCGTCGACGGCGCCTTGGTCGATTTTTCCGACGATGGCAGCGTGCGTAGCCTGGGCGACGCCTATATTGCCTTTCCCGCCAGCCTGCGCGCCGACCTGATGGCATTGCAAAGTGCCGGCCAGAATGAAATCGAACGCGAAGCGCTGGCGGCCAATCAACTCGTGCGCCATTACGCCGACTGCGTCACCATGCTATTGAGCAACGCGGGCATAGTCGCAGACGCCATCGTTGCCATCGGTGCGCATGGCCAGACCATCCGCCACCGCCCCGAACTGGGCTTTACGCGCCAGTTGAACAACCCGGCCCTGCTGGCCGAACTGACGAGCATCGATGTCATCGCCGACTTGCGCAGCCGCGACGTGGCGGCCGGCGGCCAAGGCGCACCGCTGGTGCCGGCCTTCCATCAAGCCATTTTCAATCTCCCCGGCCACACCCGTGTGCTGGCCAATATCGGCGGCATCAGCAATATCAGCGTGCTGCATGCGGACGGCACGGTAACGGGCCACGACACGGGGCCCGGCAATGCGCTGATGGATGGCTGGGTCTTGCAGCACCAGGGCCAGCCGTACGACGCCAACGGCGCCTGGGCCGCCACGGGCAAGGTTATCCCTGCCCTGCTGACAGAATTGCTCGATGATCCGTATTTTGACTTGCCGGCGCCGAAAAGCACGGGGCGCGACTTGTTCCATGCCGACTGGCTGCAAGGCAAGCTGGCCAGGCATCCAACCGCCCGGCCGGCCGACGTGCAAGCGACCCTGACCCAACTGACGGCAGCCAGCCTGGCGCACGCCATCGCGCGCGACGGCGCACAGGCGGAAACGGTGTATGTATGTGGTGGCGGCGCGCAGAACGCCAGCCTGATGGCGGCGCTGGCGCGCGAATTGCCGGGCATGGCGGTGGCATCGACCGAAGCGCTGGGCGTGGCGCCCAGCCAGGTCGAGGCGCTGGCGTTTGCCTGGCTGGCTTGCCGTTTTACGCAGCGCAAGCCAGGCAACTTGCCGGCCGTCACGGGCGCGCAGGGCTTACGAGTGCTGGGTGCGCTGTATCCGCGTTGACAAGGAATAACTATTCCAGAAACACAAATAGCGGATCATCGATCCGCTATTTCTTAAACCCGTTCAGTCTGTTATTAGACGGAGAACGAGGAACCGCAACCGCAAGTCGAGGTGGCTGTCGGATTCTTGATCACGAACTGCGCGCCTTCCAGGTCATCCTTGTAATCGATTTCCGCGCCGACCAGATACTGGTAGCTCATGGAATCGATCAACAGCTGGACGCCGTTCTTGACCATGGTGGTGTCATCTTCGTTGACGATTTCGTCGAAAGTGAAGCCATACTGGAAGCCGGAACAGCCGCCACCCTGCACGAAGACGCGCAATTTCAGGTCGGGATTGCCTTCTTCTTCGATCAACTGCGCGACTTTTTCAGCGGCGCTATCGGTAAAGATAATGGGTGAAGGGATCACATCTTGCATTTCAGCGACGGCATTCATATCGGACACTCCTACTAGAAAACATTAACTCATTATAGACTGTTGCCGCAAGTCGCGCTGCGACCGCCGCTGACGCGGCTGGACGGTGTTGTTCCTGCTCACATTTCCGACACGGCCAGGTGCAGCACGGGGTCGGCGCTGTCGTGGCGGCTGAGCTTGCCTTGCACCAATGCGCCGCTGTGCATTTCCAGCACCTTGTAATACACCTCTCCCAGAATACGGGCTTTCGGCTGGATTTCAAGCATTTCGGACACATACACGGGGCCATTGATCTCGCCGCTGACGACCAGACTGGAGCAGCGCACCTCGCCATCGATGCGGCCCGCCTCGCCCAGCACCACATACGTGGGCTCGCCTGCTTCGCCCGTGACATTGCCGCGCACATGACCATCGATGCGCAAGCCGCCGCAAAACAGCAAGTCGCCCTCGATCCGCGTGGAGGCGCCGATCAGGGTATCGATGGGGTTTTTCGCGTTGCGCTCGAACATGAACGTCATCCTGTCGGGGTAGGTGGCAATCCAATTTATCACAGGTCCGGCAAAAAGGCGTCGGACCTGCACAAGCACGGTTGCCTATTTTTACGGCAGCAGGGCGATGTGTTGCAAACCAGCCGTTTCTTTCAAGCCAAACATCAAGTTCATGCATTGCACAGCCTGGCCCGAGGCGCCCTTGACCAGATTGTCCTGCACCACCAGCACGATGACGGTGTTGCCGCCTTCAGGGCGGTGCAAGGCCAGGCGCAACATGTTCGAACCACGCGTGGAACGCGTTTCCGGATGTGAGCCGAATGGCATCACATCGACGAAAGGCTCATCTTTGTATTGCTCTTCGAACAAGGCTTGCAGTTCTTCATTGCCGACATCCTTGTTCAGCTGCGCGTACAGCGTCGAATGCATGCCGCGGATCATCGGCACCAGGTGCGGCGTGAAGGTCAGCGCCACTTTTTCGTCCGTGAAACGCTGCAATTGCGCCGTCGTTTCTGGCAAGTGGCGGTGACCGGCCACGCCGTAGGCTTTGAAGCTGTCGCTGCTTTCCGAGAACAGGATGCCGATTTCCGCCTTGCGGCCGGCGCCGGACACGCCCGACTTGCAGTCGGCGATCAAGCCGCCCGCATGGACCAGGCCGGCCTTGAGCAGCGGATAAAAGCCCAGCTGCATGGTGGTCGGGTAGCAACCGGGGTTGGCGATCAGGCTGGCTTTTTTAATATCTTCACGGTTCAATTCCGGCAAGCCGTACACGGCTTGCTCGATCAGCTCGGGCGCCGTGTGGGGAATCTTGTACCACTGTTCAAACTTGGCCTGGTCTTTCAGGCGGAAGTCGGCGGCCAGGTCGATGACTTTCACCCCGGCGGCCAGCAGCGCTGGTGCTTGCGCCATGGCAACGCCGTGTGGCGTGGCAAAGAAGACCACGTCGCACTGCTGCAAATTGGCCTTGTCCGGCGAGGAAAACGCCAGTTTTACGTGGCCACGCAGGGAAGGATACATGTCAGCAACGGGCAAGCCATCTTCCTTGCGCGAGGTAATCGCCGTCAACTCGACATCTGGATGGGTAGCCAGCAAGCGCAGCAATTCCACGCCCGTGTATCCAGTGCCGCCGACGATGCCAACTTTGATCATGTTCTTTCCTTGTATATAGATTGCATAAGATTGCATAAAGATAGGGGAAACCCTACCCCTGCGGGTTTTCCGCGTATTTTACAGCGCAACGGCGCATCCCGCTGAAATGCAAAAAAGCCGCAGGACCGAAGTCCAGCGGCTTTTCGACCAGCACCCCGAAAGGTGCTGTAGCGTAGAAATTAACGCTTCGAGAATTGCTTTGCGCGACGTGCTTTGCGCAGACCAACTTTTTTACGCTCGACTTCACGTGCATCGCGGGTAACGAAGCCGGCTTTCGCCAGTTCCGGTTTCAGCGCTGCATCGTAGTCGATCAGAGCGCGGGTGATGCCGTGACGAACTGCACCAGCCTGGCCCGACTCACCGCCGCCATGGACGTTGACTTTGATGTCGAAACGCTCGACATTGCCGGTCAGTTCCAGAGGTTGACGGATGACCATCAGACCCGTTTCGCGCGAAAAGTATTCGTTTGCTGGTTTGCCGTTAACAACGATCAAGCCTGTGCCAACTTTGATAAAAACCCGAGCCACTGCACTTTTGCGACGGCCGGTTCCATAATTGTAATTACCGATCATGTCAGTTCCTTAGAGAACAAGTGCTTTAGGTTGCTGAGCAGCGTGCGGATGGGAACCTTCCGCGTACACTTTCAGCTTCTTGATCATTGCGTAGCCGAGTGGGCCTTTAGGCAGCATGCCTTTGACCGCTTTCTCAAGCGCGCGACCTGGAAAACGCTGTTGCATTTTCTGGAAGTTGGTTTCGTAGATGCCGCCTGGATAGCCAGAGTGACGGTAGTAAATTTTCTCAGTAGCTTTGGTACCGGTCACACGCAGTTTGCCTGCGTTGATGACGACGATAAAGTCGCCGGTATCGACGTGAGGAGTAAATTCTGGTTTGTGTTTGCCGCGCAGTCGGAGTGCCACTTCGCTGGCAACACGTCCGAGGACTTTGTCCGTCGCGTCAACCACGAACCAATCGCGCTGGACTTCATGTCCTTTAGCGGAAAATGTTTTCATGTTGACTTCCTAATAGATTACACGCTCAAATGGTGGTTCCGCCGATGCTGCTATGCGGACTCTGCCTTATTTACTTTTCCTGAGCGAACGGAAAGCCGACAAGTATAAGCGGCTTTGCCTTGCCGCGTCAAGCCAAGATGCAGACCCGCTGCGGGCTGGCGGGCGGCACATGGACAGGCATTCCTCTATTACAATACAAAACGCTTACAATTTTCGGAGAGTACGATGGAATGCAAAGTCAGCTGGAATGGCCCGTCGGGCATGAGTTTTCGGGCAGAAACCGGTTCCGGCCACCTGGTGACCATGGATGGCGCGCCCGATGGCGGCGGCCACAACCTGGCGCCACGCCCCATGGAAATGGTCTTACTGGGCACGGGCGGCTGCACCGCCTATGACGTGGTGCTGATCCTGAAACGCGGGCGCGAAGCCGTCAGTGGCTGCGAAGTGACGCTGAAGGCCGAGCGCGCCGAGACCGACCCGAAAGTGTTTACCAAGATCCACTTCCACTTCACCGTGCGGGGCAAGGCCCTGAAACCGACGGCAGTGGAACGGGCCGTAGCCTTGTCGCATGACAAATATTGCTCGGCATCGATCATGCTGGCCAAGACGGCGGAAATCACTCACTCGTTCGAGATCATTGAGGAATAATCCAAGGCGCTCCACGGAGCGCCTTTTTTATCGCTTACTTATATGTAGTACGCGGTTTTCGTCATGACCTTGCCCATGATGCCCATCAACGCCTTGACTGGCGCCGGGGTGTCGATGGCGCCTAATCTCTGGGCGGCGGCGCCATGTTCCACTTCATCGATGGCCATCTGCTTGACGATGGCGCGCGACTTGGCGTCCTGGGGCGGCAATTCTTGCAAGTGGCTGGCCAGGTGCGCTTCCACCTGGCGCTCCGTTTCCACCACAAAACCCAGGCTGCGGCCGTCGCCCATGCGCGCGGCAATGGTGCCCAGCGCAAAGGAACCCGCGTACCACAGTGGATTGAGCAGGCTCAAGCGCGAGCCCAGCTCCGTCAGGCGCTGCGCCGTCCAGGCCAGATGGTCTTCTTCTTCCCGCCCCGCTTCATCGAACTGGGCGCGGATGGCCGGGCTGTGTGCATAGCGCGCCTGCGAGTTGTACAGGGCCTGCGCGCAGACTTCGCCCACGTGGTTGACGCGCATCAAGCCGGCGCTGTGGCGCTGCTCGGCCGCGCTCAGCTCCGCATCGGGCGCGTGCGCAGCCGGCGAGGGACGCGAAGCCGAGGCAACGCCCGCAATGACTCGCAGGGCCTTGTCGGCGCCAACAATCAAACGATCCAGGGGGTCAAAATAACGGTTCGCGGTCATCGTGGCTATTCATGTAAGGGAAAACATGAATTATAGGACGATCAGGGCCAGCCGTCCCCACGCCGCGCGCAGGATGAACGGGGCTTCATTGACCTGTGCGCGCTTTTTCCTGCTCGATCCAATCGACCACGGGGCCGACGGCGTCCAGGCCGGAGAGGTTTTTCGCCACGCCCAGGTTCAGTGAAACCAGGAAAGAAATGCTGTCGACGGGGATGTCCGGGCAATGCTCGGCAAAAGCGGCGCGAAAACGCTCCGATTGCAGCACGCGCAAGACTTTCTCGCCGCTCATGAATTGCAGCACGCTGGCGATGCTGTGCCCGCCACCTATCGAGTGATAAATAAAACGGTTGTACTTTGCGTCGATCTGCTTGAAATCGAGGGCTTCTTCCGTCATCAGGCCGGCCAGGTAGTACAAGCCCAGGCTGACGCGGAAGAAACCGATGGCTTCGGCACTGCTCATGCCGGCGCGCGCCACGGCCAGTACCTTGTCCTGCATTGCCTGATCGATCGTTCGCATTGCGCTCTCCCGCGCCGTCCGTCGGCGCCCACCGGGCCAGCTTGCATGAAGATACTGTTTTTTTCAATAGACCAAACGATATTTCCATCTTGCAAGTTACATTTTTTGCATGCTACTCTCGTTCTTCACCGTTGAATGGATGAAACACATGATTGAGGTCAAGCACCTGGCAAAACGTTTCCGCATGCCGTCCCACAAGGGCAAGGGCGTGCACGTCAGCGATCCGCGCGAACATGAGGGCTGGTTTCACGCCGTGCGCGACGTCAGTTTCAGTTGCGCCCCGGGCGAAGTACTGGGCCTGCTGGGTCCGAATGGCGCCGGCAAGACCACCACCTTGCGCCTGCTGTCGACGGCCCTGCAAGCGGACGCGGGCAGCGCCCTGGTGAACGGTGTCGATGTGCTGCGCCAGCCGCTGGTGGCGCGCCAGAGCATCGGTTTCCTGTCCGGTTCGACGGGGCTGTATGGCCGCCTGACGGCGCGCGAGAACGTCGAGTACTTTGGCCGTCTGCATGGCATGCCGGCCGACAAGCTGAAACGCCGCTGCGACGAGCTGTTTGCCCTGCTGCAGATGGAGGAATACGGCGCCAAGCGGGCCGATCAGTTATCGACGGGCATGAAACAGAAGTGCGCGATCGCCCGCACCGTCGTGCATGAGCCGCAAGTGGTGATCCTCGACGAGCCGACGACGGGCCTGGACGTGATGTCGGCCAAGATCCTGCTCGACTTCATCGCCAGCTACAAGGCGCTGCGCGTACCGCTGATCTTTTCCACGCACCATCTGCACGAGGTGGAAAAGCTGTGCGACCGCGTCTGCATCATTAACCGCGGCACCACCGCCTTCCATGGCACGGTCAACGAACTGCGCCACCTGGGCGGGAGTGCCGATCTGTACGACGCCTTTGTCAGCGTCATCAACCAGGGAGCCTGAGCCATGTGGACCATTTATCTGAAAGAGTTGCTGGAACTCACGCGCGACCGCAAGACGCTGATCTTCACCATCCTCATCCCCATCTTTGCCATGCCGCTGATCTTTGGCGGCTTCGCTTATGTTTCAAGCAATATGTTCAAGAACGCCAAGACGGCGGAAATGCGCTACACCCTGTTCGGCAAGGACCATTCGCCGGGCTTGAGCGCGCGTTTTGCGCAGCAGCACAACTTGCGCGAAGTGCCGCTGGCCAGCGTGGGGGACATCCGCCGCGCCATCGGCGATGACACCATCAAGTTCGCCGTGGTCATTCCGCCCCATTTTGAAGAGGCGCTGCAGCAACATCAGCAAGCCAAGGTCACCTTGCACTACAACAGCGCCAGCACGGTCGACGTGACCCAGCAGCGGGTGCGCGACATTGTCGAGACCTACAACGCCAGCCTGCGCGAAGGGGCGCTATCGGCCCTGAACCTGAGTCCGGCCCAGCTGGCCTTTGCCCTGCACCCCATCGTGCTCGACAAGCAATCGACGGCCAACCAGCGCGAGCAGATGGGCGCCATCGTCGGCGGCATGCTGCCCTATTTGCTGCTGATGGTGTGCCTGACGGCGGCCATGTACCCGGCCATCGACCTGGGCGCCGGAGAAAAGGAGCGGGGCACCCTGGAAACCCTGCTGCTGGCGCCCGTGCCGCGCAGCGCCATTGTGCTGGCCAAGTTCCTCGTGCTGTTTACCGTCGGCATGACCTCGGCCGTGCTGATGGTCGGCAGCATGGGCGCCCTGCTGGCCATCTTCGGCAGTTCGCTGGAGGGCAACATGGCCGTCATGGTGCGCAGCATCGGCTTGCCCGACTTGGCCATGGTGACCCTGATGCTGGTGCCGACGGCGGCCATCTTTGCCTCGCTGCTGCTGTCGATCTCGATCTACGCGAAAAGCTACAAGGAAGCGGCCGGCATGATCACGCCATTGATGCTGTTCGTCATCCTGCCTACGGTGGCGGCCATGCTGCCCGGCGTCGAGCTGAACTGGATGTGGGCCATGGTGCCGCTGACCAACGTATCGCTGGCCATGAAGGAACTGGTGAAAGGCACCATGGATTACCGCATGTTTGGCGTGATTCTGGCCTCGACCACGGTGATTGCGGGAGCCCTGCTGATGCTGTGCCGTTGGTGGTTTAACCGGGAATCGGTCCTGTTCCGTAATTGATAATCACGCGGCGCGCCAGCGGGGTAAAACAGCCCCCGATATGGCGCGCCGTCCACCCTGTCCATCTGCACTCTGGGCACGCGAAAACGCCGTGTATCGCATGCAACTGCCCAGTACGTCTTAAATTCAATACAATGCCAGCATAGAGTAGCCCTGTAGCATCGGGCAACAACGCATGAATTAGGAGTTGTATGGAATTGCAGATTCGCAAATTGTCGAAGACCTACGCGAATGGCGTGGTGGCGCTGGATAACGTGTCGCTGACGATACCGCCCGGGATGTTTGGCTTGCTGGGCCCGAATGGCGCCGGCAAGTCTACCCTGATGCGCACCCTGGCCACCCTGCAGGAATGCGATTCCGGCTCCATCTTCTTCGGCGACTATGACGTGCTCGACGACAAGGACGAGATCCGCCGCATGCTGGGCTACCTGCCGCAAGATTTCGGCCTGTACCCGAAAGTGACGGCCTACGAGCTGCTCGACCACTTCGCCACCTTGAAAGGGCTGTCGCAGCGGGCGCGCCGGCGCGAAGTCGTTGATGGCCTGTTGCAGCAAACCAACCTGTTCGACGTGCGCCACCAGCGCCTGGGCAGCTTTTCCGGTGGCATGCGCCAGCGCTTCGGCATTGCGCAGGCCCTGCTGGGCGACCCGAAACTGATCATCGTCGACGAGCCGACGGCCGGCCTCGACCCGCAGGAGCGGGTTCGCTTCCACAACTTGCTATCCGACATAGGCGAAGACAAGACGGTGATCCTGTCGACCCACATCGTGTCCGACGTGGCCGACCTGTGCGCCAACATGGCCATCATCAACAAGGGCCATTTGCTGCTGTGCGGCAAGACCCAGGAGCTGATCGACGAAGTCAGCTGCAAGATCTGGGCGCGTTTTGTCGAGAAGAAGGAGCTGGCCAGCTTCCAGCAGCGCCATGCCGTCATTTCCACGCGCTTGCTGTCGGGCCGCACCTTGATTCACGTCTACAGCGACGATGATCCGGGCGACGGCTTCGAGGAAGCCATCGGCGACCTGGAAGACCTGTATTTCGCCACCATTGCCGGGCGCCACCGCGTCGCCCCGCAGTGCGACTGAGGGGCCAGCCATGTTTGCCATCGCCCGCTTTGAAGCGCGACAGCGGCTCAAGCTGCTGTCCACCTGGGTGTATTTCGTCATGTTTTTGGCGCTGGCCATGCTGTGGATGGCCGCCGCCGGCGGCGTCCTCAAGGAAGCGAGCATCAGTTTCGGCGGCAAGTTCCTGATCAACGCACCGCGCTCGCTGGCGTTCACGTGCAGCCTGCTGGGCTGCTTCGGCGCCGTGGTGGTGGCCGCCATGATGGGCCGCTCGGTGCAGCAGGATTTCGAGTACGGCATGCAGCACTTCTTCTTCAGCGCGCCGATCAAAAAATACCAGTATGTATTTGGCCGCTTCCTCGGCGCCTACCTGGTGCTGGCGGTGGTGTTTTCCAGCATCGTGATCGGTGCCTGGCTGGGCGCCTGGCTGCCCGGCATCGACCCGGAACGGCTGGGGCCGCAACGCGCGCTGGCCTACCTGATGCCGTATGTGTTTACCCTGCTGCCGAACCTGTTCATCTTTGGCGCCATCTTCTTCGTCATCGCCGCCCTGACGCGGCGCATGCTGCCCGTGTACATCAGCTCGGTAGTCATGCTGATCGGCTACCTGGTGGCGCCCTCGCTGGCGCGCGACCTCGACTACAAGACCCTGGCCGCCCTGATCGACCCCTTCGGCACGACGGCGCTGATACGCCTGACGGAATACTGGCCAAACGCGGAGCGCAACACGCGCCTGGTGACGTTAGAGGGCGTGTACCTGCTGAACCGCGCCATCTGGTCGGGCTTCGCCCTGGTGGCCTTGTTACTCGGTTACTGGCGCTTCCAGTTCCACGCCACGACGGACGCGGGCGCCAGCAAGCGCCGCAGCGAGGGTGACGTGCCGCTGCGCCTGTCGAACGCCTCGCTGTCCACGCAAGAAGCGCCGGACTTCGCGCAGCGCAGCCTGGCCGCCCTGCTCGTCAAGATGAGCTGGCTGAACCTGCGCGAAACCATCAAGAACATCTATTTTGTCGTCATCGTGCTGGCCGGCGTGCTGACCATGTATGGCGGCGCGCTCGACATGGGTTCCATGTATGGCACGAATACCTATCCGGTAACGGAAAAGGTGCTGGACATGGTCAGCGCATCGTTCGCCCTGTTCATGCTGATCATTACCACCTTCTACGCGGGCGAACTGGTATGGCGCGAGCGCGAGGCGGGCACGCACTTGATGCTCGACGCCCTACCCGTGCCGAACTGGCTGCCCCTGCTGTCGAAACTGTTTGCGCTGATCGGCCTGCAGGCACTGCTGAGCCTGGTCATCATGCTATGCGGTATGTCGATCCAGGTCTTCAAGGGCTATTACCGCCTCGACCCCGGCCTGTACGTGGAATCGCTGTTCCTGTCGCACCTGCCGCATTACGCGCTGATCGCCGTGCTGGCCATCTTTTTGCAGGTATTGATCAATCACAAGTACCTGGCATATTTCGCCATGATTCTGTACCACATCGCCAGCATCAGCTTTTCCTCGCTGGGCCTGGGCGACCCGCTGCTGCTGTACGGCGACACACCGGACTTCGTGTATTCGGCCATGAACGGCGCCGGCCACTATGTGTTGCGCGAGCGCTGGTACTTGCTGTACTGGAGCGGCGCGGCCGTCATGCTGACGGTACTGTCCTTGCTGTTCTGGCCGCGCGGCGCGCAGGACAGCTGGCGCATCCGCCTGCGCCTGGCGCGCCACGGCCTGACGCAAGGCGTGCTGGCCAGTTTTGCCGGCGGCGCCCTGATCTTCGTCGGCGCCGGCGCCGTGCTGTTCTACGTCTTCCACGTGGCCAACTATTACAAATCCGACTACGCCCGCGATGCGGACCGCGCCAGTATCGAGCGCCAGTACCGCAAGTTTGCCGCCACGCCACAGCCGAGAATCACCGACGTGAAACTCGACGTGGCCATCTACCCGGCGCAGCGCACCCTGGCCGTCACGGGCCGCTATGTGCTGCAAAACAAGACCAGTCTGCCGATCAGCCACATTTTTGTGCAGCAAGACCCCACGTCCACCATACGGCTGCGTTTCGATGCGCGTGTGCATCCCGGCCTCGATGACGGCATGCTGGGCTTTTACAGCTACCGCCTGGCCGCGCCGCTGGCGCCGGGCGCCAGCCTGGGCCTCGATTTCGACATTTCCTATGCGCCACGCGGCATCTTCGGCCTGGGCCAGGACACGCCCGTGGTGGCCAACGGCACCTTCTTCACGAATGCCGTGCTACCGCATATCGGCTACCAGCCGCAGCTGGAATTGACGGACCCGCGCGACCGCAAGAAACACGGCTTGCCCGCGCGCGAACGGGCCTTGCCGCGCGACGATGCACGGGGGCTGGCCGACAATTACGTCAGCAACGACGCCGACCGCATCAACTTTGACGCCACCGTCAGCACCGTCGACGGCCAGACGGCCATCGCGCCGGGCATGCTCGACAACGACTGGATCGCCAAGGGCCGCCATTACTTCCATTACACGATGGAGCAGCCGATCCTGAATTTCTACGCGTTCCAGTCGGCCCGCTACGCCGTCAGGCACGAGCGCTGGCAAGACGTGGCCATCGACGTGTATTACCATCCTGGCCATGAATACAATCTCGATCGTTTCGTGCGCGGCAGCAAGGAAGCACTCGAGTACTACACGAAAAACTTCGGCCCCTACCAGCACAAGGTCTTGCGCATCGTCGAGTTCCCCCGCTACGCCACCTTTGCGCAATCGTTCCCGAATACGATTCCGTACTCGGAAGGCCTGGGCTTCATCGCCAAGGTGGACGACAAGAATCCGAAAGACATCGACTATCCGTTCTACATCACCGCGCATGAAGTGGCGCACCAGTGGTGGGCGCATCAATTGGTCGGCGGCAACACACGGGGCGCCACCGTGCTCAGCGAAACCCTGGCCGAATATTCGGCCCTGATGGTGATGAAGAAAACCGTGGGGCCGGCCAAGATGCGCCGCTTCCTGCGCTATGACTTGAATCAATACCTGATGGGTCGCAGCGAAGAACGCAAGAAGGAACTGCCGCTGGCCGAGAATGAAAACCAGGCCTACATCCATTACCACAAGGGCAGCCTGGCCATGTACTTGCTGCAAGACATCATCGGCGAAGACAAGGTCAACGGCGTGCTGCGCGAGCTGCTCAAGACCCATGGCCAGAAAGGCCCGCCGTACGCCAGCGTGACGGCGCTGATTACCGGCTTGCGCCAAGTCACGCCGCCCGAGCAGGCATACTTGATCGACGATCTGTTCGAGAAAATCGTGCTGTTCGACAACCGCGCCCTGTCGGCCACGGCCACGAAACGCAGCGATGGCAAATACGTCGTCACCCTCAAGGTGCAGGCGAGCAAATTGACGGCAGGTGAACAGGGAGAGGAACACGACGCGCCCCTGCACGACTGGATCGAGATCGGCGTCGACGACGCGAATGGCCATCCGCTGCTGCGCGAACGCCTGCGCATGACGGCGCGTGAAGCGAACTACACCGTCATCCTCAGCAGCCGACCAGGCAAGGCGGGGATCGATCCAGACAACAAGCTGATCGACCGCAAGCCCGATGACAATATGGTCACCGTCGAGCTCGAAGAACCGTGACAAAAAATGGCCGCCCTGAACAGGCGGCCATTTTTCTCTGCATCCACGTCAGGCCCAGCTATCAGGCTGCGGCGGAGCGCGTCACCAGACTCAGGCTGATGCCCATTTCCGTCAGATGCTGCATGTCGGTCAGGGTCAGGTCCAGCGGCGCGTCGACCGTGTCGTCGCCATTCAACTCCAGTTGCAACTCGGCCACGATGCGCGGCATGGTGAATGTGACGCCGCGCGAGCGGCATTCGGCCAGGTAGCTGCGTATGCGTGAGGGCAACACTTGCGCTTTGGACGCCTGCGCGATCAGTACGTCGAAGCCGGAATCGAGATGCACGCGGCCAGCGCCCTTCGCCTCGCCCTTGCGCCATTGCCGTTCCGGATCGGTGGGCAAGACTTCGAGGATAGATTTGAGCGTGGGGTCGTCCCCATGCACCGACAGCTTCACCATATTCATATTACAAGACTTTCTAGTCAGGACGCCGCCAGGACGACGATGCGATCATCAGACCGACAAGTCTACGCAGGGAAGACAAATATGTCCATACGGCAATATTTATTATCGCCCTCTAATTTGTGCCACATCAACAACAGGCGGAACAAGCTTGTTCCGCCTGCAACACACAATTACAGCGCCACGGCGCGTGCCTGCAAGGCTGCCCGCACGCCGGCGCCGTAAGCCGGGTCGGCCTGGTCGAAGTGCGCCAGCTGACGCTGCAAGGTGTCCGCGCGCACCTGGCTCAAAGGACCGGCAAGGTTGTCGAACAGGTTCTGTTTCGCCTGGACAGACATCAGACGGAACAAATTGCCGGCCTGCGTGTAATCGTCTTCCGCAGCGCGCCCATCGTAGCGCGCCGCGCCGCCATCGAGTGCCAGCGCCCCCTCGCCATGGCCCAGGCCTTGCGGCTGCGTGCCTGCCGCCGCCACGTTCGCGTAGTTCTGCGCCGCGCCGTCATTGCGGATGGCCATGCTGCCGTCGCGCTGCTGGTTATGGAAGGGGCAGCGGGCCGCATTCACGGGCAGATGCTGGTGGTTGGTGCCGACGCGGTACAGCTGGGCGTCGTGGTAGGCGAACAGCCGACCTTGCAGCATCTTGTCCGGAGAGTATCCCATGCCCGGCACGGCGTTGGCCGGCGAAAAGGCTGCCTGCTCGACTTCCGCGTGGTAATTGGCCGGGTTGCGGTTCAGCTCGAAAATACCCACCGGTAACAGCGGGAAGTCCGCGTGCGGCCACACTTTCGTCAGGTCGAACGGGTTCCAGCCCGTGCGCTGCTCCCATGCATCGAGTTGCTCCTGCGTCGCCACCTGCAGCTTGACTTCCCACTGAGGAAAATCACCGCGCTCGATGGCGCCGAACAGGTCGCGCTGGGCGTAATCGGGATCGGCACCTGCCAGGCGGCCCGCTTCCGCCGCCGGCAGATTCCTGATGCCCTGGCGCGTCTTGAAATGCCATTTCACGTACACGCGCTGGCCATCGGCATTGATCAGGCTATACGCGTGGCTGCCGAAGCCGTCCATGTGGCGGTAACCGTCCGGCGTGCCGCGGTCCGAGAACAGCATGGTGACCTGGTGCAGGCTTTCCGGTGCATGGCTCCAGAAGTCGAACATCATTTCGGCCGATTTCAAATTGCTTTGCGGATCGCGCTTTTGCGTGTGGACAAAGTCGGGGAACTTGATCGGGTCCTTGATGAAGAACATGGGCGTGTTGTTGCCGACCAAATCCCAATTGCCTTCTTCCGTATAGAAGCGTACGGCGAAGCCGCGCGGGTCGCGTTCCGTATCAGCACTGCCGCGTTCGCCACCAACGGTGGAAAAGCGCGCGAAGGTCGCCGTCTGCTTGCCCACTTCGGCAAACAATCTGGCCTTGGTATAACGCGAGATATCGTGCGTGACGGTAAAAGTGCCGTAGGCACCCGAGCCTTTTGCGTGCACCACGCGCTCGGGAATGCGCTCACGGTTGAAATGCTGGAGTTTTTCGATCAGGTGGAAGTCTTGCAGCAGCAGCGGGCCGCGGGGACCGGCGCTGAGGGAATTCTGGTTATCGGCGACGGGGATGCCCGAGGCGGTACTGAATGGCGGCTGTTGGCGCATGGCTGCTTTTCCTTCGTTGTTGACCAATAGAAGCAGTGTAACGAGGTCAACAACAAAGGAAAAGATAATTGATTTTATCGAATCGATAGTTATTTACAATGAACAACCGTGGGCGTCGCATACGCCGCCCAGTTGCGCCTGCAACTTCGCCGGCTGCCCCAAAAAGCTTCCGATATCGATCACGGACAACTTGCCGCTGCCGTCGTCGAGCACGAATGTGGGAAAGCCCTGCCCGCCCACCTGCGCCAGCAAGGCGCGGCTGGCATCGATATGCTGCTGCGTGGCGACGCCGGCCTGCCGCGCATATTCCGTTTGGAATGCAGCACCATCCATGCCCAGCTCTTGCGCCAGCGCCAGCAGCACCGGCAGGTCGGCGATGCGCATGCCGTCCACGTAATGAGCGCGCTGCACGCGCTGCAGCATGTCCAGCCCTTTGCCGGCCAGCATGTCAGCCGCCAGGATGGCCGTGATCGGCGGCTCGGAATCCATCATGGCCATGGTGTCATTCAGCAAGCCATTCACGTAGGCGTCGCCGAAGGGCTGGCCAGACAATTGCTCGATGCGCCGGTCATGCGGCAGCACATAGCCGCGCCATTCGGGCGTGATCTGGCGGCGATTGCTGCCCGTCATCATGCCGCCGCCGTGCAACGCCAGCGCCAGGCCCGGCACGGCGCGCGCCGCCTCGACCAGCGGCGCGGCGCCGTAGCACCAGCCGCACAGGGGATCAAAAATGTAGTGCAATGTAGGGTTGGCCATGTTGGCTCCTTGATTCTTGAATTCGTTGCATTCAACCCCGCGCGGCCCGTGCAGGCCCCGCGCGGCAGTTTTTACCACCTAACCACCCACTTACCACTTCATCTCGCCCTTGGCCACCTTGGCGCTGGTTTCCAGCGCACCATCGAGGCCCAGCTTCGGATAGCGCATTTTCATCGTCTCGATCAGGGCGGCCGAATTGGCGGCCTTGGCCGTTTCCGCTTCAAACGTCACCAGGTAGTCGCGCGTAAAGCCGATGCTGTCGGGCGTCAGGCTGGAGCCCACCTTGAAGTGGCCCGGCACGACGGTGACGGGTTTCAGCGCGGCAATGTCATCAAGCGTCTTGAGCCAGTCCTGGCGCGATTGCGCGCTTTGCGTATCGGCTGTCCACACGTGCAAGTTGCCAAACAGCACCACGCCACCGACGACAGCTTTGATCGATGGAATCCACACGTAGGTGCGCGATGGCGTCGGGCCGGCGATGTCCAGCGACTGGCCTTCCAGGGCGATGCGCTTGCCCGTCAACGCTTCGGGAATGACGATGCTGTGCGGCGCATTGTCTTTCAGGATCGGTCCCCAGTAGGCGACCTTGGCATCGGCCTTGCGACGGATTTCCGCAACCGTTTCCAAAGTGGCAACTATTTTCGCCTGCGGGAACGCTGCCTTGATCACGTCGAGGCCAAAGTAAAAATCGGGATCGCTGTGGCTGATGTACACCGTCGTCAGTTTCTTGCCGCTGGCGCGGATTTTTTCCACCAGCTTTTGCGCTTCGGCGCGCGAAAACTGTGCATCGATCAGCACGGCATCATGCTTGCCCGCGACCAGCACGGAAGCGACGGGGAAGATGGCCGCTTCGCCCGGGTTGAACACGTCCAGGGTCAAGGGGGCGCTGGCGGCAGCCGAGGCGGCGCCGGCGGCAAACAGGGTGGAAACAAGAACGCTGCTGATGGATTTGGAGAACATGCTGTGCCTTCACAAAATGATGGGGATGCATGCATCTTACGTTGCTTAATCCGGTAGAAAAACCGAATAAAATGCAATAGTTTGTTGCTTGATTCGACGCAATCGTCGATTCCATCGAAAGCTGGCAAACACGGCACCGTGCACTCTTCCACCGGGGAGGTGCGCTGAAACAACACGGCAGCGCACGCGCATCAACATATCAAATGTGCCACAGGGTCACAGGGTCATGATGGCGTCACATTAGATTGTTATCTTGCTAGCTCTTTCAAACCTAGCCGGATGAACCACATGACACGCAGAAAAATTTCCGTCGCTGGCTGCAGCGTCGCCATCACCCTGATGCTGGCCGCCTGCGGCAGCGACGCCAAAAAAGAAGAGATAGTGGCTGAAGCGCCGCCGAAAAACGTCATCTTCTTCCTCGGCGATGGCATGGGCCTGACCACCATGACGGCCGCGCGCATCTATTCGGTAGGCGAAGACGGTGCGCTGACCATGGACACGCTGCCGGAAACGGCCTTCGTCAAGACCTTCTCGAACGATGCGCAAGTCACCGACAGCGCGCCATCGATGGCCGCCTACATGACGGGCGTTAAGATGAACAATGAAGTCATTTCCATGTCGGCCAACACGCTCGCCATCGATCCGGGCAAGGATGCCAACGGCAACAAGCTGGTCAACAAATGCGGCACCGGCAACGGCACCCCCGCCACCACTTTGCTGGAACTGGCCAAAGCCAAGGGCTACGCGGCCGGCGTCGTCAGCACGGCGCGCGTGACGCACGCCACGCCGGCGGCCACCTACTCGCACATCTGCCACCGCGACCTGGAAAACGATATCGCTGCGGCCCTCGTGCCAGGCGGTACCGGCTACAACAGCGCCCTGGGCACCACCGGCCTGGAAGTGGTGCTCGGTGGCGGCGCGCAATTCTTCAAGCCGTTCAAGGACGGCGGCAAGCGTTCCGACGACCGCGATCTGGTGGCCGAGCTGAAAGCGAAGAGCTACACCGTCGCCAACAACGCCACCGACTTCAAGGCCGTCGATGCGGCCAAGACGGAGCGCCTGTTCGGCGTGTTCACCTCCAGCCACATGAGCTACGACCTGGACCGCGATGCGGCCAAGGAACCTAGCCTGGCGGAAATGACTACCAAAGCCATGGATGTATTGGCCAAGAACAAGAAGGGTTATTTCCTGATGGTCGAAGGCGGCCGCATCGACCATGCGCTGCACGAAACCACGGCCAAGAAGGCCCTGCAAGACACCGTCGCTTTTGACAACGCCATCAAGGCCGCCATCGAGAAAGCCAAGCTTACCGACCCGACCCTGGCCAATACCCTGATCGTCGTCACGGCCGACCATGACCACACCCTGGTGCTGAACGGCTACGCCAAGCGCACCGGCAAGACGGCTGCCGGCAACGCTGGCGTGCTGGGCGTGGTGAAGAACTACGTCACCGGCGCGGTCGAGAAAGACCTGGACGGCGCACCGTACTCGATCATCGGCTTCGGCAATGGCGAAAAGCGCACGCAATCGAGCCGCGCCGCCATGGCCAGCCTCGATGAAACCGTCACCAGCGCCAATGATTACCATCAGGAAGCGGTGATCCGCACCGCGGTCGGCAATGAAACCCACGGCGGCACCGACGTCTTCCTGGGCGCCATCGGCAAGGGCTCGGAAACCTTCCTGGGCACCATCGACAACACCACAGTATTCGGCCTGGTCAAGACCGCCGGCGGTCTGTAATCACCAAGAGACAAGAATTGGACAAGCACATGAAATTCACCTTGAAACCCGTTGCATCGAAACCCGCCACACTGAAATCGGCCCTGAAACTCTCCTTGCTGACCACGCTCGTGGCCGCCAGCGTCGCCAGCGCCTACGCCGCCGACGCCAAGAACGTCATCTTCTTCCTCGGCGACGGCATGGGTCCTTCCGTCGTGACTGCAGCGCGCATCTTCAAGTACAAGGAAGAGGGCAGCCTGAACATGGACAAGCTGGAACGCACGGCGCGCATCAAGACGTTCTCGAACGATGCGCAAACGACAGACAGCGCCCCATCGATGGCCGCCTACATGACCGGCGTCAAGATGAACAATGAAGTCATCTCGATGGCGCAAGACACCATCGCCAAGGAACCCGGCCGCGACGCCAACGGCAACCTGGGCGTGGACAACTGCCCGGCCGGCGGCAAGAGCGTGCCCACCATCCTGGAACTGGCGAAGGCCAAGGGCAAGGCCGTGGGCGCCATCACCACCACGGAACTGACGCATGCCACGCCGGCGACCACCTTCTCGCACATCTGCAATCGCAATGCGCAGTACGCCATCGCCGCGCAAACGGCGCCAGGCGGCAACGGCTACAACACGGCCCTGGGCGACGGCGTGGACGTGCTGATGGGTGGCGGACGCAACCACTTCACGCCATGGTCCGCCAGCAACAAGGGCGGCCGTGCCGACGGCCGCAACCTGCTGGCCGAATTCGCGGCCAAGGGCTACACCGTGGCCGCCAACAAGGCGGAAATGGCAGCCGCACCGAGCGGCAAGAAATTCATCGGCTTGTACAGCGCGAAGAGCCACCTGGAATATGAACTGGACCGCACCGCCACGCCACCGCTGGGCGAAGGCGCGACCCAGCCTAGCCTGTCGGAAATGACGCTGAAAGCCATCGACCTGCTGTCGAAAAACAACGCTGGCTACTTCCTGATGGTCGAAGGCGGGCGTATCGACCACGCCTTGCACGGCATCAACGCCAAGCGCGCGCTGACGGACACCATCGCCTTCGACGACGCCATCAAGGCGGCCATCGACAAGGTCAGGGAAACCGATCCGAAGCTGGAAAACACCCTGATCGTCGTCACGGCCGACCACGACCACACGCTGGCGTTCAACGGCTACGGCAAGCGCGGCAACCCTATCCTCGACATCAACCGCGGCTACAAGGATAACCAGCCAAGCAAGGATGAAGACGGCAATACCTACACCACCCTGGTGTTCGGCAACGGCCCGAACCGCCCTGACCTGCGCACCAACGTCGACAGCGCCACGGCCCTGGCCGACAACTACAAGCAAGAAACAGGCGTGCGCCTGGCCAGCGAAACCCACGGCGGCGGCGACGTCAAGCTGCTGGCCACGGGTGCCGGCGCCAAGGCATTCAAGGGCACGCTGGACAACACCAAGGTATTTGACTTGCTGAAGGCGGCATTCGGCTTCTGATCTGCATCAACACGGTAACCCCACCGGGGCGGATGGCAGTTTTGCCCTCCGCCCCCTTTGCACGATAAAGGCAACACCATGAAATCGACCCTGATCGCCGTGCTCCTCGCCGCCGGCTTTGCCGCCGGCGCGCAAGCCGCTCCCGCAACACCTTCCGCTCCCGCCGACCTGGATCTGGGCATCACCTATTACAGCCGCGTGCTGACGCCGGAAGGCGTAACGCGCGAGAGCCGCTACGAGGAAAAAATGCTGCGCCGCCCCGGCCACGTGTGGGTCGAGCGCGTGCTGGCGCCGGCCACCGACGCGCACGCGGGCCACAGCCATGGCGAGCACAAGAAGGTGACGTTGAAAACGTCGACTGCGGCCACGCAGCATGAGCACAAGCACTTCAATCCCGTGCTGATTCCCCGCCACGTGATGCTGGAAAAGAACACCGTGCGCGTGGAATACATCGATGCACACGACAAGATCGTCGTCTCCATCCCCAAGGCCGAATACGAAAACGTCAATTTCGACGGTTCCTGGGAAAACAGTTTTTATTTGCTGGACCCGAAACTGGTGGCCGCCATGCCGCTGTCGAAACAGGCATCGAGCGTGACGGGCGCGCGCTGGCGCGAAGTGGAAAAAAATGGCGTGTTCCAGCGCATCCTGTGGGATGAGCAAAAGCAGATTCCCCTGGTCATCGAAAGCGGCGACCGCGCGAACACCTTCTATCGCCGGGTCGACGTCAAGCTGCAGCCGACCGTCAGCAAGGCACAGCCGTGGGCCAATCTGCAAAACTACGCGCAGCGCGAGTATTCGGACTATCTCGACTAAGAACGAGGCTAGTTCCGCACTTGACCACCCCATGCCCGCTCGCTAGTATCGACAAGGTACAGCAACGGGAGTGCGGCATGGATGAACAATTCGAAAATGGTTTGCGCATGCGCAAACACGTGATGGGTGACGCCTTTGTCGAGCGCGCCTTCGCCCAGGTCGACGCTTTTTCGGCGCCCTTGCAGGACTTCGTCACGCGCAACGCCTGGGGCACGACCTGGTGCCGCGACGGCCTGGATTTAAAAACGCGCAGCCTGGCGACGATTGCCATGCTGACGGCCCTGGGCCGCGCCCAGGAGCTGCGCGGTCACGTGCGCGGCGCCATCAACAATGGCGCATCGATGCAGGAAATCCAGGAAGTGCTGCTGCACGCGGCCGTGTATTGCGGCATGCCGCTGGCCATCGACGCCTTCCGCTCGGCGCATGAAGTGCTCAAGGAAATGGGGCTGGCGACACCGGCCACGCCGCCAGGCTGAGCATTGATGCGTACAATCGGGACGTAAAAAAAGCCAGGGAGCGATCCCTGGCTTTCGTCTGGCTGGCGCCGGATTACTCCGCTGCCGCCGCCTTCTTCGCCGGCGCCTTCTTGGCGGCCGGCTTTTTCACAGCCGCAGCCTTCTTGGCCGGTGCTTTCTTCACGGCCGCCTTCTTGAGCGCCGGTTTCTTCGCTGGCGCCGCGCCCTCTTCGCCTTCCACCTCAGTGGCTGCCGCCTTGGGCTTGGCTACCGCCTTGGCGCCCGGCTTGGCCTTGCGTTCTTCAAACTCGAAGCTCACCTTGCCATCCTTGCCGCGCACGAGGAAAGCCTTGAACGGGCGACGGGTACGCTGCGAAACAAAGCCCGGCAACAAGTCCGTCTTGCCATCGTTAAGCAGTTTCGCCATTTGTTCCGGCAAGATTTCCTGCTGCAAGATAATGCGGCCGCTGCGGAAGTCGCACGTCTTCGGCTTGGCCATGCTGTGTTCGCACACATAGGCCAGGCCCATTTCATACACGCCGGCGTTGCACTTGGGGCAAGGTCCCACGGGCGTCTGGCCCGTGAAATCGACGCCTTCGCCATCTTCGCTTTCGTCGTTCTGGCCGAAATCGAATTCCAGCTTGAAATTCGTGATCTCTTCATCGCGCACGATGCGCAGGATGGCGGCGAACGGACGGCCCATCTTCGAGCGGAAGCCTTGCAGCGGGCCAATGGTGCGGTCCTTCAGCAATTGTTCCACTTCGGCGATTTCGAACTGGCGCGAACCCGGCGTCTTGCTCATCGAGAATTCGCACTTGGTGCAGGCGAAACGGCGGTAGTTTTCCTTCACCACGCCGCTGCAATTCGGGCAGGGCGTTTCCAGCGTGGCGTAGTCGCCGGGAATCGTGTCGTTATCGTATTCCTTGGCGCGCTTGACGATGATTTGCGTCATCTGCGCGATTTCACGCATGAATTCTTCGCGCGAAATCTTGCCTTTTTCCATCTGCGACAGCTTGTATTCCCACTCGCCCGTCAGCTCCGGCGCCGTCAATTCATTGACGCCCAGGCCTTTGAGCAACGTCATCAGCTGCGACGCCTTGGCTGTCGGGATCAGTTCGCGGCCTTCGCGTATCAAATAGCGTTCCGTCAGCAAGCCCTCGATGGTGGCCGCGCGCGTCGCTGGCGTGCCCAAGCCCTTGCCGGCCATCGCATCGCGCAGCTCGTCGTCGTCGATCAGCTTGCCGGCGCCTTCCATGGCCGACAGCAAGGTCGCCTCCGTAAAGCGCGCAGGCGGCTTGGTGACCAGGCCGTTGGCGTTGACGCTTTCCGTCTGCACTTTTTCGCCCTTGGCGACGGGCACCAGGTTGCCGTTGCCATTGCTTTCCTTGTCGGCATCCGTCGACGCTTCCTTGCCATAAATAGCCAGCCAGCCCGGATTGGTCATGACCTTGCCTTCAGTCTTGAACTGATGGCCCGACACTTCCGTGTAACGCGTGGTGACCTGGAATTCCGCAGGCGGGAAGAACACGGCCATGAAGCGGCGCGTGACCAGGTCGTACAATTTTTGTTCCGGCTCGGACAGGTTCTTTGGCGCGATCGTCGTCGGGATAATCGCGAAGTGATCCGAGATCTTCGTGTTGTCGAAGATGCGCTTGTTCGGCTTGACCCAGCCCTTGTCGACGATCTGCTTGGCGAACTGGTGGTAGTTGCTGTTTTCCTTGACCGTTTCCAGCGCCTGCAGCACGGTCGGGATGTAGTCTTCCGGCAGGTGGCGCGAATCGGTACGCGGATACGTCAGCACCTTGTGTTTTTCGTACAGCGCCTGGGCCAGACCCAGGGTGTTCTTGGCGGAGAAGCCGAAACGCGAGTTCGCTTCGCGCTGCAAACTGGTCAGGTCGAACAGGCCCGGCGCCATCGAGGTGGTCGGTTTCGATTCTTCCGTGACGATGCCTTGGCGGCCGCGGCAGGCGGTGGCGATCGAGTCGGCAGCCGTCTTGCTCCACAGGCGCTCGGCGCGCTTCTCGGGATCGTTTTCGTCCTTCTTGAACTTCGTGTCGAGCCAGCGGCCTTCATAAATGCCGGCCGCGCAGACGAATTCGGCGCGCACTTCCCAGAAGTCGCGCGGCACGAATTTTTTGATCTTGTCTTCGCGTTCAACCACGATCGACAGCGTTGGCGTTTGCACGCGGCCCACGGTGGTCAGATAGAAGCCGCCTTCTTTCGAATTAAACGCCGTCATGGCACGCGTGCCATTGATGCCGATCAACCAATCGGCTTCCGAACGGCAGCGGGCCGCGTCCGCCAGCGGCAGCATTTCTTCATCGCTGCGCAGGTGCGAGAAACCGTCGCGGATGGCGCCCGGCGTCATCGACTGCAGCCACAATCGCTTGACCGGTTGCTTGGCTTTCGCGTTTTGCGCGATCAGGCGGAAAATCAGCTCGCCTTCGCGCCCCGCATCGCATGCGTTGATAAGGGTGGTGACGTCTTTACGTTTGATCAGCTTGTTTAATACTTTGAGGCGCGCTTCCGTCTTAGGGATCGGGTTCAGCGCGAAATACGGTGGAATCATCGGCAAGTGCGCGAAACTCCATTTGCCGCGCTTCACGTCGAATTCTTCCGGCACGGCGATCTCCAGCAAGTGGCCGACCGCCGACGACAGGACGTATTCATCCGATTCAAAGTACTCATCGTGCTTGGTGAAGCCGCCAAGCGTCTTCGCGATATCGTTCGCGACAGAAGGCTTCTCGGCGATGATGAGGGTTTTTGTCATATTTTTTAGTCTCGAAAAATGCTCTAGGATAGTTTCAGCATGCGCATCATACAGTGCATTGCCAGGCGCCGACGCTTTTGTCTGCGCAAGGCCTTGTGACTTGTGGTCTTGTCAAGCGGCCAATGATAAGCGCCTATTGAAGAATTCGGCAAGTTATCTGCAAGCAAGAATGCGCAGGCGCAAACACGATGGACTAGCGGGCGCGCTGGTGCAGTACATAGTAAAGGGGACGGCGCGGCAGCGGTGCCAAGATTGGGCCAACGGCTGCGTGGCAGCCAGCAAGACAGCATAAAAATGTTCAGGGCAAGGCGCAGCGTTGCAGACAGTACGCTAGTACGGCAAGACGCTGTAACGCCGCCATGGACATTTTTATTAGTGTAGCAGACGGGGAGGCAGGTCTTCGTCGTCGACAAATAAGTCGTCAAACATCAGGGCATCCGGTTCCTTGCCCTGGCTCCACAACAGCATCAGCACGATGACTTTCAGCTTGCCCAGCGAGACGGGCGCCTCGTCGAGCGCCAGCGCCCGTTCGATGACGATTTCGCGCTGCAGCGGCGAGAGCACCTTGGCACTTTCCAGGAACTGGATGAAGCCGATGGCGGCCGTGCCCAGCACGTCGCTTTCCTGCTTGACATAGAAGCGCGTGCCCGTGGAACTAGCCGTCAAGGTTTGCTCGACGCCGGCCATGGCGTTCAAGTCCGTCAGCCACACGAGCGCTTCGGAAATCTCCACGTCGTCGAAACCGACGGCCGACAGTTTACGCGCCAGGACTGCCGGCTCGGGGCAGGCGTCGGGGCGATAGTAAGTCTCGTAGAGGTAAACCAGGATATCGAACATGGCTCTACTCTATCAGCTAAGTTCGCTGCGACACAAGGGTGCGCACGGACAAAGCGCGCCCGTGCGGCAAGGCCACCACACAAGTGACAAGCTGTCATTTGCAGCGTTGAAACAGTCCTCCCGGCAAGCGCTCGACCAGCCCCGCCAGCTCCAGCGCAAGCAACTCACCCATCAGCACGCCCATGGCCAGGCCGCTGCGCGCGGCCAGGGTATCGGCATCGAGGGGATCGTGGCCCAGTGCGGCCAGCAGCGGCGGTTCGTCTTCCGCCGCTGGCGGCGCCTTGGGGACACCGCCCAGCCACTGCAGCTCTTGCAGCACGTCATCGGCCGACTCGACCAGCTTGGCGCCCTGCTTGATCAATGCATGGCAGCCCTTGGCCAGCGTGGCATGGATGGAACCGGGCAAGGCATACACGTCGCGCCCCTGCTCGCCGGCCAGGCGTGCAGTGATCAGGGAGCCCGATTGCGCGGCCGCCTCGATCACCAGCACGCCGCGCGCCAGGCCGCTGATCAAACGATTGCGGCGCGGAAAGTTACCCGGCATGGCGGGCAGCCCAAGCGCATACTCGCTGACGATGCATCCCTGTTCGGCAATTCTTTGCGCCAGATCAAGGTTGCGTCGCGGATACACCAAATCGGCGCCCGTGCCGATCACGGCCACGGTGGCGCCCGTGCCGCGCAAGCCGCCTTCGTGCGCGTGCGTGTCGATGCCCAGCGCCAGCCCGGAAATGATGGTCAAGCCTGCCGCGCTGAGGGCGTGTGCAAACGCGGCCGCGTTCTGCATGCCTTGCGCGCTGGCATTGCGGCTGCCGATGATGGCCACGCCGGGACGCGACAGCAGTTCCGCCCGCCCCCGTATATATAACAATAGCGGCGGATCGGCGATTTCCAGCAACAGGGGCGGATACCCGGCATCGGCCAGGGTCAGCACGGCATTGCCGGGCCGCTGCAACCATTGCAGGGTGAGCGCCAGCTGGCTGTTGGCCACCGGCTTGGGCGGCTGCACGATGGCACGCGCCACGCCGGCCGGCACCACCTCGCGCAAGGCCTCGAACGGCGCGGCGAAGATCTGCGGCGGCAAGCCGAAGCGGGCCAGCAAGGCGCGCGCCGCCACCGGCCCCACGCCGGACAGATGCTGCAGGCGCAGCCAGCCCGCCAATTCCGTGGCCGTGTCTGCCGTCGTTGCAAGTGCATGCATGACAACCTCACTGTGTACTGTGCCATCCCATGCTAGCGCCATGGCGCGCATGCGATACCGACGCGCGCAAGGATACGTGCAATGGCGCTGCAAAACGGCCCGCCGTCCACAGGGCCATGGGCGTCTGTGATAAAATTTCCCTTTGCATCAAACGAATAGCGCACTGGCAAACGCATCTGCCGCGCCGTTGTGCCATACGCGCCCAAACGTAGCGTACTCAAATAAAATAGCCCTGCCATCGTTCGCATGGCCCAGGCATGAATAATCCGGCGCATCGGCGCCCACCTTAACCAGTCGAATCCGTATGTCCATATTAAATATCCTGCGTTACCCCGATCCTCGCCTGCACACGATCGCCAAGCCCGTCACCGAATTTGACGCGCGCCTGCAAACCCTGATCGACGACATGGCCGAAACCATGTACGACGCCCCAGGCGTCGGCTTGGCCGCGTCACAAGTGGATGCGCATATCCAGATGATGGTGATCGACATCACCGAAGAAAAAAACCAGCTGCAAGTATTCATCAACCCTGAAATTACCTGGGCCAGCGAGGAAAAGCAGGTCTACGACGAAGGCTGTTTGTCCGTGCCTGGCATCTACGATGGCGTCGAGCGCCCGGCCCGCATCAAGGTGCGCTCCCTGGACCGCCACGGCAAGCAGTTCGAGTTGGAAGCCGATGGCTTGCTGGCCGTCTGCATCCAGCATGAGATGGATCATCTGCTGGGCAAGGTATTCGTCGAATACCTGTCGCCGCTCAAACGCAACCGCATCAAGGCCAAGATGATCAAGGAAAACCGTGGTCTCGAGCGCGAAGCGAGCCTGCGCGCACAAAATCGCCGTTTCTAAGCCGCTTTTGCCGCTGTGCTGATAGACTAAGCAGCAACAGTAGTCGTCACACCACGCCAGTCTGGCGCCTCCGGCACAGGCCTGCGCATCTCACGTCAAGGAACCAAATGAAAGTGATCTTCGCAGGCACCCCTGAATTTGCCGCCACGGCCCTGAAAGACTTGCATGAAGCAGGTTTTGACATTCCGCTGGTGCTGACCCAGCCCGACCGCCCTGCCGGGCGCGGCATGCAACTGCACGCCTCGGCCGTCAAGCAATACGCGCAACAGCATGGCATCGACGTGCTGCAACCCTTGTCCCTGCGCATGGACAGCAAGGACCCGCAGCGCGCGGCCGAGGCAAAAGCAGCTCACGAGCGCCTGCTGGCCACCGATTACGACGTGATGGTCGTAGCGGCCTACGGCTTGATCTTGCCGCGCAGCACGCTCGACATCAAACCTTGCATCAATATCCACGGTTCATTGCTGCCGCGCTGGCGCGGTGCGGCGCCGATTCACCGCGCCATCGAGGCCGGTGACGATGAAACGGGCGTGACCATCATGCAAATGGAAGAAGGCCTCGATACGGGCCCCATGCTGGCCATCGAGCGCACGCCCATCGAAGCGGGCGATTCCACCGCCAGCCTGCACGACAAGCTGGCCACGCTGGGCGGCAAGATGATCGTCGAGACCCTGCGCAAGATGCAGCAGCAGCCACTCGAAGCCGTGCCGCAACCGGAAGCGGGCGTGACTTACGCGGCAAAGATCGCCAAGGACGAAGCGGCGCTCGATTTCAGCCAGCCTGCGCTGGAACTGGGCCTGAAAATCCGCGCCTTCAATCCCTTCCCCGGCGCTTGCGGCCAGGTCGATGGCGTGACCATCAAGATCTGGTCCGCCGAGGTAATTGAAGCGGACAGCAAGGAAGCGCCAGGCCAGGTGCTGGCAGCCGATGCCCAGCACGGCATCGTCGTGGCCTGCGGCAATGGTTCCTTGCGCCTGACGGAACTGCAAAAACCGGGCGGCAAGCGCTTGCCCGCAACTGAGTTCATCAAAGGCTTCCCGCTGGAAGGCAAACGTTTCGTTTAATTCACACCCCAACTAGCCCGGCGGCAAGCACCCCATGGACCAGCTAACCGCCCTGCGCGCCTTGCGCCGCGTCGTGGAACTGGGCAGTTTCACGGCCGCCGGCGCCGCGTTGGGCATTTCCCACTCGATCGTTTCGCGCCAAATCCGCCAGCTGGAAGGCCAACTGGGCGCCCAGTTGCTGAACCGCACCACGCGCCGCTTCGCCCTGACGGCCGCCGGCCAGGAATACTATCTGGCCAGCCGCGATATCCTTGACGCGCTCGATGCGGCCGACCGCGCCGTCGCCAGGCACCAGGCGCAACCGTCCGGCAGCTTGCGCATCAATGCACCGGTGGCCTTCGGCGCGCTGGAACTGGCCGCCTGGCTGCCCGATTTCACCCGCCAATACCCACACATACACATCGACCTCGTCTGCAATGACCGCATTGTCGACCTGATCGACGATGGCTTCGACGTGGCGCTGCGCCTGGCGCGCGGCTTGCCCGATTCCACCCTGGTGGCGCGCCAGCTGGCCAGCAGCCGCACGCTGGCCGTCGCCTCGCCCGCCTACCTGGCCCGCCATGGCCATCCGGCCACGCCGCAAGATCTGGCGCAGCACAATTGCTTGATGTACACATCGGGCGACAAACCGGCGGAGTGGTTGTTCACGGATAGTGACGGCGCCGCGCACAAAGTGGCCGTACGCGGCAGCCTGCAAGCCAATACCAGCGTCGCCCTGCGCGAGGCCGCAGTGGGTGGCATGGGTATCGCTGGCGCAGCCGCCTTCATCGTGCGCGATGCGCTATGCAGCGGCCAGTTGGTCGAGGTCTTGCCCGGCTACACCTTGCGCCCACGCACCTTGTACGCGCTGTATCCGCACAGCCGCCAGCTGTCGCCGAAGGTCAGGGTCTTCGTCGATTTTGCCGTGCAGCATTACCAAGAGCGCCACTGGGATTGATCATGGCTGCTGCAGCGCCTTGCGCACGGCGCGAAACTGCTGCGTCAAGCCGCCATAGCCCCAGGCCGCCTGACGCGCGTCATGCACGTGGATGTAGCTGACGTCATGCAAGGCGCCGAGACACTCCTGCATGGCGGCGAACACGGCGGCGATATAGGCGGCTTTTTCCGCTGCCGTATTCGTTTCATCGCTGATCAAGATATCGAGAAAAAAACTGGCCTTGCCCTGAGTTTGCAGTGAGGGCCCGCCGACAAACCAATGCGCCGCATCGGCATGGCTGATCGCCACCGACGTCAATTCGGGCGCCTTGTGCAGCAGCCGCGCCGTCAGGGCGCTCAGGGTGGCGGCGATGGCGGCCGACTGGCGCGCATCGGGCGCAGTGGACAAACGCAGGTTCAGGATGGGCATGGGATACTCCGCAAGTGGATGAAGACCCATTCTAGGCAGGCGGGATGAAAAGTGGCAGCCTCCGCCAGGCACAGGATCTGTGCAGTTTGTGCACCAATGCCTGCACCATAAAAAAGGGCTTGCCGCGGCAAGCCCTTTTTTGCATCCAGCACCCTTGCCTAGCGGCGCTGCACCTTCATCAAACGTCCGCCCACGGACGACGACAGGCTGACCTCGAAACGCCCGCCGGTCGGCAAGGCGTTCACATCAACGCTGGCATTGCCCCCTGTCAAGCCGCTGGCGACCACCGTCTTGCGGCCATCGGCGGCCACGTGCAGCACGGCCGCGTACGGCTCCGCTTGCGCATCCCAGGCCAGCGCCAGCTTGCCGCCGCTTTGCGTTACCTCAAAGCTGCCATCGTTGGCAGCCTTGCTGCGGCGCGCGGAACGCTCCAGCCTGGTCAATGGCTTACCATTGAACAATACTTGCACGTCGCTGATATCGCCGGGGTTGGCGAAGCTGACGCGGAAGTGGCTCATGGCGCTGCCGCCATGGTCGGCCACGGTTACGGCATCGAAGGGCAAGTCGATAGTCGTTCCCGACGCGGTCAAGACCCGCAGGGTGTACGCCTGACCGCTGCCGCTGGCCGCTGCGCCCACACGCGTGGACGAGGCAACGGCCGGGCGCAATGCCACGCCAGTCGGCGTGATGCGGCCGGAAATGGTCAGATAGCCATTCTCGGCCACGGACATGCTGGCGGCCAACACATTGCTACCCGTCACCTGCGTGCTGCGTTTTTCCAGGAATTGCTGCACCCGCGCATAGCTATAGTCGGAGAACCAGGCACCGCTGCAATAGCTCATCACGTCCTTCATCGGCGTGCTGCCATAGACTGCCTTGCTCAGTTGGCCGATATTGCCTGCGTAGTTGCTGTTGTACAGCGGTTGCGGGCCCAGATTGCCATCCGCATATGGGTAGTCGGCAGCGGCGCCAGCCGGGCCGCCGCAGGCAACGTGCTGCAGCGAGTGGTTGTGGCCCAGCTCATGCACGAGCGTGGTCAGCCATTCCGGCCATTGATTGCCGAAGGGATCGACCGATGCGATGCTGTTGAACCTGGCATCCAGGCCGATGGCCGACGTGAAGTCGTTGCCGCTGCTGCGCTGGTTGATGTAGGCCAGGCCGGCGGCGCGGGTGGAAGACATCCGCGGCACGAAACCATAATAATAGGCGCCGCTGTCTTCCAGCGCGCGCTTGCTTTCCAGTTTGCCCAGGGTATCGCTCCACCAGCTGTCGGCCGTGCTGCTGCCCGGCATGCTCAGCGCAGCGCGCGTCGTGATGCTGATATTTTCCGTCGCATACGGATACACGCGCAGCAGCGCAGCACGGATCACCTCGGCGTCAGGCAGTTGCGCCACGCCATCGTCGGTGCTCAAGGGCACGAGCACCAAGCGGATTTTGGCCAGGCTGGCCACCACGGGCGCAGCTTCCTGGCTCACTTGCACGCCGTCATTGCCAACGGCCGTCACGCGCACGCGCACGCCGGGCAAGATCCAGCCGGCAGGCAGGACGGCACTGAAATTGCCGTTGAAACTGTCATCGTTCTTTTGCGTTGGCAAGACCGATGGGCCGCTCATGCTGATGCTGCCCAGGTTGCTGCCATTCGCGGCAGTCGCATTCAAGGTGACTGCCGGGCTGGCCTGGCCCGCTTGCGTGGCCAGCACGGACACGCGCACGGCGGCCGGCTTGCCGCGCGTCAGGCGCAAGGCCGTATTGCTGGCGTTCAAGTTCAGTACCTGCGCGAAATCAATGCTGCCCAGGGTAAACGCCGACACCGTGCCTGCATTGACGGCAATGCGCGCAGCGGCTGACAGCATCACATCGCCCGTTGCCGAGCTTGGTGCAGACAACAGCAGTTGGCTGGCACTGGCGCTGACGATGACGGCTGGCGTATTGCCCACCGAGGCCGAGCTGACCTGGTCAAGATTGCTGCCCTGCACCGTCACCGACAAGGTCCCGCCACTGATGGCCGACGTGATCGACGTCACTGCCACGCTCGCCAAGACCTTGTACGTATCGCTGCTGATGACATCGTTGTACGGACCGCGCACCGTCAGCGCTCCTGTTGCCGCCCCCAGGGGCACCACCACGGTCACGCTGCCGGCCGTCTGGCTTTGCGGTGTCGCCGCCGCGCCATTGCCAAACTGCACCGCCGTCACGGCGCCCATGCCACCGCCCGCGATCGTCACGCTGGAACCGGCGCCGCCCGTCAATGGCGTGATGCTGCCCACGCTCAATGGCAGGTACACATTGAGGTTATAGCTGGTGGCCGCCGTGCCGCTGGCGCTGACCAGGCTCAAGGCACCCGACACGGGCACGCCTGGCATGGCCAGAGTCACGCTGGTCTCGCTGGCGGCGCTGGTGGCAAGCGTCACGCCGCCCACCTGGAAGGCCGTCACGCGGCTCAAATTGGTGCCCGTGACCACCAGGCTGCCACCCACGGCGACATTTGCCGCCGAGACGGCCGAGACGGCAGGAATTACGACGGGATTGCCCGAGGCGGTCGCTACTACCGTATCACCACCGCCCCCGCCGCCGCCGCAAGCGGACAGGCCCAGCATGAGAAACAATCCAACAAGCACATGGTTTTTCATGGCTGGCATCCATACTGATACAGCGCGATGCCGGGGAGGATAGGAGAGGAATGTGACATATCGGTGACTTTTGGTGAGAATTTAATTGCGAGGAACCAACATTATGGGTTATTTCGATTCCATAAGACAACTATTAATGCTTTTGATTTAATTGGTTTTGATAATAGTTAAAATATCTACCTGGCAAACTTTATTTTCAGCAATACGTGTCTCATTCTGCATTGCCTTACACCCCAATTATTTTCCTTTGCAGCTATTGCCATTCCATTCATGAAAAATAATGGGAGCGGATTCAAATAATGTGGAAATTTTTCCACAGCATAGAGCACATACCTTCCTGCTAACCTTGGCGGAAAAATTAACATTTTGAATAAGATTTTCAGGCCTGGCATTTTCAGCTGCGGCCGCGATGATGCCACCGTAGCGCCAGCCGTGGCGCCGTTGTGTTGCTCGAACCACGGCAGACTGGCCTGCCACCGCTTTTGCTTAAAACCAAAGCAGCCTGATGCCGTATAATTTTAGACCCGGTGAAATCAGGCGATTGCCACCTTCTGCCTGCCCTACCCGGCTGGCACTCTCCGTCAGCTGATCCTGCTGGCCCGCATCCGCCTCGTAAAGTCTTGTCGCCGCGCCGCCGCCCGTTTGCCTATTGAAAGCATGAAATGAACGATACCGTGATCCCCGCCATGTCCCCGACCGAAGCCACCTTGCGCGCCATTCTGGCGCAGCGGATCATGATCCTCGACGGCGCGATGGGCACGATCATTCAGCAGTACAAGCTCGACGAAGAAGCGTACCGTGGCGGCCCCGCTGGCCGCTTCATCGATTTCGCCGCACCGGTCAACAGTGGCGCGCGTGAACTGTTCGTCAAAGGCAATAATGAGCTGTTGACCCTGACGCAGCCGCACATCATCCAGGAAATCCACGAGCGCTACCTGGCGGCGGGCGCCGACCTGATCGAAACGAATACTTTTGGCGCCACGACCATCGCGCAAGATGATTACCACATGGCCCACCTGGCCTATGAAATGAATGTCCAGGCGGCCAAACTGGCACGCGCCGCCTGCGATAAATATTCCACCCCGGACAAGCCGCGCTTCGTCGCCGGCGCCCTGGGCCCCACGCCGAAGACGGCATCGATCTCGCCCGACGTGAACGATCCGGCCGCGCGCAACGTCAGTTTCGACCAGCTGGTGGCCGCCTATCTGCAGCAGACGCAGGGCTTGGTGGAAGGCGGCGCCGACGTGCTGCTGGTGGAAACCATTTTCGACACCTTGAACTGCAAGGCGGCCCTGTTCGCCATCGATCTGTTCTACGAGCAAAACCCGACCGTCGTGCGCTTGCCTTTGATGATTTCCGGCACCGTCACGGACGCCTCGGGCCGCATTTTGTCGGGCCAGACCGTGCCCGCCTTCTGGAATTCCGTGCGCCACGCAAAACCGCTGACCATCGGCCTGAACTGCGCGCTGGGCGCCGCCCTGATGCGCCCGTACGCGGAAGAGCTGGCCAAGATCGCCGACACCTTCGTCTGCATCTACCCGAACGCGGGCTTGCCCAACCCCATGAGCGACACGGGTTTCGACGAGTTGCCAGCCGACACGTCCGCCCTGCTACGCGAATTTGCCGACGCGGGCTTTTTGAACATGGCGGGCGGTTGCTGCGGCACCACGCCCGAACATATCGCCGCCATCGGCGAGTTGCTGTCGAAAAATACCCCGCGCACGGTGCCAGCGCCGTCGCACGACCTGCGCCTGGCCGGCCTGGAACCGTTTGTCGTCAATGACGAGTCGCTGTTCGTCAACGTGGGTGAGCGCACCAACGTCACGGGCTCAAAGGCGTTCGCGCGCATGATTCTCAACGAGCAATACGACGAAGCCCTATCCGTGGCGCGCCAGCAAGTGGAAAACGGCGCGCAAGTGATCGACATCAACATGGACGAGGCGATGCTCGACTCGCTGGCGGCCATGACGCGCTTTTTGAACCTGATCGCCTCGGAACCCGATATTTCCCGCGTCCCCATCATGGTCGACTCGTCGAAATGGTCGGTCATCGAAGCGGGCTTGAAATGCGTGCAGGGCAAGGCCATCGTCAACTCCATCTCGATGAAGGAAGGCGAAGAGGAATTCCTGCGCCAGGCCAAGCTGTGCCGCCGCTATGGCGCCGCCGTGATCGTCATGGCCTTCGATGAAAAAGGGCAAGCCGACACCTTCGAGCGCAAGATCGAGATTTGCGCCCGCGCATATCACTTGTTGATCGATGCGCTGGACTTCCCGCCGGAAGACATCATTTTCGACCCGAACATCTTTGCCGTCGCCACCGGCATCGAAGAGCACAACAACTACGCCGTCGACTTCATCAACGCCACGCGCTGGATCAAGGAAAACTTGCCGTACGCGAAGATTTCGGGCGGCGTGTCGAACGTATCGTTCAGCTTCCGCGGCAACGACCCGGCCCGCGAAGCCATCCATACCGTCTTCCTGTACCACGCCATCAAGGCCGGCATGACCATGGGCATCGTCAATGCCGGCATGGTAGGCGTGTACGACAACCTGGACCCGGAACTGCGCGAGCGCGTGGAAGACGTGGTGCTGAACCGCCGCGAAGACTCCACCGAGCGCATGATCGAGTTTGCCGGCAGCCTGAAGGCGGGCGGCAAGGCCGAGGCGCAAACCCTGGCCTGGCGCGAAGGCACGGTGCAGGCGCGCCTGTCGCATGCGCTGGTGCACGGCATCACGCAATTCATCGTAGAAGACACGGAAGAAGCGCGCCAGGAGCTGCTGCACAATGGCGGGCGCCCCATCCACGTGATCGAGGGCCCTTTGATGGCCGGCATGGACGTGGTCGGCGACCTGTTTGGCCAGGGCAAGATGTTCCTGCCGCAAGTGGTGAAATCGGCGCGCGTCATGAAGCAGGCCGTGGCCCATTTGATTCCGTACATCGAGGAAGAAAAGCTGCTGGAAGAAAAACGCACGGGCATCGTCGCCAAGCCGAAGGGCAAGATCATCATGGCCACAGTCAAAGGCGACGTGCATGACATCGGCAAGAACATCGTCACGGTAGTCTTGCAATGCAACAACTTCGAAGTGGTGAACATGGGCGTGATGGTGCCGTGCTCGGAAATCCTGGCGCGCGCCAAGGTGGAAAACGCCGACATCATCGGTCTGTCGGGCCTGATCACGCCGTCGCTGGAAGAAATGGCGTATGTCGCCAAGGAAATGCAGCGCGATGAACACTTCCGCATGCTGAAGATTCCCCTGCTGATCGGCGGCGCCACCACCAGCCGCGCCCACACGGCCGTGAAAATCGCGCACAACTACGAGGGCCCCGTGATCTATGTACCGGATGCCTCGCGTTCCGTGTCTGTCGCGCAATCCTTGCTGACACCGGAACAGCGCGACAAGTACGTGGAAGACATCGAACTCGACTACGCGCGCATCCGCGAGCAGCACGCCAACAAGAAGGCGCTGCCCATCTTGCCGCTGGCGCAAGCGCGCGCCAACAAGATGATCGTGCCCTTCGACGGCCCGTGCAAGCCCGTGAAACCAAAATTCATCGGCCGCCGCGTATTCAAGAATGTCGACCTGGCCACCCTGGCCAACTATATCGACTGGGGTCCGTTCTTCCAGACCTGGGACCTGGCCGGCCCCTTCCCTGCCATTTTGACCGATGACGTGGTGGGCGACGCGGCCACCAAGGTGTACGCGGAAGGCCAGGCCTTGCTGAAAAAACTCATCGACGGGCGCTGGCTGACGGCCAATGGCGTCGTGTCCCTGCTGCCGGCGAACAGCGTCAATGACGACGATATCGAGGTGTACACGGATGATACGCGCAGTAGCGTAGCGTTCACCTATTACGGCATGCGCCAGCAGGGCGTCAAACCCGTGGTCGACGGCGTGCAGCGGCCGAACCAGTGCCTGGCCGACTTCATTGCACCGAAGGCATCGGGCGTGAAGGATTACATCGGCATGTTTGCCGTCACCTCCGGCCTGGGCATCGAGAAATACGAAAAGCGCTTCGAAGATGCGCACGACGATTACTCGTCCATCATGCTCAAATCGCTGGCGGACCGCCTGGCCGAAGCGTTTGCCGAATACCTGCATGAGCGCGTGCGCAAGGATTTATGGGGCTATGTGCCGGACGAGCAGTTGAGCAACGACGCCATGATCGGCGAGCAATATGTCGGCATCCGCCCCGCACCCGGCTACCCCGCCTGCCCCGAGCATACCGTCAAGAAAGAAATGTTCGAGGTCATGCAGGCCGAGGAAATCGGCATGCTGTTGACGGAATCGTATGCCATGTTCCCCGGCGCGGCCGTCTCCGGCTTCTATTTTGCCCACCCGGAGTCGAAATACTTCGTTGTCGGCAAGATCGGCATGGACCAGGTGGAAGACATGGCCAAGCGCCGCGGCGCCAGCATCGAGGACGTGGAACGCTGGCTGGCGCCCAATCTGTCATGATAAGCACAAGGCGCGCGGAACTTATCGCGCGCCGCAGCGCACTAACGCAGTATGCCGGTCGGCATGCTGCATGCCCGCTCCGGCCCGTTCCCTAACTGGCTAAGGAGGATATATGGCAAACAATTTCAAACTGAAACGCTGGCAAGATCAAGTGATCCTGTTGCTGGGCCTGTGGCTGCTCGTCTCGCCCTGGGCCTTTTCCTACCCCGAAGGCTCGCCGCAGATGATCAACGCCTTTGTCTCGGGCCTGGTGATCGCCGTGCTGGCCGCCTTCGACCTGTACAAAACGTATTTCTGGGCCGTCGTCGTCAACCTGCTGGTCGGCGTCTGGGTGGCCGCCTCGCCGTGGATCTTGCAGCTGGCCGAACAGCGCGTCGTCATGTGGAACGAGCTGCTCGTCGGTATCGCCGTCGTCGTGCTGGCCCTGTGGGAACTGCGCACCGACCCCGAGTTGCACAAGCACTGGCCCGGTGCCGCCGTATAGCGGCGTAAAAAAACCCTGCCACGGCTAGGCCGTGCAGGGTTTTTTTAACGTTACGGGAGGCGTCAGTTACAACGCATACCTCACCACATTGTCGCTCCATTCGTAGGCAGCCATTTCCAGCTCCACCAGGTCGTCCGGCGACATGGCCAGGTCGCGCAAGGTCGGCACGATCTCGCCTTCCATGTCTTCGATGCGCTCGATGCATTCGGCCAGGCGCAGCAGGTCGCCGTAGAAGCCTTCGCGCGACAGCAGCGCTTCGGCCACTTCATCGATCACTTCGATCTGGCTGAGGATTTCCGACATCGGCACGCCGAACAGGGTATCCATCAGGGACATGATGCCGACCGTAAAGGCGATATCGGCCGAGTGGGCGTGGTTAGGACGCAATTTATGCGCCAGCAGCTCCAGCAAACGGCCGCGCGTGGTGGCCAACATCAGCAGCGGCGTCATGCTATGGCCGCGCTTGCTTGGCTCCGCATACAGCATGATTTGCAGCCAGCGCTGCAATTGGCGGCGGCCCAGCACGGTCACAGCCTGGCTCAGCGAATCGATGCGCTGACGCGCGCCCACGGCAGGCGTATTCACCAGACGCAGCAGGTTCAGGGCCAGCGACACGTCGCGCTTGATGGCGCGCTCGATCTCCATATTCTCGGCGTCGGAGGTAACCAAGGTCATCAGTTCCATGACGGCCAGTTGCGACGGCGACAGTTTTTTGCCCGTCATGATGGCGGGCTTGGCAAAATAATACCCCTGGAAGTAATCGAAGCCCAGGTCCAGCCCGGACTTGAATTCTTCGCGCGTCTCGACCTTCTCCGCCACCAGTTTCTTCTGCTCCTGCTTGAAACGGGGGGCCAGTGCTGCCAGCACCTTCGGCTCGACCTTGCTCATGTCCATTTTGACATATTGCACAAGCGGCAACAGCTGCTGTACTTGCGACGTATCGGCCACCACGTTTTCCAACGCGAAGGTGAAACCATGACCCACCAGTTCGCTGATGCGCGCGCGCACTTCCGGCGTGACGGGCATCGATTCGACGATTTCCAGCACGACTTTTTCACGCGGCAGGAAAACGAAGATGTCGCTCATGATCACGTCGGCATCGACGTTGACGAAACCGAGTGCGTCGCCGATGACCTTTTCCATCCCCAGCTGGGAAGCGTGGGCGATCACGGACGCCGTGGCGGACAGATCGCTGGTGATGTTGGCGGGACCGACCGGGGCGTTGCGGAATAGCAACTCATAGCCAAACAGGGCTTGATTGCGGTCAAGAATAGGTTGTCGCCCCAGATAGAACTCGCGCACGCGCAAGGGTTTCGGGGTGATGTCGTTGCTGGAAATATCGATCATTAAGTCTTCATCAATCAGGTCGAGTGACACCGGCCGCGCGGCGCCCGCATCAAGGTTCACTATTGACAATACTTTAGCTGAATTTCGCCCGCGCTGTGGGTATTTTGGCAGCAATCAAGCGTATTGTCGTCAACAAATTAGGCCGCTGGCGTGTCTTGCACCATCCCGTCGACAAATAACTTCAATTCGCCCGGCGTAAACGCCGTCCATTGCTCATTCGTCGTCAGCGGCTGGGTGACGATCACAGCCACGCGATCCTGTGGCGTCGTCACCTGGGAAAAGTCCACGCTCAGGTCTTCATCGGAGAGTTTAGCAGTTGGAAACGGATGTTGTCGCACCAGATAGTGCAAGCTGGTCGAGCAATGGGCAAACAGCGCCTCGCCGCTCGACAGCATCATGTTAAAAGTGCCGTGGGCCGCGATGCTGGGCAACAACTCCGCAAGGGCGGCGTGCAGTTGCGGCAACGCCGGCGGAGCGTCGCCAAAGCGCGCATGCAGCTCCTGCAGCAGATAGCAGAAGGCCAGCTCACTGTCCGTGCAGCCGACGGGGCGGTAACTACCCGTCAGCACGGGGTTGAACTCCTTCAAATCGCCATTGTGGGCGAACACCCAGTAGCGGCCCCACAGTTCGCGCACGAACGGGTGGCAGTTTTCCAGCGCCACCTGGCCTTGCGTAGCCTTGCGAATATGCGCGATGACATTGCGCGACTTGATGGGATAGCGTTTGATCAGTTCGGCCACGGGCGAGGCGATGGCCGCCTGGTGGTCGACGAAATGGCGCACGCCTGCGCCCTCGAAAAAGGCAATGCCCCAGCCGTCATGGTGGGTATCGGTGTGGCCACCGCGCATGGCGAAGCCGGTAAAACTAAAGACAATGTCCGTGGGGACATTGCAATTCATTCCGAGAAGTTGGCACATGGTCTGTTTGCAGCTGGATAACACAACCACCATACCATGCCGTCAGACGGATTGGTATGGTGGCGATAGCCATCACACTAGTGCAACAGAACTGGCTGGCTCATGAGGGAATCATAGCTGCCTAAAAATTCATCGATCTCTTCCATGCTGGGTTCGCTGGCGATCAGTTCCGTGACGTCGCGGCGGAAGTTTTGCGCAAGGATACCGGCGATAAACGTCTCGCGTTTGCCGCCCTTGTCGACGATTTCATAGCCGCCAAAGCGCAGGGCTTCCAGGTCGACGTCGGCGCCGAATTCCACGACGCTGTATTGCTCGCTGTTATAGATCAGGTTCATTTTGCATCCTTCGCTCAGGCAGGAGAAGCTCCTGCGGTTTCAGAACAGAGGTGGGGCTGATACGGCACTATTTCAAGCGCCATGCCACCCGGCGGGCTGCAGAGTTGTAACGAGATGCACATTGCGACTGCGGTACGTCGATCAGGAAAGCGCCAAGAAGCCGCGCTCAGGAAACCTGTATGTCTGCTTGCAGCGCCAGTAGGGCATCGTAGGGACTGGCAGTGAGCCAGGTGCGCAATTGTTCGATGTGCGAGGCATTGGCCAAGCTGATGAACAAGTGCGCGGGGGGGTGGCGCAGCAGACGATTCAATGTTACACGCAATACGAGATTGCCGCTGCAGCACAGGCAACCGGGTGCGATGCGCAACAGTTGCAATGGAAATGATGGAGAAGGGGGAACTTGCTCGGCCAGGTCCGCCAGGATGGCGTTGCCATCGGCCAATCCCTCGAGGATCACGGCGGTCGGCTCGTCCGGCGCCAAGGCTTGCGCGATGGCTGCCTCGCGCCCGGCGGCGCAGCCACCGCTGACCAGGGTCAGCGGCGTCACGCGCCGCGGCATTGCCGTCACAGGTTCTTCTTGGCCAGCTTGCCCGGTTCGACGCCCAGCTGTTTCAGCTTGCGGTACAAATGGGTGCGTTCCAGGCCCGTTTTTTCCGCCACGCGGGTCATGCTACCGCCTTCGCGGCCCAGGTGGTGTTCAAAATACATGCGCTCGAACGCGTCGCGCGCCTCGCGCAGCGGCAAGTCGAACGACAGGTTGTAGCCATGGCCTTCGGCTACCGCCGGTACGGCGATGCCTGGACGCACCATCAGCTGTTGCGGCGCACTGCCGCCAAAGCTGGGCACGGGATGGCTGCTTTCCTCGGCCACCACGGGTGCCACGGGACGCGGCGCCACGCTAGTCGCGCGCACGGTTTCCTGTGCCCGCGTCAAGCCTTGCTGGACTGCTTTCAGCAGTTTTTGCAGGGCAATCGGTTTTTCCAGGAAGTTCATGGCACCGATGCGCGTCGCCTCGACCGCCGTATCGATGGTGGCGTGGCCCGACATCATGATCACCGGCATGGTCAGCAAGCCGTCGCGCTGCCATTCCTTGAGCAGGGTCACGCCATCGGTGTCGGGCATCCAGATATCCAGCAGTACCAGATCCGGCGCACCGGCGGCACGCGCTTCACGCGCCTGCTGCGCATTTTCGGCCAGCTGGATAGCATGTCCTTCGTCACCCAATATTTCCGAGAGCAACTCACGGATACCCATTTCATCATCCACTACGAGTATGTTTGCCATTCGTGTCTTGCCTTCCTCATTTCGCCAGCCCTCGCGCACAAGATGCACACGGCGGACAGCTATGATTTTATTAGTTTTTTAAATACTAAACCAGACCCTCACGCCAGGAATTCCTGGGCAGGAGTGTCGGGAGCTAACTTTAACAGCAAAATGACCACCGCAGCGCCATTGCCGTCGACCCGGTTCTCGATATCGATGCGTCCGCCATGTTCATCGATAATTTTCTTTACCATCGCCAGGCCCAATCCCGTACCGCGCGCCTTCGACGTCACATAGGGCTCGAAGGCGCGCGCCAGGATTTTTGGCGCGAAACCAGGGCCATTGTCGGTGATGGCCAGCCGCACGGCGATATTCACGCCGCCGTCCGCACTGCGATAATGAATTGCTTCCGTCCTTACGTCAATCCGCGGATGCGGCGAGTCCGGCGGCAGATCGGCCATGGCGTCTTGCGCGTTCTGCAGCAAGTTATGGATCACCTGCCGCAACTGGGTCGGATCGCCCATCACCATCGGCAGATTCGGCGCCAGTTGCGGATGAATGATGTCGCCATCATCACCGCGCAAGTACAAGTTCAGGATCTCTTCGATCAGTTCGTTCAAACGCAAGGGCGTGAGCACGGCCGGCGGCGTGCGCGCATAGTCGCGGAAGTCATCGACCATGCGCTTCATCGCATCGACCTGCTTGACGATGGTGGTGGTGGCGCGGCTGAGCAGATCGGCATCGTGCTGCTCCAGCTTGCCTTCGAGCTTCATCTGCAGTCGCTCGGCCGACAGCTGGATGGGCGTCAGCGGATTCTTGATTTCATGCGCCAGGCGACGTGCCACCTCGCCCCAGGCGATCGAGCGCTGCGCAGAAATGACGTCGGAAATATCATCGAAGACGACGATGTAGCCGCTGCCGGACTCCAGCGGCAGGCGCGAACCGCGCGCCAGCAGGGTGATGTCATGCTCGTCGGCACTACTGCCCAGGCGGCGCGGAATCTCGATCTGGCGCTGCCAATGCAGGCGCTGCTGGTTGCGGCCCGAGGCCGATTGCGCGCTTTGCGCCGTGAAGGCACTGATGATGGCCGAGCCAAACTCTTCCATTCCAGCAATATGCGCCAGCGGCTGGCCCACCATGCTCATGCCCGAATGCTGCAGGATGCGTTCGACCGACTCATTGCAGGTCACCAGCTTGAAATCGCCGTCGAGCACCATCACGCCTGCCGACATATTCGCCAGCACCGATTCCAGGTGGGCCTTGGCGTTTTGCAGCGCGGCGCGGTTGCTTTCCACTGCCGTGCGCGCATCGAGCAGCTGGCGCGTCATGATGTTGAACGACTGCGTCAGGGTACCCAGTTCATCCTTGGTGGCGACGATCGGGCGCGGCGACAGGTCGCCCTCGGCCACGGCGCGCGTGCCTTCGGCCAGCAGCAGCAGGGGCTGGGCCAGGTTACCCGCGATCAGGAAAGCGCTGCCGATGGCGCCAAAAATGGCCAGCAACAAGGTCAAGGTGAGGATTTCCATGTACATCTTGCGCAAGCCGACGCGCGCGACGAAACGTTCCTTGTATTCGCTGTAGGCGGCCCGCAGCACCTCGCCATTCGTCGCCAGCTTGGGCGGCACCGCCTGCAGCAGTTGCAGGTAGCGGGGCGAAACGGAGGGACCCGGCACGGTCACCAGCACCCGCAGGCGCAGGCTGGCCGCCGTTTCCAGCGATGCCGGCGTGCCCGCGCGGAAACCGCCGCCGCCCGACTCCGTGCCATCGTCGTGCAACTCCAGGCCCCCTTCGGCGGAGGCATAGCCGGCCGGCAAGGCGGCTTGCACCAGCATGGCCGGCGTAGGCAAGTCAGCCGCGCTGTGCGGCCCGGCGCTGGCCAGCAGCACGCCATCGCCGCTGACGATCATGACATTTTGCATGCCCTCTTCGCGCAGCAGGCTGGTCAGCACTGCCGGACCGGCCACCGGGTCGGCGCCCAGTTCCTCGACCGCCTTGTGGCCCCGGTGATCCAGCTCGACCAGGGCCGCATCGAGGCCGGCACGGCCCAGCTCAATCCCCGATTCCAGCGCCGCTTCAATCTTGACGTTGAACCAGGACTCGATGGAATGGGAAACGAATTGCACGGAGACAAGGAAAATCACCAGGCCCGGCAGGATGCCGACGGCGGCGAACAGCATTACCAGGCGTGTCATCAGCTTGGAGCCGAACTTGCCGCTCTTGTAGCGCGCGTACAGGCGGCCCAGGGAAATGCCCACCAGCGTCAGCAGGGATACGGCCACGGCGGCGTTCAGGCCCAGCAGCCAGGTGTAATAGCGGTCGAAAAAGCCGGAATTATCGGAAGCCGACGCCAGCAGGAACAGCAGGATACTGACAATGCCGCCGCCCACCACCAGCAGATAGCGCAATGCTTGACTCACTACTCCGCCGTATACAAAAAGGTTTTTTTATTCGAAGCCAGGCGCCAGTCGCTGTTATTGAAGGCATTGACCTGTATCGGCTTGGGCAGGTAGTCGCGGTCCATGCCCATACGCAAGGTGACGTTGTACGTCTGCCCCACTTTCAGCTCGCCGCGCCGCGCCACCAGCCAGCGGCTGGGGCGGCGGATCAGGAACAGCGCATCGTCGAGGGTGGGGAAGCTTTGCTGCAAGCCACCGCCCGACACATGATACTGACGCGTGAGCACGTTGTACGACAGCTTGCTGGTCTGGCGCGCCACAATGGCTTTTTCATCGAACCAGTACCAGCGGGGCCGGGTCAGTTCGATTTCCGTCGTGAAATACAGCGGCACGCCATGCTGTACCGCATCATCGAGGTCGTGATTGAGCTCGAAGGAATACGTGGCGGCCAGCTTGTAGCCCTCTTCGCTAGCCTCGATGTAGGCACGGGTGATCTCGACCATGTCGGCGGCATGCGCGCGTGGCATGCTACATGCCAGCATCAGCAGCAGGGCCAGGAGTCGGAAGAGTCGTGTTGTCACAAGTGTGCCGGTGGTGTCCGTAGGAAAAAGTTCGACGAATCGATCAAGCCGCATTTTTTTGGAATAGCGCATAGAACAAACCGTCATGGTCCTGCTCCGCGCTGCCAGTCGGCAACAGCTGGCCAGGCGCTGTCAATCGGGTCGCATTATTGCGCACCGCAAATGCCGCCGCCTGTGCCTCGGACTCTTGCGGCCACAATGAACATGTCACGAACAGCAATTTACCATCGGGGCGCAGCATCTGCCACAGGTTGTCCAGAATTTTGGAGGAAAGTGTTGCAAGTTGGAACGCATCGCCCTTGCGGCGCAACCAGCGAATGTCGGGATGGCGGCGCACGATGCCCGAGGCCGTGCACGGCACGTCGGCCAGGATGCGGTCGTACTGCTGGCCGTCCCACCACGCGCTCGATTGCGCATCCTGCGCCTTCAAGGTGGCGTCCAGGCCCAGGCGCTCGAGGTTTTCCGCGATGCGCGGCAAGCGCTTGGCGTCCGCATCGATGGCGGTGACCTGCACATCGGCCAGTTCCAGAATGTGGCACGTCTTGCCGCCGGGCGCCGCGCAGGCGTCCAGCACGCGCATGCCATCTTGCAAGTCCAGCAGCGGTGCGGCCAGTTGCGCGCCGGCATCCTGCACGGAGACGACGCCCTGCTCGAAGCCGGGAATCAACGCCACGCCGATGGGCTTGTCCAGCCGCACGGCAAACGGTCCCACCTGGCGCGCGGCAATGCCCGCCTCTGCCAGCACGGCCAGATAGGCTTCGACCGTGCTCTTGCGGCGATTCACGCGCAGGGTCAGTGGCGGCACGGCATTGCCGGCCGTCAGAATGGCTTGCCAGTCGCGCGGATAGGCCAGGCGCAGCGAATCGATCCACCATTGCGGATAATTCCATTGCGCCAAAGGTTGCTGCAGGGCCGCTTCCAGCAAGGACTTGCGCTCGCGCAAGAAACGCCGCAAAACGGCATTCACCATGCCCTTGGCATGCGCCAGGTCAGGGTGCGAAGTGGCCACCGTAACAGCCTGGTCGACGACTGTAAATTCTTCGTACGGCTGCTCGCCAGGCTCGGCCGACATCAGGGACAACGCGCAGCACAGCAGCGCAGCGAGCATCGGCGGCTCGGGTGCCTTCGAGGTCATCAGGCCAACCAGGGTTTCGCTGCGGCCCAGCTGGCGCATGGTGCGGTAGGAAATATCCTGGATGGCGCCGCGCGCCTGCGGGTTGGCGTTCGATTGCGCAAACACCTTGGCCAGCGCCTGCGGCAAAGCCGTGCCCGTACGCACTTGCGCCACGGCATTGGCGGCGCCCAGCAGGCAAAACGCCAGCGAGTCGGCGCGCAAATCGGGTTGGAAGCCTGGCTGCAAGACCGGTTTCAGGTCGGGATGGTAGCTGGGACGCAATTTCGGTGCGGCAGGGGCAGGAGCCTGGCCTGGCGCCGGCTTGGTTTTCAATTTCAGCGTGGGGCGCTTGTTCATAATTATCCGGTGTGGCTGCGCGCGGCTGGCGGCATGGAGGCAAATACGCGGCCGCGCGTCATCAATAAAGGGTCGATTGTAGCGTTTGTGGCGCCCTCTGGCCCAAGCGATTGCAGCGATATATGTAAATTGCGGCAAAAAACTGCATATATACAAGCAGAATGCGCCATGCTGATGTTTTCATGCACCAACATGGGCATGTTGTCCTGATAATATCGTGAAATGCGCCGGCACGGGGACCTTGCCGGCAAGCGTATTGTTCCCGACGGCAAACCAGTATAATTGACACAGTCTGGGCGGCTGGGTAATTGCCGTCCGTTTTGCTTTTTGATTCATTCTATTCATTCTTAACGCGGTTCCACCGCCATCCTGCTCATGCTCGCCCAACAGAAACAAGAAATCATCGCCCTGTTCCAGGCCGCCCTCGCTCCCGTCCTGGCCGGCACTTCGCTGACGCCATCCGTGGTGCTCGAGCGACCACGCGATGCATCGCATGGCGACGTCGCCTGCAACATCGCCATGCAACTGGCCAAGCAGCTGAAACAGAATCCGCGCGAACTGGCGCAAACCATCGTCACGGCCGTGCTGGCCAACCCGGCTGGCCATGGCCTGATCGAGGCAGTGGAAATCGCCGGCCCCGGCTTCATCAACGTGCGCGTCTCCGCCGCCGCCAAGCAGGCCGTCGTGAAGACCATCTTGAGCGAAGCCGACAGCTATGGCCGCAGCACGGCAGGCGCCGGCAAACAGGTCATCCTGGAATTCGTCTCGGCCAACCCGACCGGCCCGCTGCACGTGGGCCACGGCCGCCAGGCGGCCCTGGGCGACGCCCTGTCCTCGCTGTTCGACGCGCAAGGCTACCAGGTGACGCGCGAGTTCTACTATAACGACGCAGGCGTGCAGATCCAGACCTTGGCCAATTCCGTGCAGGCGCGCGCGCGTGGCTTCAAGCCGGGCGACGCCGAATGGCCAGAGTCCGCCTACAACGGCGACTACATCGCCGACATCGCCAACGATTTCAAGGCCGGCAAGACCGTCTCGGCCAGCGATGGCTTGCCCGCCACGGCGAATGGCAACGTGGAAGACATCGATTCGATCCGGCCGTTCGCCGTCACCTACCTGCGCAACGAGCAGGATATCGATCTGCAGGCGTTTGGCGTGAAGTTCGACAATTACTACCTGGAGTCATCGCTGTACGCGGACGGCAAGGTCAATAGCGCGGTCGAAACGCTGGTCAAGGCGGGCCACACTTACGAGCAGGATGGCGCGCTGTGGCTGCGCACCACCGACTTCGGCGACGACAAGGACCGCGTCATGCGCAAGACCGATGGTACCTACACGTATTTCGTGCCGGACGTGGCGTATCACCTGGTGAAATGGCAGCGCGGCTTCGTGCAGGCCATCAATATCCAGGGCAGCGACCACCACGGCACCATCGCGCGCGTACGCGCCGGCCTGCAGGCGGTCGACATGGGCATCCCGCAAGGCTACCCCGACTACGTGCTGCACAAGATGGTTACCGTCATGAAGGACGGCGAAGAGGTGAAAATCTCGAAGCGCGCCGGCTCCTACGTGACCGTGCGCGACCTGATCGAATGGTCGGGCGGCGGCGACATCGCCAAGGGCCGCGACGCCGTGCGCTTCTTCCTGATCTCGCGCAAAGCCGATACGGAATTCGTCTTCGACGTCGACGTGGCGCTGAAAACCACCGATGAAAACCCGGTGTATTACGTGCAGTACGCGCATGCGCGCATCTGCCGCATCCTGGAAAACTGGGGTGGCGATGGAAGCACGGTCACCGGCATTGACTTGTCTCCCCTGACGGCACCGACCGAAGCGACCCTGCTGGCGACCCTGGCCGCCTACCCGGAAATGCTGGCGCGCGCGCAAGCGGAGCTGGGGCCGCATCAAGTTGCCTTCTACCTGCGCGACCTGGCCGCCAATCTGCACAGCTTCTACTTCGCCGAAAAAGTGCTGGTCGAGGACGAAGCCGTCAAGATGGCCCGCCTGGCCCTCGTCATCGCCGCGCGCCAGGTACTGCGCAACGGCCTGGCACTGATCGGCGTATCCGCGCCAAACAAAATGTAATCGCGAAGGTCTAACCGTCAATGAATCACGCCTCCTCTTACACTTCGCGCGCCACGCCGAGCCGCCGCCAGCAGGGCAACACGCTGGTCGGCATCATCATCGGCCTGGTCATCGGCCTGGGCATCGCCGTGGTAGTCGCCCTGGTGATCACAAAGGGCGCCTCGCCCTTCACCGACAAGTCGGGCAAGGCCGGCAAATCGGCCGAACCGACCGCCGGCCAGATCGCCGATCCGAACAAGCCGATGTACGGCAACAAGGAAGCGGCCAAGGAAGCGGCGCGCGACTTCTCCAAGGAGCCACGCGAGATCGTCACGCCGACGCAGCCAGCTGCGCCCGCGCCCACCACCGCGCAGCAGCCGAAGGCACCGCCGCCGGACGCACTGCAGGAATTGATCGGCACCCTGAAGGACAAGCCGGCGCCGAAAACGCCGGCCGCAGCACCCGCGCCGCAAGCCAAGGCCGACGTGAAAGAGACCAAGGCCGATGCAGCCACCGACAAATGGATTTATTATCTGCAGGCCGGCGCCTTCCATGACATGTCGGACGCCGAAAGCACGCGCGGCAAACTGGCGCTACTGGGATTCGAAGCGGCCATCAGTGACCGCAGCACCGATGCCGGCGTGCTGCACCGCGTGCGCATCGGACCGTTCAACCAGCTCGAAGCGATGAACCGCGCGCGCACCAAGCTGTCTGAAAATGGCATCGATGTCGCCGTCGTCCGCAACCAAAAATAAGGAACCAGCATGCGTTTTCTGAAGAAAATCCTGTTCGCCGCCGCCCTGTGCACCGTAGCCATGGGCGCATCGGCCTCGCCGGCCGAGCCGAAGAACGGCGTCGAATACGAAACCCTGGCCACGCCGCAGGCGACGGAATCGGGCAAGAAAATCGAAGTGACGGAATTTTTCGCCTATTACTGCCCGCATTGCAACGTGCTTGAGCCGCAACTGGCGGCCTGGGTCAAGAAGCAGGGCGACAACATCGTCTTCAAGCGCGTGCATGTGTCGCGCGATGACAGCGTGGCGCCGCAGCAGCGCCTGTTCTTCACCCTGCAAGCCATGGGCATGCTCGACAAGCTGCACACCAGCGTCTTCCACGCCATGCACGTGGAGCGCAACCGCCTGAACACCGACGACGCCGTTTTCGACTTCGTCGCCAAGCAGGACGTGGACCGCCAGAAGTTCATCGACACTTATCGTTCGATGGGCATCTCGGCCCGCGTGCGCCGTGCGGATGCCATGATGCAGGGTTATAACGTGACGTTCTGGCCCATGATCGCCATCGACGGTCGCTACATCACCTCGCCTTCGCAAGCCGATCAAGGCAGCAAGTCGACAAAGAACGAAGAGCAGCTGAACGCCCAGGCGCTGAACGTGATGGACGTGCTGGTCGCGAAAGCCAAAGCGGAAAAGAAATAAGCATGACCACTTCCCTGACGCAGCCCCGGCACGCGCGCATCGCCTGATGCACAGCGTTTTCATCACGGGGGCGTCGAGTGGACTGGGCGCCGCCCTGGCACTGCAGTACGCGCGCCAGGGCGCCCAACTGGGCTTGCTGGCCCGCCGCGGCGAAGCGCTGCAGCAACTGATCGCCTCCCTGCCCCACCCTGAACGCCACCGCGCCTACGCCATCGATGTGTGCGACCACGCCGCCCTGAAAAGCGCGGCAGATGACTTTATCGCCTGCGCCGGACGCATCGACGTCGTCATCGCCAGCGCCGGCGTGTCGTTCGGCACCCTGACCGAACACGCGGAAGACCTGGACGCCTTTGCGCGCCTGATGGCCATCAATGTCACGGCCACCGTTGCCACCTTCGCGCCCTTCATCGCCGCCATGAAAACCCAGGGCAACGGGCGCCTGGTGGGCATCGGCAGCGTGGCCGGCATACGCGGCCTGCCCGGCGCCGAAGCCTACAGCGCCTCGAAGGCGGCCGTGATCAGCTACTGCGAATCGCTGCGCCTGGAACTCAAACCGGCCGGCATCAAGGTCGTCACCATCACGCCCGGCTACATCGACACGCCGATGACGCGCCACAACGCCTACCGCATGCCCTTTTTGATGCCGGCCGAAAAATTCGCCGTGCGCGCCGCGCGCGCCATCGCCGACGGCGACAGCTATCGCGTGATCCCGTGGCAGATGGGCGTCGTCGCCAAGCTGCTGCGCGCGCTGCCCAATGCCGTCTACGATATGGCCTTCGCCAATGCGCCGCACAAGGCGCGCAGCAAGCCATCCGGCGACAGCCAGTAACCCGACTCTCCCCATGACGAAGCACTCAGACTTGAACAGCGCGGCCATCGCCGCCCATTGCGCCACAGGCGCCGCCCACGTGGCCATCGAAGTGGTCGACGAAACGGGATCGACCAACGCCGATCTGCTGGCGCGCTGCGCCGCCCTGACCGGACCGACCCTGCGCGTCGCAGGCCAGCAGACGGCCGGACGGGGGCGTGCCGGGCGGCCCTGGGTGTCGCAGGCGGACGCCAGCCTGATGTTCTCGCTGGCCTGGCGCTTCAAGGGGCCGCTGCATCAGCTGGTCGGCCTGCCGCTGGCCGTCGGCGTGGCGCTGGCCGAAAGCATGACGGCGCTGGGCGTGCCGGTGCAGCTGAAGTGGCCGAACGACCTGCTCAAGGATGGCCATAAACTGGCTGGTATCCTCGTCGAGACGCAGCAGGCACAGGGCAACGATAGTGGCGGCGTATGGGCCGTGATCGGCTGCGGCATCAATCTGCTGATGCCCGATGCGCTGGAACGGCAGATCGGGCGCAGTGTCTCGGCCGTGCCCTGGTTGGCGCAGATGGAACGCAATACGCTGGTGGCGGCCTTGCTCAGCCGCCTGGCTGGCGTGCTGGCCGAATTCGACGACACGGGCTTTGCGCCCTTTGCCGAACGCTGGAAGCTGCTGCATGCGTGGCAGGGCCAGCACGTGAAAATCCTCGACAACGGCCAGTTGCTGCAGCAAGGCGTGGCCGCCGGCGTGGATCACCTTGGCCGCCTGCTGCTGCGCACCGATGGCGGCCTGCAAGAAATCATGTCCGGCGACGTGTCGCTGCGCCTGACCGGGGAGTAAGCACATGCTACTGCTGATAGACGCCGGCAATACGCGCATCAAGTGGGCACTCGTGGCCACCGGGAGTGCCCCCGGCGGCTGGCTGACCAGCGGCGCCGTCACGCATGCGCAGATCGACACCCTGGCCGCGCAGTGGGCGACACTCGCCATCAACGAAGCGCTGCTGTCGAACGTGGCAGGCAATGTCATCGGCATGCGCCTGCGCGCCATGCTGCCGGTCGCTGCCCGTGACTTTGCCTCGCTGCCGCAGCTGGCCGGGCTGACGAACGGCTACCGCGCGCCGTCGCAACTGGGCTGCGACCGTTTTGCCGCCGCCATCGGCGCGCACGCGCTGGCGCCTGGCCAGGCGGTCATCGTCGCCAATTGCGGCACCGCCACCACCATCGACGCCATCACGGCCGATGGCGTTTTCCTCGGCGGGATGATCTTGCCGGGACTGGGACTGATGGCCAGCTCGCTGGCGCGCAACACGGCGCAGCTGCCGCAAATCGCCAGCGACGCCATGCTGCCAGCCGGCTTTGCCGACAACACGGACGACGCCATCCTCTCCGGCTGCCTGGCTGCCCAGGCGGGCGCCATCGAACGGGCCGTGCGCATGCACGGCGCCAGCGCCTGTTTATTGTCAGGCGGTGCCGCGCCGCGTATCGCACCGGCCCTGGCACTGGCGGTACCGCTGCATCTGGTGGACAATATTGTCATGCTCGGCCTGCAGGCGGCCGCGCGCGCTGGCGCGGCAGGAACACAAGGAAACCACGTATGCTGAAATTTATCTTCTGGCTGCTGGCCGGCATCAACCTGCTGGTGCTGGCCATCGGGCAGGGATATCTGGGCAGTTTTCGTAGTGAGACGCGCGAACCGGCGCGCCTGAAAAACCAGCTGCAGGCCGGCAAGCTCACCTTGCTGACGCAGGAGCAGGCCACGGCGCCCGCCGCCGAAGAGGGCGCGACGCCGACGGCGACCGCACCGGCTGCACCGCCATCGTATGCCTGCACGGAGGTGGGCAATTTCCTGCTGGCCGACGGACGCCGCTTCGAGGCACAAGTGGCAGCGCTGGACCTGGGCGACCGCCAGTCGCGCCGCAACGTGGCCGGCCAGGAAATTTCCAGCTACATGGTGTACATCCCGCCGCAGGGCAGCAAGGAAGGCGCCGACCGCAAGGCCGGTGAATTGAAGCAGCTGGGCGTGACGAATTACTTCATCATGAACGAAGGCAGCCCGCTGCGTTGGGGCATTTCCTTGGGTGTCTTCAAATCGGAAAACAGCGCGCAAAGCCAGCTGGCATCGCTCAACAAGCAGGGCGTGCACAGCGCCCGCATCGCGCCGCGCTACAGCACCAGCAAGCAGCTGGCTTACCAGTTCCGCGACCTCGACGCCGCCACGCGCGCGCGGCTGGAGAAAATTAAAACGCAGTTCCCGGAGCAAGAACTGCGCAATTGTAAATAACTACCTTTGAATCACGATAGGCTTGATACCCGTCGACTCAGGTAGATTCGCTGCCGCGCGGGCCGCGTCGGCACGGCTGGAGAACGGTCCGCCATACAGACGGAACAGGTTACCGGCCTGCACCACCCCAAGCGTCCCCAGCGCCGCCGCGTATGGCGCCAGGAGCGAACGTCCCGTTTCCGCATTGTCGGCGCGCGAGTAGGCGCCCAGTTGCAAATAAAAGCCGCTGGCCAGCGCCGCCGGGGCAGGCATCGCCACCGTCGCATCGCCGGGCAGCATCTGCGTCGACACTTCCGGCTGCACCACGGCGCCCGTTTCCACCGGCGTATCGATGGAGATAGCCACCACGGAAGGCACCGGCTTGGGCGCCGCTCGAGCAGCCAGGATGGCATCGATATCGGCTGGCAGCAACCGTTCGACCACCACCTGATGGCTGCCCTTGCTCAGGAATCCCAGTTTCAGCGCCGCCGTATAGGACACGTCGATCACGCGCGTGGCGTGGAACGGACCGCGGTCGTTGATGCGCACGATCACCTGTTCGCCACTGTCGAGACTGGTCACGCGCGCATACGATGGAATCGGCAAGGTAGGATGGGCTGCCGTCATCTTGTACATATCGTAGATTTCGCCCGACGAGGTGCGCTGGCCATGGAATTTCTTGCCATACCAGGTGCCCGTGCCCTTCTGCTTGAACGGTTCGTTGTCGGTGATCGGCGTGTAGGTTTTGCCAAACACGACGTAAGGACGGTTCGAGCGCGTGGAATACGGCTCGTTGCGCACTTCCGCATCGGGCACGTCGCGCAGCTTGGCGGGCGGATTGTCGCCCGGGCCGTCATCCTTGTAGTAGCCGCCGCGCCCGGAACCGGCCGCCGGCAGCGCCGGCAAGGTGGGATCCTGGCGCACGGGCACCTTGACCTTGCCGCCGGATGGCAGCGGCACGTTATTCGATGCGGGCTTTTGCGGCGTGGTGCCGCAGGCGGCCAGGGTCAGCAAGACCGCCAGGCTCAGTCCGCGCATGGCGAAGATGTCGAAAGGCGCGCGCATCAGGTCTGCACCAGCTTGCGATGACGCTGGATGCTCATCAGGATACCGGTGGCCACGCCCAGGGTCAGCAGCGCGGTGCCGCCATAGCTGAGGAAAGGCAGGGGAACGCCGACCACCGGCACGATGCCGCTGACCATGCCCATGTTGACGAAGGCGTAAGTAAAGAAAATCATGGTAATGGCTCCTGCGAGCAAACGGGTGAAAAAGCTGGGGGCATTGGCGGCGATCATCATCCCCCGTCCCACCAGCAGCAAATACATCAGCATCAGAATCAGATTACCCACCAGGCCGAACTCCTCCGAATACACGGCGAAGATGAAGTCGGTCGTGCGCTCCGGGACGAATTCCAGGTGGGCCTGCGTGCCGTGCGTCCAGCCCTTGCCCGTCATGCCGCCGGAGCCGATGGCGATGATGGACTGGATGATATGGAAGCCCTTGCCCAGCGGGTCCTTGGTCGGGTCGATCAGCATCATCACGCGGTCGCGCTGGTAATCATGCAGGTGCGACCAGGCGATCGGCAGGCAGGAAACAAAGGTGATCAGCAAGCCGGCCAGCACCTTCCACGACAGGCCGGCCAGGAAGATGACGGTAAAGCCTGCCGCCACCACCAGCAATGCCGTGCCCAGGTCGGGCTGGCGCGCGATCAGGTAGACAGGCACCAGCAACAGCAGGGCCGCCATCAGGAACGATTTCCAGCGCAGGGCGCCCGCATTATGCTGGAAGAACCAGGCCAGCATCAGCGGCGTGGCGATCTTCAGGAATTCGGATGGCTGAATGTCGATCACGCCGATATGCAGCCAGCGCCGCGCACCCAGCTTGATGGTGCCGAACAGCGCCACGGCCACCAGCAGTATCACCGATATCGTGTACGCGGGCACGGCGATGCGCATCATCATCTGCGGCGTGATGTTGGCCGCCACCCACATCACGAAAAAGCACAGCAGGATGTTGCGCAAATGGTCCTCGATTTTGCCGGGGATGCCGATGCTGGCCGAATACAGGGTCAGCAGGCTGGTACACAGCAGCATCAGAATGATGATCATCAGCGGCGGATCGAACACCGCCAGGTAGGGTTTGGCGCGCCGCCACAGCGAACGCCTCTCGTTAATGGGCATGTGCTTCCTTATTGCCTGGCAGGTAACGCCGGGGCGGCCTGCTCGTCAGTGATTTCTTCCAGGGTGCGCACTTCGTCGACATCTTCCTTGGGCACCTTGGTGGTGTCCTTTTCCTTGTCGCTCGGGCGCTTGCCCAGCAGGTAGTAGTCGAGCGCCTTGCGCGCGATCGGGGCGGCCACGCCGGCACCGAAGCCCGCGTTTTCCACCACGATGGCAATCGCGATGCGCGGCTTGTCGGCCGGTGCGAAGGCCGTAAACAAGGCATTGTCGCGCAGGCGTTCAGCCAGCAACTTGGCATTGTACTTCTCGTTTTTCTTGATGCCCACCACCTGCGCCGTCCCCGTCTTGCCGCCCACCGTGTACTGCACGCCGGCAAAGATGCGCGCGGCCGTGCCGCCCTGCTCGCTGGTGACTCCGACCATGGCGCGCTTGATGATGTCGATGTTTTCCTGCTTGAGCGCGATGCGGTAGCTTTCCTTCGGTACCGTCAGGGTGCGCGCACGCGTGGCGGCGTCTTCGATGATCTTCACCAGATGCGGTTTCATCACCACGCCGTTATTGGCCAGGTTGGCTGTCGCGTGGGCGATCTGCAGCGGCGTATAGGAATTGTAGCCGGAGCCATTACTCACCGAAATCGTGTCGCCGCCCACCCATTTTTTCTGCTGTGGCGTCTTGAAGCGGTTGCGCTTCCATTCCGTCGACGGCAGCACGCCCGTCTTTTCATTATTCAGGTCTATGCCCGTCAACTGGCCGAAACCGAACGGCTTCATGAAGTCGTGGATGGCGTCGATGCCCATGTCGCGGCCCAGCTGATAGTAATAGGTGTTGCAGGACACGACGATAGACTTGTGCATATCCACCGTGCCATGACCGCCCACCTTGTCGTCGCGGAAGGTGTGGCCACCCAGGATGAAGAAGCCTGGATCGGAGATCGACTGGCTCGGCGTGCGCTTGCCCAGTTCGAGTGCGGCCAGCGCCATGAAAGGCTTGAAGGTCGAACCGGGCGCGTAGGTACCGGACAGGGGCCGGTTGACCATCGGCCGGTCCAGCGAAGTATTGAGTTCATTCCAGCTTTGCTGGTCGATGCCGTCGACGAACAGGTTCGGGTCGTAGCCGGGCTTGGAGACGTAGGCCAGGATGTCGCCCGTGGCCGGGTCGATCGCCACGGCCGCGCCGCGCCATTCGCCAAACGCTTCCTCGACCACTTTTTGCAGTTCGATGTCGATCGACAGGATCAGGTTGTTGCCAGGCGTCGCTGCCGTGCGCGACAGCGTGCGCATGGCGCGCCCGCCGGCCGACACTTCCACTTCTTCGTAGCCGGTGGTGCCATGCAGCTGCTTTTCGTAGCTTTTTTCCAGGCCTTCCTTGCCGATATGGTCGGTGCCATTGTAGTTGGCCGCGTCCTCGCCCTCTTCCAGCGCCTTGGCTTCATTGCGGTTGATGCGGCCGATGAAGCCCACCACGTGCGACGCCACCTCGCCCATCGGATACTGGCGGAATAATCGCGCCTGCACCTCCACGCCGGGGAAGCGGAAACGCTGCGCCGTGAAGCGCGCCACTTCTTCATCCGTCAGGCGCGTGCGCAGCGGCACGCTGACAAAATTCTTCGATTCTTCCAGCAGCTTCTTGAAGCGGCGGCGGTCCTTAATGTCGATCTGCACCAGCGTCGACAGCTCGTCGATCACCGAATCGAGGCTGGCACTCAATTTCGATGGCGTGATTTCCAGCGTATAGGCCGAGTAATTGCGCGCCAATACCACGCCGTTGCGGTCAAGGATCAGGCCGCGCGTGGGCACGATGGGCACCACGGCGATGCGGTTGTCTTCGGCCTTGGTCGCGTAGTCCTCGTGCTTGATCACCTGCAGCCAGATGAAGCGCGCCAGCAGCAGCGAAAAGCAGACGAAGACGAGCGCGCCCAGGATGGTCAGGCGCATGCGGAAAAAATGCAGTTCACGCTCGGTATTCTTAAGTTCAGTCATGGCAGGCGCCCGTCAAATCGGCCGGTTATGATCGCGGTCCACGGCGCGGCGCTGCGGTGCCAGCAAGATCCACGTGACGAAGGGCCATAGGGCGACGGCGACGAAGCTCTCGATGAAATTGAGCCAGCCGGGGAAACGGCCCGAGACGATCAAACGCGTCAGCAATTGCAGCGCCTGCGTCAGCAGCAGCAGCGGCAACACATGCAGCGCCTGCGTCAGGATGGGGAACCACAGCACGCGGCGGTGCATCATGATGGCGAAGTAGGACAGCAAGGTGTAGGCCAGCGCATTCTCGCCCAGCAGGGTCGAGTCGTGTACGTCCATCATCAACCCCATGAAGAAGGCCACGCCGATGCCGACCTTGCGCGGCTGGTGGATACCCCAGAAGACCAGCACCAGGGCGACGAAATCGGGCACGCCGACGAACTGCCCCCATGGCAGCAGGTTCAGCAGAAAAGCGCACAGCAGGGAAAAACCGATGAACAGGGGGCTGACCGGCAGCAGGATGTAATGCGGGCGGTTCATCGTGTCGCCTCCTTCGGTGGCACGGCGGCAGGTGTTGGTGCGGCGGCAGGCGCCGCCGGTTTCGGCGCGGGGCCGGCAGGCGGTTTCGCGAACGGCGCGGTGGCTGTATTGGTGGCCGGTGGTGTCGCAGCGGCGGCGGCAGGCTCCTTGACCGGATCCTTGATCGGCGCCATCTTGCCGGCGATCTTGCGGCCCGTCTTGACGTCTTCGACTGGCGGACGCGGTGGGATCTCCGGCGACGTCATCAAGATGAGCAGTTGGGTGTTGCGTTCAATGCCAGCCAGCGGCTGGCACACGACGCGGCCAAATGGACCGTGCGCATTGCGCTCGACCAGGGTCACGCGCGCCACGGCCAGGCCGGCCGGATACAGGCCATCGAGGCCAGAGGTAATGACGATGTCGCCAATCTGGATGTCGGCGGTGGGAGCCGTAAAGCGCAGTTCCATGGTGCCGGACTTGCCGCGCCCGATAGCCACGCTGCGCACGCCATTACGCAGCAGCTGCACGGGAATGGCCTGTTCTTCATCGGTCAGCAAGGTCACTTCCGAGGTGAACGGGAACACGCGCGTGACTTGTCCCACCACGCCCAGGTTGTCGATCACGGGACGGCCCAATTCGACGCCATTCTGGATGCCCCGGTCCAGCACGATCTTGCGCGTGGCAGAATCGCGCGTGTCATACAGGACTTCAGCCATCATGGTCTTGACCGGAACTCTTTCGCGCGCCTCCATCAACTTGCGCAAATGGTTGTTTTCAACGATATTGAGCTGCGCCTGCTGCATGATCTGCGCCGAAGCGATTTGTTCGTGCTTCAGGTCACGCACCTGTTTTTCCAGGGAGGACAGCGAAGAAAAGTAGTTGCCGACGCCAAGCGCTACATCGCGCGGCACCAGGGCCGCCATCTGCACCGGATACAGCACCGTGCCGACTGCCTGGCGCACGGCCGTCAAAGCGTGCATGCGCGAATCGACCAGCAACAGGGCGATTGAGATGCCGGCGAACACCATCATCTTGACGCGGGCGGAGGCGCCTTGTTTGAAAAGTGGCGGAGGACTGTATTCCATGACTTCCAATAATCAGGCCAGGCGCAGTGCGCCAACGTGCAAGCCCCGGTCGAACGCCGGCGCCAAAACCAAAAAAAGGCCGGAGTTGGTTTCCGGCCCTTCTGTCAGATTATTCGTAGGAGAAGATCGAGCCGAGCTTGTCCATACGCTCCAGAGCCATCCCGGAACCGCGCACCACACAGGTGAGCGGGTCCTCGGCCACCAGCACCGGCAGGCCGGTTTCCTCCATCAGCAGGCGATCCAGGTCGCGCAACAGTGCGCCGCCACCCGTCAGCATCATGCCTTTTTCGGCGATGTCGGCTCCCAGTTCCGGCGGTGTCTGTTCCAGCGCGTTCTTCACGGCCGAAACGATGTTGTTCAGCGGATCGGTCAGCGCTTCGAGAATCTCGTTGCTGGAAATGGTGAACGAGCGCGGGATGCCTTCGGACAGGTTGCGGCCCTTGACTTCCATTTCCTTCACTTCCGAACCCGGGAAAGCCGAACCGATGGCTTTCTTGATGGCTTCGGCCGTTTGTTCGCCGATCAGCATGCCGTAGTTGCGGCGGATGTAGTTGACGATGGCTTCATCGAACTTGTCGCCGCCCACGCGCACGGAACCCTTGTAGACCATGCCGCCCAGCGAGATGATGCCCACTTCCGTGGTGCCGCCGCCGATGTCGACCACCATCGAGCCGGTCGCTTCGGACACGGGCAAGCCCGCGCCGATGGCCGCTGCCATCGGTTCTTCGATCAGGTATACCTGCGAAGCGCCGGCGCCCAGCGCCGATTCGCGGATCGCGCGGCGCTCGACCTGGGTCGAACCGCACGGCACGCAAATGATGATGCGCGGCGAAGGACGGAAGAATTTCGAGTCGTGCACCATGCGGATGAATTGCTTGAGCATCTGCTCGGTCACGGTGAAGTCGGCGATCACGCCATCTTTCATCGGACGGATCGCTTCGATATTGCCCGGCACCTTGCCCAGCATCTGCTTGGCTTCCTTGCCGACTGCCTGAATGGTTTTCTTGCCATTCGGACCGCCTTCCTGGCGGATGGCGACAACGGACGGTTCGTCCAGAACGATACCGAGGCCGCGCACATAAATAAGGGTGTTGGCCGTGCCCAAGTCAATGGCCAGATCGGTGGAGATATACCTGCGTAAAAAACCAAACATGAGTGTCCTGTAGCGCATCGAGCTGCGCAAAAGCTGTTTATAGGGAGTTTCAAAGCGGGCGCTTTCAGGCCCCCTGAAAATCCATGAAGGCGATTTTCCCGGGTGTCACTTGGCGCTTGCGCAATCTTTTCTATGCTGCGGCAGCGGTCCATCAGCGCCGGCAACGCATTAACCCGCCATTCTACCTTATAATTTGAATGCGATTTGCTCAAAAACCATGGAAAAGTGCGACTCTTGCGGCCGCGACTTACGCGGCATTCCTCGGCTTTTGTGAGCAAAAAAGCAGCAAATACCCGCGTTTTATCAAAACGCCAACTTAATACTCATGCGCGTCACTCCGCGCCATTCGCCATGTCCCTGACACTCTCCGACGTAAAACGCATCGCCCACCTGGCACAACTTGAAATGGCCGACGATCAGGCCGTCACGTCGTTGGCCCAATTGAACAAGATTTTTGCACTGGCGGAACAAATGCAAGCCGTCAATACCGATGGCGTAGCCCCCCTGAGCCATCCGCTGGCCGCCCACATGGACAATATCGCCCTGCGCCTGCGTGAGGACATCGCCACCGAAGCAAATCGCCGCGAGGCTTACCAGGCTGTGGCGCCGAAAGTCCAGGATGGCCTGTACCTGGTGCCCAAGGTCATCGAGTAATTACGCCGCTGTGCAGTCCCCGCCTTTTTGCCGAATATCAAAATAGAAACGCCATGCATACAAAATCCATCAAACAGCTGTCCACGCTTTTGCAGAACAAGGAAATTTCCGCCGTTGCACTGGCGACGCACTTCCTCGACCGCATCGCAGCGGACACTTCGAACGCCTTCCTGCACGTCGACCGTGCCCTGACCCTGGTGCAAGCTGCCGAGGCCGATGCGCGCATCGCCGCCGGCACAGCCACGCCATTGACGGGCGTGCCGATCGCGCACAAGGACCTGTTCGTCACTAAGGGCTGGCGCACGACGGCCGGCTCGAAAATGCTGGCCAACTACGCCAGCCCATTTGACGCCACCGTGGTGGAAAAATTCCAGGCGGCCGGCATGGTCACCCTGGGCAAGGTCAATTGCGATGAATTCGCCATGGGTTCCGGCAACGAGAACTCGGCCTTCGGCGCCGTGCAGAACCCGTGGGACAACGCCGCCGTGCCAGGCGGTTCGTCCGGCGGCTCGGCCGCCGCCGTTGCTGCCGGCTTGACGCCAGCAGCCACCGGTACCGACACGGGCGGCTCGATCCGCCAGCCGGCCGCCTTCTGTGGCATCACTGGCATCAAGCCAACCTATGGCCGCGTCTCGCGCTTCGGCATGATCGCCTTTGCCTCGTCACTGGACCAAGGCGGCCCAATGGCCCGCTCGGCCGAAGACTGCGCCCTGCTGCTCACCGCCATGGCCGGCTTCGACGAACGCGATTCGACCAGCCTGTCGCCGGAACAGGGGGGCGTGGCGGAAGATTTTTCGCGCAGTCTTGATGAACCCCTCACAGGCTTGCGCATCGGCGTGCCGCGCGAGTATTTCGGCGAGGGCCTGGCCAAGGACGTGGAAGCGGCCGTGCGCGGCGCACTGGCGCAGTATGAAAAGCTGGGCGCTACCCTGGTCGATATCTCGCTGCCGAACACGGCCCTGTCGATTCCCGCCTACTACATGATCGCGCCGGCCGAAGCGTCGTCGAACCTGTCGCGCTACGACGGCGTGCGCTACGGCCACCGCGCGGCCGAGTACAAGGACTTGCAGGACATGTACAAGAAGTCGCGCGCCCAGGGCTTCGGCCCGGAAGTGCAGCGCCGCATCATGGTCGGCACCTATGTGCTGTGCCATGGCTACTACGACGCCTACTACCTGAAGGCGCAAAAGATCCGCCGCCTGATCGCGCAGGATTTCGACGCCGTCCTGAATGGCCCGAACGCCGTCTGCGACGTCATCATGGGCCCCGTCGCGCCAACCGTCGCCTGGGACCTGGGCGACAAGACAGACGACCCGGTCGCGAACTACCTGGCCGACATCTACACCCTGTCGACCAGCCTGGCCGGCCTGCCCGGCATGTCGATCCCTTGCGGTTTCGGCACCGGAGAGAAAAACAACAAGCGCCCCGTCGGCCTGCAAATCATCGGCAATTATTTTGGCGAAGCCAAACTGCTGAATGTGGCCCACCAGTTCCAGCAAGTGACGGACTGGCATACGCGCGCTCCTGCCGGCATCTAAATATATATTTGCGCCGCTTTGCCGGCGCCACCAAAAAAAAAGCGAGAACACTATGCAATGGGAAGTCGTCATCGGTCTTGAGAACCACGTGCAGCTCACGACCGAATCCAAAATTTTCAGCGGTTCGCCGATCAAGTACGGCGCCGATGCCAACACACAGGCCAGCCCTGTCGACCTGGCCCTGCCAGGCGTGCTACCGGTGATGAACAAGCAAGCCGTCGACCGCGCGATCCGCTTCGGCCTGGCCGTGGGCGCCACCGTCGCGCCGCACTCGGTCTTCGCGCGCAAAAACTATTTTTATCCTGACTCGCCCAAGGGCTACCAGATCAGCCAGTTCGAGGACCCCGTCGTCATCGGCGGCGCGCTGACCTTCGGCTATGAAAAGGATGGCGAATTCGTCACCAAGACGGTCAACCTGACGCGCGCCCACCTGGAAGAAGACGCAGGCAAATCCCTGCATGAAGACTATGCGGGCATGAGCGGCATCGACTTGAACCGCGCCGGCACGCCGCTGCTGGAAATCGTCTCGGAACCGGAAATCCGCAGCGCCGCCGAAGCCGTGGCCTACGCCAAGGCCCTGCACTCGCTGGTCATGTGGCTGGGCGTGTGCGACGGCAACATGCAGGAAGGCTCGTTCCGCTGCGACGTCAACGTCTCCGTCCGCCCGGTCGGCCAGAAGGAATTCGGCACGCGCTGCGAGATCAAGAACCTGAACTCCTTCCGCTTCATCGAGGAAGCCGTGCACGTCGAAGTGCGCCGCCAGATCGAATTGATCGAAGACGGTGGCAAGGTCGTGCAGGCGACGCGCTTGTACGATCCGGATCGCAAGGAAACGCGCGAAATGCGCAGCAAGGAGGACGCCCAGGATTACCGCTACTTCCCGGACCCTGACCTGCCGCCGCTGGTCATCTCGCCAGAGTGGATAGCAACGATCAAGGCCTCGATGCCGGAACTGCCAGCCGCCATGCGCGCCCGTTTCATCAGCGAGTACGCGCTGCCGGAATACGATGCGCTGGTGCTGACGCAGTCGAAAGCCATGGCGACCTATTTCGTTGCCGTGGTGGACAAGGCCGGCAAGGAAAACGCCAAGGCCGCCGCCAACTGGCTGATGGGCGACGTAGCGTCGACCCTGAACCGCGAAGGCGTGGACCTGGACGACGCGCCCGTCTCCGCCGCGCAGCTGGCCGCCATGCTCAAGCGCATCGCCGACGGCACGATCTCGAACAAGGCGGCGAAGGAAGTCTTCGCCGGCATGTGGGAAGCCAAATCGAGTGACGAACACCTGGTCGATACCGTCATCGATACCAAGGGCCTGAAGCAGATCTCGGACTCGGGCGCCCTGGAAGCCATCGTCGATGAAGTGCTGGCGGCGAACGCCAAATCGGTGGAGCAGTACCGCGCCGGCAAGGAAGCGGCCATCAACGCGCTGATCGGACAAGCCATGAAGGCATCCAAGGGCAAGGCCAACCCGGCCCAGTTGACGGAACTGCTGAAGGCCAAGCTGGCGGGATAAGCCCCCCGCTTGCCAAGAAGGGATGCTGCGGCATCCCTTTTTTATGCGCCGCATCGGCGCTGGCGCCACCCGCTTGCGGGTATGATCATGGATTATTCCACGCACCTGTGAACCCGCCATGAACAAGATCAAGACCGGCCTGGTCGGCTACGGCTTTGCCGGCTCCACCTTCCACGCTCCCGTGCTGTCTACCATCGATGCCCTGGAACTGGCGGCCGTCGCCTCCAGCAAGCCGGAGCTTGTACACAAGGATTTGCCGAACGCCAGCGTGTATGCGGAAGCGGCGCAGCTGTTTGCCGATGCATCGATCGAGCTGGTCGTCATCGCCGCGCCTAACGAGGCGCATTTCAGCCTGGCGCAAGCGGCCCTGCAGGCGGGCAAGCACGTGGTGGTCGACAAGCCCTTCACCATTTCCAGCGCCGAGGCAGAGAGCCTGATCGCCCTGGCGCAAGAGCGCAAGCTGGTGCTCAGCGTGTACCACAACCGGCGCTGGGATGGCGATTTCCTCACCTTGAAAGCGCTGCTGGCGCAGGGCACGCTGGGGCGTATCGCCAGCGTCGAATCGCATTTCGACCGTTTCCGCCCCGAGATCCGCCAGCGCTGGCGCGAGTCCGGCGCACCGGGCGGCGGCCTGCTGTACGACCTGGGCCCGCACATGCTGGACCAGGCCATGCAGCTATTCGGCATGCCGCGAAAACTGTCTGCCGATATCGCCCTGCAGCGTGATGGCGCGCAGGCTGTAGATTATTTCCACCTTGTGCTGTACTACGACCGCCTGCGCGTGGTGCTGCAAGCCGGCTGCCTGGTGAAAGCGCCGACGGCGCGCTTCGCCGTGCACGGCGACAAGGGTAGTTTCGTGAAGTTTGGTCTCGACCCTCAGGAAGACGCCTTGAAGGCGGGCGGCAGGCCGGGCCAACCCGGCTGGGGCGCGGACCCCGTGCGCGGCGCGCTGCACCTGGGCACGCAGGCGGACGGACATTTTGAACACCTCGAGATGCAGGCGGGCCGCTACCAGGACTTTTACCAGGGCATGGCCGACGCCATCCGCCACGGCGCACCGGCGCCCGTGGCGGCCGAAGATGCGGCGGCGACGATACGCCTGATCGAACTGGCGCTGCAAAGCGCCGCCGAAGGCCGCGTGCTCGCGGTCAGCTGATGCAAGGTCGTTGATCGGGGTCAGTTGATGACGAAGGCCAGCACCACGGCGCCCAGCGCCAGCAGGGCCAGGCCGCAAATGAACAGCAGCTCGCCCCACCATTCATAGCGCAAGCGGGACTGGCCGGGGCGCAACGACATGAACGAGAGCACCGCGCTGACGAGAAAGACGATGGCATCGATGGCGAGCAGCTTGTCGATGGCCACGCGCACCTCGCCGCGCGGCGCCAAGTGCCCGATCGACAGCACCGTCATGCATACGCCGACCATCGTCGCCGACGTGGGCAGTATATGCGTCGACAAGCCCCGCGCCGACAAGCCCCGTTCGGGCGCCTTGCCGTCGCCCGGCATCAAGGCCGGCCCTGGTTCGTTCCCGGCGGCCAGACCAGCTCCACGCGCGCGGACGATCCCGCCTTGACCCGCACCTTGCGTTCCAGAGTCTTGCCGGCCAGGGTGGCGCGCAGGCTGTAGCTGCCTGGCGCCAGTTTCGCCAGCAGGAACGGCCCGCTGGCCGTCGTTTCCAGCGCCAGCGCGCCCTTGGCGTCGCGTATCTCCAGCTTCACGTCGGAGGCAAATTCCGCCTTGCCCGCCGCCTGCACGGAAAACACCAAGCTCAAAGGCCATTGCCGGCTGGCGCTCTTGATGGCAGTCGACTCATCGAGGCCGATGCCGCCGCTCAGGTACTCAACCGCCCCGCTCTTTTGCACGGGCGGCAAGGCGCTATCGGTCTGCGCCTGCGCCGCACTTCCCAGCAACAGCCCGGCGGCCAGCATTGCCGCCGCCAGGCTCAAGGTACTGCGTCTGTCTGGTGCCATTTCACTCTCCTCATGTTGCTTGAATCAAGATAGAAAGCGCAGCTTAAACAGGGCTTAGATCGCCATCAGCGCCGGCGCATGGCCTCGGCGATCTTCTGGTCCGTCTTGTACTGGCTCAGCGCATACACGGCCCAGATCGTCGCTGGCAGCCAGCCGATCAAGGTGATTTGCAGGATCAGGCAAATGATGCCGGCAATGGGGCGACCAATGGTGAAAAAGGTCAGCCACGGAAATATCAGGGCAATCAACAAGCGCATCGTTCGTTCCTTGAGTATTCCCCTGTGCCGCGGGGACCGGGCCGGCATGCGCCGACGGTGAATTCAGTTAAACCGATTATAACGATACTGGCGCCTCAAGGCGCTACGGGTGCCAGCAGTTTCTCCATCCACGCGAGGATTGCGGCGAAGATCACGTCGCGGTTCACTTCATTAAAATTCTCATGGTAATTGGCCGGGTAGTAGTGATAGTCGAGCAGGCCCTCGGGCACGCTGCGCAGCAGGCTTTCCGTGGCGCGGCTGTCGGCCAGCTTGTCGTCGCCCGCCACCACGGCGAACAGGGGGAAGCGCCAATCCGACAAGCCGCCCGCCAGTTCCTTTTGCGCCGACGTCAATGCATGGGCGAAGCGCACCGACGCCGCACTGGCGCGGATGCCGTCGCGCTCGTCCTGGAAATGGCGCGCGGTGATGGTTTGATCGTGCGTCAGCAGCATGGTCAGATTCCCCAGCGGTACCTTCATCGTGGGGTAGCGCCTGGCCAGCCAGCCAGACAGCATCTGCAGCACCTTCGGCACGGGAATCGCATTCACGTAATACGGCGACGAGATGATGAAGCCCCGGATGGCCGGATCGCCCGCGAAACGGCGCAGCCCCAGGTGGGTGGCAATCAGGCCGCCCATGGAATGGCCCATGACGAAAATCGGCAAGCCCGGATACGTCTGCTTGACCCAGGCGAGGAACCGCTCCTCGTCGTCGAGGAAGGCCTCGAACGAAGGTATATCAACCTTGCGCTTGCCATCGTGGCCCACCATGTCGAAGCTGACGGTGGCGATGCCGTGCTGGCGGAAGTACAGCGCTGGCGTGACATAGTCGCCCGCATGCGCCATGCCGCCGTGGATCGCCAGGATCACGGCGCGAGGGTGTTGTGGCTGCCAGATGTGGATGGGCCGCTCGACCTGGTCGCTGCACTGCAGGCTGCCCATCTTGTCTTCTGAAAAACGCATCGCTGCTCCTGTCATACCCTGTCACGCTTTCAGATGATCGATCAACTGGCGCGCATACAGGGGTAATTCACTGAACTGGCGCACGCAGATCGTTAGATTGCGTACCGACCAGGGATCGGATAATTCCAGGCAGCGCAGCGCCATCGTTTGCTGGCAGCGGCTGGCCGCCGCCAGTGGCACCACACTGATGCCCACGCCACTAGCCACCATGCGGCACACGGCATCGAAACTGCGCAAGCGCACGCGCACCTTCAACGGACGGCCCAGACGCGCCGCATGCATGCCAAGGTACTGCTGCATCGCGCTGTCGTCGGCCAGGCCGATGAAATCGTGATCCAGCAGCGTGGAGAACGCGACGACGCCATCCTGTCCGAGCGCGCGGTGATGCACGCCGTCGGCCGCGGCGATGACCACCAGCCGGTCGGGGCGAAATAAAAACGTCTGCAAGCCGCGCATGTCGACCGAATCGGAGACGATGCCCATGTCGGCCAGCCCTTCCGAGACGGCCTTGACGATATCGTAACTGAGGCGCTCTTCCAGGTCGATGGTCAAATTCGGATGGCGGTCGAGGAAAGCGCCCAGCGCCTCGGGCAGGAACTCGCTGAGCGCCGCCGTATTGCACAGCAGCCGCAACTGCCCTTTCAAACCCCGCGCAAATTCACCAAGCTCACCGCGCATTTTCTCCATTTGCAGCAGCACCAGGCGCGCGTGATGCAGCAAAGTCTGGCCCACGGGGGTCGGTTCCACGCCGCGCCGCCCGCGCAGCAGCAGGGGCATGCCCAGCATCTCTTCCATGCCGCGCACGCGCGCACTGCTTGAGGCCAGCGCCAGATGACTGCGCGCGGCGCCCGCCGTCAGGCTGCCCGCTTCCACCACGTTGACAAACAGCTGCAAATCGACCAGATCAAAGCGCATGGCAGCTCCCCTTTTCGCCATCTTATCAGCCTTCGGCTATCACTTAGGCTGACTCAACATAATCCACCTTGGCGAAAGTCGCGGGCAAGCGCAGAATCCACACAAAATTACTGCGGAATAAAAAAATGGAGACGTCATTCCTGCTGGCCGTCGGCGCCAGCTTCCTCATCGCTGGCTTCGTCAAGGGCGTAGTCGGACTGGGCTTGCCGACGGTGGCCATGGGCACGCTCAGCCTTGTCATGCCACCCGTGCAGGCGGCGGCCCTGCTGATCGTGCCATCGATGGTGACGAATGTCTGGCAGCTGGCGGCCGGCCCCGGCCTGCGCACCCTGCTCCTGCTGCGGCGTTTGTGGCCCATGCTGGCGGCAATCATGGCGGGCACCCTGGCGGGAGGCGCCCTGCTGCAGAGCGACAGCGGCACCGGGGCCGTCGTCGCGCTGGGCGTGGCGCTGATGCTGTACGCGCTGGCGGGACTATTCTCGCTGCAGCTGCGCGTGCCGGCACGGCACGAAGCCTGGCTGGGGCCCGTAGCGGGCGCCGTGACGGGGTTGGTGACGGCGGCCACGGGCGTCTTCGTCATCCCCGCCGTGCCGTATCTGCAGGGACTGGGCCTGGCGCGCGATGCGCTGGTGCAGGCGCTGGGCCTGGCGTTTACCGCATCGACCGTGGCGCTGGCGGCCAGCCTGGCCTTGCACGGTGACTTCAGTCTCGGCGCGGCCGGCGCTTCCGCGTATGCGCTGCTGCCGGCGCTGGCCGGCATGCTGGCCGGTCAATGGTTGCGCGGACGCATCGCGCAGCCAGTGTTTAAGCGATGCTTTTTTGTCGGCCTGTTCGCACTGGGCCTGCATGCGGCACTCAAGCCATGGCTGGCATGATGCACATCGATTGGCAGGGGGACAGCGCGCTGTGCGCGTGGATCGACGGCCAGCAAGTGGCCATTCTCGACATCAGCAAGTGCGCGAACGGGGTGACGGTGAACATGCTGTTCGTGAAACCGCCGTTCCGGCGGCGCGGCATCGGCGGCGCGCTGCTGCGGCGGCTATTGCAATGCCACCCGCAAGCCGGCGCCGCCTGCAGCGACCCGCGGCTGCGGGCGCTGCTGGAAAGTAGCGCGACTTAAAGTGCTCAGGGCAAGGCGCGGTGCGGCAACGCGCTGCAACGCCGCCATGGGCGCTTTAAATGCCGTAGCGGGTGCGGTACGCGGAAACAGCCTCTTTATGTTTCAGCAGTTCCGGATCGGCGCCAGCGCCGTTCAGGTAGCCGAACAAATCGTCCAGGTTGCCGATCGAGATGACGGGAATGCCATACTGTTTCGACACTTCCTGCACCGCCGAACTTGGCGACAGCTGGCCGTCCGGGCCAGAACGCTCCATGCGGTCCAGTGCAATCAACACGGCGCATGGCTCGGCGCCCGCGGCGCGGATCATGTCCACCGATTCGCGCACCGAGGTGCCCGCCGAGATCACATCGTCAATGATGACGACTTTGCCATGCAGCTTGGCGCCGACGATGGTGCCGCCTTCGCCATGGTCCTTGGCTTCCTTGCGGTTGAAGGCGAACGAGGTGTTGCGGCCCTTGCCTGCCAGCGCCACGGCGGTGGCCGACGCCAGGGTGATGCCCTTGTAGGCGGGGCCAAACAGCATGTCGAATTCGACGCCCGAGTCGAGCAGGGTCTGCGCGTAGAACTGCGCCAGCTCGGCCAGCGTGGCGCCGTCATGGAACAGGCCAGCATTGAAGAAGTATGGCGATGATCGCCCGGCCTTGGTGGTGAACTCGCCAAACCGCAAGACTCCCTTGGATACTGAAAACGCGATAAACTGCTGGCGTAAATTATTCACATTAGCCTCATTTTTTAAAAGTGCCTGTATTTTAATCCGCGCGCAGCGGCGAGACAATCGCCATGCCGCGCCCGCCGGCCCCGTCCAGCGCCCTTTTCACTCTCACTCTATGCCAAAAATTATCTCCGCCAACCTGAACGGCATCCGTTCCGCCGCCAAAAAAGGCTTTTTCAACTGGATGGGCACGCAAACGGCCGATTTCATCTGCGTGCAGGAATTGAAGGCGCAGTTGCCCGACATGACGCCCGAATTCCTCAACCCGCACGGCTACCATGGCCACTTTCACTATGCCGAGAAAAAAGGGTATTCGGGAACGGGCGTGTACAGCAAGGTCGAGCCGGACGCCGTGCATATCGGTTTCGGCAGCCCCGAATTCGATGCCGAAGGCCGCTACGTGCGCTGTGATTTTGGCAAGCTGTCCGTCATTTCCGTGTACTGCCCGTCCGGTTCGTCCGGCCCGGAACGCCAGGAAGCCAAGTTCCGCTTCATGGAGCTGTTCCTGCCGCACCTGCTGGAATTGAAGGCGTTAGGGCGCGAAGTGATCATCTGCGGCGACTGGAATATCGCCCACCATGAAATCGACCTGAAAAACTGGAAGGGCAACAAGAAAAATTCCGGCTTCCTGCCGGAAGAGCGCGCATGGCTGACGCGCGTCTTCGACGAAGTGGGCTTTGTCGACGTGCACCGCGGCCTGGACAAGCGCGAAGACCAGTACACCTGGTGGAGCAACCGGGGCCAGGCCTACGCGAAGAACGTGGGCTGGCGCATCGACTACCATGTCGCCACGCCCGGCATCGCAGCCCAGGCGCATACGGTCAACGTCTACAAGGACGAGCGTTTTTCCGACCACGCGCCCTTGATCATCGATTACACCATCAAGGCGTAAGCTCCGCTACAGGCTGCGCCGGCTTTCAAAGTGGCGCGGCTCGCCGCTCAAAGGGTCCGTGAAATCGATCGCCCGCGCCAGCAGCTGCAGCGGGTGCGACATGTCGTCTTCCTTGCACGGCAGGGCCAGCGGATAAAACGCATCGTTGACAATGGGGATGCCGAGTGACGCCAGATGCACGCGCAGCTGGTGCTTGCGCCCCGTGTGCGGCTGCAGCCGGTACAGGTTTACCTCGCCGCGCTCTTCGATGATGTCGATGACGGTTTCCGAATTCGGCGCCCCCGCTTCCTCGCGCATGAGAAAAAACTGCGCGCCTTCGACCATGCGGCTGCGGTAGGTAAATGGAAAATCGCGGCCATCGAGGCGCGGCGCCAGCGCCTCATACGTCTTGCGTACTTCACGGCGCTGGAACAGCGACTGGTAGGCGCCACGGCTGGCTACCTGGCGCGAAAAAATCACCACGCCGGCCGTCTCGCGGTCAAGGCGGTGGATAGGCGTCAGGTCGGCGCTATCGAGCTGCTTCTTCAGGCGCGTCAGCAGGGTCTCTTGCACGAAGCGCCCGGCCGGCGTCATGGGCAGAAAATGCGGCTTGTCGACCACCACCAGGTATTCATCCTGAAACAGGATCTCTTCCTGGAAGGGGATCGGCGTTTCGCACTCCAGCTCGCGGTAGTAAAAAATGCGCATGCCGCGCCGGTATGCGCTGTCCGGTCCCAGCACGGCGCCGTCGCCGTTGACCACTTCACCGCGCGCCATGCGGTCTTGCCACTGCGCGGCGCTGATCTGCGGATAACGTTCGAGCAGAAACGACAGCATGTCCGGCCACTGCCCCTCCGGCAGCCACAGATAGCTGGGCGCGACGCCGTCGCGCAGGGGCAGCGGCGCAGGGCCGCTACGGGAAGACATCCTAGCGCTGCGCGATGGCGTTGCTGCGGTAGGGCGGCAAGGCATCCACGCTGACGCCCTTGCTGCGCGCGTACAGCGGCAGCACTTGTGCCATATGGCTGTTCATCTGCGAGATGCGGTCCTTGCCCGATGGGTGCGTCGAGAGGAATTCCGGCGGCGCGCCCGCGCTCACCGCTGCCATCTTCTGCCACAGGATGACGCCGGCGCGCGGATCGAAACCGGCGCGCGCGGCCAGGTCCATGCCGATCAAGTCCGCTTCGCGTTCATCGTCGCGCGAAAATTTCAGCATCACGCCCTTGGCTGCCATGTTAGTGGCGGTGCTGGTCAGGTTCGGATCGACACCGAGCCAAGCCGACAGGCCGGCGCCGGCCAGCTTGGCGCCAACGGCGGCCAGGTTGCCCTTGCCTGCCTGCGCCTGCGAGTGTTCGCGCAAGGCGTGCGAAATTTCATGCCCCATGACGACGGCCACTTCATCGTCGGTCAGGTTCAGCTTGGTGATAATGCCGCTGTAAAAAGCGATCTGCCCACCCGGCATGCAAAAAGCGTTGACCTCGTCCGAGTTGAGCAGGTTGATCTGCCAGTTCCAGTTGGCCGCCGCCTCGTTCCAGCGCGTGGCGAACGGGATGATGCGTTGGGCGATGGCGCGCAGGCGCTTGACCTGCGGATCGCTGTCCGGCACCAGCGCATTTTTTTCCTTCGCTTCGTTGACCAGCTGCGTATATTGCTGCTTCGATTGTGCATTGAAATCGGCACCGCCGGCAAAGATGCGCGTGGTCGACAAAGGGCGCACCTTGATGCCATCCTGTATCGTCGCCTGCTGGGCGAAGACTGACATCGGCGCGAGCGCGGTGGCTGCGCACAGGCTGGCCAGGACGGTGTAACGTTTAAGGGATATTGGTGCCATTGGCAGACCTCCATGGAGCGATTTTAGGCAGCATCATCATGGCCGGAAAGGCCAGGAAGAAGCAAACGATGAAAAACGAGAACCAGCCCAGCTCGGCGACCAGGAAACCCACCGAGGCGTTGATCAGAGTGCGCGGCACGGCACTCAGGCTGGAAAACAGTGCATATTGCGTCGCCGTGTAGCGCGGGTCCGTGGTGCGCGACAGGAACGCGACAAAGGCGGCCGCACCCAGGCCCAGGCTGGCGAAGGCTTCAAAACCGATCACGGCGCTCAATAGCATGGTGTTCGGTCCCACCTGCGCCAGCCAGGCAAAGCCGAGAATCGCGATGGCCTGCAGCGCGCCGAACACCCACAGGCCCCGGTTGATGCCCAGCTTGAGCATCCATATGCCGCCCACCACGCCGCCGGCCAGGCTGGCCCAGAAACCCGTGGTATTGGCGGCCAGGCCGATCTGCGTCATGCTAAAACCCAGGTCGAGATAAAACTTCGTCGCCAGCGCCGTGGCCATGCTGTCACCGATTTTGTAGAGTAATACGAAAGCGAGGATCCACATTGCGTTACGCCAACCATCGCGCGCGATGAATTCCTGGAACGGTAAGATGATCGCTTCGCGCATGGTCTTCGGCGGCGAGCCATACACGGTCGGCTCCCTGATCAGCAAGGTGCAGACCAAGCCCGGCAACATGAAGGCAGCCGTGATCCAGAAGACGGGCTGCCATGGCATGCGGTCGGCCAGGATCAGCGACAGCGCACCCGGCACCATGCCCGCCACCTTATACGCGTTGACGATGACGGCGGCGCCCAGTCCCTGCTCGTTATCGGCAAGGATTTCGCGCCGGTAGGCGTCGATGACGATGTCCTGGCTGGCCGACAGGAAGGCGACGCCGCCGGCGGCGGCTGCGATCAGGCCGATCTGCGTCAGCGGGTCGAGCATGCCCATGCCGCCGATGGCAAAAAACAGTGCCACTTGCGTCAGCGCCATCCAGCCGCGCCGGCGTCCCAGTCCCAGGACGCGGTAGCGGTCCATCAGGGGCGCCCACAGGAATTTCCAGATATACGGAAACTGCACCAGGGCGAACAGCCCCAACGCTTTCACATTCAAGCCCGACTTGGCCAGCCAAGCCTGCAACAAATACAACAGGATGAACAGCGGCAGGCCGGAACTGAAGCCCAGCACCAGCACGGCCAGCATGCGGCCATTGGCATAGGAACGCCATCCCGGCGCCGGGCTTGTCGTCATCAATGCACCGCTTTTTTACGCAGGCGGAAGACGGCCAGGTCGCCGCGCAGGTTCGGCAGCACGGAGACCATCTTGCCTTCGGCCAGGGCCACGCATTCGATCACTTCCAGGCCGCATTCCTCGGCCAGCTCGCGGAAGTCGTTGATGGTTGCGCAGCGCACGTTGGGCGTGTCGTACCACTGGTACGGCAGCGATTTCGACACGGGCATGCGCCCTTTCAGCAATGCCACCCGGTGCGGCCAGTAGGCGAAGTTGGGGAATGAGACGATGGCCTCGGCGCCCACACGCACGATGTCGCGCAGCAGCGGCTCGACCTGCTTCATCATCTGCAGCGACGACAGGCACAGCACCGTATCGAAACTGTTGTCGCCAAAGATGGCCAGGCCTTTTTCCATGTCTTGCTGGATCACGTTCACGCCGCGCAGGGTGCTGGCCAGCACCTTGTCGTCGGCGATCTCGATGCCATAGCCGCTGCATTCCTTGTCGCTTTGCAGGTACTGCAGCATCACGCCTTCGCCGCAGCCCACGTCGAGCACATGCGCGTTATTCGGCACCCAGTGGGCGATGAAGGCCAAGTCGGGGCGCAGCGCGCTCAATTCGTCAAAAGTCATGCGGTCTCCTTCGCGCCATGGCGGACGGCGGTGTGCTGTGCAGAAGCGGGCAAGCCCGCCCCGATGTCGTTCCATACCTGGCCATAATAGGCGCGCACCATATTCATGTAACGCGGGTCTTCCAGCAGGAAGGCGTCGTGGCCGTGCGGCGCGTCGATTTCCGCATAGGTCACCTGGCGGCGGTTGCACACCAGCGCCTCGACGATTTCGCGGCTGCGCTCGGGCGAGAAGCGCCAGTCTGTGGAAAACGAGGCGAGGAAGAATTTAGCCTTGGTGCCCGACAGGGCCTTGGCCAGGTCGCCGCCATGCGCGCGCGCCGGGTCGAAGTAGTCGAGCGCCTTGGTAATGAGCAGATAGGTGTTCGCGTCAAAGTACTCGGAAAACTTGTCGCCCTGGTAGCGCAAATATGATTCGATCTCGAAATCGATGCCGAAGCCGAATTTGTAATCGCCCGTCTGCGCCGCGTCGCGCAGCTTGCGGCCGAATTTCTCGGCCATGTCATCGTTCGACAGATACGTGATGTGGCCCACCATGCGCGCCACGCGCAAGCCGTTCTTCGGTACCACGCCATGCGCATAAAAATCGCCGCCCCGGTAATCGGGGTCGGACAGGATGGCCTGGCGCGCCACGTCATTGAAGGCGATATTTTGCGCCGACAGTTTGGCCGTCGAGGCGATCACCACGCAGTGACGCAGCCGCTCGGGGAACATGATGCTCCACGCCAACGCCTGCATGCCGCCCAGGGAGCCGCCCATCACGGCGGCGAACTGGCGAATGCCCAGTTCATCGGCCAGGCGCGCCTGCGCGCTGACCCAGTCTTCCACCGTGACGACGGGGAAAGAAGCGCCATACGGCTTGCCGGTGGCGGGATTGATGTGCATGGGGCCCGTCGAGCCGAAGCAGGAGCCAAGGTTGTTGACGCCGATGACGAAGAATTTGTCCGTGTCGAGCGGCTTGCCGGGACCGACCATATTGTCCCACCAGCCCGTGCTCTTTGGCTCGTCGGCATACACGCCGGCCACGTGATGCGAGGCATTCAAGGCGTGGCAGACCAGCACCGCGTTCGATTTGTCGGCGTTCAGGGTGCCGTAGGTTTCATACATCAACATATAGTCCCGCAGCGATGCTCCGCTTTGCAGCTGCAGGGGTTGCGCAAAATACATGGTTTGCGGCGAAACAATTCCAATGGATGACATGTGTGTCGGTTTATAAAGGGGGTGGCCCCGCGGGCCATGGTCGATGCAGCACCGCGATGATAGGTTCTGCAACTTTAACACCAGGAGACATCTTGCCGCGCGCGATGTCTTCTGGTGCTGATAACGCGACAGTTTACATGAGCTGCAACTGTTGTACGGCTTCCGCGATCACATTTGGTTCCATGGAACGCATAATTTTGCGCATTTGTGGTGCGATCAGGCCCAGGTCGCTGTTGAGGATCTCTTGCTTGACCGCCAACAACTGGGCCGGATGCATGGAAAACTCGCGCAGTCCCATGCCCAGCAGCAGACGCGTGAGCTTTACGTCGCCCGCCATTTCGCCGCAGACGGCCACGTCGATGCCCGCCTTGTGGCCGGCGGTAATCGTCATGGAGATCAGTTGCAGTACGGCCGGGTGCAGCGGATTGTACAAATGCGCCACCTCGTAGTCGACGCGGTCGATGGCCAGGGTGTACTGGATCAGGTCATTCGTGCCGATCGACAGGAAATCCATGCGCTTGACGAACATGGGCAGGGCCAGCGCCGCAGCAGGAATCTCGATCATGGCGCCCACTTCGACGGCGTCGTCGAACTTGACGCCCTCCTCGCGCAGGCTGGCCTTGGCCTGCTCTATCATGGCCAGCGACTGGTCGATCTCGAAGGCATGCGCCAGCATCGGGATCAGAATGCGCACCTTGCCGAAAGCCGAGGCACGCAGAATCGCGCGCAGCTGCGTCAGGAATAGCTGCGGCTCGGCCAGGCAGTAACGGATGGCGCGCAAGCCCAGGGCGGGATTCAAGGCCGTATGGTCGGACTGGTCGAGCGGCTTGTCGGCGCCGATGTCGAGCGTGCGGATGGTCACCACGCGCCCTTTCATCGACTGCACCGTGTTGCGGTAAGCCTCGAATTGCTCGTCCTCGGTAGGAATCTTGTGGGCGCGGCCCATGAACAGGAATTCGGAGCGGAACAGGCCCACGCCGCTGGCGCCCGATTCCAGCGCAAACGCGCAATCTTCGGGCAATTCGATATTGGCCAGCAGGGTAACGGGGGTGCCGCATCGGGTGACGGCCGGCGTCTTTTTCAGCTTGCCCAGCTTCTTGCGCGCGCGCTGCATGGCCACTTGGCGCTCGCGGTACTGCTCCAGCACCAGCGCGCTGGGGTTGGCGATGACGACGCCAGCGTCGCCGTCGATGATCAGCCAGTCGTCCTGCTCGATCAGCATCGACGCCTGCGACATGCCGACGGCGGCCGGGATATCCAGGCTGCGCGCGACGATGGCCGTGTGAGAGTTCTGTCCGCCCACGTCGGTAATGAAGCCGATGAAGGAACGGTCGCGGAACTGCAGCATGTCGGCCGGCGAAATATCGTGAGCGACAACGATCATCTGCGCCAGCAATTCATCTTCGGCGGCCGCCTTGGGCAGCAGCTGTTCGGTGCCCAGCAAGACCTTCAGCACGCGTTCGGCCACTTGCTGGATATCGGCCTTGCGCTCGCGCAGATACGGGTCTTCGATTTCGTCGAACTGCGCCGACAATTCATCGATTTGCGTCAGCAGCGCCCATTCGGCGTTGTAGTGGCGCGAACGAATGATGTCGAGCGGCGCTTCGGCGATCAGCGGGTCCGACAGGATCAGCGCATGCACGTCGATGAACGCACCCAGCTCGGTGGGCGCATCTTTCGGCAGCTCGTTCCACAGGGTTTGCAGCTCTTTGTGGACCGCGGCGATGGCGTTTTGCAAGCGCTGGACTTCGGCTTCGATCTGCTCCTGGGCGACCAGGTAATGTTTGACGTCAAGGGCGGCCGGCGCCAGCAGATGCGCGCGGCCAATGGCGATGCCGCGGGAGACCGGGATGCCGTGGAGCGTGAAAGATGCCATGGGGTGACCTGTCGAAATACGGCTGCGGCTGCGTTCGGCGAGCATTACTCGCCTTCGCCAAACCTGTCATTAATCAGGGCGGTGAGCGCATCGACACATGCCTGCTCATCATCGCCCTCGGCTTCCAGGGTCACTTTCGCGCCCTTGCCGGCGGCCAGCATCATTACGCCCATGATGGACTTGGCGTTAATGCGGCGCGCGTTGCGGGTCAGCCAGACATCGCTCTTGAACTTGGCGGCGAGCTGGGTAAATTTGGCGGAGGCGCGTGCGTGCAGTCCCAGCTTGTTGATGATTTCGAGTTCTCTTTGAATCATTTTTGTATGGTCTCTATCCCTGAATGCACTACGCTGATGACAATCTTGGCCTATAAAACCCGCCGCCTTCAGGGCGGCGGCCATGCACTTCCTTATTCGCCCACACGAATGCGGTTATCGACGCGCACGGCGCCGCTTTGCGCACCGGCCAGCGCCATCTCCACCACCACGTCAAGCGTATCGCGGCGATACGTGATGGCGCGCAGCAGCATCGGCAGGCTGATGCCGGCGATGACTTCCACCCGGCCCGCATCGGCCAGCTTGTTGCAGCAGTTCGACGGCGTGCCGCCCTTCACGTCGGTAATCACCAACACGCCGGAGCCTTCGTCAAGGCGGCAGATGGCGTCCGACGCCAGCTTCTGCACTTCCGCCAGGTCCTGGTCGGCGACGACATCGATGGCTTCAAAACGTTCCGTTGGCCCCCGAAACACATGCGCGCAGGCGGCGATGAACGCCTGTCCCAACGGTGCGTGTGTCATAAGCAAAATCCCTACCATAGTCATTTCACCTTCTGGCGCTGCTGCGCTTGCGCAACGCCATGCTCGACGGCGTCGACAAACATGGCAGCCACGTCAAACCCCGTCTGCTGCATGATTTCCTGGAAGCAGGTCGGGCTGGTGACATTGACTTCCGTCAGATAGTCGCCGATCACGTCCAATCCTACCAGCATCAGACCACGCGCGGCCAGGATCGGGCCCAGTTTTTCAGCGATTTCCAGGTCGCGCACCGTCAAGGGCTGCGCCACGCCCGTGCCGCCGGCGGCCAAGTTGCCGCGTACTTCGCCCGCCTGCGGGATGCGTGCCAGCGCAAACGGCACCGGCTTGCCGCCGATGACGAGGATGCGCTTGTCGCCCTTGTCGATGTCGGGGATAAAACGCTGCGCCATGATGGTTTGCGCGCCATTCTCGCTCAAGGTCTCAATGATGGCGCCCAGATTCAGGCCATCGGCCTTGACGCGGAAGATGCCTGTGCCGCCCATGCCGTCGAGCGGCTTGAAGATGACGTCCTGGTGCTTGGCGTGGAAGGCGCGCAGGCGCGCTTCGTTCGACGTCACCAGGGTGGGCGAGGTGAATTCGGAAAACTGGGCAATGGCCAGCTTTTCATTGTTGTCGCGGATGGCGGACGATTTGTTGAAGACGCAGGCGCCCTGCTTTTCCGCCAGCTCCAGCAAATACGTGCCATACACGTATTCCATGTCGAACGGCGGGTCCTTGCGCTCGATGATGGCGTCCAGTGATGACAGGCGTACTTCCTCGGTGGATATCACCTTGTACCAGTCGTGCTCGTCGCCGGTCAGCTCGATGTGCTGTACCAGTGCCGTGACGATGCCCTCTTCCAACGCCATGTCCTTCTGCTCGAAGGCGTAGACGGTGTGACCGCGTTTTGCCGCCTCGCGCATCATGGCGAAGGTGGAATCTTTGTAAGTCTTGAAGCCTGCCAGCGGGTCGGCAAGGAATGCAATTTTCATGGTGCGTCCAATCGGGGAGCCTGGATAAGGAATGCTTGATTCTAGCCGAGATCGCCAGGCACAGTAGTCACCGCGCCCGGCACGCTGCATGGATGGATCAATACACCTCGGGATTCGGGTCCGTGCGCTCCATTTCCAGCGACGCGGCCAGCAAGGCCAGGCGCGCCACTACGCCATATACATAGAAGCGGTTCGGCGCGGCAGTGCCCGGCTTGGCCTTCAAGTCCGGCACGGCATGCTGCTGGGCAAACGCCAGCGGCACGTACTGCGAGCCGGGCGCGTTCAGATTCTGATCCACGCCACGCTCTGCGTGCACACGATAGAAGCCGCCCACCACATAGCGGTCGATCATGTAGACGACAGGTTCGGCTACCGCATCCTTGATGCTTTCAAAGGTAGGCACGCCTTCCTGGATGATCACGTCGGTGACGACCTTGCCATCCTTGACGATGGACATCTTGTCGCGCTGCTTGCGCGACAGGTCGCGCACTTCGCTGGCGTCGCGCACTGTCATGATGCCCGTGCCATACGTGCCCGCATCGGGCTTGACGATGACGAAGGGCTTTTCCTTGATGCCGTATTCCTTGTATTTCTTGCGGATCTTGGCCAGCAACACGTCGACGCTGGCGGCCAGCGCATCTTCGCCCTCGCCTTCCTGGAAGTTCACATCGCTGCACTTGGCGTGGAAGGGGTTGAGCATCCATGGATCGACATCGATCATCTTGCCGAATTTTTTCACCACTTCATCGTAGGCCGCGTAGTGGTTGCTCTTGCGGCGCAAGGCCCAGCCCGCGTGCAGAGGCGGCAGCAAGCTTTGTTCATGAATATTTTGCAAGATATCGGGGATACCGTCCGACAAGTCGTTGTTCAGCAAGATCGTGCATGGATCGAAATCCTTCAAGCCCAGGCGGCGGCCGTTGTTCAGGCGCACGAGGGGCTCGATGACGAGCATGTTGCCATCTGGCAACGCCAACGGTGTCGGCTGGGTGATCTCGGGCGACCACGAGCCCAGGCGTACGTGCAGCCCCGTCTGGCGGAAGATCTGCATCAATCGCGCCACATTTTGCAGGTATTGCGGCGTGGTGTTGTGCAATTCCGGCACCATCAGCAGGTTGCGGGCGTCCGGACAATACTTGTCGATGGCGGCCATGGCCGCCTGCACGGACAAGGGCAGCATTTCCGTGGCCAGGTTATGAAAACCGCCAGGGAACAAATTGGTATCGACGGGCGCCAGTTTGTAACCCGCATTGCGCAAGTCTACCGAGCAATAGAAGGGCGGCGTGTGCTCTTGCCACTCCATGCGAAACCAGCGCTCAATGGCCGGCGTCGCGGCCAGAATCTTTTTTTCGAGGTCGAGCAGCGGTCCGGTCAGGGCCGTGACGAGATGGGGAACCATAGTTACATCCTTAAATTATGTGCAGTATTCAAAAAAGCACACAGAACTGCCGACTATATTACCGTGTAAGTACCCCAAATCGGGGCAAAAGCCTTGTTTTAAAGACCTTTTCCATTCCCACAACGAAAAAAAGGCACCTCAATGAGGCGCCTCTTCAAGCCAGGCATGCCGCGCCTGGGCGCTGGCATGCCAGATAATGATCATTTAACCATGATATGCCTGCTCGCCATGGCTGGTGATATCGAGGCCTTCGCGCTCTTCTTCTTCCGGTACGCGCAGGCCGATGACGATGTCGACCAGTTTATAGGCGATGACGGAGACCACGGCCGACCAGATGATGGTGGTGCCGACCGCTTGCGTCTGCACCCATACCTGGTGTCCGATGGAGTATGGGTCAGCCGACATCTTGTTGGTGACATAGTCGAAGATGCCTTGACCGCCCAGTTGTGGTGCAGCAAAGACACCCGTCAGCAAAGCACCGAGGATGCCGCCCACGCCATGCACGCCGAACACGTCGAGCGAATCATCGGCGCCGATCAGGCGTTTCAGGCCATTCACGCCCCACAGGCAGACGACACCGGCCAACAAGCCGATGACCAGGCCACCCATCGGACCGACAAAGCCGGCCGCCGGGGTGATTGCCACCAGGCCGGCAACGGCGCCCGATGCGCCACCGAGCATGGATGGCTTGCCTTTGCTGATCCACTCGCCGAATACCCACGACAGGGTGGCGGCAGCGGTGGCCAGCAGCGTGTTGACAAAGGCCAGGGCAGCCACGTCGCCCGCTTCCAGCGAGGAACCGGCATTGAAACCGAACCAGCCCACCCACAACAGGGAAGCGCCGATCATGGTCATCGTCAGCGAGTGCGGCGCCATCGATTCGCGGCCGTAGCCGACACGCTTGCCGATCATGATCGCGCCCACCAGGCCGGCGACGGCGGCATTGATGTGCACCACGGTGCCGCCGGCAAAGTCCAGCGCGCCTTTTTGCCAGATCCAGCCCGCTTTAAGCGCTTCGCTGGCCGAGGTGGTGGCATTGGTGATCAGGTCAGGCCCCGTCCAGAACCAGACCATGTGGGCCGCTGGCAGGTAGGCGAAGGTGAACCACAGCACGACGAAGGCCAGCACGGCGGCAAACTTGGCGCGCTCGGCAAAGGCGCCGACAATCAGTGCGCACGTGATGGCGGCAAAGGTGCCCTGGAAAGCGACAAACACGAACTCGGGAATGACGACGCCCTTGCTGAAGGTGGCGGCGGCGGCAAACGTACCCTTGGCCGGGTCCCAGATGCCGTTCAGGAACAGGCGGTCGAAGCCACCGAAGAAGGCGGTTTTTTCCGTGAAGGCGATCGAGTAGCCGTAGATGCACCACAGTACGATGACCAGCGCGAACACCATGAACACTTGCATCAGCACCGACAGCATGTTCTTCGAGCGCACCAGGCCGCCGTAGAACAGGGCCAGGCCGGGGATGGTCATCAAGATCACCAGCAAGGTGCTGATCATCATGAAACTGGTGTCGCCCTTGTTGGCGACGGGCGCGGCGGCTGGCACGGCAGCGGCCGGGGCCGGAGCGGCAGCAGCCGGTGCTGCGGCGTCAGGAACAGGCGTGACGGCGGGGGTGGCGACGGCAGTGGTCGTAGCCGCTTCCGTCTTGGCGGGCGCATCGGCAAAGCTCGGCGTGGCAACGCCAAACGCACACAGGCAGGCTATCCCGGCGAGCAATTTTGTTATATTTTTATGCATCAATATTCCCCTTAGAGCGCTTCGTTGCCGGTTTCACCGGTACGGATGCGGATAACCTGTTCCAGGTTGTACACGAAAATCTTGCCATCGCCGATTTTACCGGTACGCGCGGCACCTTCGATCGCTTCGATGGCCTGGTCGACAATGGCGTCATCGACGGCCGCTTCAATCTTGGTCTTTGGCAAGAAATCGACGACATACTCAGCGCCACGGTACAGTTCCGTGTGACCTTTCTGGCGGCCGAAACCTTTCACTTCGGTGACGGTAATGCCTTGCACATTGATAGCCGACAAAGCTTCGCGTACTTCGTCCAGTTTGAACGGTTTAATGATTGCAGTAATCATTTTCATGGCAGTCTCGCTTAAAAGGTTTTGGACACGGTCAGCACGAGACCGGATTTCGCCAGATTCTTGCCATTCGGTGCCAGTGATACGATATTGGCCTTGACGGCAGCCAGGGAAACGGTCGCCACGCCAAAGTCCTTGGTCACGCCGATCTTGACATCGTTATAGCTGAGGGAATCGTTGTGCTCGACTTTCTGGCGGCCCACATGCACGTTCATGATATAGCCGTCAATCAGGTCGAAGTTGCCGCCCACGTCAAGATAGCCGCTATTCTTGCTGTCGGCGACGCCGAACAGATTGGTGGTCGAATGCGAGTACTTGATATACAACGGGCCGTAGCCGAGCTGGCCGTACAGCTCGAAGGTGTTGGCATTGGTGCTCAGTCCATTCGAAGGATAGAAATAGTACAGACCGCCCACGTCATAGGTAAAATCCTTGCTGATCTCGCCACGCTTGCCGCCGTAGATATCCCATTCGAGATTGGTATCGCCGCCGCCGTCCTTGATCCATTTGATGCTCGACAGCCAGGTGCCCACATACAGGCCCGTTGGGTTATGGGTATAGTCGGCACCACCGCTGATGGCCGGTTTCAAGCGGCTTTGCGAGATGCCGCGGTAACGGTAGTCGCTGGTCAGCGCCACGTTGTAGCTCACCACGTTATCAGGTACGGCTTCGGCTGCAGCAGGCACCGCCAATGCATCCTGGGCCATGACGCTACCGCACAAGGCGGTCATGGCCAGCGTCAACGCAGCTACTAAAGTCATGTTCTTGGACAGATTCTTCATGGCGATTCCCTTTTATTGAACTTTTAAAGCGGTTGAGGTTTAAAATCTTGGCTGGAGATCACAAAGCGTTCATCATTTCTTTAGCAGAATACGTGCCAGCTCGCTTGCCACCTTGACAGGTGCATTTCCGTCCACACATACCCTGCACACCGCCAGGAATGCGGATACGGACTGCTGAAGCACAATGAACCGCCCAGTTTCGCACCAGATTAACGCCGCTGTGCACCGCAATGGTGCGATGCACAGGCCGCACCATAAAAGGACTGACCATGGACATGAATACCTTCTTTAACGACTTGCAAGGCAAGATCCATCAAGCCATCGAAAACTCGCCGGCCAAGGATATCGAGAAAAATGTGAAATCGATGATGACCCAGGGCTTCGCCCGCCTCGATCTCGTCACGCGCGAGGAATTCGATATCCAGGCGCAAGTGCTGGCCAAGACCCGCGCCAAACTGGACGCACTGGAATTACGCCTGATCGAACTGGAAACGCGCCTGAACGAGTCCAAGGCGTAAGGTGCGGCCGGCAAGGCCCCGTTATTGACGGCCTTGCTGGCATACATCAAGCCTGATGGCGTTGCAAGCGCTAGACTGATCTTGCCCGCGCCCGCGCCACAGGGGAGTCTGATGAGTCTGGCCGTCCTGAAAAGCCGCGCCCTGGCCGGCATGGAGGCGCCCGAGGTAAGTGTCGAAGTTCACCTTGCCAATGGCTTGCCGTCCTTTACCATTGTCGGCCTGCCGGATACGGAAGTGAAGGAATCGCGCGACCGCGTTCGGGCCGCGTTGCAAAACTGCGGCTTTGACATGCCGGCGCGGCGCATCACGGCCAATCTGGCGCCGGCAGACTTGCCCAAGGAATCAGGCCGCTTCGACTTGCCGATTGCGCTGGGCATCCTGGCCGCCTCCGGCCAGTTGCCGGGCGACCAACTGCAGCACTACGAATTTGCAGGCGAACTGTCGCTTTCGGGCCAGTTGCGCCCCATCCGCGGCGCCCTGGCCATGACCTTTGCCATGCAGCGCAGTCAATCGGGCGCGCCACGCGCCTTCATCCTGCCGCAAGCGAACGCGGACGAAGCGGCGCTGGTCAGCGATGCCTGCATCTATCCCGCCCACAGCCTGCTTGAGGTCTGCGCGCATTTTGCCGCGCCCGCCAGCCAGAACGCGCTGCAGCGCCATCAACCCCTACTGGCAGCGCACGCTTTTGCGTATCCCGACTTTGCCGATGTGCAGGGGCAGTTGCAAGCGCGACGCGCACTGGAAGTGGCGGCCGCGGGCGGCCATAACATCTTGATGGTGGGACCGCCGGGCGCGGGCAAGACCATGTTGGCCAGCCGCTTCCCCGGCGTGCTGCCCCCCATGAGCGATGAAGAGGCACTGGAATCGGCCGCCGTTCATTCGCTGGGCGGCCACTTCAAAGTGGAACACTGGAAACGTCGTCCCTATCGTGCCCCGCACCAGACGGCGTCCGGCGTGGCCCTGGTGGGCGGCGGCAACCTGCCGCGCCCGGGAGAAATCTCACTGGCCCACTGCGGCGTGCTGTTTCTCGATGAAATCGCCGAATTCCAGCGCCGGGTGCTCGATGTGCTGCGCCAACCCATGGAATCGGGCGTCATCAGCATTTCGCGCGCGGCCCGCCAGGCCGAATTTCCTGCCCGCTTTCAATTGATCGCCGCCATGAATCCCTGCCCGTGCGGCTATCTGGGCCACGCTTCTGGCCGTTGCCGCTGCACGCCCGACGCCGTGCTGCGCTATCACAGTCGCCTGTCCGGCCCGCTGCTCGACCGTATCGACCTGCAAATTGAAGTTGCCGCCATGCCGCCGGCGGCGCTGGGGCGACATGCAGGCGCCGGCGAAAGTACGCAAGCCATCGCCTCCCGGGTCGCCGCAGCCTTTGCCTTGCAGCTGGCACGCCAGGGAAAATCAAACCAGCGCCTGAGCAACATGGAAATTGAACAGCATTGTCGCCTGGAGCCACATGGCGAACTGTTGTTGCATGGCGCCATGACGCGTCTGCACTGGTCGGCCCGCACTTACCACCGGGTTCTGCGCGTGGCGCGCAGCATTGCGGATCTGGCGGACAGCTCCGCCATCACGCCGCCGCATGTCGCCGAAGCGATCCAGTACCGGCGCGTACTGCGCGAGATATAAGGCGGCCAGTGACCGCCACACGTGCGCGATTGCGCGTGACTGGCGGCGCTGCTACCATCTGCTGATGAAAAAAACATCACTTGCCCTCTTCCTGGCCGCGCTCGCGACAGCTTGCACGCTCTCCGCCTGCAGTCCAAAATTCGACTGGCGCGACTATCGCAGCCCCGACGCCCAGTTCACGGCCCTGTTTCCAGGCAAGCCGGCCGTGCTGACACGCGAAATCGATCTGGATGGCAAGAAAGTCAGCCTGACCATGACAGCCAGCGAGGTTGATGGCAATACCTTCGCCATCGGCAGCGCCGTACTCGACAGCCCAGAACAGGCGCAAGCGGCCCTGCCCGCCATGCAGACTGCCCTGTTGAAAAATATCAATGGCGTCGTGCGCAGCGAAAAACTGGCCTCGGCTGACAGCAGCACAGCGGCCGGCAGCCATCAACGCAGTTCGCTGAGCGTCGAAGCGACTGGCACACAGCAAGGCAAACCCGTCTTGCTGGTCGGGCGTTTTGTGGCGCAGGACAAACGCATCTTCCAGGTCATCATTCTCGGTGAAGAAAGCAAGCTGTCACGTGACACCATCGATACTTTCATGGATTCAGTCAAACTGGATTAAAACTTAATGATCGCTTAAACGGGTGTTTTCACGGTCAGCATGCCCTTGTAAATACGTGTGTTGTCCAACAATTGACAGTATCCAGCTTGCAAATATGCAATCCGGGTAATCGGACGGCCTGTGCGACACCCAAGTCGTGATATTGTTTCGACACTAATGACAAGTTTCAGAAAGCGCTTATGTTGATCTCATTCAAATCCAAATCTTCCCCTGAAGTGCTGATGTACCAGGAACATGCCCAGCGTATCCTCGACATCCTGCACAAGAACCCCACGCGCGGCGTCATCACGCCAGCGGAAGCAGGCGATGCCCTGGCCTTGCTGGAAAAAGAAGTCACGGAAAGTAAATTACATCCGGAAAATGACATCGAACACGATGCGCATACGCCGGAAACTCTGGAAGATGGCGAAACAGGCACCCATGCGCGCGCGCAGAAAGTGCATTTTTCGCAGCGCGCCTACCCACTGATGGAAATGCTGCGCGCGGCCAAGGCGGAAGGTGAAAGCATCACCTGGGGCATCTAGTCCGATGAATGCTGCAGACGAAAAAAAACCCCGCACACGCGGGGTTTTTTTATATAACAAGCCTGACGATAACCTACTTTCACACTGGTTGCAGCACTATCATCGGCGCAGAGTTGTTTCACGGTCCTGTTCGGGATGGGAAGGTGTGGGACCAACTTGCTATGGTCATCAGGCATAACTTTTTCAACAGCCTGCTCCCAACGGGGCAGCAAACCATCTGATCTGAGGAGGCGAATTATATAGGAATTTGCCTGAAGATGGGACTAAAAATGGTGCTTTTATAATGAATAAACCAGCAGACGAAAAAAAACCCCACCATTGCTGGCGGGGTTTTTCTCTACTACGAATAACAAGCCTGACGATAACCTACTTTCACACTGGTTGCAGCACTATCATCGGCGCAAAGTTGTTTCACGGTCCTGTTCGGGATGGGAAGGGGTGGGACC
>NZ_JAFCWA010000015.1:0-147348 GCF_049897325.1 Janthinobacterium sp. DSP2-3-3 | reverse complement strand
TCAGCTGCGAAGAAGGAAGAGTATGAAGCGTTTGCAGCATTTCGTCAACCTTCTTTTTCACCCTGCTTTACTCGGCATTTGCATGCGTCGTTCAGCGAGGGGGCGAATTATAGCCCTGCACCGCATGCTCCGCAAGGGCTATTTTGCAGCTGAGCAAATATTGCTGTGTGATATCGTAGCGCTGGCAATACCCTGCCGCATCCACCTTGACTCCCATGCCTATTCCACACATCTGCCCCACCGCCCATCCCGCCCTGGCCAGCGCGCTCGAACATGCCATCAATAGCAAGACCAAGCCGCTGGGCAGCCTGGGCCTACTGGAAGCCCTGGCCCATCAGATCGGCCTGATCCAGCAAAGCACGCAACTGGCATTGCACCAACCTGCCATCATCGTTTTTGCGGCCGACCATGGCGTCGTCGCCGAAGGCATTTCCGCTTACCCACAAAGCGTGACCTGGCAAATGGTAGAAAACTTCCTCGGCAACGGCGCCGCCATCAATGTCTTTGCCCGCCAGAACAATTGCGCCTTATATATAGTGGACGCCGGCGTGAACCATGACTTCGGCCCGCGCGACGGCTTGCTTGACCGCAAGCAGGGTCCCGGCACCCGCAACTTTGCCAAAGAACCGGCCATGAGCCAGGAGCAATGTCTGGCCGCCATGCAGGCAGGGATGGACTTGGTGGCCACCTTGGACGGCAATGTGTTGGGCTTAGGCGAAATGGGCATCGGCAACACCACCGCCGCCGCCGCACTGATGCACAAGCTGACGCAAATACCGGTCGCCGACTGCGTGGGCGCCGGCACCGGCCTGTCGAAGGAAGGCATACTGCACAAACAACAGGTGATCGAAGCGGCTGTCGCGCATCATGCGGCAGTCAACGAGCCACTCGACGTGCTGGCCACCTTCGGCGGTTTCGAGATCGCCATGATGGCTGGCGCCATGCTCAAAGCAGCCGAACGGCGCATGATTCTGCTGATCGATGGATTCATTGTCAGCAGCGCCCTGCTGGTGGCGGCCCGTTTGCAGCCGGCCATCCTCGATTATTGTGTGTTTTCACACTGCTCTGATGAAAACGGTCATCGCCAGTTGCTGGCTAGCCTGGGAGCACGTCCGCTGCTGCATCTCGATTTGCGCCTCGGTGAAGGCACGGGTGCGGCGCTGGCCTTGCCGCTGCTGCACGCAGCCGTCAACTTCATGCGCGAGATGGCCACCTTCGCCTCGGCCCAGGTCAGCGAAAAGTCCACGCCAGACTAAGACCATGACCAATCCCGCTTCTGTCGCAGTCCATCAGTGCCGCCTATTCTTCATTGCGCTGCAGTTCTTCACGCGCCTTCCGATCCCGCGCTGGGTGGGTTTCGAGCCGGCCTGGCTGCAGCACGCCTCGCGCTACTTTCCGCTGGTGGGCGTGGTGGTGGCGGCCATCAGTGGCGCCGTGTATCTGCTTGCCAGCTGGCTCCTGCCTTCAGCGGTGGCCGTGCTATTGGCCGTTGCCGCCGGCATTTACCTGACGGGCGCCTTCCATGAAGACGGCTTCGCCGACATGTGCGATGGCTTTGGCGGTGGAATGACGCGTGAGCGGGTCCTGGAAATCATGAAGGATTCGCGCATCGGCGCATATGGCGCCATCGGCATCCTCTGCCTGCTGGCCATCAAATGTGCGGCGCTCGCATCGCTGCCGCCTGCCACGGTGGTGGCGACATTACTCATCGCCCATCCGCTCTCGCGCCTGGCCGCCGTTTCGCTGATCTGGCTCATGGACTATGCGCGCGACGACGGCAAGGCCAAGCCGATGGCGCAGGAAATGAGCACCGCTGAATTCATTATCGCAGCTACCTGCGGCCTGTTGCCCGCCATCGCCTGCGGCGTGCTGGGGATACTTAACTGGGCCACGCTGGCCTTTGCCATCGTGGTGGCGGCGGCGGCCGCATTCTGGCTGGGCCGCAAATGCCAGCACCGCCTGCAAGGCTACACAGGCGACTGCCTGGGCGCCGTGCAGCAACTGGCTGAAGTGGCGATCTATCTGGCCATCCTCTCCAGCTTTCAGCCTCCATTGCACTTTTACTAAGCAAACATGCGCCTGATCCTCGTTCGCCACCCCGCACCGCAGGTCACCAGCGACACCTGCTATGGCCGCAGCGACGTGGCAGTGGCACCGCACGAAATGGCCACGGTGCGCGCCAGCCTGCAAGCGACTTTGCCGGCCGGTGTGCCGCTCTACGCCAGTCCGCTGCGCCGCTGCGCCGGCCTGGCGACAGCATTGGCGCAGGACTTGCCTTCCTGCGACTTGCACTTCGACGCGCGGCTGGCGGAGATGGATTTCGGCGCGTGGGAAATGCAGCCCTGGCACGCGATTGCACGTACGGAAATCGATGCCTGGGCGGCCGACCTGGCTTGGTACCGCCCCGGCGGAGGCGAGAATGTGCTGGCGATGGCCGCCCGCGTCGATGCGTTTTTAGGCGATCTGTTGCGCGAACAACACGAAACGGTCGTCATCATCTGCCATGCAGGCACCATCCGCCTGCTGTCGGCACTGCAAGCCCGGCTGTCATTGGAAGAAACGGCCATGCTGGCCGCCCGTTCCGCCCACAAAATCGCCTACGGTGCGACCGTCGTCGTCGATTTCTGATATCTAATCGTCCAGCCGGCCATTTCAGTCCACGCCCGCTGCACGTATAATGGCGGGGTTTTGGTGCCCGCGCTCATGTCCATGAGCGCAGTTAAACGGGAAACACGATGCCGCGATCGCGGCGAGCGTGTGCTGCCCCCGCAACGGTAAGCAAGTGTCGCCTCTCCCTACAGGAAGCGGGCGACAAGCTATCTCTGACAACCACTGTGCTTGCAATCATCGAGCATGGGAAGGTGGGATAGCCGTACTTGCCAGCCCGGATACCGGCCAGGACAGGTGGAAGTGTGCGAACGGGGATGTTCGCGATCCGAATGGCCCATGGCTATCTTCGATCGTCATCTTCAGTTCCCACTTCTGTTCAATCTGGCCTACGGGGACGTCGGCTGGTTGCATATTACTTACTGAAAATTATCATGACCCATGCTGTTTCCCGCCACGCGGCGCTCACGTCGCTCGCGCTAGCCATTGCCGCGCCTGCCGCTTTCGCCCAGACCACGTCAAACACATTCGATCCGGTGATCGTCACCGCAACCCGCACCCCGCAAAAAACCAGCGAACTGCTGGCCACTACGGCCATCATCACCAGCGAAGATATCGCCCGTTCGGGCGCAGGCTCGGTCACCGAGTTACTGCAAAAACAGCGTGGCATCGAAGTTGTCCGCAATGGCGGCGCTGGCACGGCAGCATCAGTGTATATCCGTGGCGCGAATGGCACCCAGAATATCGTTCTGGTGGACGGCATCCGCATCGGTTCCTCGACCCTGGGCGCCGCCAACTGGAGCCCTGTTCCACTGGCCAATATCGACCGCATCGAGATCGTTTACGGCCCTTTGAGCACCCTGTACGGTGCCGATGCCATCGGCGGCATCATCCAGATTTTCACCAAAAAGGGTAGCGGCGCGCCCGTGGTTGGCGCGTCGGTCGGCTTTGGCAGCGATGCCACGCGTCAATATGACGCCAGCGTTTCGGGTGCAAGCGGTGGCTACAACAGCCTGAGCTACTCGCTGAATGTCAGCAAGGAAAAAAGCGACGGCTTTTCAGCCACCAAACCAGCCAATTACTATTACAACGCCGACAAAGACGGCTACGACAAGAAAAGCGTCACGGGCCAGGTTGGCTTTCAGTTGGCCAAGGGGCACGACCTGGGCCTGGTGTTCATGAACAGTAAGCTTGACGCCCAGTACGACAACGGTCCTGGCTACGATGCCCGCGGCAATCAAAAGCTGGAAAACATCGGCGTGTTCATGAACAATGAATTCGTTCAAGGCTGGCACAGCAAGGTACAAGTTGCCGAAGCACGCGACAAGGCCAACGATGATGGCTCCGCTCGTGCGGGTGCCAAGAGCTACCTGGAAACCAAGCAATCGACTGTCGACTGGCAAAATGACATCGCCATCGGCACCGACACGCTGCAATTGCTGGCGAGCTACCGCAAGGAAGAAGTCGTCTCCAGCGGCGAGCCGATCTTGAATCGTGCCCGCGACACCAAGTCGCTGGCTGGCTCCTACACCATGCAGCGCGGCCAGCACCTGCTCAGCGCCAGCCTGCGCCGCGACAAGATGTCGGAAACCGGTTCGACCAACACTGGCAGCCTTGGTTATGGCTACCAGATCAACAATGCCTTGCGCGCCACTGCAAGCTATGGCACCAGCTTCCGCCAGCCTACCTACAATGAACTGTATTACCCAGGCTACGGCATCGCCAGCAACCGTCCGGAAAAAGGCCGCAATGCGGAAGTTGGCCTGCGCTACGATGATGGCAAGACGCAGCTGAGCGCCGTGTATTACCACAATCGCGTAACCGATTTGCTGATCTATGCGAACACTTGCCCGGTTGAAGTGGCAACCCACCCTGATGGCTGCGCTTACAACGTCAACAAGGCATTACTGGAAGGCATCACCCTGACCGGCCGCCGCAAGTTTGGCGACTTTGGCCTCAGCGGCAATATCGACCTGCAAGATCCACGCGATCAAACGCTGGACAAATCGCTGGTGCGCCGCGCCAAGCGTCACGCCAACTTTGCGGCTGACTACAGCATCGGTCAACTGAACACGGGCGCCGAATGGCAATTGTCGGGCAAGCGTTTTGAAGATGCAGCCAACAAAATCACCCTCGGCGGTTATGGCCTAGTCAACCTGTTCGCGACCTATCAAGTGGCACGTGACTGGTCGGTGCTGGCACGCTGGAACAATATCACTGACAAGAAGTATGAACTGGCACGTAACTACAATACCGCTGGCTCCAACTTCTTCGTCGGACTGCGTTACGGCTCAAAATAACCATGTAGTAATGATGTAAGCTGCGGGCGATGGCATGCCGCCGTCGCCCGCAGATGCAGTTCTGCAGTCCCCGTTTTTAAGGCAGTACATGCACCCATTTTTCCGCAATATGCGCCACCGCGCCACCGTGATCCTCACGGTGCTGATCGCGTGCGCGGTTGCCAGCCTGATTTTCTCCGGAATGATCGGTTCAATCGCGATTCCGCTCGCCGACCTGCCTTCCGCCCTGTTCCATGTCGTGCAGGGCAAGACCGATACTCTTGTCGCCACCCTGCTCGACCTGCGCCTGGGCCGCGCGCTGACCGCCTTTGTCACCGGCGCGGCGCTGTCGCTGGCTGGCGTCATGATGCAGGCGCTGCTGCGCAATCCCCTGGCCGACCCGTATGTGCTGGGCATTTCCGCCGGCGCTTCCGTGGGCGCGCTGGCCGCGCTGCTATTCATGTGCGCGCTGTGGGTGGTCGATGCGGCCGCCTTTGCGGGCGCCGTCGGCGTGTCCATGCTTCTGTACTTCTTTGCCCGGCGCGACCTGCGAGGCGGCACGGCGGCCGAAGGCGGCGCCTCGCTCTTGCTGCTGACGGGCGTGATCCTGGCCTCGGCCTGCATGGCCATCGTCACCCTGATGCTCTCCATCGCCCCGGAAAGCCGCTTGCGCAGCATGGTGTTCTGGATGATCGGCGACCTGGCCGGCGCACCGGCGCGGCTGATGCCATGGCTGGTCCTGGCCGGCGCCATGATCTTCGCCTTGCGCTGCGCGCGTTCGCTGAACATCATGGCCCTGCACGCTGAAGCGGCCAGCACCCTGGGCGTGCGCGTGGGCGCCCTGCGCAAGGGTCTGTTCTTCTGTTCCGGCCTGCTCACGGCCAGCGCCGTCACCAGTGCCGGCAGCGTGGGTTTTGTCGGCCTGATCGTGCCGCATGCGCTGCGCTTTGCCTGCGGCCCCGATCATCGCCTGTTGATACCAGCCGCCGCGCTGGCCGGCGGCACCTTCCTGGTGCTGGCAGACACGTTGGCGCGCACCGTGCTGGCGCCCTTGCAGTTGCCCGTCGGCGTGGTGACAGCCATGATAGGCGCGCCCGTCTTCCTGTACCAACTGCGCCGATTACGCCGCACATGATACGTACTTACCAACTCGGCCTGAAGGCAGGCACGCGCTCCCTCGTGGAAAACCTCACCTGGCACATCAGGGATGGCGAATGCTGGAGCGTGATCGGCCGCAATGGCGCGGGCAAGAGCACCTTGCTGCGTACCCTGGCCGGCTTGCGCGAACCGGATGCGGGCCACGTGACGATACAGTGCCGCGCCCTGATCGACTGGCCGCTCGATGAACTGGCACGCGAACGGGCCTTTTTGGCGCAGGCGCGCCACGATGCGTTCTCGTACCGCGTCATCGAAACCGTGCTGTCGGCGCGCCACCCGTATCACGACAACCATTACTGGGAAGGCAGCGACGACCAGCGCATCGCCCTGGCGGCGCTGGCCTCGATGGAAGTGGAGCACCTGGCCGAGCGCGACGTACGCAGCCTGTCCGGCGGCGAACGCCAGCGCGTGGCGATTGCCGCCATGCTGGCGCAGGATACGCCCTTGCTGCTGCTGGACGAACCGGCTAATGCGCTGGACCTGGCGCACCAGGTCAGCGTCATGGGCCTGCTGTCGAAACTGTGCCGCGAACAGAATAAAACCGTGGTAATGGTGGGGCATGACCTGAACCTGGCGCACAGCGTCTCAACCCATGCGCTGCTGCTGATGGGCGACGGCGGCTGGCTGGCCGGTCCCGTGGCCGACGTGATGCAGGCGTCCATCCTGGGCGACTACCTGGGCCACCCGATCGAGATCATCGCCCACGGAAAACGCAAGATATTCATACCGAAAGAGGATTAAACATGAGCGACAACAAACCCGTCGATGCGGAAACCGCAGCCAATACCGCAGCTATAAACCAACGCCACCGCGTGCGCATGGAACGAAAAAAAACCATCATCGATGCGGCCATCGCCAAGGCCGATAAGGAAATCGGCATCATCATCGTCAACACGGGCAATGGCAAGGGCAAGAGTTCGAGCGGCTTCGGCATGGCCATCCGCGCCATGGGCCACGGCATGAAAGTGGGCGTGGTGCAGTTCATCAAGGGCGCCATGTCGACGGGCGAAGAAAAATTCCTGCGCCGCTTCCCCGATGAAATCAGCTTTCATGCGATGGGCGAAGGCTATACCTGGGAAACGCAAAACCGCGAGCGCGACATCGAAAAGGCCGAACTCGCATGGGAACAGGCGAAGACCTTCCTGGCCGACCCCAGCTACGGCCTGGTGCTGTTCGACGAACTCAATATCGCCCTCAAATACAACTACCTCGACGTGCACAAGGTCATCGCCGACCTGCTGGAACGCCCGGCCATGCAGCACGTGGTCATCACGGGCCGTGGCGCACCGGACGAATTGATCGCCATCGCCGACACCGTCACCGAAATGGCCGTCGTCAAGCATGCGTATGCGGCCGGCATCGGCGCACAAATCGGCACCGAGTGGTAACAGCGCCATGACGCGCACCCTGGTCTTCGGCGGCGCCCGTTCCGGCAAGAGCGCCTATGCGGAAAAGCTGGCCCGCGAGTCGGGCAAGGAAGTGATCTACATCGCCACCGCGCAGGCGGGCGACGGCGAAATGGCCACGCGCATTGCGCATCACCGGGTACAGCGCCCGGCCGAGTGGGCCACCCTGGAAGAACCGCTGCGCCTGGGCGAAGCCATCCTGCGGGAAGCACGGCCCGGGCGCCTGCTGCTGATCGACTGCCTGACCCTGTGGCTGACGAATCTGATGTTTTCCACCGGCGAGACGTATCCGGACGTGGGCGACATCGCCCTGCCCGAACTGTTCCACAGCGAGCGCGCGCACCTGCTGTACGCGCTGGCCGAAATCGGCGATACCGATTGTGACCTCGTGCTGGTATCGAACGAAGTAGGCATGGGCATCGTGCCCTACGGCGCCATCTCGCGCTGCTTCACCGATGAAGCGGGCCGTCTGAACCAGGCCGTGGCGGCCGTGTGCGACAGGGCCGTGTTTGTGGCCGCCGGCTTGCCGCTGTACCTGAAAGGCGGTCCATGCTGAGCGGCTTGTCGCTGCCCATGCTGGCCGCCTTGATGACGGCTGGCGTGCTGCTCGATCTGATCCTGGGCGAGACGCGCCGCTGGCATCCGCTGGTGGGCTTTGGCCGCCTCGCCAGCGCGCTGGAACGCCGGCTGAATCGGGGCAGCGGACGCTTTCTGCGCGGCGCCGTCGCGTGGCTGCTGGCTGTACTACCTCTCAGCTATGCCGCCTACTGGCTATGCGGCCTGGCGGGTGCCGCCCTCCACGTCTTCCTGCTATATCTATGTCTGGGCCTGCGCAGCCTGCGCGAGCATAACCAGCCGATCGCCGAGGCCCTGGCCATCGATGACTTGGACAAGGCGCGCCTGCTGACGGCGCGCATCGTCAGCCGCGACACGGCCAATGCCGACGCAGCCAGCCTGGCCAAGGCCAGCACAGAATCCCTGCTGGAAAACGGCAACGACGCCGTCTTCGGCACCCTGTTCTGGTTTGCCGTGGCGGGCGGCCCCGGCGCCGTACTATTTCGGCTAGCGAATACCCTCGACGCCATGTGGGGCTACCGCAACGAGCGCTACAACTGGTTCGGCTGCTGCGCCGCGCGCATCGACGATATCATCAATTACCTGCCGGCGCGCCTGACGGCCCTGTCCTACGTTTTGCTGGGCAAGACCATGGCGGACAAAAAGCGCGCCTGGCACTGCTGGCGCAGCCAGGCCCCAAGCTGGGGCAGCCCGAACGCTGGGCCCGTGATGGCCAGCGGCGCCGGTGCCCTGGGCCTGGCTCTCGGTGGCGACGCCTTCTATGACGGTGAGCTGGAACGCCGCCCGCCGCTGGGCGTCGGCCGCCCGGCCGAAGCGCGCGATATCGACCGCGCCTGGCGCCTGGTGGCCGAAACGGCGGTTCTTTGGCTGATCTGGGTGGCGCTGCTGGCCGGGCTATACCACCTGCGGGGGACATACTTTGCTTGAACATGGCGGCAAGCTGCGCGACGCCGCACGTGAATACGGACGGCCTCTGGATGACTGGATCGACCTGTCGACGGGCATCAACCCGCACTGGTATGCAGCGCCAGCACCGAACGCCAATGCCTGGCACCGGCTACCGGAAGCCGATCCGGCCCTGGCGGCCGCTGCCTGCGCTTACTACAACGCGCCAGCCATGCTGCCGGTCGCGGGCACGCAGGCCGCCATCCAGGCCCTGCCCCGGCTGCGCGCACCATCGCGCGTGGTGGTGGCCGCACCTTCGTATGCGGAACATGCGCACCACTGGGGCCAGCACGGCCACCAATTGCGGCAAGTGGCGTATGCGCAGCTGGCCGATGCCATCGAACACTGTGATGTGCTGGTGATCTGCAATCCGAACAATCCCACGGGCGAACGCATCGCGCCCGAGGTATTACTGGAGTGGGCCGGCAAGCTGGCCGCGCGCGGTGGCTGGCTGGTGGTCGATGAAGCGTTTGGCGACACGGAAGCGCAAGCCAGCCTCGGTCAGCACACGGCCCAGCCGGGCCTGATCGTGCTGCGCTCCATCGGCAAATTCTTTGGCCTGGCGGGGCTGCGCCTGGGCTTTGTCGCCGCTCATCCCACGTTGCTGGCACAGCTGGCCGACATGCTGGGCCCATGGACTGTCAGCGGCCCGGCGCAGCAGGCGGCGCTGGCCGCCTTGAGCGATACGCAATGGCAGGAAGCGATGCGCGAGCGCCTGCGCGGCGAAGGTGCCCGCCTGCGCCAGTTATTGGCCGCGCACGGCATCGCCAGCAACGGCACGGCACTGTTTCAATGGTGGCCGGAAGAACGTGCCGAAGCCTTCTGGCGCCACATGGCAGTATCAGGCATCTGGGTGCGCCTGTTCCGCCACGCGGCCCACGGCATCCGCCTGGGCCTGCCCCCCGACGAACATGCCTGGCTGCGCCTGCAGCAGGCCCTCACTGCATGGAAGCACATATGAACCACTTGAAAACCGCACTGCTGCTGGCCGGATTGATCTCGCTGCAGGCGCATGCCGCCATCACCGTACGCGACGACGACGGCAATACCGTCAGCGTGGAAAAGCCGGCGCAGCGCATTCTGGCGCTGGCGCCGCACGTCACGGAGCTGCTGTTTGCAGCCGGTGGCGGCGACAGGATCGCCGGTGTCGTCAGCTATAGCGACTACCCGGAAGCGGCAAAGAAAATCACGCAAGTGGGCGACAACCGACAGTACGACATGGAGCGCATCATCGCCATGAAGCCGGACTTGATCGTCGTCTGGATGCATGGCAGCGCCGAGCGCCAGATCGCCATGCTGCGCCAGCTGAAGGTGCCGATCTATCACAGCGAGCCGCGCAAGCTGGCCGACATCCCCGACAGCATGGAGCGCCTGGGCCAGCTGATGGGCACGGAAAAAGTCGCCAAACCGGCCGCCGCCCAGCTACGCGCCAAACTGGCCAGCTTGACGGCGCAATATGCGCAGCGTCCGCCCGTGCGCGTGTTTTACCAGGTGTGGGACAAACCTTTATATACCCTGAGCGGCGCGAGCATCATCAGCGACTCCATGCGCGTGTGCGGCGGCCAGAATGTGTTTGCCGCGATGAAGGTGGTGGCGCCCGTCGTCACGCCGGAAGGCGTGCTGCAGGAAGACCCGGAAGTCATTTTCGGCACCAGCGAAAAGAGCGATCCGCGCAGCGAAGGCGGCCTGGCCATGTGGCGCGCCTTCCCGTCGATGACGGCCGTGCGCAGGAATAACCTGTTCCGCCTAAATGGCGACCTGCTCAACCGCGCCGGCCCGCGCATGATCGAAGGCACGGCCGCCATGTGTGAGCAGCTGGAAGTGGCCCGCCAGCGCCGCACCAGCAAGGCGGCGCCATGAGCCACTACCAACGCATCGCCTGTTTGTCGACGGAAGCCGTGGAAACCTTGTACGCGCTGGGCGCGCAAGACGTCATCGCGGGCATTTCCGGCTTTACCGTGCGCCCGCCCCGCGCGCGCGCGGAAAAAACCAAGATCAGCGGTTTTTCCTCCGCTGACCTCGCACGCATCCTGGCCGTCCAGCCCGACCTCGTGATCGGCTTTTGCGATATGCAGGCCGATATCTGCCGCGACCTCGTCAAGGCCGGCATCGAAGTACACCAATTCAACCAGCGCTCGGTGGAAGGCATCCTGCGCATGATCGCCGTACTGGCCGCGCTGGTGCAGCGCGAGGATGCCGGCCGCGCACTGATCGCCAGCCTGCGCGCGGACATTGCCGCCGCCCGGGCCCGCGCCGCCTCCTGGACGCGCAAGCCCGTGATTTACTTTGAAGAGTGGAATGATCCCCTGATGAGCGGCATCGGCTGGGCGGCGGAATTGATCGACATCGCCGGCGGCACGGACGCCTTCCCGGAATTGTCCGTGCATCCGGGCGCCAGGGAGCGCATCATCGCCGATCCACAGGAGGTGGTGCGGCGCGCGCCCGACATCATCATCGCCACCTGGTGCGGCAAGAAGTTCCAGCCGGCGCAGCTGACGGCGCGCCCGGGATGGGATGCCATTCCCGCCGTGAAAAACCAGATGCTGTTCGAGATCAAGTCGCCCGACATTCTTTCGCCCGGTCCGGCCGCCATCACGGAAGGCTTGCGCCAGATCAGCGACATTATCGCGCAGTGGCAACATCAGCAGAAGCGGCCGGCATGAACAGCCCCTTCCCCGTCCTGATGGTGCAGGGCACGACGTCCGACGCGGGCAAGAGCACCGTCGTCGCGGCCCTGTGCCGCCTGCTGAAACGGCGCGGTGTGTCGGTGGCGCCGTTCAAGCCGCAGAACATGGCCTTGAATAGCGCCGTGACGGCGGACGGCGGCGAAATCGGCCGCGCGCAAGCCTTGCAGGCACTGGCCTGCGGCATTGCGCCACACACGGACATGAACCCGGTACTTTTGAAACCGTCGTCGAACACGGGCGCGCAGGTGATCATCCAGGGCAAGGTACGCGCCGAGATGGATGCGCGCGACTACCAGCAATACAAGACCATCGCCATGGGCGCCGTGCTGGAATCGTTCGCGCGCTTGCGCCAGCAATACGCCGCCGTCATCGTCGAAGGCGCGGGCAGCCCCGCCGAAATCAACCTGCGCGCGCGCGACATCGCCAACATGGGCTTTGCCGAAGCCGTCGACTGCCCCGTTATTATGGTGGCCGACATCGACCGCGGCGGCGTCTTCGCGCACATCATCGGCACCCTGGCCTGCCTGTCCGACAGCGAGCGCGCACGCATCCTCGGCTTTGTCATCAACCGCTTCCGCGGCGATATCTCCTTGCTGCAACCCGGCATCGACTGGCTGGAACAGCAGACGGGCAAGCCCGTGCTGGCCGTGCTGCCCTATCTGCAAGGCTTGTTCCTCGATGCGGAAGACGCCGTGGAAGCCACGCAGGCAGAACGCGGCACCTTCAAGGTGGTGGTGCCGCAACTGCCGCGCATCAGCAACCACACGGATGTCGACGCGCTGCGCGCCCACCCCGATATCGACCTACAATTCATCCAACAGGGACAAGCGATTCCGCCGGCGGATCTGGTGATACTGCCCGGCAGCAAGAACACGCGCGGCGACCTGGCCTGGCTGCAGCAAGAGGGCTGGCCCGCTTACCTGGCGAAACACCTGCGCTATGGCGGCAAGGTACTCGGCATCTGCGGCGGCTTCCAGATGCTGGGGCAAAGCGTGTGCGATCCGCTGGGCGTGGAAGGCGCGGCGGGAGAGTCAAAGGCGCTGGGATTGCTGGAGATGGTGACGGAACTGACAAGCGACAAGCGGCTGGAACAGGTGCGCGGCCACTGCGCGTTTGCCGGCGCCGCCGATGCGCCTGTGGCAGGCTATGAAATCCACATGGGCGTCTCGCATGGCGCGGCGCTGGCGCAGCCGGCCTTTGTCATCGATGGGCGCGCGGAAGGAGCCGTGTCGGACGACGGACAAATCCTGGGCAGCTATTTGCACGGTATGTTCGACACGCCCGCCGCATGTTCGGCGCTGCTAGGCTGGGCGGGGCTGGACTCCGGCCACACGGTGGACACCGCCGCCCTGCGCGAGGCCAGTCTTGAGCGCATCGCGGACGCGGCGCTGCCGCTGCTGGCCGCGCTGGATCACATCAAATGCTAGCGACTATTTTTTCAGGCACATGCCCATGTACGAACGGTCGGTCGAAAACTCGATTGCCATGCTCGACGACACGGGCATGAACATCGAATAGTCGGCTGGCACATCGGCAGGGTCCTTGAACACGGCGATGCCATCGAAATCGACAGCTTGCGCGGCCAGGCCCAGCTTGTTGACGGTGATGGTTTCCGCATGCGCCTTGCCGGTCGTATTATTCGTCAGGGTGGCGGTGCTGCCGGCAATCACGATGTTCGCGCTGATGCCCTGCGCCGCACAGGTGTAGCTGCCATTGATTTCGCTGCCGATCTTTTGCTGCTTGGCTGCCACGATGGTGCCCACGCGCATGACGTTTTCCTGGTTGCGGCTATAGCGGTCGATGAACAGCGCCAGCCCCCGGTCCCCGGCATGCACGTGCACGATGCCGAAGTCCTGTCCACCCTGGCGGGCGACGAGCAAGCCGTTCTTCGCATCCTTGACCAGGGTCAGGCTGGCGTTTTCAGCTTCCAGCTGTGGCGATACCGCAGAGCACACGCCTTGCGCATTGAACACGCCGCCATTGCACAGTTGGGCCGCTCCGTCGGCAGCGATCTTGAGACTGCCTTTCGGATTGAAACGGTCAGCACCGTTCGATGCATTGCGCATGGCGCCCAGGAAAATATAGCTGCCGGCCAGCTTGGCGACATCGCTGACGACATACGCCGTGCCGCTGACGGTCGAGACCATGCTACCCACTTTGATATTGCCCGACAGAAGGCGCGTGCGCGTATCGACAGTGACGCTGAGATCCGTTGCTGTGTAGGTGGTGAGATTGCCGCTGGTGGTAGCGCTGAACGTACCGCTGCGGTCGCTCAAGCCGAACTGCGTCGACAGGACGCGGATGGCATAGGTCTTCTTGACCCTGTCAAAGGTGAGGCGCCAGGTGTCGCCGATATCGGCGGCCACGTCATAGACGCTTTCGTCGTCGCTGGCGCCGGCAATGACGTTCAGGCCTGCCTCTTTGGCCACGGCTTCCGATGCCACCGTCACGCTATCGGCGGGAACGACCGGAGGCGTGCCTACGACTGGCGGCGTGACAGGTGCTTCCGGCGTGCCACCATCGCTGCCGCCGCCGCATGCGGACAAGGCCGCGCCCAGGACGAGGAAGGTAAGTGCATTTTTCATGTGGTGTGACTTTCGAGGAAAGAAGAGCTCGGAGCTGCCAGAAAACACATGCTAGCCTTGCCCGCAATATATTGCCATGGAACAAATGTTCCATGGACGATGCCCCCGGCACGCTACCAGAATGGACGGCGCGGGCGGCACGCCTACGCCGTTTATGTGACAATTCGTCGTACTGTCGGCTCCGTTTCTCTTCCTCAGGCTCACATCCATGACCAGCTCCCCCGTTAAAAGCTACCTTCCCTGGGTGGTTGCCACCGCCCTGTTCATGGAGCAACTCGACTCCACCATCGTCAACACCGCCATCCCCGCCATGGCTGCCAGCCTCAACGTGACGCCACTGAGCCTGAAGGCCGTCGTCACCAGCTACATCCTGAGCCTGGCCGTGTGCATTCCCATTAGCGGCTGGATGGCCGACCGCTTTGGCACGCGGCGCGTGTTTTCCGCCGCCGTTGCCATCTTTACCATCGCCTCCATCCTGTGCGGCCTGTCCGTGAATGCGCCCATGCTGGTGGCCGCGCGCCTGTTGCAAGGGATGGGCGCGGCCATGATGATGCCGGTGGGCAGGCTCACCATCATCCGCACCTTCCCCAAGTCACAATTGCTGGCAGCCATGAATTTCGTCATCATCCCCGCCCTGATCGGCCCCCTGCTGGGGCCAACGGTGGGCGGACTGATCGTGCACTGGCTGTCGTGGCGCGAGATTTTCTTTGTCAACGTGCCCGTGGGCTTGGCGGCGCTGTACCTGGCGCACCGCTACATGCCTGATTACTATGGCGACAAGCCCCGTCCGCTGGACCTGATCGGCCTGGTGCTGTTCGGCACGGGCATCGCGCTACTGTCATGGCTGCTGGAAATCTTCGGCGAACACCGCATCGATGGCACCTCGTTTGCCGTGCTGCTGTTCATTTCCATCAGCCTGCTGGCCGCGTACGCCTGGCATTCGAGCGAAGTGCTGCACCCGCTGCTGCGCCTGACCCTGTTCAAGATCCGCACCTTCCGCGTTTCCGTGGTGGGCGGTTTCGTTACGCGCCTGGGCGTGGGCGGCCTGCCCTTCCTGTTGCCGCTGCTGTACCAGCTGGGCCTGGGCTTGCCTGCCTGGCAATCCGGCTTGCTGATGATGCCGTCGGCCGCGGCCGCCATGGGCATGAAATTCATTTCCGCACGCGTGCTGGCCCGCTTCGGCTACCGCCAGGTGCTGATCGTCAACACCGTGCTGATCGGCATCACCATCGCCATGTTTTCGCAGGTGGGCGCGGGCACGCCCCTGTACGTCATCGTCGCCATCAGCCTGTGCATGGGCTTTTTCAATTCGCTGCAATTTTCCAGCATGAACACCATTGCGTATGCCGATGTCGACAAGACCGATTCCAGCATGGCCAGCACCATCGCCAGTTCGATGCAGCAACTGTCGATGAGCTTTGGCCTGGCCTTCGGTTCGCTGATCACGGGCTGGTACCTGGGCGACATGCCGCAGTCGGACCGCGCCATGCTCAGCACCGCCCTGCACCACACCTTCCTGACCCTGGCCGCCCTGACGGTGCTATCCTCGCTGACGTTCTGGACCTTGCGCCGCGACGATGGCGAAAGCATCAGCAAGGGCACCGACAGCGACGAGGAAGATGCGGCCGACGTGAAGGCCCAGGCCCTTGTGCAAACGGAAGTACAAACCACAAAAGGCTGAGCCACATCAAGCTTGCCGCCAGCGCGGCTGGCGCTTTTGCCTGACGCTGCTACCGTGACGGCAGGAGGTGCGCATGGCGGCCGAGCGGCGGTTTGCATGGAAGGGCACGGACCGTCATGGCAAGACGGTCGATGGCATCTTGCGCGCCGCCGATGCCACCGCTGCCGGCCTGGCCTTGCGGCGCCAGGGCATCCTGGCCACCAGGGTACAGGCGGCGCGCGCCGCGCCGGGCAAGGCCATCACGCACAAGGATATTGCGCTGTTCACGCGCCAGCTGTCGACCATGATGGCGGCCGGCGTGCCGCTGCTGCACGCCTTCGACATCGCCGGCAAGGGCCACGCCAAGCCCGCCGTCACCGAGCTGATGCACGACTTGCGCCACGAGATCGAAGCGGGCAGCAGCCTGCAGCAGGCATTCCGCCGGTTCCCGCTGCTATTTGACGAGCTGTATTGCAACCTGCTGGCCGCCGGCGAACAGGCCGGCATCGTGCAAGACTTGCTGGCGCGCCTGGCCACGCATCAGGAAAAAGCCATCGCCCTGCGGCGGCAAGTGCGCGGTGCGCTGATGTATCCGCTGGCCATCGTGCTCGTCGCCATCGCTGTCACGGCCATCATCATGAGCGTGGTCGTGCCCGCCTTCCGCCAGGTCTTCGACAGCTTCGGTGCGCCATTGCCGCTGCCCACCCTGCTCGTCATGAGCCTGTCCGCCTTTCTCGTGCGCTACTGGCTGGCCTTGCTGGTGGCGCTCATGCTGGCCTGGCTGCTATCGTATCTGGCCTGGCACCGCTGGCCTGCCTTGCGGCGCAACATGCAACTGCGGGCATTGCGCCTGCCCGTGTTCGGCCCGCTCCTGCGCAAGGCGGCGATTGCCCGCTGGACGCGCACCCTGGCCGCCATGTTCGCCGCCGGCGTGCCGCTGCTCGACTCGCTCGGCTTGGTGGGTGCCGCCTCCGGCCACGCGCTGTACCAGGAAGCGACGACGCGCATCGAACGTGAAATCCGCGCCGGCGGCAGCCTGGCCCTGGCCATGGAGCACAGCGCCGTGTTTCCCCCGCTGCTGACGCAACTGGCCCTGATCGGCGAGGAATCGGGCGCGCTCGACGCCATGCTGTCGCGCGCGGCCGAAATCATCGAGGCGGACATCGATGCCACCGTGACCACCCTTTCCGCGCTGCTGGAACCGGCGCTGATGGTGGTGCTGGGCCTGCTGGTCGGCGCCCTCGTGATCGCCTTGTATCTGCCGATTTTCAAGCTGGGCGCCGTGATTTGACTGCGCGCCTGTAGGTTCTCAGTGATGAGACATGATGGAAGCGTTCGATGAGCCAGGACTCGGTGCAACATGCCGTATCACGATGGGCATTCGAAGCCGAGCTTAGACGTGCCGATGCCCAAATCAATGTCGCCAGTCCTCATGCATCTCCAGGGCGACGGTGTCCCAATCGACTACGTAGCCGCAAGAATGTGCTTCCTATGAGCTACTGAGCAGGGCCATGCCGTCGCCCGGTACAACTTAGGCTCACATGGCGCGTTGCCGCTCGCCTACTCGCACCGCCCTGGCATCATCAAATCAAGGCCTCGGGTCCCACGTCCGAAATCGCACAAATCCATGAGTCAGAAGCCGTGCTGAGGCGCGGCGCTGCTAAGTTCGGTGGATCGCCACCGACACCCAACATGAACCCATGCTTGTAATACATCTACCTTTTTATCAAATAATAGTCACTGACTATGCAATAGATGTACAATATATTTAATTAATAGATAGTAAGTATCGTATATTCATATCGCAATGTAGGGCATGCGGTAATCCTGGAGGGTGGGTATGGCAAATACAGTGGTCTGGTTCATGTACTTGTTGGGGCTTGCACACATCGTCTGTGACGTCGTCAAGTTCAAGAGGCCCGTAGCCGTAACTTTCTTGCAAGGCATTCTTTGAATGAATATTTTGTAGCTGCGGGGGCAACGATCTGCCTGCCCGCCGTCGCAATTCTTACATGGTTGGGCCAGACTTGATTGTTTTGCCCCCCGACATTCCACTCTTCTTCAAATTTCGATCATGCGTACTTCAAAAGCCCAACAAGCCAAAAACCATCGGCTGATCATTCAGACCGCAGTGGACCTGATGACCCAGCATGGGTTTGAAGGCACCACAATGAAGCAGATCGCGCGTGCCGCCGACGTGGGTGATGCCACCATCTACAAATACTTCCCTACCAAGGAGAAACTGGTAACCGCCTACTTTCAGCAAGCAATTGCAGACGCAGTGGCGCAGGCCGACAAGACGGAGGGACAGAACGAATTTTCGCTGCAGGAGCGCCTGCAACTGGTGGTCAACAGTCTGCTGGAAGGTTTGCTGGCCGACCGCGAATTTGTGGGTCTGGCGCGCGGCATGGTGGAGCGCGCTCCCACGCTGCTGTTGGGCGAGCAACTACCCGGCAAGCCTTTGCTCCGGCAAACCTTCGTCCAGATGCTAGAGCAGGCCGAGACGACAGGTGAAATCGTGCCTTGCGGCTTCAAGCCCAGCCTGGCCGGACTGTTGGCCGATTATGTGTACGGCGTCATTGCGTACTGGCTACGCGATACCTCCGACGAATTTTCCAACACCACGCAAATGGTCGATTTAAGCTTGGGCGTGCTGGTGTTAGCCTTGCGCAGCGGCCTGGTGGACAAGCTGCTGGAGCTGGGCGGTTTCATGGTGCGCAGCCAGCTGGCGCGCCTGATGCAAGACGGCAATGGCTTGCTGGATCTGCTGCAATTGGCCCGCCGCGGCTTGGGCGGGGTACGCTCATGACGCCCACGACCAAGACGAACAAAGTTTCGCAGTTGCCGCGTACCGGGCGTCTTTCGCGTGGCGCGATTGTCGGCATGGCAGTGGCGCGGGCCGGGCTGTCCCACCTGGGCCATAAGGCCAAGTCGATGACGCGCGACGATGCGAAAACGGAACAGGCCCGCGTGGCACATGAGGCGGAACTCGGGCGCATCCTGTTTGCCGCGTTGAACCAGCTCAAGGGCACGGCACTCAAAGCCTCGCAGCTACTCAGCATGGAGCTAGGCTTTCTACCCGAGGGCATGCGCCAGGAACTGGCCCGCGCCCACTACCAGGTTACGCCGCTGAACCGCGCGTTGGTGATCAAAGTAATGCGCCAGGAGTTTGGCCAGAATCCGCAAGCCCTGTTCCAGCAATTCGATTCGATCGCCTTTGCCGCCGCCAGTCTGGGTCAGGTCCACGCCGCCATCATGACCGACGGTCTGGCAGTGGCCGTCAAACTACAATACCCCGGAATGGCGGACTCCATTGGCAGCGACATGCGTATGCTGCGCAGCCTGCTGCAAGCCTTGGGGGAACGCTCGGATATGATGCCCAAAGCCGATATCATCGCGCGCATGATGGATGACATCGAACAGAAACTGGCCGAGGAGCTGGACTATTTGCACGAGGCACAGACCATGCAATGGTTTGCGCAGCATCTCATGCTGCCTGGCCTGGTGATCCCCCAGCCGGTAATGGGCCGCACCACACGCCGCGTGCTGACCATGCAACGCCTGCCGGGACTGCATCTCAACGAATGGTTGCTGACCGATCCCGATCAAGCCGCACGTGATCAGGCTGGTCAGTTGCTGTTTGACGCCTTCTTTCATTGCACCTTTGTGCTGCACCGCTTGCAAGCTGACCCGCATCCGGGCAACTATCTGTTCATGCCGGACGGCCGATTGGGCCTGCTGGACTTTGGCTGCACCCGCGCGCTGGACGCTGACTTTTGCCAAGCGCTCAGCGCGCTATGGTCGGCACAGTTGCGCGACCCGGCAGACCACAGTGCCATGCAGCAGGCCTATCGGGACTTGGGCCTGATTGGGCCGAATCTGAATGAGCAGGAATTTTGCCAGCAACTGCTGCCGGCAATGGCCGAGCGGCATGCCTGGCAGAAGTTGCCGTTTACCGTGGCGGTGTATGACTTTGCGCAACACCCGCCATACCCACGTCCATCAGCCGAGCATCAGCGCCAGGCACTTCGGTACCTGCAATCCTTGCCGGAGGAACTGCCCTACGTAGACCGGGCCTATTTAGGTCTGATCCAGCTTCTCAGAACCCTCGGTGCACGTGTGCGCACCGCCAACCCCTGGATTCGTTAAATGAATACCACGTTTCTGCTTGCGGGATGCGCAGTCTTCATCATGCCTGGCAACAGCCACGCCGCGACTGCGCAATATCCGACCACCACAGTTCAATCACCCAGTGTTGCACTTGATCCTTGAAACCAGCAAGCCTATACACGCGCCTCCTCGTGTTCGCGGCCTTCATGACCTTCGCTGCCATTGGCCTTGCCAGCCCAATGATCGTTTTTTCGGCGTAGCAGATCTTCTTGGAGGAATGTGGACCTACTTCGCACTGAAAGCAGACGCGCAGTCGGTAAGAATTGTTTGCCTTGTTTCACAGGACAAACCATCTGATATCGCTATGGAGCATGCCGACCCATGTGACCACGATGCAAGCACTCCGTCCGCCAGAGCACGTTTGCAAACTTTGAATGCGCGCTAATCAAAACAACCGCAGTCCGACCGTCACTCACTTTACAGAGAGAGTTTTATTCATGACAAACGAAGCAAATAAAGTCTTCTTCATTGCCGCACCGGCGGCAGCCATGTCGGCGTCAGGATTGATGCGCATTGATTTCTCCGACGGCTATTCCGGTCAGGCGGATCGAACCTACGTGGACGCCGAACAAGCGGGGCGCGCCGTGTTCGCTGAACCACATCGCATGCTCACCTGGCTCATTATTCTGCGCAACGGAATCGTCGCACCGTTGGGACTAAAGAAAAGTATTAGCTTTAGCGATCGCGGGCTGGGGAAGATTGGCATGTTTCCGATTATTTCAAGTACGGGCACTGAAGTCGTCGTCGGTGGTGACGACAAGCATCTGGATTTTCGGATCTGGATAAGCATTCAACCGAGTCTGAAGGGATCGGAAGTGACGGTTTCAACCCTGGTTAAAATAAACAATCTCTTTGGAAGAGTTTATTTGTTTATCATCATGCCGTTTCATAAGCTCCTGACACGCTCGCTGTTGGAACGCGCGCTCAACCGGCGCGACAAGGTGCACCGTAAGCCAGAAAGGTGACCTCATTGTTGCCGCTAACCGAATATTGACCATCTAAAGGCAGCGTGGAAGTTTCCAGCGCCCGGCTTGCGGGACAGCCTCCGCAAGCCTGCTGACAAACCCACACATCGGTGAGCGACTGGAAGAATTCGAACCACGCGAAAGCTACGGTCGCTATGCTGGCCCGCCGTCATTCCTCGACCAGCGCTCTGCGCAAAAGATCCCCATGTGCTGGCAGATGTTTTACACTGCGGCAGTGCCAGGCAATGTTGCGCGGCAACGATCTTCACCTCAGACAAATCCACCATGCTGCAAGATACCCTGCTATTCGCTGCGCCCGGCAACCTGCCCGTCGCCCTCGTCGCCGCCCTGTTCGGCCTGATCGTCGGCAGCTTCCTCAACGTGGTGATCCACCGCGTGCCGAAAATGATGCAGCGCGAGTCCGATAATTACGTGGCGGAAGAAAGCGGCTTGCCCTTGCCGCACGCGGACCGCTACAACCTGATGCTGCCGCACTCGCACTGCACCGCCTGCGGCCACCGCATCACGGTCATGGAAAATATTCCCGTCATCAGCTACCTGCTGCTGCGCGGCAAGTGCAGTGCCTGCCAAGCGCCCATCTCCGTGCGCTATCCGCTCGTCGAGCTGCTGACGGGTGCGCTGTCGGCACTCTTGATCTGGCACTTCGGCAGCGGCTGGACGGGTCTGGCCACGCTCGTGTTTGCCTGGCTGCTGATCGCCATGACCTTCATCGATGCCGACACGCAAATGCTGCCGGACGACCTGACCTTTCCCCTGCTGTGGGCGGGCCTGCTGGTCAACATCAATGGCACCTTCGTGCCGCTGCAGGACGCCGTCATCGGCGCGGCCGCCGGCTATCTGGCCCTGTGGGCAGTGTACTGGGCCTTCAAGCTGGCGACAGGCAAGGAGGGAATGGGCTATGGTGACTTCAAATTGCTGGCGGCGCTCGGTGCGTGGCTGGGCTGGACCATGTTGCCGACGATCATATTATTGTCGTCGCTGGTCGGCGCCGTGGTCGGCATCGGCCTGATCGTCTTCGCCAAGCGGGGACGCGACAAACCGATTCCATTCGGCCCCTACCTGGCGGCGGCGGGTCTGATCGCCATGCTGTACGGCACGCCCCTGTCGCAGCTCACGCTGGGCCTGACCGGCTGACCGGCGCAGCACTACCCCTATGGATAAACACATGCTACGACAAAACGCCCCTTATTTCAGCGTGGGCCTCACCGGCGGCATCGGTTGCGGCAAGAGCACCGTGGCCGACCTGTTCGCCGCGCGCGGCGCCGCCATCGTCGATACCGACCAGATCGCCCACAGCCTGACGGCGCAAAATGGCGCCGCCATGCCGGCCCTAGTGGCGGAATTTGGCCCGGACTACGCCGATGCGCACGGCGCCCTCGACCGCACAAAAATGCGCAAGCTCGTGTTTTCCGACGCCGCCGCCAAGGCCAGACTGGAAGCCATCCTGCATCCGCGCATCCGCCAGGCCACCCTGGCGGCCGCCGCCGAAGCGACGGGCAGCTATGTAATCTTTGCCGTGCCCCTGCTCGTCGAGTCCGGCGGATGGGTGGAGCGCGTCAACCGCGTGCTGGTCATCGATTGCCTGGAGAGCCTGCAAGTATCGCGCGTGATGGCACGCAATGGCTTATCGGAAGAACAAGTAAAAGCCATCATGGCCACGCAAGCCACGCGCGCCATGCGCCTGGCGGCGGCGGACGATGTGATCGACAATAATGGCGATTTGGCGGCCCTGGCGCCGCAGATTGCCCAGTTGCACGATTTATATCTGGCATTTTCAAAAAGAATGGCCGGAATCGGGCTGCAACGTTTGTAATTTGTCGACGCTTGGTTCAAAATCACGGGATTGTTTGCAGGTCCTTACTTAAGGGAATTATTTTGATTGTCTACGAATACCCTTTCAACGAACGCATACGTACCTTGTTGCGGCTGGAAGACCTGTACGACAAATTCAAGTTCTTCATCCAGCAAGAGCATGCAATGCAGCACCATGTTGCCTTAGCAACCATTTTCGACATGCTCGAAGTGGCCGGCCGCGCCGACCTGAAGTCCGACCTGCTGCAGGAACTCGAACGCCAGCGCCAAAGCCTGCTGGGCTACCGCAGCAATCCGAATGTGGAGCCGGAAACCCTGGACGCCATCCTCGGTGAACTCGACAGTGTCAGCGGCGCCCTGGTGGCGGCGCAAGGCAAGACGGGCCAGAATATCCGCGACAATGAATGGCTGATGAGCATCCGCGGCCGCACCATCATCCCGGGCGGCGCCTGCGAATTCGACTTGCCGTCCTACTTTGCCTGGCAAAAACGCAGTTCCGAGCAGCGTCTGACCGATATCCACGCCTGGTTTGCCCCGCTGGCGCCCCTGTTCGATGCGCTGGCCCTGGTATTGCGCCTGCTGCGCGATTCCGGCGGCCCCGTCAAACTGATCGCCAATGGCGGCAGCTACCAGCAAATGCTGCAAGGCAAGGTGTACCAGATGCTGCGCCTGAGCCTGGATGAAAACAGCGGCGCCATCCCGGAAATTTCCGCCAACAAATATATGCTGTGGGTACGTTTCACTACCCAGGGTGGCGACTTGAAACCCAAGCCGCTGGAAGAAGATGTTCCGTTCGAGCTCACGCTCTGTAATTTTTAACTGTTACTTATTTGCCCCATCATGACCGTCGTTAACTGCCCTACCTGTGCCGCCAAAGTCGAATGGACTGAAGCCAACAAATTCCGCCCCTTCTGTTCGGAACGCTGCAAACAGATCGACCTGGGTGCCTGGGCCGAGGAAAAATACACGATCCCCGCCGCCGATCCGTTCGAAGATCCGCTGGCTGACGAAGATAACAAACCCCAGTAATACTCAGCGAAACGGATTTTCCAGGCGCAGCCCCTGCGTCACGAAACCGTCGAGCCTGCCGCTGACCACCGTCAAGCCATAGGCGATCCCCATCGCAGCGATCTGTCCATCCACACCTTGCACGTGGCCGCGAGCATGCAGGCGCGCGCACACGAGCGCGCAATCGAGGTCGAATTCCAGCAGCCGCGGCGCATACTCTGCCAACACAGCTTCCAGCCAGCCTTCCAGCGCCAGTGCTTCTAGCGCCGCTTCGCGCCGCCAACTGCGCTGTATGCCTGCGCGCAATTGCGCGATCACCTGCACCGGCACATAGCGCGTCTCAGGCGATACCCGTTCGAAAAAATCGGCCACGCCTGCCGGCGCAGCGCCACCTTTGCGCGCTGCAACGATCACATCCGTATCGACCAGGTAGGCGGCCATGGCGGGTCAGGAGCGGCGCTCGAAATCCGTATCGGGTCCCACGTCGGGCATGCTGCGCAAAATATCGTCGAGCGGGCGCTTCGGCAACGGCCGCAAGGCGCTGCGCAAGATGTCGCGGTGCTCATCTTCGACGCTGCGCCCATGCGCGCGGGCACGCTTGTGCAGCGCAGCGATCAACAATTCATCGGTATCGGTAAAGGTCAATGTCAGTGGCATGCGAAACTCCCCGGTGCTGGATGCAAGCACTGTAGCGCAAAGCGCGCACGATACAAGGACAGCAAGAGTAAAGCTTGCGCCAGCGCGCAGCATGGTGCTGCCCGCCGGCACGAGTGAAGATCAGGCAGACGCCAGGGATTCCCGGCGCACCTCATCGAGCCATTCCAGCAGGGGAATGGTGGCAGGCAGCAAGGGTTCCACGCCGACCGTGCCTTGCCAGGCGAACGCCTGCCCTTCCAGGCTTTGCGGCTCGCCCCGCCATTCGCGGCTGATATAGAAATGCAGGCGCACATGGGCGTGCGGATACACATATTCCACGCCGCACCAGGCCTCGGCACTGTCGATATACAAGCCCAGCTCCTCGACAAACTCGCGCTTCAAGGCATCGAGGATGGCCTCGCCCGGTTCGACTTTGCCGCCAGGAAATTCCCAATAGCCGTCATACGGCTTGCCGGCCGGGCGCTGGCCCAGCAGCACGTCGCCATTCGGCTTCATCAGGATGCCGACGGCGACGTCCACCGGTGTGACTTTCACTTCGCTCATTGCGGCAACTTCCCCGCGTAGTCGCGCGCAAATTGCCAGGCCACCCGGCCCGAACGCGAACCGCGCTGCAAGGCCCAGCGCAGGGCGTCGCCGCGCGCTGCGGCAATTTGCTCCGGCGTGCAGCCGAAGGAAGCGAGCCAGTGGGCAGCGATATCGAGGTAATCATCCTGCTTGAACGGATAGAACGACAGCCACAGGCCGAAGCGCTCGGACAGCGAGATTTTCTCTTCCACCGTCTCACCCGGATGCAAATCGCCATCGTCGTCCGTCTTGTAGCTGGTATTGTCGGACATGCGCTCCGGCATCAAGTGACGGCGGTTCGACGTGGCATAGATCAGCACATTCTCCGATTGCGCGGCGATGCTGCCATCGAGCGCCACTTTCAGCGCCTTGTAGCCACTCTCGCCCTCTTCGAACGACAGGTCGTCGCAAAAGATGATGAAGCGCTCGGGACGCGCCGCCACCAGGTCAACGATGTCGGGCAAGTCGGCCAGGTCGGCCTTGTCGACTTCGATCAGGCGCAAGCCCTGGTCGGAAAACTGGTTCAGGCACGCCTTGATCAGCGACGACTTGCCCGTACCGCGCGCGCCCGTCAGCAGCACGTTGTTGGCAGGACGGCTGGCGACGAACTGGCGCGTATTCTGTTCGATCTGCGCTTTTTGCGTGACTATATTGTGCAAGTCATGCAAAGCGATGGACGACACATGCGCCACCGCCTGCAGATGGCTGGCCGCGCCCTGGCGCCGGCGCCAGCGGAAGGCAAAGCTGTTCCAGTCCGGCGCGGGCGTCGGCTGCGGTAGGATCGCTTCCACGCGTGCCAACACGGCTTCGGCGCGCAGCAGGAATTGATCGAGGCCGGTCATGAGCGGTAGTCGGCGTTGATCGACACGTAGTCATGCGACAGGTCGCACGTCCACAGGGTGGCCGTGGCATCGCCGCGCGCCAGTTTCACGCGGATGGTGATTTCGCTTTGCTGCATCACGCGCTGGCCATCCTGTTCCTGGTAGTCGGGATTGCGGCCGCCATTCTTGGCCACCCACACGTCGTCCAGGTACAGGTTCAACTGGCCCACGTCCAGGTCGTCCACGCCCGCATAGCCGATGGCGGCCAGGATGCGGCCCAGGTTAGGGTCGGAGGCGAAGAAGGCCGTTTTCACCAGTGGCGAATGGGCGATGGAGTAGGCGATCTTGCGGCACTCTTCCACGTTGCGGCCGTCTTCCACGGTGACGGTCATGAACTTGGTCGCGCCTTCGCCGTCGCGCACGATAGCTTGCGCCAGGAAAGTCGACAGTTCGGTGACGGCAGCGGCCAGTTCCGCATAGTGCGGCGAATCGATGGAATCGATGACCAGGCTGCCAGCGCCCGTGGCCACCAGCATGAACGAGTCATTGGTGGAGGTGTCGCCGTCGATGGTGATGCAGTTGAACGATTTGTCGGCCGCCTGCTTCACCAGTTGGTCCAGCACGGGCTGGGCCACGGTGGCGTCAAAGGCGAGAAAGCCCAGCATGGTGGCCATGTTCGGCTTGATCATGCCAGCGCCCTTGCTGATGCCCGTCAGGGTAACCGTGTGGCCACCGATGGTGAGCGTGCGCGAGCCGGCTTTCGGCTGCGTATCGGTGGTCATGATGGCTTCGGCCGCCGAGAACCAGTTGTCCGATGTCAAAGCCGACACGGCTTGCGGCAAGCCCGCCACCAGGCGCTGCACAGGCAGCGGTTCGAGGATCACGCCGGTGGAAAACGGCAGGATTTGCTGCGGCGTGCAGCCCAGCAGCTCTGCCAGCGCGGCGCAGCTGGCCTGCGCGGCGGCCAGGCCCGATTCGCCCGTGCCCGCATTCGCGTTGCCTGTATTGACCAGCAGCGCGCGGATAGGCGCGGCGCCGGCCGTCACGGCGGCCAGGTTGGCTTTCGAGATTTGCACGGGCGCGGCGCAGAAGCGGTTCAGAGTGAACACGCCGGCCACAGTGGCCGTCGGCGCCAGTTTCAATACCAGCAAATCCTTGCGGTTGGGTTTCTTGATGCCGGCTTCGGCAACACCGATTTCAATGCCGGCGACGACTTTCAAGTCGGCGGCGACGGGCTTGGGAGAATTGACGGCCATAGGAGTTCTTCTGCGAGGGAAAATGGAAGCGCTATTGTAGCGCCTTCGCGGCGCCGTTGAACATGCGGCAAGTGAATAGTCGCGACGGCCCCGGATGCGCCGAAGCGGGTCGGCAGCATGGCCAGGCTTGCGATTTATCAGAACCATGCCACTTGGCGGCGCTAAGGTATGGGAATGGACGATGGTGAGTCTTGCCATCGCACCGCCCACGGAGGATGTCATGGCGCATGGTCAGTCAAACCGAAAACAGCACAGCGATACGGGTCTGTCATGCCTGTTGCGTCTGTTATGCCTGCTGGCCTGGTTGACGGCCTGTACGGTGCAGGATGGAGCGGCGCACCGTATGGACGGTGACTCTGCCGGACTGGCATCCGAAGCGCCGCCTGCCGGGGTAGCACGGCCATCGCCGACCAGTCCGTGGAGCAGTGCATGGTCGGGCATGGGTGGCTTGCTAGGCAATCTGGTGGGCAGCGGCGGCAGCGGCAGCACCGGCAGCGGCAGCGGCGGGACGCTGACCTCCGGCAACGAGACTCCGCCAGCCGGCGCCATGCACGTCACGGTGTATTACGCCACCGACAGGCAATACCAGGCCAGCAGCCACAATTATGGCTGGCAACCCAACCGCGCGGCGCCCTACCTGAGCTATGGCAGCGTCGTGGTGAGCATCCCTGAAAAAAGAGCGCCGGGCGAACTGCCGTTGCCACCCTGGTACGCCATCCTTTCCAGCGACAATGCGCAAAAATATGTGCTGATCAAGGGCGCCACGCGCCTGTCGCGCGAGGATTTTCTCGCCACCGCCAAGGCCAGGATACAGGCCGCCCCGGAACGGCGCGCCGCCTTCATCTACATCCATGGTTACAGTAACTCCTTTGACGACGCCGCCCGGCGCACGGCGCAGATGGCGGTCGACCTCGATATCGGCGCCCTGCCCGTGTTCTACAGTTGGCCATCGAAAGGCACCTTGGCCGGCTATGAATTCGACCAAAATTCGGCCGAATGGACACAGGCGCACCTGCAGGTCTTCCTGGCTGACTTCGCGGCGCACTCCTCCGCCACCGATATCTACCTCATCGCCCACAGCATGGGCAACCGCCCGATGACCGTGGCCCTGGCCAACCTGCTGGAAAAACGCCCCGAACTGCTGCCCCTGTTCAAGCAGGTTGTGCTGGCGGCGCCGGACATCAATGCCGATGTCTTCCGCGCTCAGATCGCGCCCCGTTTTGCCAACCTCAAGCTCCCCACCACCCTGTACGCTTCCGCGAACGACAAGGCCATCCGCGCTTCCTACAATTTTGCCGACTGGGACAGGATAGGCGACATCCGCGGCCCCGTCGTCAGCATTCCCGGCATGGAATTCGTCGATGCCTCGGCCGTCATCATGAACTTCATGGGACACGATTACTTCGCCAGCAACCGCGTCTTGCTGACCGATATCGCCACCATGATCAAGACGGGGCAACGGGCAAGGAACCGTGGCGGATTGAAAGGCATTCCATCGCAGGCGCCGCAATACTGGGCCTTTCCATGAACACGCAGCTCATGCCATTGCGAACAAAAAAAAACGGAGACCGCGGTCTCCGTTCTTGTTCAGGCTGCGAAGCCGGCTTTAGGCCAGCTTGCCGTGGCAAGCCTTGTACTTCTTGCCGCTGCCGCAAGGGCATGGGTCATTGCGGCCCACTTTGACACCCATGCTCACGCTCATGTCGTCGACGTTGTCCATGTTGCCGCCTGCCGTAGGCGCCAGCAGTTCTTCCGGCGCCGCGTTCGGATCGAACTCGGCATGCTGGTAGTGCACGTTTTCCACGTGCGACTGCTGCATCGCCTGCTCGGCCGCATCGACTTCTTCGCGCGACTGGATACGCACCGTCATCACGTGTTTCGTGACGTCGTTCTTGATCATGTCGAGCATCTGGCCAAACAGTTCAAACGCTTCACGCTTGTATTCCTGTTTCGGGTTCTTCTGCGCATAACCACGCAAGTGAATACCCTGGCGCAGGTGATCCAGCGCCGCCAGGTGCTCGCGCCAGTGGCTGTCCACGCTTTGCAGCATGACATTGCGTTCGAAGCCGCCAAACGATTCCTTGCCGACGATATCGATCTTCGACTGGTACACGGCATCGGCCGCGACCAGCACTTTTTCCAGGATCTCTTCGTCCGTCAGGGTCGAATCGGCTTCCAGCATGGCCTGCAACGGCAAGTCGAGCTGCCATTCGCTGGACAGGGTGTTTTCCAGGCCCTTGATATCCCACTGCTCTTCCACCGATTCGTGCGGCACGTACTCGTGCACCAGGTCGGTGAACACGCCATGGCGCAACGAGCCGATCATGTCCGAAATGTCGGTCGTTTCCAGCAACTCGTTACGCTGCTGGTAAATCACCTTGCGCTGGTCGTTGGCAACGTCATCGTATTCCAGCAATTGCTTGCGGATGTCGAAGTTGCGCGCTTCGACCTTGCGCTGGGCCGATTCGATCGAGCGCGAGACGATGCCTGCCTCGATCGGTTCGCCTTCCGGCATTTTCAGGCGGTCCATCACGGCGCGCACGCGGTCACCGGCGAAGATGCGCAGCAGCGCATCGTCGAGCGACAGGTAGAAACGCGACGAACCCGGATCGCCTTGGCGGCCGGCACGGCCACGCAGCTGATTGTCGACGCGGCGCGATTCGTGGCGTTCGGTGCCGATGATATGCAAGCCGCCCGCATTGACCACGTGGTCGTGCAGCGATTGCCATTCATCGCGCAAGGTCTGCGACTGGGCGGCCTTGTCGGCATCGCTCAGCTCTGGATTGGCTTCGATGAACTTGATCTGGTTCTCGACGTTGCCGCCCAACACGATGTCCGTGCCGCGACCGGCCATGTTGGTGGCGATGGTGATGGCTTTCGGGCGGCCTGCCTGGGCGATGATTTCCGCTTCGCGGGCATGCTGCTTCGCGTTCAGTACGTTGTGCGGCAAATCGGCCTTGGTCAGGATGCCCGACAGCAATTCCGAGTTTTCGATCGAGGTCGTGCCCACCAGCACGGGCTGGCCGCGCTCGTAGCAATCGCGGATGTCGTTCAACATCGCGTTGTATTTTTCCGCCGACGATTTGTAGACCTGATCCTGACGGTCCTTGCGCTGCAACGGACGGTTTTGCGGGATCACGACCGTTTCCAGGCCGTAGATTTCCTGGAATTCGTACGCTTCAGTATCGGCCGTACCGGTCATGCCGGCCAGCTTGGCGTACATGCGGAAGTAGTTCTGGAAGGTGATCGAGGCGAGGGTCTGGTTCTCGTTCTGGATCTTGACGCCTTCTTTCGCTTCGACGGCCTGGTGCAAGCCATCGGACCAGCGGCGGCCCGTCATCAGACGGCCGGTGAACTCATCGACGATGACGACTTCACTGTTCTGCACCACGTAGTGCTGATCCTTGAAGTACAGCGCATGCGCGCGCAAGGCCGCATACAGGTGGTGCACGAGGGTGATGTTGGCCGAATCGTACAGCGAGGCGCCTTCCGGCAGCAGGCCCATTTCCATCAGGATGCGCTCGGCCTTTTCGTGGCCCGCTTCCGTCAGCAGCACCTGGTGCGCCTTTTCATCCTTGGTGTAGTCGCCTGGCACGTCAACCTTGCCCTTGCCATCGGGCGTTTCTTCGCCGATCTGCAAAGTCAACAGCGCAGGGACTTCATTGATCTTGTAATACAGGTCCGTGTGGTTCTCGGCCTGGCCTGAAATGATCAAAGGCGTACGCGCTTCATCGATCAGGATCGAGTCGACTTCATCGACGATGCCGAAGTTCAGACTGCGCTGCACGCGCTCGCGTGCTTCGTAGACCATGTTGTCGCGCAAGAAGTCGAAACCGAATTCGTTGTTCGTGCCATACGTGATGTCGGAGTTGTACGCCTGCTGCTTGGCGCTGTGCTCCATCTGCGACATGTTCACGCCCGTCGACAGGCCCAGCCAGGCATACAGGCGACCCATGGTCTCGGCATCGCGCTGCGCCAGGTAATCATTGACGGTGACGATATGCACGCCCTTGCCCGACAAGGCATTCAGGTAGGCTGGCAAGGTGGCCATCAGGGTCTTGCCCTCGCCCGTGCCCATCTCCGCAATCTTGCCAAAATGCAAGACCATGCCGCCGATCATCTGCACATCGAAGTGGCGCATGCGCAGGACACGCTTACTGGCCTCGCGGCAGACGGCAAATGCTTCCGGCAACAAGGCATCGAGCGATTCGCCAGCGGCGATGCGTTCCTTGAAGGCAGGCGTCTTCGCTTGCAGCTCGGCATCCGACAGCTTTTCGATGGCCGGCTCGAGCGCATTGATCTCGCGTACCGTTTTTTGGTATTGCTTGAGCAGCCGCTGGTTGCGGCTACCGAAAATCTGGGTCAGTAATGACATGCTTGAATTCTTGAAAAAACGCCGTTAAAAAAAGCTCGGTAGGTGACGACGAGGTAACAATCGCGTGACCGCACGGAGTTCGACTATGGCAAAAGACGATGATTTTATCATGCGTTCCCGCTGAGGTTGGGCTAATGCACCATATAACAATAGCTTAATGACAAACAAATAGCAGAAATTGCGGACATTTTCCATACTGTAAGGCAATACGACCGGCCAGCTTGCGCCGTACCCGCCGCCGCACTCGTCATGCGCGGGCGAGTGTGCTATGTTTCGGCCATGCGAACTCCCACTTATTCTCCGGCACCGCGCCGCGGCTACGGCTTTGCCCGTTCAGGCCCGGCCGTCACGGGCGCAACCGATTTTCTGCGTGGCAATGCGACGATGGCCTCCCTGATGCCCACCGTCACACGCCTGGCCGCCCTGCAAAAAGACTGTGCCAAGACCTTGCCGGCGATGTTCGAGCATTGCGACATCCTGCAATTCGAGGGCGGCCAACTGGTACTGGCCACGCCGAACGCGGCGCTGGCGGCCAAGCTCAAGCAACAATTGCCGAAACTGCAAGGGGAACTGGAAAGGAAGGGCTGGCAGATTTCAGGCATCAAGCTGAAAGTGCAAGTCATTAAGAGCATCGCGCCCATCGTGCATACGCGGGCGCTGGTCTTGCCGGAAAAAGCCATGACGGCCCTGGAAGAGCTGAGCACGGCCCTGCCGGCGTCGAAGCAGAACGAACAACTGATCGCGGCGCTGCGCAACATGGTGCGCCACCACCGCGAACCTGGGAACACCTGAGAAAAAGTCCATGGCGGCGTTGCATTGCCTGGCCGTACTATTCGTACTGCCTGCGGCAATGCGCCTTGCCCTGAACATTTTTCAGGCGCTCCCGTCGAAGACCTATTTAAAAATAGAAAAAATCGTCAAGTCAGGGACCACTCGCGCTCCATCTGGCGTAAGTAGGATTGCGGCGCTGCCTCGTTGGTATCGAACGAGACGATTTCATACGCGTCCGGCTGTTCCAGCAGCGCCAGCAGCAGCTGGTTGTTCAGCGCATGACCCGACTTGTGCGCCGTGTAATACGCGAGCAAGGGGTGGCCCACCAGGTACAGGTCGCCGATGGCGTCGAGTATCTTGTGGCGCACGAACTCGTCTTCATAGCGCAAGCCATCGGCATTGAGGATGCGGTACTCATCCATGACGATGGCGTTTTCCAGCGAACCGCCACGCGCCAAGCCCATGCCACGCAAGCTTTCCACGTCCTGCATGAAACCAAAGGTGCGCGCGCGCGCCACGTCGTGCACATACGACACGTCGCCAAAGTCGACGGAGGCGCGCTGCATCGTGCCATCGACGGCCGGATGGTTGAATTCGATGAAGAAATCGAGCTTGAAGCCGTCGTACGGCGACAAGCGCGCCCATTTCTCCGCATCACCCTTGCCGTGACGCACTTCCACTGGCTTGATGACCTTGATGAATTTCTTCGCCGCCTGCTGCTCTTCCACGCCAGCCTGCTGCAGCAGATAGACGAAGGACGAGGCGGAACCGTCCATGATGGGAATTTCTTCCGCATTCACGTCGATAACCATATTGTCGATGCCCAGGCCAGCCGCCGCCGACATCAGGTGTTCCACGGTGGACACCCTGGCGCCGTCCTTGATCAGCACGGACGCCATGCGCGTATCGCCCACGGCCATGGCGCTGGCGGGAAACTCGACGATGGGATCGAGGTCGATGCGGCGAAACACGATGCCCGTGTCGATCGCGGCAGGACGTAAGGTCAGTTCCACCTTGGTGCCAGAGTGCAAACCGACACCGATGGTGCGGACCAGTTGTTTGATAGTGCGTTGTTTTAACATCTGTCGATTATATCCAGTTGCGGGATTTTCGTTGCGACGCGGCATGGGTCACGCCAGAAAAACCACATCCGGCCATCATGGATGTTCGCTTTCCGCATGCACGGCTTCGCGCCGCACCAGGTAAATGCCGCTGCCGATGATAATGGCCGCGCCGATCAAGGTGTACTCGTCGGGCAAGGCGCGCCACAGCATCCAGTCCAGGGCCATGCCCCAGGCCAGGGCCGAGTATTCGAACGGCGCCACGCTGGACGCCTTGCCAAAGCGAAAGGCCTCCGTGATGGCCAGCTGGCCCAGGAAACCACTGACAGACAAGCCTGCCAATAGCCACCAGTCTTCGCGGCGTATGCTCACCCACTCGTGCGCCGACAGCGCTACGCCACCGATGGCCATCATCACCATCAGCCAGAAGACCATGCTTTCGCTGGCGTCCGTGCGGCTCAGGATGCGGCCCGTGACGGCGGAAATGGCGTAGCAGGCGGCAGAACCCAGCACGGCCAGGCCGGCCAGCGAGAAAAATCCCGAGCCATCCGGACGCAGTGCCACCAGCACCCCCAGAAGACCCACGGCGATGGCGCACCAACGCGCCAAGTCGACTTTTTCTTTCAGGATAAACACCGACAGGACCGTGATCAGCAAGGGCGCGATGAAGAACAGCGCATATGTCTCGGCCAGCGACATGCGCTTCAAGCCGTAAGCAAACAGGGTAATCATCAGCACGCCCAGCGCGCCGCGCAGCAAGTGCAGCGGCCAACGCACCTTCAGCACATTCTTGAAGGCGCCGCGGTACAGCAGGTACAAGCACACGAGCGGCAGGGATGACAGGGCACGCAAGGCCGTCACCTGCATGGGGGGGTAATGGGCGGACAGCAGCTTCATGGCCGTGTCCATCAGGGAAAACATGGCGACGGCGATCAGCATCACATAGATGCTGCGCAGGTTTTCATTGCGGGGTATCAGGACAGACTCCTGGCGAAAGAGCGGGACCGTCATCATGGCGACGGCCGGAGCCAGGACAGCATGGCAAGGCCAAACGGTCGGCCAGATTATAGCAAGCCCGGCCGTTTCACCTTATGACGCAGGCAATAGCATCACCAGTTTCAATTCATGCTGGCGCGCCAGGTGCGAGGTCACCTGGTGATAGCCAAGCAGGCCCTGTTGTGGATGTTGGAACTGGCGCAAGCCGCCATCGCGGCCCTGCACCTGCTGCGCACCCCACCACTGGCGAAATTCAAGACTGGCGTTGGCCAGTTCGGCGATCAGGCCGGCCAGCGGTGCCTGATCCGCTTGCCGGCCGATATCGGCGCGGAACTCCGCCACCAGGCGCTGCGCCCGCTCGGGCCAGCCGACGACCAGCTCGCGCGCACCCGCATCCAGGAACATGAAGCGCAGCTGATTCGGCGCGGCCGCTTCGCCATGCAGCCAACCCTTGAACAGCGTGGATGCCGCCCCATTCCACGCCACGGCATTCCATTCCCGGTCCAGGATATACGCGGGCGCGTCGATGGCGGCGACGATGGCAGCCAGCTCGGCCGCCGCAGGCCCCCCGCCCTCGCCTGTGCCATGGCTGGGGTCATGCTTGTCGGCCACCTCGAACAGATAGGCGCGCTCGGCCGCGCTCAGTTGCAGCACCTGCGCCAGGCGGGCCAGCATCTTGGCCGAGGCCGACACGGGCCGCCCCTGCTCCAGCCACGTCAGCCAGGTAGGACTGACCTCGCATAGTTGCGCCAGCTCTTCGCGCCGCAAACCGGGCGTGCGCCGGCGACCGCCACCGGGTAAGCCGGCCATGGCGGGCGTGACGGCTTCGCGCCGGGCACGGATGAATTCAGCGAGTTTGCTCGACATGATGTGGATGCATGGTAGTAGATATACCAGTATAAGTTATGGTCTTGTTACAGGATAATTTTATCCCTATTCTGCAGGAACTCACCCATCAACAGGAGAAAACCATGCAGCAGCACGATGTCGTTACCGAACAGTTTGGCAAGACGGCCAATGCCTACCTGAGCAGCGCGATACACGCACAAGGTGCCGACCTGGTGCTGATGCAGGAATGCGCACGCCGCCATGGCAAACCGGTCGTGCTGGACCTGGGCTGCGGCGCCGGCCACGCCAGCTTCGCCGTCGCCCCTGTCGCGCACGCGGTCGTCGCCTACGACCTGGCGCAGCCCATGCTCGACGTGGTGGAACACGCCAGGGTGCAGCGGGGCTTGCACAACATCAGCACGCAGCAGGGCGACGTGGCCCGTTTGCCGTTTGCCGACGCCAGCTTCGACATGGTCGTCACGCGCTTTTCCGCGCATCACTGGAACGACGTGGCAGGCGCGCTGGCCGAAGCGTGGCGCGTGCTGCGCCCGAACGGCACTTTGCTGGTGGTCGACATCGTCGCGCCGAAAACGGCCCTTTACGACAGTACCTTGCAAGCGGTGGAAATGCTGCGCGACGCCTCGCACGTGCGCGACTACCGTACGTGCGAATGGGGCGCCAAGTTCGACAACGCGGGCTTTACGCACAGCTTGCGCAGCGTGTGGAAACTGACGATGCAGTTTGACGAGTGGGTGGCGCGCATGCGCACGCCAGGCGAACGCGTAGCGGCCATCCGCAACCTGTTCGATGGCGCGCCCGAGGAAGCGCGCAGGTATTTCGCGCTGCAGGACGATTATTCGTTCAGCATCGATGCGGCCATGTTCGAGGCGACGAAACCGCAGGTGCAGTAAACGTAAAAACGGCGCCGATGGCGCCGTTTTCATGCGAACAGGAAGCGCTTAAGCCAGTTGGCCCAGCAGCGTTTCGGCATTCGACACTTCAAACTTGCCGCCCTGCTCGATGTTCAATTGCGTCACGACGCCATTGTCGACCAGCAGCGAGTAGCGCTGCGAGCGCGTGCCCATGCCGTGCTTGGAAAAATCAGCGTCCAGGCCCAAGGCCTTGCTGTAGGCGGCATTACCGTCAGCCATCATGCGCACCACGCCAGTGGCTTTCTGGTCGCGGCCCCAAGCGCCCATCACGAACGCGTCGTTGACGGAGATGCACCAGATTTCATCGACGCCCGCAGCTTTCAGCTCGGCAGCGTGCTGCACATAGCCTGGCACGTGCTGTGCGGAGCAGGTCGGGGTGTAGGCGCCTGGCAGGCCGAAGATGGCGATCTTCTTGCCCTTGACCAGGTCTTGCACGTTGAACGTGTTCGGGCCCAGTGCGCAACCTTCGGTTTCGCTTTCGATGAATTCAGCCAGGGTGCCTTCTGGCAGGGTGTCGCCGATCTTGATGGTCATGTTGACTCCTTGTGTACTGTCGGTTAAGGACGCCGCCCGCGCCATGCTGCGAACAACGCCCGTGATCTGGTTCTGCCGGCATGATGCCGACACTGCGCGATAGTATGCCTGACTTGCCATATTTATGCAGAAAGTGAGCGGAAAGGCAAAGGCAAAAGTCAAAAACCGGCAAAAAAAACGGCGACCCTCAGGCCGCCGTCACGCTTGCTTGCATCAATTCGCCTTAATCCGCTTGTTTGCGCAGGAAGGCGGGAATGTCATACGTCTCCATGCCATTCTTTTCCATCGCGCGCACCTGCTCGGAAGCCGATTCGCGGCGCCATACTGCCGGCGCCTTCATGCCGTCGAAACCGGCTGCCGGCGTGGCCACGCCAACCGTCGTCGTCGCCGCCTGCGCGCTACCCATGGCAGCCGATGGCGTCAACGGGCTGTTATGGGTGCCGGTGCGCAGCACTTGCTGCGGTACCAGCTGGATGTTTTTCTTCGCGCGGCCCAGGCCCGTGGCCACCACGGTGACGCGGATGTCGTCGCCCATGGCGTCATCGTAGGCGATACCTTGCGCGATCGACGCGTCCGGCGCGGCAAACGCGCGCACGGCAGCCATGACTTCCTTGATCTCTTTACCTTTCAAGCCACGGCTGGCCGTGACGTTGACCAGCACGCCGCGCGCGCCGGAGAGATCAATGCCATCCAACAGCGGCGAAGCGACAGCCTGTTCGGCGGCGATGCGCGCGCGGTCGACGCCGGAAGCGGTCGCCGTGCCCATCATGGCCTTGCCCTGCTCGCCCATGATGGTTTTCACGTCGTTGAAGTCGACGTTGATATGACCCGGTACGTTGATGATCTCGGCAATACCGGCCACCGCGTTATTGAGCACATCATCGGCATGCTGCATCCATTCCAGCATGCTTTCATCTTCGTAGATCTCTTCCAGCTTTTCATTGAGGATGATGATCAGCGAATCGACGTGCAGGGACAGCTGCTCCAGGCCTTCGTCGGCGATGTCCATGCACTTCTGGCCTTCGTACGAGAATGGCTTGGAGACCACGGCGACCGTGAGCGCGCCCAGTTCCTTGGCCACTTCGGCCACGATAGGAGCGGCACCCGTGCCCGTACCACCACCCATGCCGGCGGCGATGAAGACCATGTGCGCGCCGCGCAGCGCATCGGCGATGCGTGCGCGCGATTCTTCGGCCAGCTGGCGACCGACGGCAGGCTTCATGCCGGCGCCCAGACCGGTATCGCCGATCTGGATGATGTTGTGGGCCTTCGATGTCGACAGGGCCTGTGCGTCGGTGTTGGCGGCAATGAACTCCACACCCGACATGCCTTTGTTGATCATGTGTTGGACTGCATTGCCACCCGCACCGCCGACGCCGACGACCTTGATGACGGTACCTAAAGCTGTGTTATCGACCATATCGAACTCCATGATGTGCTCCTATCAGATGCGGTTTCCAAGCGCCAGGCCTCATATTGGTAGGAGAACTGGAGATTGAAAACTGCGGTTAAATATAAAATAAAGTTATGTGTGTGTACCTGCGATGCTGCCAAAAAACCTGTGCTGCCGGGCGTAAATCAAGCCCTTAAAAATTCCCTAAAAACCATTCCTTCATGCGCTGCCAGACTGCCTTCACCGAGCCGTCCTGACGCGTCACGATGTGGCCGCGCAGGTATTGCTTCTTCGCCTCCAGCAGCAGGCCCAATACCGTGGCATAGCGTGGACTGCGCACCACGTCGGCCAGCTGGCCCCGATACTCGGGCGTGCCCAATCGCGCCGGTTTGAGGAAAATATCTTCTGCCATTTCCACCATGCCAGGCATGATGGAGGTGCCGCCCGTGAGCACAATGCCCGACGACAGCACGCCTTCATAACCGGATTCACGCACCACCTGGTGCACCATCGCGAACAGCTCCTCGACGCGCGGCTCGATCACCGCCGCCAGCGCCTGGCGCGACAGGTTGCGCGGGCCGCGGTCGCCCAGGCCTGGCACTTCCAGCGATTCGCCGGGATCGGCCAGGACCTGCTTGGCCACGCCATAGCGGATCTTGATTTCTTCCGCTTCTGCGGTCGGAGTACGCAAAGCCATGGCGATGTCGTTGGTGATCTGGTCGCCGGCGATGGGAATGACTGCCGTATGGCGGATCGCGCCATCGGAGAACACCGCCACATCGGTCGTGCCGCCGCCGATGTCGATCAGCACCACGCCCAGTTCCTTCTCGTCTGGCGTGAGCACCGCATCGGCAGACGCCATCGGCTGCAAGATCAGGTCCGACACTTCCAGGCCGCAGCGGCGCACGCACTTGACGATGTTCTGCACTGCCGACACGGCGCCGGTGACGATATGCACCTTCACCTCCAGGCGGATGCCGCTCATGCCGATAGGCTCGCGCACATCTTCCTGGCTGTCGACGATGAACTCTTGCGGCACTGTGTGCAGCAATTGCTGATCGGTCGGAATGTTAACCGCTTTTGCCGTCTCGATGACGCGCGCCACGTCGGTTGCCGTCACTTCCTTGTCCTTGATGGCCACCATGCCGCTGGAATTGAAGCTGCGGATATGGCTGCCCGCAATGCCCGCGTAGACATTGCGGATCTTGCAGTCGGCCATCAGTTCGGCCTCTTCCAGCGCGCGCTGGATGGACTCCACCGTGGCCTCGATATTGACTACCACGCCTTTTTTCAGGCCCTTCGATTCGTGCTGGCCCAGCCCGATCACCTCGTGGCGCCCGTCGGACATCACTTCGGCTACCACCGCCACCACTTTCGAGGTGCCGATGTCGAGACCGACGATCAGGTTTTTCGCGTCTTTTGTCATTTCTGTCGCCTAATTTTTTGGGCTATTGCTAAATTGATGATTAAGTTAAGTCGGTTTTTTAATCGGACTGCCATTTTTCTTCTTGATCGCCGCTGCCGGCTTGCCGTCCTTGCCTTCGGCCGGTATCACCAGGCCGGCGGAACTGAGCGCCAGCCCATTCTGGTAACGCATATCGATCGTGTCGATATTTTCCAGCCGGCTCGCCAGTTGCGGGTAGATGCCCACCAGCCGATCGACCCGCGCCTTCAGGGTCGTATGATTCTGCTCGCGCCCCAGCGCCACGCTCATGCCATTATCCAGTTTCACGGTCCATGCATAGCGACTCGACAACGACAGGGTTTCCGGCACCATTCTCAAAGGTGCAAACCACTTTGCCAGCTGCACATAGGTGGCCAGTACTTCCTTCTCGCTGCCATCGGGGCCGGCGAAAGCAGGCAGTTCATGATCATCTTCGGCCTCAGCCACATTGGCCGTAAACACGTCGCCTTTGACCGACAGCAGGCGTCCATCCTCGCCCCAGGTACCCAGCGCTTCGTGTTCTTCCAGCGCCACGATCAGCTGGTTCGGCCACTCGCGTCGCACGCTGGCGCGGCGCACCCAAGGTACCGATTCGAACACGCCGCGCACGCTTTCCAGGTTGGTCGTGAAGAAATTGCCCTTGATGCGGCCCATGGTGCCGCTACGCAGGGTCAGGTAATTCACGTGGCGCAGACCCTTGTCATCCACGCTTTCCACCTTGATCGTGCGCAGGTCGAACATGGGACGCTGCGACACCCACCAGACGCCGGCGGCCACGCACACGACCAGAACCGCGGCGAGCAAGCCGTTGGCAGTCGTATTCAGGCTTTTAGCGTCATGCCACATATCAGTGCTGTCCCTTGTGCATTTTCAGACGCGCGCCAGCGACGATTTCCAGGCACAGGTCTTCATAGCTGATGCCCACCGCGCGCGCCGCCATCGGCACCAGCGAGTGGCTGGTCATGCCGGGCGAGGTATTCACTTCCAGCAGGAACAGCTTGCTGTCGGCCGCGCGCATCAGCACGTCCACACGTCCCCAGCCTTCGCAGCCGAGGGCACGGTAGGCTGCCACGGCGATACGCTCCATTTCCGCCACGATTGCCTGGTCCAACTGCGGCGGACAAAAATACTGCGTGTCGTCCGTGAAGTACTTGTTCTGGTAATCGTAATTGCCTTGCGGCGCGACGATTTCGATCGGCGGCAGCGCGCGCGCCGTGGCGCCTTGGCCCAGGATCGCCACGGTGAATTCGCGGCCCTTGATGAATTCCTCGGCCAGCACCGAATCATCGAGGCCGGCGGCGATATCGTAGGCCGCCTGGAAGGCGGATGCTTCGTTGACCGTGGTGATGCCGATGCTCGAACCTTCATGCGGCGGCTTGACGATCAGCGGCAAGCCCAGTTCCGCGGCCACCTTGGACAGGTCGGAGCTGTCATTCAGCACCGCGTACTGCGGCGTCGGCAACTGGTGCATCAGCCAGATCATCTTGGTATAGACCTTGTCCATGCCCACCGCGCACGCCATCACGCCGCTACCCGTGTAGGGGATGCCCAGTTGCTCGAGCGCGCCCTGCAGGCTGCCGTCTTCGCCGAAGCGGCCGTGCAGCGCGATGAAGACGCGGTCAAATTGTTCAGCGGCCAGTTCGGCTAGGCTGCGTTCGCCCGTGTCGAACGCATGCGCGTCCACGCCACGGCTTTTCAGTGCAGCCAGCACGCCCGTGCCGGACATCAGCGACACTTCGCGCTCGGCCGAGCTGCCGCCGAACAAGACGCCGACCTTGCCCAATTGTTTAACGTCGATAGCTGAAGCTTGGTTCACGTCAGGCCTTTACAGTGTGAGATTGATACGTTGTCAGTTGCTGCGGGATGCCGCTGATCGAGCCCGCCCCCATGGTCAGCACGACGTCACCGTCGCGCGCCACGCTCATGATGGTGTCGGCCATGTCCCTCATGGACTCGACGAAAATCGGTTCGATCTTGCCGCGCGCGCGCAGCGCATGCGCCAGGGCGCGGCCGTCGGCGGCGACGATAGGCGCTTCGCCGGCCGCATACACTTCGGATAGCAGCAGCACGTCGGGCGCACCCAGCACCTTGACGAAATCCTCGAACAGGTCGCGCGTGCGGCTGTAGCGGTGCGGCTGGAAAGCCAGCACCAAGCGGCGGCCAGGATAGGCAGCGCGCGCAGCGGCCAAGGTCACTTCCGTTTCCACTGGATGGTGGCCGAAATCGTCGACTAGCGCAAAGGTGCCGCCGTTCGGCAGCGCCACGTCGCCATAGCGCGTAAAGCGTCGGCCCACACCGGAAAACTCGGCCAGGCCCTGCTGCGTCGCACTGTCGGCGATACCAATTTCGCGCGCGATGGCGATCGCCGAGCAGGCATTTTGCACATTGTGCATGCCAGGCTGGTTCAACACCACGTCGAGATCAGGATAGCCTTCCTGCAGCACCGTGAAATGCATTTCCAGGCCCACGGCGCGCGCATTGATGGCGCGCACTTCGGCGTCTTCCGCGAAACCATAGGTGGTGACCGGCTTGGTGACGAACGGGATGATGGCGCGTACGTGCGGATCGTCGATGCACAGCATGGCACGGCCATAGAAAGGCAGACGGTGGGTGAACTGCACGAACGCCTGCTTGAGCTTTTCAAAATCGTGCTCGTAGGTATCCATGTGATCGGCGTCGATATTCGTGATCACTTCGATCATCGGCGTCAGGTTCAGGAACGAGGCGTCCGACTCATCGGCTTCGGCCACCAGGTAGTCGCCCGAACCTAATTTTGCGTTAGCGCCGGCACTGGTCAGGCGTCCACCGATCACAAAAGTAGGATCGAGGCCGCCCTGCGCCAGCACCGAAGCGACCAGGCTGGTGGTCGTCGTCTTGCCGTGCGTGCCGGCGATGGCGATGCCGCGTTTCAAACGCATCAATTCACCGAGCATCACGGCGCGCGGCACCAGCGGGATCTTGCGCGCACGCGCGGCCACCACTTCCGGATTGTCTTGCGGGACGGCGCCCGACGTCACGACCGCATCAGCGTCGCCGATGTTCTCGGCCGCGTGGCCGAGCATGACAGTCGCGCCCAGACTCGCCAGGCGCTGCGTCGCCGCATTGCTGCCCAGGTCAGAGCCCGACACCTTGTAGCCCAGGTTGACCAGCACTTCGGCGATGCCGCTCATGCCACTGCCGCCAATGCCGACAAAATGGATATTGTTTACTTTATGCTTCACAGAGCTAACCTCATGCCAGTTTTTCCAATACGTTTGCGATCGCCTCATTGGCGTCGCGCTTGCCTGCTACCAGTGCCGCTTGCGCCATCTGCTGGCAGCTGTCGCGCGTCAAAGACGCCAGCATCGCGCTCAGCGACGCCGCACTCATTTCCGTCTGCGGCAAATGAATCGCCGCGCCCTGCTTCGCCATCCATTGCGCATTGTCGCGCTGGTGGCTGGTGGTTGACGCCACCAGCGGCACGAGTACGCTAGCCACGCCGGCCGCCGTCAATTCCGACAGGGTGATCGCGCCAGCGCGGCAAATCACCAGGTCGGCCTCGGTATAAGCCTTGGCCATGTCGTCGATGAAATCGACCACATTGGCCCGCACGCCCGCGTGCGCATACGCGGCATGCAGGGCGTCGATATTCTTCTTGCCCGACTGGTGCGTCACCAGCGGGCGCTCGCCCTCCGGCATCAAGGCCAGTGTAGCGGGCAGATTGTCGTTCAGCGCTTTCGCGCCCAGGCTGCCGCCCACCACCAGGATGCGCAGCGGCCCGCTGCGGCCCGCAAAGCGGGACGCCGGCGGCGCCATGGCGAGGATCTCGGCGCGCACGGGATTGCCCGTGACGACGGCCTTGCCCGCAGCGCTGCCGAAATCGGCGGGAAAACCGAAGCAAACCTTTTGTGCCAGCGGCACCAGCGTCTTGTTCGACAACAGCAGCGCCGCGTCGGCATTGACCAACACCAGTGGCACGCCCTTCAGGCGCGCCATCAGGCCGCCCGGCACGGTAACGTAGCCGCCCATGCCCATCACCACGTCCGGCTTGCGACTGGCGATGAAACGACGGATGGCAAAAAAACTGGCCAACATCTTGAAGCCGCCTTTGAACGTATGCGCCAGACCCTTGCCGCGCATGCCGGAGAACGCAATGGCATCCATGGGAATGCCGCTTTTCGGCACCAGTTCCTGCTCCATGCCATGGGTCGTGCCCAACCAGCTCACTTCCCAGCCACGCGCGCGCATCGTCTGCGCTATCGCCAGGCCCGGGAAAATATGGCCGCCGGTACCGGCCGCCATGATCATCAGTCTTTTCGTCGTTTTCAAGTTCGTCACGTTGTTCATAGCCGGCCTCCGCGCATCAGGATCCGGTTTTCGTAATCGATGCGCAGCAAGATCGCCAGGCCGATACAGTTAATCAGTACGCCCGTGCCGCCATAACTCATCAGGGGCAAGGTCAGCCCTTTTGTCGGCAGCAGGCCCAGGTTCACGCCCATGTTGATGAAGGTCTGCACGCCGATCCAGATGGCGATGCCTTTCGCCGTCAGTCCCGCGAAGGTCTGGTCGATGGCGATCGCCTGGCGGCCGATATCGAACGCGCGCTTGATAATCCAGTAGAACATGCCGATCACGATCAGGACGCCCACCAGCCCCAGTTCCTCGCCGATCACGGCCAGCAAAAAGTCCGTATGCGCTTCGGGCAGGTAGTGCAGTTTTTCCACGCTGCCGCCCAGGCCCACGCCAAACAGTTCGCCGCGCCCGAAGGCGATCAGCGAGTGCGTCAGCTGGTAGGCCTTGTTGAGCGCATTGTCTTCCTGCCACGGATCGAGATACGCAAAAAAGCGCTCGCGTCGGAATTTCGACAAGGCGATGATGGTGACGAAAATCGCCGTCAGCATGGCGCCGATGCCACCGAACCAGATGGCGTTGACGCCGCCCAAAAACAGGATGCCCATGGCGATGCAAACGATCACGCCGAAAGCGCCGAGATCTGGCTCCATCAAAAGCAGCAGGCCGACGAAACTGACGGCCAGCGCCATCGGCATGAAGCCCTTGGTCAGCTTGTGCATGTATTCCTGCTTGCGCACCGTGTAATCGGCAGCGTACAGCACCATCACTACCTTCATCAGCTCGGACGGCTGCGGCCGCAGGCCCGGCAGGTTCAGCCAGCGGCGGCCGCCGTTGACCGACACGCCCAGGCCAGGTATCAGCACCATCACCAGCAGCACCAGCGTGCCGATGAACAGCCACGGCGCCATCTTTTGCCAGGTGGCCACGGGAATGCGGAACACCAGCGCGCCGACGATGATCGACACGCCGATGAACAGCCCCTGGCGCACGACGAAATAATTGTTCGTGTAGGCGGCAAACTTGCGCGCATCCGACAGCGAGATCGAGGCCGAATACACCATCACCATGCCCAGCAACATGAGCAGCAGGACGACCCACACCAGTGGCTTGTCATAGTCCATCATCTTCGACTGCCGCGCGCGGCTATCCAGCGGCTTGGCAGCCGAGCCGGAACCAAAGCTGAAGGGCAGTTGGAAGGCCATCAGATATCCTGTCCGTTTTCCAGTGCGATATCGCGCACGGCGTCGACAAACACCTGCGCGCGGTGCGCATAGTTCTTGAACATGTCCAGACTGGCGCAGGCGGGCGACAGCAGCACTGCATCGCCGGCCAGGGCCAGGCTGCTGGCGCGCTTGACCGCTTCCGGCAAGGTGGCGCAATCGACGATGTCCACGCCAGCCGGTTCCAGGGCCGCGCGCAGGGCGGGTGCATCGCGGCCGATCAGCAACACGGCACGCACGTAGCGCGACACGGGTTCGGCCAGCGGCGAGAAATCCTGCCCCTTGCCGTCACCGCCGGCGATCAGTACCAGGCGCTGTTCCGCGCCGCCAAACGCCTTGCCCAGGCCGAACAGGGCGGCCACTGTCGCGCCCACGTTGGTGCCCTTGCTGTCGTCGTAGTATTCGACTTCACCCACGGCCGTGATCAGTTCCACCCTGTGCGGCTCGCCCTGGTATTCGCGCAAGCCATGCAGCAATGGCGCGAACGGCAGGCCGATGGCGCGGCACAGGGCCAGCGCTGCCAGCGCATTCGAGGCATTGTGCTGGCCACGGATTTTCAGCGCATCGGCCGGCATCAGTTTCTTTGCCATCGTCGGCACCGGTTCCGGTGCCGGATCGTTCTTCCTGCGTTTTTTCTCGATGACTTCTTCACTGGGCACGGCTTGCGCCAGCCAGAAGATACCCCGTTCATTGACCAGGCCAAAGCTGTCCACGTCAAGCGGCTCGCCCGTGCCGAAGGTGATGGTTTCCGCAAGCGGGTCGGCCATGTGCATCACGGCAGCATCGTCGCGGTTCAGGACGCGCACGGTCTGGTCGCCGAAGATGCGTGCCTTGTCAGCGGCATACGCAGCCATGTCGCCATGCCAATCCAGATGATCCTGCGACAGATTCAATACCGTGGCCGCATCGGCCTGCAGGCTGAACGTCGTGTGCAGCTGGAAGCTGGACAGTTCCAGTATCCACGCTTGCGGCAAGGTGCTGGCGACCGGTTCCGCCGCTTCAGCCTCTGCATCCACCGGCAGCGGCGCCGGTTCCGCATCGAGCACCTCGCGCAGCACGTCCAGCGCCGCCGGGCTGATATTGCCGGCCACGCGCGTGGCCAGGCCTGCGCGTTCGCACAGCAGGCCCACCAGGCTGGTCACCGTCGTCTTGCCATTCGTACCCGTGATGGCGATCACTTTCGGCGCATAGCCGCGCTCCGCCTTCAACGCCGCCAGCGCCTGCGCGAACAGTTCGATCTCGCCCCATACGGGGATATTTTTTTCCAAGGCGGCCGGCGCAATATGCGCCAGTTCGCGCTGCGGCGCCAAGCCGGGGCTGACGGCAACGAAATCGACGCCGTCGAGCAGGTCGGCCGTGAAGGCGCCGGCGATGAACAGCGCCTGCGGCACGGCGGCCTGCAAGGCAGCCAGGCGCTCTGGTGCCTCGCGCGTATCTGCCACGCGCACGCTGGCACCGCTGCGGGCCAGCCACAGGGCCATGGCCAGCCCCGACTCCCCGAGGCCCAGTACCAGTGCGGTTTTAGCGTCGTACATCATCAGCGCAGCTTCAAGGTGGTCAGGCCGAGCAGCACCAGCATCATGGTGATGATCCAGAAACGCACGACAACCTGCGTCTCTTTCCAGCCTTTTTGTTCAAAATGGTGATGCAGTGGCGCCATCAGGAAAACCCGGCGGCCAGCCCCATAGCGCTTCTTGGTGTACTTGAACCAGACGACCTGGATAATCACGGACAGCGTTTCGACGACGAAGATGCCGCCCATGATGAACAGGACGATTTCCTGGCGCACGATGACGGCGACGGTGCCCAACGCGCCGCCCAGCGCCAGCGCGCCCACGTCGCCCATGAACACTTTCGCGGGATGCGTGTTGTACCAGAGGAAGGCAAGGCCGGAACCGGCCAGCGCGCCGCAGAAAATCACCAGTTCGCCGGCACCCGGAATATGCGGAATGAACAGATAGCGCGCATAGGTCGCATTGCCCGTCAGGTAGGCGAACAGGCCCAGGGCCGTGCCCACCATCACGGTCGGCATGATGGCCAGGCCATCGAGACCGTCCGTAAAGTTGACGGCATTACTGGTGCCGACGATGACGCAGTAAGTCAGCGCGATGAAGCCCCACACACCCAGCGGATAGCTGATGGTTTTAAAGAAGGGTACGATCAGATCGGCCTTGGGCGGCAAGTCCATGGCAAAGCCGGACTGCACCCAGGCGTAGATCAAATTCCACACCTGACCCGCGTCGGGTTCCGACACGGAGACAGAAAACGCCAGGTAGAAGGCGGCGGCGATGCCGATCAGCGACTGCCAGAAGTATTTTTCGCGCGAGCGCATGCCTTCCGGGTCCTGGTGCACCACCTTGCGGTAGTCGTCAGCCCAGCCGACGGCGCCAAAGCCCAGCGTGACAATCAGCACTGGCCAGATAAAGCGGTTCGACAGGTCGGCCCACAGCAGGGTGGAAATGCCGATGGCGATCAGAATCAGCACACCGCCCATGGTGGGCGTGCCGTGTTTTTTCAGATGCGTCTGCGGACCGTCCGTGCGCACGGCCTGGCCGACCTTCATGCGCGTGAGCATGCGGATCACGGCGGGACCGGCGCACAGGCCGATCAAAATCGCCGTCAGGGTGGCGAAGACGGCGCGGAAAGTGATGAAGTTAAAGACCCGCAATGGGCCAATGTCGTCCTGGAAATAATGAGCGAGCCAGAGCAGCATGATTAGTGAGCTTCCTTGTTATTGTTGTTTGAACCAATCAAATGCTGCACGGCCCGTTCCATTTTCATGAAGCGGGAGCCCTTGATTAATACTGTTGCATCCGAACGGCCGGACAAATGCGCATCAAGCGCCGCCAGCAAGCCGTCGAACTGTTCGAAATACTCCACGACCGTGCCCGATTCCTGGCTGGCGGCAGCCTGCGCCGGATTCACCAGATGGCGCGCCAGGCAGCCCGTCGCCAGCACGTATTCGATGCCTTTGATGGCGGCGTAGGCGCCGATCTCTTCGTGGAACTGCTGCCCCTGCGTGCCGACTTCGCCCATCTCGCCCAGCACCAGGATGCGCGGTGCCGCGGCCTGCGCCAGCACATCGATGGCCGCGCGCGCCGAATCCGGATTGGCGTTATACGTGTCGTCGATGATGGTGGCGCCGTTGGCGGCACGTTTTTTCTGCAGGCGGCCGTTCACTGGCGCGAACGCCTCCAGGCCCTGCTTGATATGCTCGATGGCGATGCCCGCGCCAACGGCGCATGCCGCCGCGGCCAGCGCATTGCGCACATTATGGTCGCCCGCTGCCTGCAAGCCGACAAAGAACTGGCGCAGGCTGCCGTCCTGCGCGCGCACGCTAACGAACATGTCGCTGCCAAAATCCTCGGCCGCGCGGTGCGTGCAGCTCACGTCGGCATCTTTCGACAGGCCGAACGTGATGACGGCGCGCGCGCCGGCCAGCTCGCGCCACAGGGGCGTGAATTCATCGCCATGCGGGAAGACAGCTACACCGTCATCGCCCAATGCTGCCAGCGCCGCGCCGTTCTCGCGCGCCACCGCTACCACCGTGTGCATGAATTCCTGGTGCTCGCGCTGCGCGTTGTTGACCATCGCCAGCGTCGGCGCGGCGATCGCCGCCAGGCGCGCGATTTCGCCAGGATGGTTCATGCCCATCTCAATGACGGCCGCCTTGTGCCCGGCACTCAGGCGGAACAGGGTCAATGGCACGCCGATTTCATTATTCAGGTTGCCGCGCGTGGCCAAGCGGGCTTCTTCGCCAAAGGCCGCCGCCAGGATGGACGAAATCATCTCCTTGACAGTGGTCTTGCCATTGCTGCCGGTGACGCCGATGACGGGCACGCTGAAACGGCGGCGCCAGTGATGCGCGATGCGCCCCAGCGCGACTAGGGAATCGGCGACCACGATGGCCGGCACCTTGCTGCTGTCCCAGCCTGCGGGCAGGCGCTCGACCACCACGGCGGCAACGCCACTGGCGGCCACCTGGTCGAGGAAGTCATGCGCGTCGAAACTCTCACCGCGCAGGGCGACGAACAGCGAGCCCGCTGGCGCGCTGCGGCTGTCGGTGGAGACACCATCAAAAACGGCGTCGCCCGTCAGCTGCGCGCCATGCAGGGCAGGCATCAACTCGGCCAGGCTTGCGTGCATGGGATGATGAATAAGCTGGTCCATCAGTTCGTCCTCATCATGGTCAGGCGCGCGGACAGGGCCAGTTGCGCATGATCGGCATCGGAGAACGGCAGCTTCTTGCCCTTGATTTCCTGGTACGGTTCATGGCCCTTGCCCGCCAGCAGGATCACGTCCGGCTTGGCCGCGTGCTTGATGGCCGACAGGATGGCCGCAGCGCGGTCTTCGATGGCCTGCGGCTGCGGGCCGTCTGCACGCATGCCAGCGACGATCTGCGCGATGATGGCGTGCGGGTCTTCGCTGCGCGGATTGTCACTGGTGACCAGCACGTGATCGGCCAGCTGCGCGATGGCGCCCATCTGCGGACGCTTGCCAGGATCGCGGTCGCCGCCGCAGCCAAACACGCACCACAGCTGGCCACCCCGTTCTTGCGCCACCTGGCGCAAGGCTGCCAGGGTTTTTTCCAGTGCGTCCGGCGTATGCGCGTAATCGATGACGACCATCGGCGCCTCCTGTCCGCCCACCTGCTGCATGCGGCCAGGAGCCGGCTGCAGGGATTCGATGCCGTCGATGGCGGCGCGCAGGCCGGTGCCATGCGCCAGCAACGCACCCAGCACGGCCAGCGCGTTACTGATATTGAAGTGGCCCACGAGCTGCGTTTTGACCAGCGCCACGCCCAGCGCGCATTCCAGGTGGAAGTCGGTACCGGCATTGCGGCTGCGGAACTGGCTGGCGCGCAGCATCAGCACGCCCGGCAGGTCCGGCTGGCTGGCCGCAGCCTGCAAGGTATAGCCGATGACCGGATACTCGCCCGCCAGCTTGCCATCCACGTGGCGCGCCAGGCGCAAGCCCATGGCGTCATCGAGGTTGATGACAGCCGTTTTCAGGCCGGGCCAGTCGAACAGCTTGACTTTGGCCGCCTCGTAGGTGGCCATGTCACCGTGGTAATCAAGATGGTCGCGCGTCAGGTTGGTAAACATGGCGACATCAAAATGCATGCCGGCCGCGCGCTCCTGATCCAGGCCGATCGACGACACTTCGATGGCAACAGCCTTGGCGCCTGCGTCGCGCATGGCGGAGATTTTACGCGCCAGCAGCACCGCGTCGGGCGTGGTGTAGCCGGTCACGTCGAATTCGATGGCGCCGCGCGGCTTGCACAGGCCCACGCCCAACGTGCCGATGACGGACGAGGTTACACCCAGGCGTGCCAAGGCCTGCGCCAGCCATAGCGCACACGAGGTCTTGCCATTCGTGCCCGTCACGCCGGCGCTGAACATGGCGCTGTCGGGCATGTTGTAAAAGGCGTGGGCGACAGGGCCTGCCTGACGTTTCAGGTCGCTGACCAGCAGATGCGGCACATTCCATGCGGCGTTCCATTCAACGGCGTCATGCACGATGGCGGCGGCGCCCTGCTGAATGGCGGTGTCGATGAATTGGGTGGCGCCCGCGTAGGCAAAAAACACGTCGCCGCGCTGCACGCGGCGCGAATCGGACGTCAGCTGCCCGGACGGGGCAGCCGCTTTGATCCACAAACTGATGTCTTGTATGGTCATGAGTGACTTCACATGGCCTCCGGGCCGGCATTGGCCGGGACCACGATTTCGGTAACGGAGGAATCGGGCGGTACGTTCATCGCGCGCAGCGCGTTGGTTGCAATCGCCGCGAAAGCGGGAGCGGCGACCTGGCCACCGTAGTGATACAGGCCGGTCGGTTCATCGATCATCACCGCGATGATGAAGCGCGGCGCCGACATCGGCACCATGCCGACGAAAGAGCCGATGTATTTGCGCGGCATCGCATAGCGGCCGTTTTCCACCTTGTAGGCGGTGCCCGTCTTGCCGCCGACGCGGTAGCCGGCGACCTGCGCGCGCTTGGCCGAGCCGTGCGCGCCGGAGACCACCAGCTCCAGCATGGCGCGCATGTCGGCGGCCGTCTTCGGCTTGATCACTTGCTGGCCCACGGGCAGTTCATTGACCTTTTGGAACGACAGGGGAATCGTGTCTCCGTCGCGCGCGAACATCATGTAAGAACGCGCCAGCTGGATCAGCGAGACGGAAATGCCGTTACCGTAGCTCATGGTGGCCTGTTCAACCGGGCGCCACGATTTATACGGACGCACGCGGCCAGCCACAGCACCGGGGAAGCCCCATTTCGGCTGCTGGCCGAAGCCCACCTTGGTAAACATCTCCCACATTTCCTGCGACGGCATGCCCAGCGCAATTTTCGAGGTGCCGATGTTCGACGACATCTCGATGATTTCGGAGACATTGATCACGCCGTGCGGCTTGGTATCGGTAATCGTGCGGTCGGCGATGGTGTAGCGGCCCGGCCCCGTATCGATCAGGGTGGTCGGCTTGACGCGGCCCGTGTCGAGCGCCAGCGAGACCGTGATCGGTTTCAGGGTCGAACCGGGTTCAAACGTATCGGTCATGACGCGATTACGCAGCTGCTGGCCCGTGAGCTTGCGGCGGTCGTTCGGGTCGTAGCTGGGGTAATTGGCCAGGGCCAGCACTTCACCCGTGTGCACGTCAAGCACGACGGCGCCGCCGGCCTTGGCGTTGAATTTTTCCACCGCTTCCTTCAATTGCGTGAAAGCGATGTACTGAATCTTGCTGTCGACGGAGAGGGTCAGGTCCTTGCCATCATGCGGTTCGTGGATGAAGCCGATGTCTTCAACGATGTGGCCCAGGCGGTCCTTGATCACGCGGCGGCTGCCGGTAGTGCCGACCAGGGTTTTCTGCTGCGCCAGTTCCATGCTTTCCTGGCCCACGTCTTCCACGTTGGTAAAGCCGACCACGTGGGTCATCACTTCGCCCTGTGGATAGAAGCGCTTGTATTCCTTGCGCTCGTCGATGCCGTCGATGCCCAGCTTGGAGATTTTGTCGGCCACGTCCATCTCGACCTGACGTTTCAGGTAAACGAAGCTGCGGTCCGAATCGAGCTTCTTGCGCAATTCGTTGACGTTCATTTCCAGCAAACCGGCCAGCGCGTTGATTTTCTCGGGCGACGCCTGCAGCACGTCGTCGGGGATGGCCCAGATGGCCTTTACGGGCACGGACGACGCCAGTACCTGGCCGTTGCGATCGGTGATCTTGCCGCGCGTAGCAGGCAGCTCCAGCGTGCGCTCGTAGCGCGCCTTACCCTGCTTTTGCAAAAACTGTGTCGACACGCCCTGTAGCCACAGGGCGCGCACGCCCAGGCCGGCGAAAGCGAAGAACAGCAGGAACAGCACGACGCGCGAACGCCAGACGGGCAGACGCACTGCCAGTACGGGGTTCTTCGAGAATGGCACGCCTTTCGATGCAGCCACCCGGCCGTTGCTGTTACCGCCCAACTTCATTATTCACCCTCCGTCAGGTATTGCGTACGCGCCGCCGTCAGCGGCGTCATGCTCAGATCGCGCCGTGCAATCGATTCGATGCGTTCATGCTTGCCCAAAGTGGACTGGTCAAGCTGCAGTTGCGCCCAATCGATGTCGAGCTGGCGCGACAGCGCTTGCGCGCGCTCCAGGTCGATCAGCAGGTGGCGCGACTGATACTGCGCGTTCACCAGCGACAGGCCGCAGCACACCAGCAGGGCCGACAGCACGACACACAGCTTGCCAGTCATCGGGAGCCGCCATTGGCAGGGACGACCAGCGGCAGGCGCTGCGCCACGCGCATCACGGCCGAACGCGAACGGGGATTACCCTCGATCTCGGCGTCGGACGGCTTCATCTTCAAAATCAGCTTCATTTCCGGCTGCGGCAAGTCCACCGCGCGGATCGGCAGGCGGCGGTCTGGCTGCTCCACGTTCGCCTTCGAGGCGAAGAAGCGCTTGACCATGCGGTCTTCCAGCGAATGAAAGCTGATCACGGCCATGCGCGCGCCGGGCGCCAGGCAGGCATACGCCTGATTCAGACCGATCTCGAGATCCTCGAGCTCTTTGTTAATGAAAATGCGTATGGCCTGAAAGGTGCGGGTAGCGGGGTCCTTACCCTTCTCGCGGGTCTTGACGGCGCCTGCCACGATGCCGGCAAGCTGTCGTGTGCTTGAAATTGGCTGGACTGCCCGGCCAGCAACAATCGCCTTTGCAATCTGAAAAGCAAACCGTTCTTCCCCATAATCGCGTATCACTTTCTCTAAATTCTGCTCGGTTTCCACCGCCAGCCATTCGGCTGCGGAGATGCCGCGCGTGGTATCCATGCGCATGTCCAGCGGTCCGTCGTTGCGGAAGCTGAAACCGCGCGCCGCATCGTCGACCTGCGGCGACGAGATGCCCAGATCGAGCAAGATGCCGTCCACCTGTTGCACGCCACGCGCGGCCAGGCTGGCCGTCATGGTGGCAAAGCTGTCATGGACGATTTCAAAGCGGGGATCGCCGATCTGTTCGGCCGTGGCGATGGCTTGCAAGTCCTTGTCAAAGCCGATCAGGCGCGCGTCGGACGCCAGGCGCGACAAAATCAATCGGCTATGCCCGCCGCGGCCAAACGTGCCATCGACGTAAATGCCGTGCGCGCGGTCGCCCGACAGGTCGAGCGCATCGACCGCTTCATCGAGCAGCACCGTGCGATGCTGAAATTCCGGCACCGTGAGTTGTGTCATTACGGAGCCTTAGAAAGAAAAATTGGAAAGTACATCGGGGGTGCCGGCATCGATCGCCTGCTGTTCTTTGTCGGCCAACTTGGCGGCATCCCATATTTCAAAGTGACTGCCCATGCCGATCATCATGACTTCGCGCGACAGCCCCACGGCGTTGCGCAATTCGGGCGAGATCAGCACGCGGCCGGCCGAGTCCAGCTCGACGTCAACGGCGTTGCCGAGGAAGATGCGCTGCCAGGCGCGCGCCGACATGGGCCAGGCGGCGATTTGCTGGCGGTGGCTTTCCCACACGGGACGGGGGAAAAACAACAGGCAGCCATCGGGGTGTTTGGTCAGGGTCAAACGGCCTTCGCATTGAAGCGCCAGCGCGTCACGGTGCTTGGCAGGGATAGACATCCTACCTTTGGCATCGAGATTGATTGCGGACGCGCCTTGAAACACGGAAGACCTTTTTTGAGCTTGGGTTGCGACGCTTACGCATCACGATGAAAAGGGAAAAATTCCCACAAAAACACACTTTTTCACACAGTTGCCCACTTTAGAGGAAGCAAAGATAGTGGTCAAGCGGTTTCCGATTGGCAAAACAGGAATTTTATTAATGAAATTAAGGACTTAGCGCATATCGTTGAAGGAGTCTCAAATAAAAATATATCGATAAATTAGATACTTATGAAAGATAGTGAATGTGCTACCTCATCTGCACACATGTGTTTTCCTACCGTAAACATCGAAAAAAACGAAATCGAAAAATTGAATTTTTTACAGTTAGTTGACACATGACAATAGTTTCGTCATCCAGGCACAACAATAATCAGTCGCCGCAAAAGACTTGGTTTAAAGCAAAAAAAATTCGCCCATGGCGCGTACCGCGCCTGTTTTCCGGGGCTGGCCTGTCGCAAAAAAACTATTTTTGCAACGCAGCAATTAATTAAGAAGAGGAAACTTTAACCAATTGTTCATCTTAGTTGTATATACAACTTTATCTTAACTGCTATACTTTTAGAAACAAAAAAAGCCCCGTTGCGGGGGCTTTTTTTGGCGGCGCGCAGCAGGAAAACCGCTGCGGTCGATACACTCCCCGGCAGGCCGGGAAGTAAAAATTCAAGTGAAGCAAGCCGGTAGGCCGGATTTTGTTACGGCGCCTTCCCTTGCAGGTTGGCACTATGACAGTCATTCCTCTAGGCGCCAAATTACTCGGGCGCTCAAGCTTTCTACCCGCACGCTCCGCGAGCAGCATCATCGCGTGCCTATTTGAAATTGCACCAGGTGGAGGTTACCGCGTTTCACCGTAACTTAATACGCTCGTCTCTGTGGCCCTATTCCTCGCCTTATACCATGGGCTAACTGCGCTTGCGGCTTTCAGCGGACGGCCGTTAACCGTCACCCCGCTCTATGGAGTCCGGACCTTCCTCCCGCCAGCGCATTGCTGCGCCGGCCAGCGACTGTCTGGCCTGCTTCACCCGCATTGTACCGCGCCGCAGCATGTTTCTGCAAAAAGGCCTGTGCAGGCCCCTCGTTGCCGCTCCCTCCCAGTCCGGGGGATTGTGTAATTCGGTGTCGCCATTTCAAAAGCCGGGCCAAATCGACTCACATAGAATGAGGCAAGCTGCTTGCATGCAAGCACATGCGCACCGCTTGCCCCAACTTCTTTGCCACCCCACTAGAATATAAAGAGCCGAACATGACGCAACAATCCCGTACCGGCGGCCAGATCCTGGTCGATGCCCTGCAGATCCACGGTGTCGACACCGCTTTTGGCGTGCCTGGCGAAAGCTACCTCGACGTGCTCGACGCCCTGCACGATTCGGGCATCCGCTTCATCATCAACCGCCAGGAAGGCGGCGCCGCCTTCATGGCCGAAGCCTACGGCAAGCTGACGGGCAAGCCGGGCATCTGCTTCGTCACGCGCGGACCGGGTGCCACCAATGCCTCGATCGGCGTGCACACGGCTTACCAGGATTCCACTCCGATGATCCTGTTCATCGGCCAGGTGGGCAATGATTTCGTCGACCGCGAAGCGTTCCAGGAAATCGACTACCGCCGCATGTACGGCCAGATGGCCAAATGGGTGGCGCAGATCGACCGCGCCGAGCGCATCCCCGAATATCTGGCGCGCGCCTTCCAGGTAGCCACCAGCGGGCGCCCCGGCCCCGTCGTGCTGGCCCTGCCGGAAGACATGCTCATTTCCATGGCGACTGTCGCCGACACACGCGCTTACCAGCCCGTGCAGGCGGCGCCATCCGACGCCCAACTGCAGCAACTGCGCAGCATGCTGGTTAGCGCGAAACAGCCGCTGGTGTTGCTGGGCGGCACCACTTGGACGCCGCAAGCGTGCGCCGACCTGCAACAGTTCGCGGAAAACAACCACTTGCCCGTCGCCTGCGCCTTCCGCTTCCAGGACTTGCTCGACAATGCCCACCCGAACTACATCGGCGACGTCGGCATCGGCATCAACCCAACACTGGCCGCGCGCGTGAAAAATGCCGATCTGGTCATCGCCATCGGCCCGCGCCTGGGCGAAATGACGACGGGCGGCTACACCCTGTTCGACTCACCCGTGCCGCGCCAGCGCCTGGTGCACATCCATACCGATGCCGAGGAACTGGGCAGCGTTTACCAGGCCGAGCTGATGATCAACAGCGGCATGCCGCAAGTCTGCGCCATGCTGGCCGCCATGGCGCCTGTGGATGCGTCCGCGTGGCAGCATACGCCGGGCGAAGCCAAGGCCGAGCTGGCCGCCTACCAGCAGCGCCCGCCCATCTTCCAGGATGGCCAGGCACCGCTGGATCTGTGGCAAGTGACACAGGAGATCATGGCGCAGGTGCCACCCGACACCATCCTGACGAACGGCGCCGGCAATTACGCTTCGTGGGCGCACCGCTTCTACCGCTACGGCGGCATGCGCACGCAGCTGGCGCCAACGAATGGCGCCATGGGCTATGGCGTGCCGGCCGGCGTGGCGGCGAAGATCGTGCATCCGGAGCGCACCGTGATCACCTTTGCCGGCGATGGCGAATACATGATGAATGGCCAGGAACTGGCCACGGCCGTGCAATACCAGGCCGGCGTGGTCATCATCGTCTTCAATAACCAGATGTTTGGCACCATCCGCATGCACCAGGAACGCGATTACCCGGGCCGCGTCTCGGGCACGACCCTGCATAACCCGGATTTTGCGGCACTGGCGCAAGCGTATGGCGCGCATGGCGAAGTGGTGAATACGACGGAAGAATTCGCCCCAGCCCTGCAGCGGGCCTTGGCGCACGCCAAGGCGCACAACTTGCCGGCCCTGATCGAGCTGCGCTACGACGGCAACCTGATCACGCCGAACGCCACCCTGGCCACCATCCGCGCCACGGCGGAAAAGGCGCAGGCGGCCAAATAAGCCCCTTGCAAGGCGAGAAATAACAAAAGCCCGGTCGATACTGGGCCTTTTTCTTTTTGACAGCGGGAATCGCTCAGGCGGCGGGCGCTAGTGCGCTTTCCTCGGCAGGCACTGCCTCGGCGGGCGCCTCCGGCATCGGTGGGCAGGGCGTGCAATTTTTCAAGGGACGGCCGAAATCGCGCACGCGACTCAGTTTCATGGGCATGCGCACGTTGCCGCCGCAGTAATCGCCTTCCAGCGTCAGGGTCTGCCCATCTTTGGAAAACTTGCCGACGATGGTGCGTTCTTCGCTGTCGGCGCCGGCGATGGTGAAGTCGAAGGCACCCGTGGCGACGTCCAGGTTGACGTCGTTGGCGACGATGGGCCAGCTCAGGGCGCCAGCCGTGAATTCGTAGATGACGGAATCGGCCTCGGCAAAGCGGTGCAGGGTCACGCGCTGGCCACCGATTTCGCCGCTATCCTTTTGCAAGCACAGATCCGAATAGACGGCCACGCCGTAGCGCTCCAGTCCGGCCGACTTCTTGCCCTTGACCGCGGCGAAGGCAGCACTCGTGGCGCCAGCGAGCAGCAGCGCGGCCAGCATAGCGGGCAGGCGCGGCAATGGGTATGAATACATGGCATTCCTTTACTTGAGTAACGGCGCCATTATAACTGGCACCGCCCATGCAAAAACGCGCCGCCAGGCCGAAGCCAGACAGCGCGTTTCTTTGCTTGCAGCATCCCCGAAGGGATGCTGGCAGCGATACTAAGCTTCGCTTGCGCGACTATTAGAACGAGTGACGAACACCAACGTTGAAGGCTTTGTCGCCCGAACCGATGTTGCTGTTGTTACCAACGGTGTAAGCTGCGCCGTTTTTGTTCTTGATCTTAGCGTACGAAGCGTAAGTGCTGGTGCGCTTCGACAGAGCGTAGGAGTAACCCAGTGCCCATTGATCAGCATCAGCGTTAGCGACGCCTTTGTCGTTGGTCTTGATGTACGAAGCCATCACGGTGCCAGCTGGGCCAACTGGTACGGTCGCGCCGACCAGCAGGTTAGCGCTGTCGGTGCTAGGAGCAGCAGCGCGGTAGCCGTAGGCGTTCAGGCTGCCGGTGGCGCCGAAAGCTTGACCAGCAACAACTGCGTTGTTGTTGTTCAGACCCGAGTTGTAGGTTGCGCTGTTGTCGCCTTTGTTGACGCCGTATGCCAGGAAAGCTTTGGCAACTGCGAAATCGTAGTTAGCTGCAGCCAACCAGTTACGTGCGCTACCTTTGTTGCTGGTAGCGGATTCGTTGCTGGTGGTGTTGTAAGCCAGACGTGCGTTCAGAGGACCGTTCGAGTAGCCAGCCGACGCGCCAATTTGACGGCCGTATTTGTTCGAATCAGCTTGTTCGCCGAAGGTGTAAGCAACATCAGCGTCAAAGCCGTTGAAGTTTGGCGAGGTGTACAGCACGGTGTTGCTGGTGCGGGTGTTCGCTGGGAACAAGTTTTTGGCGGAACCAGCGTAGCCCACTGCGAATGGATCAGCAACTTTCGACAGGGTGTTGTACCAAGGCGTGTATTGACGACCCAGGGTCAGGGTACCGGTCGTTTTGCTGCTCAGACCAACGTACGATTGACGGCCGAACAGAGATTCGTTTTTACCTTGCGCGCCGGTGTCAACGCCGAAACCAGCTTCCAGAACGAACAGTGCCGACAGGCCGCTGCCCAGATCTTCGGTGCCTTTGAAGCCCAGACGGGAAGCCGAAGCAACGCCGCTGTCTACTTTGTTGGTGGTGCCGGCTGCGCCGCCGCGCTCGCTGACAAAACCAGCGTCAACGGTACCGTAGATAACAACGCTCGATTGAGCTTGGGCTACGCCAGTGGCTGCTGCCAGGACTGCCAGGGTGATCAGAGTTTTTTTCATTGCGATTTCCTTTAATTTTTGAAGCAAAAAGTAATACAGCCTATGCATCTCGAGCTGCGCTCTAGCAGAGCGCTTTTTATGAGTGAGGGCAAGGTCTCCACCTGCCACATTGCTGTTCCGGTCAGGGGAACATTCATATCGGTATCGGCACGCTATTGCACCGATAAGCTTGAAGGCTGCATAACGACCGTCATTCGTGCGCCGGTTCGGTGCTCAAACGGCACCGGAAGCGGCACTATAACGACCGTTTCACATTCCATCAAGTTCCAACATGTTACTTCCGGTACCAGGCCGGGTGCTTTTACAGGCATTCCGACCATCGCCAACCGTACTACGCGACAGAGCCAGTGCCCCTTGCCAACCAATGCATTGGCCTGATTGACCATTCCATCATAGCGCATGGCTTGCTGGCACCCGTTGTATAAGTGCAACAGTATCAGGCGAGTGATTAAAACGTCAACATGCTTTACCCATCATTTGCCCTTCAAGACTTACACGACAAAGCGCACAATTTGTCAGGTGATAATGGATAAACGGGATGAAGCATACACGGCATCGCCAATGTTTGCCGCCGGATGCCCAAAAACGCGAAATAATGCGCCCTGTTTTGGTGCGTTGCCGCATTATTCAGGGGCGTAGGCACAAATTTGTACGTCGGTATGCGCATCCAAAAAATAGCCAGAGTGACAATAAATTTACTGACTTTCGGGTAACTTAAATTGCTCACATAGAAATGTTTTCCATGTTTTGCCATGCATGCGCCCGCTACCCGACAGCAACGGATGAGGACGACTCTTGCTTGCAAATTGCGCATCAATTGAAACAATTTCTTACAATGTTGCCTTCTCAATATTTTGACATATTTGTGTCAAAAAAACGACATATTGACCAAAATCAAGTTTTCGCCGCCCCAATTCCACACAATTAACTTTTTCTTTTTCGCATTTTTTGCTTGAAAGCATCAAGAAACAAGCTTAGCGCTGGCTTGCGCGCCGGAGCATGCGCATGAAACCGCCCAGCAGCGGCAGTTTTTCATACAATTCTTCGGCGGCATCCCAATAATCGCGGTGCAAGACCACCCGCCCCTGCATATCGAAGCGCACATGTGTGGCACCGCGAATACATTGTTCGCCAGATACCAGGCGTTTCATGCGGAAACGGAACTCCCACGTCAGAAAGGCTTGCGTCCCCTGCCCCAGGCTTTCCAGCACGACAAACCTCGGCGCATCGACTTGCATGAACATGTGCTCGAAGATGGCCAGGATGGCGGCATGCCCCACCACCTCGTTGAACGGGTCCTTGAAATGCGCGTCCGGCGCGTACACGGCGCCCAGCTGGGCCAGGCTTTCTATGCTCAAGTGCTCGTAAAATGCCACCAGGCGCGCCAGCGCGCCTTCCGTCTGCGCCGCATTCTGCATGCTTGCGTTCATAGGCCAGTCACCTTGCGGATCAACCAAAAATAGGCCCGGTACGGCAACAGCCGCGCCAGGCGCAGGGTATTCGTGAAGCGTTTGGGAAAGTGGATGTGAAAGTGGCCCCGCTCGATGCCATCGAGCATGGCGACGGCCGCGTCATGCGCCGTCATCAGGGCCGGCATCTTGAAATCATTGTCCGCCGTCAGGGGCGTGGCAACAAAACCGGGATTGATTTGATACACATCAATCCCGCGCCCATGCAAATCCAGGTACAGCGACTCTGTCAGGTTGATCAGCGCGGCCTTGCTGGCGCCATACGCGAGCGCCTTCGGCAAGCCGCCATAGCCGGCTACCGAGGCGACGATGCCGATGCCGCCGCTGCCTTGGCGCAACAGCCACGGCAATGCCTGCTCCAGGCAATTGAACACGCCGCCCACATTCAGGGCCAGCAAGCCCTGCGCCGCTTTCAGGTCAAAACTATCGGCGCGCATGGCCTGATAGCCGCCAGCGACTACCAGTATCAGGTCGATCTGCGGCCACTGCTGCTGCAAGTCCGCGCAGACGGAACGCAACTGCGCGGGCTGGGTGATATCGAGCGGCAATGCCTGCGCCAGCGGCTGCCCCTCGCACAGCAGTTCCAGGCTGGCGCGATGACGGGCCGACAAGGCCACGCACGCGCCCTGCTCCAGCAGCAAGCTGGAGCACGCGGCGCCGATGCCGCTGGAGGCGCCGATGATCCACACGCGCTTGCCAGCCCAGTTGGTGATCTTGCGATTCATGGGGCCGCCTGTGGACGCTTACTGAACGATAAAGTGACGGCGCCCAGGTTGAAGCCAAATTTGCTCATGGCGGCGCGGTTGAGCATGACCTTGTCATCCATCAGGAACATCCAGTCCTCGAAGTCGACGTGGTAGACCGTGCCATCGACGGGCAGCGCCAGCACGTACTGCCAGCGCAGCGCATTGCCGGCCACTTCGCCGATGGCCTCGCCGACTACGTCGGGCGCCGTGCCGATGAAGCGCCCAGGCGCCGTCTTGCGCAGGGTCCATACGCGCCTTTGCCGGCTGCCATCGGCGTACGTGAAATCCTCGTCCAGGGTACCCGTCTCGCCCACCCAACTGGCCCGCATCACCACCGTGAAGCGCTTGACCACCTTGCCCGAGCGGTCCTGGAAAATGCCGTACGCATCGAGCGTGCCATTGAAATACTGTTGCAGGTCCAGCACGGGCAATTCCTGCGCGTAAGTGGCCGGCGTGGGCGGCGTGGAGCAGGCGGCCAGCGCCAGCAGCAAGGCCGCCGCCATCATGCCACGCTGGCAGGATCTCATGAGGTGCATAGTCGGTTCTCCCTGGGTTCACTATATATATGTTGTAAAGGCGCGCGCCACAGCAACAGCGCCGCCAGCAGCTTCAGGGCGCAGGGCAGCAAGGCGTAGGCCGCCGACAGGGCCGGCAAGCCTTTGCCGCTGCCCGGCACATAGCCAAGCCAGGCCAGCAGGGGCAAGGCAATGCCGGCCGCCAGCGCCAGGCTCATTTGCACGCCCCAGTTCCACCAGCCGAAATACGCCGCTTCGTGCCGGCCCGCATGGCCGGCCGCGCCGATCAGCCCTGCCAGCAGGGCCGGCGGCAAGGCCAGGTCGGCGCCCAGTGCCAGGCCCGACAGCAGGCAAATGCTGGCAAAGCCCCAGGCGGCGCCTGCGTCGAGGCCATACGCCCAGACAAATACGCAAGCGGCCAGCAGCATGGCGCCGCCCCAGGCACGCGCTTCACCAAAGCGGCGCGCCAGGGCCACCCACAGGGGCATCGAAGCGGCTGCCGCGCAAAAATACACAATCAGGAACGGGCCGGCGTAGTGCCCCAGGCGCAGATAATCGCCGGCAAAGAACAGGAACAGAGTGGCGGGGATAGCGGCGGCCACGCCATTGACGAGCAAGACGGCGAACAGCCAGCGGAACGCGCGCTGGCGCAAAGGGACTTTCCAGCCACTGCCGGCGACCACGTCCCCGGCACTGCGCAAGGCAGGGCGCGGTGCGCGCGCCAGCAGCAGCGCGCCCGCCGCCAGCAGGCAGACGGCAAAGGCCAGCGACAAGCCGTCATAGCCGAGCACGGAAGTCAGCGCCGCCGCCAGGATCACGCCGACCAAGCCGCAGCCTTCGCGCACGGCCGCTACCCGCGCCCGCTGCGTGGGCGCCTGGCTCAGCGCCGCGCCCCAGCTCTGGTGCGCGATGCCGGCCAGGCCATAGGCCGTGTAGACGAGCAGCAAGGCAGCCAGGAACCAGGCCAGGGCCGCCCCATGCGACAGGGATGGCGGATGGAACAGGGCGCCAAAGCCCAGCAGCAACAACGGTAGCGCAGCGCCGACATACACGGCATAGCTGCGCCCGCCGCGCGCCATCCAGGCCCCCAGGGCCGGGTCGATGAAGGCGGCGACAATGCGGGCCGCCAGCAGCACGGCGCCGATCTGCGCCAGATCAAGGCTGCTGCGCTGCGCATAAAACGGCGCCACATATATATAGATGGGCAGCGCCAGCATGGCCAGCGGCAAGCCGAACAGGCCATAGTAGAACAAGGCCGGCAAGGTCAAAGTGCTGGCCCCGGCATTCATGGCAGCGGCGCCGCATGCTGCAACAGCGCGCCGCGTAGCTTCGGCGCCGTCGAATCGGGCGACAGCCAGATGGCGAAGAAGGCGCGCGCAAAGTCGCCATCGCTCACGTCAGCCAGCACCTTGCCATCGAGATAAAAACGCACGCCGGGCGCGATGCCGGCCCGGTAGGCGCCCGCGATGCGCTGGTCTTCCTTGACGTCGGGAAAGATGCGCTGCATGGTGGTCAACCACGCCAGGCGCTGCGCCTCGGTGCCCGCACCTACCTTCTGCATCTGTTCGTAACTGGCTTCGGCGATCTTCTTGCCATCGAGCGCACGCGCGTAGCGCAATTCCAGCACAAAAGGCGCCGTTGCCGACGCCGCGCCCTGGTAACCCTGCGCGCCCACCCAAAGTTGCGCGCGATAAATACGCATGCCGAACCAGGTATATTCGCCTTCCCCCGCCAGCCGCGCTTCGGGCACGTCGGCGGCGATAAAGGCAGGCGGCGCGGCCACAGCACCGGACATGCTCAACGACAGCACAACAGTGGCAAGCAAGCGGCGCATGGTCAGTCCTTGACGAGGGTAAATTGCATCACATCCGTGTTGTGCGCCTGGAAGGCCGCCTCGCAATACGCCAGGTAAAACTCCCAGGTCAGCAGGAAACGGCCGTCGAAACCCTGTTTTTCCAGCGCCGCGCGCTGGGCCAGAAAGCTGGCGCGCCACAGACGCAGGGTTTCCGCATAGTCGAGGCCAAAGCTGAAGGCGTCTTCCACGCGCAAGCCGTGCGCCTCCGCGGCGCGGCGAAACTCGGCTGGCGATGGCAGCATGCCGCCCGGGAAAATGTATTGCTGGATGAAGTCCGTGCTCTTGCTGTAGCGCTCGAACAAAGCGTCGGCGATGACGATGGTCTGGATGCAGGCGCGCCCGCCCCGTTTCAGGTTGCGCGCCACGCAGGCGAAATAGCCGGGCCAGTAGCTTTGCCCCACGGCTTCGAACATCTCGATCGAAGCGATGGCGTCGTACTGGCCATGGCTGTCGCGGTAGTCGCACAGTTGCAAATCGGCCTGTTGCGCCAGCCCCGCGTCCTGCAGGCGCTGGCGCGCATAGGCGAGTTGCTCGGTGGATAAGGTCAAACCCGTCACGTGGGCGCCGTAGTCACGCGCCGCCGTTTCCGCAAAGCCGCCCCAGCCGCAGCCGATTTCCAGCACGCGCTGGCCCAGCTGCGGCTGCAGTTGCAACTGGTCGGCAATGCGCGCGTATTTCGCGCCCTGCGCCTGCTCCAGGCTGGTGCCTTCGCTAAACAACGCACTCGAATACGTCATCGACGGATCCAGCCACAGCTGATAAAAGGCGTTGCCGATGTCGTAATGGGCGTGGATATTTTTCTTGCTGCCGGCGCGCGAATTGCGGTTGAGCAAATGCCTGACCTTGTAGACCAGATTGCCCCACCAGTTACCGTAGATCAAGGACTCAATCTGCGCGCGGTTGCGTATCATCAACTCGATCAAGCCCGGCAAATTGTCGGTGCGCCAGTCGCCCGCGATAAACGTTTCGGCAAAACCGATGTCGCCCGAACGCAGGACGGCCGAGCACAGGCGCCAGTTGTGCAAGTCCAGGGTGACGGGGTGGCTGCCGTCGCCGAACAGCAAGATGCTGCCGTCAGGCGTGCGCAAGCGCAGGGCGCCGTGTTGCAATTTTTCCAGCAAGCGCACAATCATGCGTCCGGTGGCAGGCATATCCAGATGGTCATGCCCAGGCAAGGGAGTGGGGCTGCTGCGCGCATGCATGGCGGTCGGCAGGGAGTCAGAGCTCATCGGGACACCTTTTCTTGTGGGGGTAGGGGTTTGCTGAAAAACGGCACGCGGCGCAGCCACAGGCGCAAGGCTTGCCAATGGATGCGCGCCATCACGCCAAACGTCATCAGGGGGTAGCGCAGCAAGGCCCAGGCGATGACGCCATCGCGCAGCGGCTGCGCCGTGCCGGACAAGCTCGTTTGCAGCAGCGGACCGTCGAGGTCGTCGTAATCGACCCGGGCCAGGTGGCGCTCGCCGCCCTGCTCGGGCTTGCGCAGGAAACGGAAACGATAATTTCCTTCCACCTTGCAAAACGGCGATACATGGAAAATTTTGTCGGCACGCAACTCACTGCCATACGCGATGGCGCCGCCCTGCTCGAGCAAGTACAGATGACGCTCGCCAAAGGTATTGCGTACATCGCACAGCACGGCGCGCAGCACGCCATCCGGGCGGTGGCAAAACCAGAAACTGATGGGGTTAAAGACATAGCCAAACATGCGCGGCATGGTTTGCAGCCAGATTTCGCCACCCGCGTCCAGCACGCCTTGCTGGCGCAGCAGGCCATCGATCCACTCCAGCAGCGGTGTCGTGCCATCGCCATGGTCGCTGTCGCGGAAGGCCAGCACGTTGGCACCGTTGCGCGAAATCAAACGGGCGGGAAAATCCTGCACGCCCAGACTGCGCAAGGGCAGGCGCAGATAAAACATGCCGTAACTGAAAGCATGCGCGCGCGGACGCAGCCGCGCATGGCGCACCCGTCCCAGGCACAGCTGGGGCTGCGGCGGCACGAGCGGCGAGGGATCACGCGGCATGACCGAGCTCCGCCGACGCCATGCCGTTCAACGCGTCTGCCACGGCCAGGCCCGACTTCAAGCCGTCTTCATGAAAACCATAGCCCGTCCAGGCACCCGCAAACCACGTGTTCTGCGTGCCTTGGAAGCCGGCCAGGCGCGCCTGGGCAGCAATGGCCGCACCATCGAACACAGGGTGGGCATACGAAAACGCGTCGATCACCTTGGCCGGATCTGGCTCGTCGAGCGGATTGAGCGAGACGATGACGGGCGTGCTGAACGGCAGCGGCTGCAACTGGTTTAGCAAATAATGCACGCACACTTGCGGCGCCTCGCCATCCCCTTGCGCCGGCCGGCCCTGGTAATTCCATGCCGACCAAGCCTTGCGGCGCTGCGGCAGGCAAGACGCATCCGTATGCAGCACAGCCCGGTTCGGCTGGTAGCGCACGGCTTCGAGCACCTTGCGCTCGTCGTCGCGGATGTCCGCCAGCAGAGCCAGCGACTGGTCGCTGTGGCAAGCCAGCACGACGTGGTCGACATGCTCGACGCCGGCGGCTGTATGCAGCTCGACCATGCGCGCGCCGCCGTGCGGCTGGCGGCGCACGGCCAGCACGGGGCACGCCAGGCGCTGCTGCGCAATGCCCGCCAGCAGTTTTTCCACATACATGCGCGAACCGCCCCGTACCGTGCGCCATTGTGGCCGGTCACTGACTTGCAGCAAGCCATGATTGTGGCAAAAACGGATGAAAGTAGCCAAGGGAAAGGCCAGCATCTGGCGCGCCGGGCACGACCAGATGCAGGCGGCCATCGGCAGCAGATACCAGTGGCGGAATTCGTCGCCGTAAGCATGCAGGTCGAGAAACTCGCCCAGCGACATGGCCGGCGCCGGTACGCTGGCCGCAGCCAGGGCGCTGGCCTGGCGGTTGAAGCGCAGGATATCGCGCAGCATACGCAAGAAGGCGGGGCGCAGCAGATTGCTGCGCTGGGTAAACACGGTATCGAAATTGGCACCCGCCCATTCCAGCACGCGGGCATCGGGCGTGGTGCCCAAGGGCATTTTCACGGAAAACGACATGTCGCTGTCGGCCGCCTCGACGCCGAGTTCGTCAAACAATTGCACCAGGTTCGGGTAGGTGGCGTGGTTGAACACGAGAAAACCCGTGTCGACGCCATGCGTGACACCATCGAGCGTGACATCCACCGTATGGCTGTGGCCGCCAAAATAATCGCCCGCCTCATACAAGGTGACGTCCTGACCCGCCTGCGCCAGGCGATAGGCACACGACAAACCGGCAATTCCCGCTCCGACGACGGCGATCTTCATAACAGTATCCATATCAAGTTTGTCCAGGACAAAACCAATAATCAAGTAAATATTGATCTATGTCAATGAGCGAGCGAACCGCTCAGAAACTTATACGCAGGCAATTTTCTATCGGATTCAGCTATTTGGTCCGGGGCGGCGGAAGGCGTAAAATGCATCTCACGTTCTTTTTGCATGCGAGCAAGCCCCCTGTATGGATATCGACCTGCAACCGCTGCAACCCCCGCCCACCTTCAGCATCAGCGATGTCGAGCGCGACACCGGTCTGGCCAAGGAAACGCTGCGTGTGTGGGAACGCCGCTACGCCTTTCCCCAGCCACAGCGCGACGCCTTTGGCGAGCGCAGCTACCCGGCCGAGCAAGTACAAAAATTGCGCATGGTCAAGCACCTGCTGGACCTCGGATTTCGTCCGGGAAAAATCATGCAGCACAGCACCGCGCAGCTACAGCAGTTGGCCAGCGCCGGCAGCGCAGCGCAACCCTTGCCACAACCGCAACTGGCGCATTACCTGGCCCTGTGCCGCGGCCAGCAGATAGCGGAACTGGGCGACGCCCTGCGCCACGCGCTGGCCGTGCTGGGTCTGAAAGCCTTCACCATCGACGTCATCGCTCCCCTCACCAGCATGGTCGGCGAAGCGTGGGCATGCGGCGAACTGGCCGTATACGAAGAGCATCTATATAGCGAAACCTTGCAGACGGTACTGCGCCACGCGATTTTTTCCCTGCCGCAAGCCAGCAGCCCGTCCACGCGCTCGCCGCGCATCGTCCTGAGTACCTTGCCGCAGGAGCGCCATGGCCTGGGCCTGCTGATGGCCGAGGCGCTGTGCGCGGCGGCCGGCGCCCATTGCATATCGCTGGGAATAGAAACGCCGCTGACCGACATTGTCGCTGCCGCCCGCGCGCAGCGGGCCGATATCGTGGCGCTGTCGTTTTCCAGCGCCAGCAAGCAACGGCAGACGCGCGACAGCCTGCAGCAGTTGCACGCGAGCTTGCCGCCAGACATGGAATTGTGGGCTGGCGGACGCAGTCCCGTCCTGTACAAGCACCCGCCGCCCTTCCTGCTGGTGCTGGACTTGCGGCAAGTCGAGGAAAGCATCGCCGACTGGCGCCGCCGCCATCAGGCGCTCGCCCTGCAAACCCACTGAACCGGCTGGAAAGCCGGACAACTGCGGTGATCTCCGTGGATAGCCGCGCAATGTTGCCAATCGAACAGTAAAGCATGAAGGGCCGGGCCCGCTCTGGTAGAATAGCCCGTAACAACAGTGTCCGGCGCCGCCGGGCCTTAGGTCAGCACCCGCCACCACACATCCATGTTTAGTTTCTTCAAGAAAAAACCCATTGCTCCCGAGGCTGCGCCAGCCGAGCCCCTCGTCCTTCCCGCCGCCACGCGGCCAGCCCCGCCAGCAGTTGCTCCCTCCGCTGCGCCCCTGAGCGGCGCGCCGGCCGAGCTCGTGCCTGTGATCGTGGCCGCCGAACCCGAGAAAAAATCGTGGATGACGCGCCTCAAGGCTGGCCTGTCGAAAACCTCGAATACCTTATCCGTGCTGTTCGTCGGCGCGAAGATCGACGACGCCCTGTACGAAGAGCTGGAAGCGGCCTTGCTGATGTCCGACGCCGGCATCGACGCCACGGAATTCCTGCTCACGGAATTGAAGAAAAAGGTCAAGGAAGACAAGTTGCTCGACGCCGCCGCCGTCAAGGCCGCGCTGAAAGTGCTGCTGATCGACCTGCTCTCGCCACTGGAAAAGCGTTTCGAGCTGGGCCGCCACAAGCCGCTGGTGATGATGATTTCCGGCGTGAATGGCGCCGGCAAGACCACCACCATCGGCAAGCTTGCCAAGCACATGCAGTCGAACAATCAATCGGTGCTGCTGGCTGCGGGCGACACCTTCCGCGCCGCCGCGCGCGAGCAGCTGATGGTCTGGGGCGAACGCAACAACGTCACCGTCATCTCGCAGGAATCGGGCGACCCGGCTGCCGTGGCCTATGACTCGGTGCAATCGGCGAAAGCGCGCAGCATCGACGTGGTCATGGTCGACACGGCAGGCCGCTTGCCGACGCAATTGCACCTGATGGAAGAATTGAAGAAAATCAAGCGCGTAATCGGCAAAGGCATGGAGGGCGCGCCGCATGAAACCCTGCTCGTCATCGACGGCAACACGGGCCAGAATGCCCTCACGCAAGTCAAGGCGTTTGACGATGCCCTGCAGTTGAGCGGCCTGGTAATCACCAAGCTGGACGGTACCGCCAAGGGCGGCGTGCTGGCGGCGATTGCCCGCGTGCGCCCCGTGCCCGTGTATTTCATCGGCATCGGTGAGAAAATTGAAGACTTGCAGCCTTTCGTGGCTGCCGAATTTGTCGAAGCGCTGCTCGGATAAGCCTATACATGATTGAATTTCAGCACGTCTCCAAGCAATACTCCGCCGACGCCGTGGCGCTCAGCGACATTTCGCTGAGCATTGCCAAAGGCGAGCTTGTCTTTCTGGCCGGCCCCTCCGGCGCCGGCAAGTCCACCCTGCTGAAAATGATCGCCGCCATGGAGCGCCCCAGCTCGGGCAAGCTGATCGTCAATGGCCAGGACATGGCGAAGATCAAGCCGGCCGGCGTGCCGTTTTTGCGCCGTAACATGGGCCTGATCTTCCAGCAGCAAAAATTATTGAACGACCGCTCCATCCTGGCCAACGTCATGCTGCCGCTGCTCGTCGTCGGCGCTCACAAGGCGGCCGCCGAACAGCGCGCGCGCGCCGCCCTCGACAAGGTGGGGCTGCTGGACCGCGCCATGGCGCGTCCCCTGTCGCTGTCGGGCGGGGAACAGCAGCGCGTGTCGATTGCGCGCGCCATCGTCAACCGGCCGCAGATCATCCTGGCCGACGAACCAACGGCCAACCTGGACCGCGCCAGCGCCAACAAGGTGCTCGACGCCCTGAAAGCGTTTCATTCGGTGGGCGTGACTTGCCTCATTTCCAGCCATGACGAACAGATGCTCGACGCCGCCGCCCGCGTGATCCACTTGAAAAACGGCCAGCTGGTGGCCATCGACAAGGCCACGCAGGCGCCCGTCTTCGCGCCACCCGATCCCGATTTTGCGCCATCCCCCGACCCGGACGACGCGCAGGGAGAACAGGCATGAGAGGCTGGTTCCGTCAACACCGCTTCGCGCTGGGCTCGGCGCTGATTCATTTGCGCAAGTCGCCGGGCGGCTTTTTATTGAACGTGCTCGTCGTCGCCATCGCCCTGTCGCTGCCGTTCGCCGGCTTGACCATGCTCGACAATGTGCGCCCCATGTCGGAACAGATGTCGGTCGACCCGGAAATCAGCGTTTTCCTGACGATCGACACGCCGCGCGAGCAAGCCGTGGCCCTGGCCAGCGCCATGCGCAAGATTGTGGGCGCGCAAAACGCGAAGATCGTCTTCATCCCGCGCGAACAGGCGCTCGACACCCTGAAAAACAAGAACGGCCTGGCCGACGTGCTCAGCACCCTGGGCGACAATCCCCTGCCCGACAGCTACGTGCTGAAGCTCGATGCGTTCAGCAGCGCCAGCGAAGCGCAGGACGTCGATGCCGTGGCGGAACAGTTGCGCCACCTGCCAGGCGTGGAATCGGCGCAAGTCGATTCGGCCTGGGTCAAGCGCCTGGCGGCCCTGCTGGGCGTGCTGCGCCTGGTGCTGTTGCTGCTGGCCATGACCCTGGGCGTGGCCGTAATCGCCGTGGTCTTCAACACTATCCGCCTGCAAGTGATGCAGCAGCGCGATGAAATCAGCATCTCGAAATTGATCGGCGCCACCGACACCTTCATCCACCGCCCCTTCTATTACACGGGCGCCCTGCTGGGCCTGTGCGCCGGTGCGCTGGCGCTGGGCGCCGTGGCGCTGGCCTTGCAGCCACTCAATACCGCGATTGCCGAGTTTGCACGCCTGTATGCGTCCGAATTCCAGCTGGTGCCGCTGGCACCGCTGCCGATGGCCGGTTTGCTGGCCGTCAGCGCCGGCCTGGGCTTGATCGGCGCCTTCCTCTGCGTACAGCGCCACCTGGCGCGCCTGAACTGACCATCGTTTCCATGGCGGCGCCCCTGGCGCCGCCATGCGCCGCACCTTCTCCTTGCTTTTTTAATATCCACCACATGCTGTGGTTATCTTGATATCTAGCAAGTATTCTTAAGGTTCGCTTCAGCTTGCGGCCGTAGACTATGTCCGTTCGTCAAGAGGCGTGCGGCCCTTTCCGGCGCCAGCAAACAGGTGCACACTGCAGTCACCATGCGCCTTGGCGGCGCGTTTTAGATAAATTATCAACTACTAAATCGCCATAGTATTTAGGCTATCAGGACGATTAAATGTGCTGATTGGCACTCTCGGGCAGAGAGTGCTAATATAGGCATATACCAACAGCAGAACCGCCATGAGCGCCGCCATGAGTGCCATGAGTGCCAGATATAGATGGCGCCGCGATCTGCAAGTGCAAGACCGAATACGCAAAACCGAACAGACAATCAGGCCACGTCGCGTGACATGGCCATCTGGAACAAAGCAAGACTACGAGGGAGAAAACATGACTATGATGTCCGCAACGTCCGCATTGGTTCCGACCAAAAATAATGCGCTGGGCCTCGGGTTCACTGGCAATCTGGGCAATATCGACGCCTATATCTCGGCCGTGAACCGCCTGCCCATGTTGACCCACGACGAAGAAATTTCGCTGGCGACACGCCTGCGTGAAAAAAATGACCTGGCCGCCGCGCAAGAACTGGTGCTGTCGCACCTGCGCCTGGTGGTCTCGATTGCCCGTGGCTACCTGGGCTATGGCTTGCCGCATGCCGACCTGATTCAGGAAGGCAATATTGGCTTGATGAAAGCCGTAAAACGTTTCGATCCGGACCAGGGCGTGCGCCTGGTGTCGTACGCCATGCACTGGGTGAAAGCCGAGATGCATGAGTACATCCTGAAAAACTGGCGCCTGGTCAAGGTCGCGACGACGAAGGCACAGCGCAAGCTGTTCTTCAACCTGCGCAGCCACAAGACGGGCCTGGACGCGATGACGCCGAAGCAGATCGATGCGCTGGCCAAGCTCCTCGACGTGAAGCGCGAAGAAGTGATCGAGATGGAAACGCGTTTGAGCGGCCGCGACATCGCGCTGGAGTCGCCGACCGACGATGAAGACGACAAGTTTTCGCCGATCGCTTATCTGTCGTCGGAGCAAAGCGAGCCGACCAAGGTGCTGGAAGCGGAACAGGTCACGCGTCTGCAATCGGAAGGCCTGGAAACGGCCCTGGGCAAGCTCGACGCCCGTTCGCGCCGCATCATCGAAGCACGCTGGCTGGCCAACGACGACGGTTCCGGCGCCACCCTGCACGCTTTGGCAGAAGAGTTCGGCGTATCGGCCGAGCGCATCCGCCAGATCGAAGTAGCGGCGCTGAAAAAAATGAAGGGCGCCCTGGCCGCTTACGTGTAAGCACAAGCAAGGCCGCAATGCAAAAGGCGCCGCAAGGCGCCTTTTAGTTTTACTACTTAATGTTTATCAACAGATAAACATGGCAGCCCGTTAAGCTGCAGCCAAACCCTTGACCAGGATTTCGGCGATCAATTCATTCAGATCCGCGTCGCGCTCCTTGGCGAGGGTCTGCAATTGCAAGACCAGATCGCTGTTCAGCTTGACGGCGAAGGGCACCAGGCCCAGGGCCTGATTGCGCTTGCGCTGCTCACGGCGGTCGACGACCACCGCTTCCTTACCGAATGCGCCGGCGCCGGGAACATTCATCTTTCCCATCAGTTTCTTGGCATCGCTTTTCGCCAGGGCAGTTTTTTTCATGGTTGTTTCCTGATTTTCAAAACAGCCATTTTACGCAGTAATCGGCACGCCGCGTGGCCGGCGCATCAATTCATCCGCAGCGTGCCAATAGTGCGCCGGGAAAATATCATTTTGTTATTATCATTTTCATCTCTTGCGCGCACGCCGCGTCGGGAACGCTCCACTTGAAAGGAAAAATATGCATTACCTCCATGACTCCTATCGTCGCTGGCTATTACCCATATTCATCGCCTGCCTGGCCGTGCTGGCTGGCTGCGGCGCGGCCGGCAGCGCCGGCGACGCGGAAAACACGCCGCGCAGCGTCACCCACGTGCTCTCGCCGGGCGAACAGGTCGCCATCACGGCCACCGATACCCTGAAACTTGAACGTGTCAACGACAGCCGCTGCCGCAAGGGCGCCGTGTGCGTGTGGAAAGGCTACGTCAGCTACAGTTTCAGTTTGCGCAACAGCGCGGGCGCCACGGATATCGTGCTGTCCGATTCCATGCCGGGCGCCGCCAGTTCCGTCACTGTCAACCACCTGACGTTCACCCTGCTCGACGTCGACCCGGCCACGCCGCCCGCCCTCAATGCAGCAGAGCCCACCTACCGGGTCAAGGTGAAAATCACGCAGGGCGCACTACCCCGCTAACATGGTGGCGCCGCTGGCTGTCGGCCGGCGCCTGTTGCCGGTCAAGCATGCCGTAATCGCGCACCACGCCGGCGATGCGCAGCCGGTAGTCGTCAAACACGCCGTGCCGGCCGGCCGATTGCGCGGCGCGGTGCACTTCCAGCTGCCGCCACTGCGCCAGCGCCGCCTCGTCGCGGAAAAACGAGAGCGACAGCAATTTACCCGGCTCGCTCAAGCTGCTGAAGCGCTCGATGGAAATGAAACCATCGATATCGTCAAGCAAGGGCCGCAGCGCGGCGGCCAGGTCCAGGTACTGCTGGCGCCCTTCTGCATTCGGCCAGACCTCGAAAATCACGGCAATCATGCTATTTCTCCATTGCTAAAAACAGGGATGCGGGCGTTCAGCGACGGCAGATAAGTCCACGCCAGCGGCATGTCTTCCAGCCCATCGGCCCACGCTTGCAGGCAGGCCGTGGCAATGGCGTGCGCGATGGACTGGCCTGGACAGACGTGGCGACCATGGCCAAAGCCTGGCGCCACCTGCCCGCCGGCATCATGGCAGGCGCTGGCCAGCACCACGACGATCATCTGCCCGGCCGGCACGCGCACGCCATTGAACTCCACGTCCTCCGCCGTGTAGCGGCGCGTGTTGTGGATGGAGGGATCATGCCGGCTGACTTCGCGCAGCATGACCGGCCACAGCGGCGGCGTTGCGCGCAGTTGCGGCAGTAAATCCGCTTGGGTACGCAAGGCCACGACGGCATTGCCCAGTAAGCCGGCCGTCGCGTCGCACGTCTGCGACAGCAGCCCCACGAGGTTGGCCAGCAAGCCGCCCGAGGCCTGCCAGCCCACGGCATCCGCCTCTACCACAATCTTGCCCACCAAGCTGCCCGGCAACGCATCCGCCTCGCGCAGCAAGCGACCAAAACCTTGCAACAGGGCATACGCTGCCACCTGTGCGCCAGCCAGTTGCGCGCCATTGCTCAGCGGCGACAGACAGGCGACAAAGTCGCGCGTCCAGGCGGCCAGCGCCGGCCATTGCGCTGGCGCAAAACCCAGCAAGTCCGCCACGGCAAACAGGGGCAGTTCGAAAATCGCACCGTTCAGCCGGGCGGCGCTGCCGGGCAGCTGTGCTTGCGCCAGATGCAGGGTGCGCGCATGCAGGCGCGCCAGATCCACCTGGCCCAGCGCATGCGCCAGCACCTGTTTCGGCACGGCATGGCGTTCGCCCTCATTCATGCGTACCAGTTCGGCAAAGATCGCGCCGCATGGCGTGCCCGCCAAGTTGTGCGGCAGGGCCAGTCCCAGTGGGCGCACGCGGCAAGCGGGATGGTCCAGCACGGCCTCCACGCCGGCCCTGCCCGTCGCAAGCCAGCAGTCGAGTGACGCATCGAAACGCCAGGATGGGCCTTCTGCCAGGCGGCGATAGTAGTCATACGGCGCCGCGTGAGTGACGGCAGCGAGCGGGTGAACAGGGTCGGTGGGATAGTCGAGCGGCATGCGCATTCCATTGCAGTGAGGTGGGGACACGAGTATGCTGCCCCTTCCACTACAACACTTCGCCCGCGAACGAATCATGGATGACAGCCCCCTTCCCCACACGGCCGATGTGCGCCTGGCGCAACTGGCCGGCGCCATCGCCGAACCGGCGCGCGCGCGCATGCTGTGTAGCCTGCTCGATGGCCATGCGCGCACGGCCACGGAATTGGCAGCGCTGGCCGAGGCAGGCGCCTCGACGGCCAGCGCCCATCTGGCGCGCCTGCGCGACGATGGCTTGCTGTCGATGGTGGCACAGGGTAAGCACCGCTATTACCGCCTGGCCAATGCAGAGGTGGCACGGGCGCTGGAAGCGCTGCTGGTGGTGGCCGGCGTGCCAGCAACGCCGTTTACCCCCACCACGCCGGACCGCTTGCGCCATGCGCGCACCTGCTACGACCACATGGCCGGCACCGTCGCCGTCACCGTGCACGACCAGTTGCACGCGCAAGGCTGGCTGCTGGACGATGGCGGAGAATATCGCCTGTCGGCAGCGGGTACGGTCGGCATGGCGGCGCTGGGCATTGACGTGCCGCAACTGCAGCAGCAGCGTCGCCGCTTCGCCTGTGCCTGCCTGGACTGGAGCGAACGGCGCGCCCACCTGGGCGGCGCGCTGGGGACCGCCATCCTGCAGCTGGCCCTGCGCCAGCGCTGGGCCGAGCGCGAACTCGACAGCCGCGCCCTGCGCCTGACGCCCGCCGGCGAACGGCGTCTGCTGGCCGCCTTCGCTGGCCGCTGAAGGGCGCACGATGATCGTATTCCAGGGCCTAGCCAAACAGTACGGCACATTCGAGGCCGTCAAGCCGCTGACCTTGCAGGTGGGCAAAGGAGAGGTCTTCGGCTTCCTGGGGCCGAATGGGGCCGGCAAGACCACCACCATCCGCATGCTGATGGGCATCCTCGTGCCCAGCGCCGGCCGCGTACTGGTCGATGACCTCGATTGCCACCGCGATGGCGCCGCCGTCAAGCGCAAGGTGGGCTACCTGCCCGACAATCCGATTTTTTACGATTATTTGCGCGGCCGTGAAATCCTGCAATTCGTGGCCGAAATGCATGGTTTTCCGCGCGCAGAAGCGGCCGCCCGCGCCGCGCGCCTGCTGACGGAATTTGGCCTCGACGAAGCGAGCGAGGATTTTGCCGTCAATTACTCGCTAGGCATGAAGAAAAAACTGGGCCTGGCTTGCGCGCTGATCCACGATCCGGCCGTGCTGATCCTCGATGAACCGATCAACGGCCTCGACCCGCGTGCCTCGCGCGACGTGCAAGAACGCTTGCTGCGCCGCGCCGCCGCCGGCACCACCATCTTCGTTTCCACACATCTATTGGATATGGCGCAAAAGCTGTGCAGCCGGGTCGCCATTATTCACCGTGGCGCCCTGGTCGCCACGGGCAGCCTGGACGATATCCGCCAGCAACTGTCCAGCGATGGCAGCCTGGAAGACCTCTTCTTGCAACTCACCGATGAAACGTCCACGGCATGACACCGGCGCCGCCCACCGCCTGGCGCGCCGTCTGGCTGCTGACCCGCTTGCGCTTGCAGCGCCTGCTCAACGTCAGCGGCCGTGGCTTTTCCTTCAAGAAAAACAATAAAAGCCGCCCCGCCACGTCGGGCAAGCGTGGCGGGCGCTGGCTGCTGGGCGCGCTGCTGTTGCTGCCCATGCTGTTTTCCTTCGGCAGCATTGCCCGCCATAGCGTACTAAACATGCATTGTTTGCTGGACCAGGTCGCCGCCTGCCAGGCGCGCGGCAGCCTGCACACGGGCAGCCACCTGCTCGACCCCGTCATCGCGCAATTCATGGCCACGCCCTTCAGCGCGGCGCTGGTGGGCGGCCTGACCCTGCAGCTGGCGCTACTGTGGCTGGTCAGCGTCTTGCTGCCGCTGGGCATGGGCGAACTGGCCAAGCCGGACTGGGACCTGGAATGGCTTGTCACCCTGCCCGCAGAGAAAAGCACCTTGCTGTGGGCGCGCGTGCTCGAACGCACGCTCGTCAATCCGGCCGGCTTGCTGGCCCTGTGGCCCAGCATGACCGTCATCGCCTGGTATGCGGGCCAGGGCTGGATGTCTCCTTTGTCCGGCCTGCTCGCCAGCCTGGTCCTGCTGGCCCTGGCTGCCATGCTGCGCACCCTGGTCGACACGGGTTTGCGCCTGTCGCTCAATCCGTCCCAGCTGGGCAACCTGCAGGCAGTGATCTCACTGGCGGGCCTGTTGCCCATGTATATGGGCATGTCGTTTGGCATGGGCACGGGCGGCTTCGCGTATGCGTGGGCGGCGGCCATGCCCGCCTGGACCGGCTGGACGCCGCCGGGCCTGCTGCTGCGCCTGCTCAATGCATCTGACGTGGCGGCCCTGCTGCTGCCAGCCGTCCTGCTGCTGGCGCAAGTGCTGCTGCTGATGTGGCTGGGCATGGCCATCCTGCGCCGCCAGTTGCGCCATGGCGTAGTGGGCGCGGGCCAGCGCGAAGGCGTGCGCAAGCCGGCGCCGACGCTGCCGCCAACACGCCGGTGGCGCCCGCGCATCGGCACGGTCATTCAACGACGCGAGCTGACGTTACTCTTGCGCGACCGTAATTTTCTCGTACAGACCCTGCTGATGCCCTTGCTGATCCTCGGTGGCCAAGCCCTGTTTACGGGCCAGGCGCGCGACGTGCACGCGCTGCTGGAGCATCCCGTCCTGCTGGCCTCCACCGGCTTTTTCCTCGGCACCTATGTCCTCATGATGTCGGCCTTCCAGACCCTGAACAAAGAAGGCGGCGCGCTGTGGCTGCTGTACACCTTTCCCGTCTCCGTCGAGCAGGCGCTGCGGCAAAAGGCGCAGCTGTGGGCCGTGCTGGCCCTGCTGTATCCATGCATATTGTTCGGCGTGGCGCTGGCCTGGCTACCCGCCTGGTCGTGGCAAACGGCGGGCCTGATGCTGCTGGCCCTGGCCGGCATTCCCCTATATGCGGCAATCGCCGTGGCGCTGGGCGTGTTTGCCAGCGACCCGCTGACCACCGAGGCAACGGCAAAGGTGCGCCCCACGTATATGTACCTGTATTTACTGCTCAGCGGCCTGTACCTCGTCGCCCTGGCCGCCGGCAGCCTGGTGCAGCAACTGGTGTTTGTCGTGCTCACGGGTGCGCTGGCCGTGGCCCTGTGGCAAAAGGCACGCGAAGCTCTGCCCTACCTGCTCGATCCCGCCGCCTCGCCGCCTGCCACGGTAGCGGCGGCCGACGGTCTGATCGCCGCCATGCTGTTTTTTACTCTGCAAACACTGGCCTTGATCCTGCTCAAAAGTACCAGTGCGACGCCGCTGGCACAGGTCGCCATCGCCTTCGGCGCGGCCGGCGCGCTCACGTATGCGCTGCTGCGCCTGGTCTATTGGCGCGCCAGGACGGCCGGCGTGCCGCACATCGGACAGGGGCGCCAACCGTGGCGCCGGGGAAGCGCGGGCGCCTGTGTCGCGGTCCTGTTCGGCATCGGCTACGCGACCCTGTTGCCGCCGCCTGCCGCGCCCCTGCAGGATGTTCTGTCCTGGAACGGGCTGTGGCTGCTGGCCGTGGGCGTGCTGGCCGCGCCCCTGTGCGAGGAATTCCTCTTCCGCGGCTTGCTGCAGGGCGGCTTGCGCCGTTCTCTGCCCGCCTGGCAAGCGATCGGCATCGCCGCCGCGCTGTTTGCCATCGTGCAACCGCCCGCCGCCATGCTGCCCGTCTTCGTGCTGGGCTTGTGCACGGGCATCGCGTACGAGCGCAGCGGATCGCTGCTGGCGCCCATGCTCACGCACGCGCTCTACAATGCCGCCATGCTCGGCTATCAGATGAATAGGTGATTGTTGCCGGGTTTGCTAGAATCGCACACGTTTCCGTCCGTATCCCAACCCATGACTACGCACAGATCACGCATGCATCCACGCTTGTTCCTACCCTTTGTCCTCGTTGCACTGCTGAGCGGCTGCACGGTACTCGCCCTGCGCCCCAACAGCGGCGTCGAAAACCGCACGTTTACCGTGCAGGAAACACCGCGCCTGCGCATCGACGCGCCCAAGGCGCGCATCCAGAATCCCATGCCCAGCGACCATTTCATCGGCATCGCCCTGTCCGGCGGCGGCAGCCGCGCGGCCAATTTCTCGGCCGCTTCGCTGGAGCAGCTGGAGCAGTTCGGTCTCGTCAGCGGCGCCTCGGCCATCTCCGGCGTCTCGGGCGGCGCCATCGCGGGCGGCTACTATGCGCTGCATGGCAAGCAAACGGATTGGCCCTTGCTGCGCAGCAAACTAAAAACGGATTTCTTCGGCCAGACCATTTTGAAACCCGCCAACCTGACAACGATGTTGTTGACGAACAAGACGCGCACCTCGTTCCTGTCCGACGTGTTTGACGATGTGCTGTACGACAAGAAAACCTACCAGGACTTGCCGCACGACGGCCCCATCTTCCTGGCCAACGCGACGGACGCCACCGATGGCGGCAAGCGCGTGGTGTTTTCGTATGAGTATTTTTACGGCACCCTGCATTCGCCGATCCAGGATATCCGCCTGGCCACGGCCGTGGCCACCTCGGCCGCCTTTCCCGGCGTGTTCGATTCCGTCACCTTCGAGCGTTTTCGGCCGAAAAACAGTTTCGTGCCGGAACTCGGTTCCGAATCGCGCGAATCGCCGTCCTATGTGCACCTGTTCGATGGCGGCGCAGCCGACAACCTGGGCGTGGAAACGCTGTGGGACGTGGCCCTGACGCAACTGTATGGCAACGACATGGCCGTCGTGCCGCCGCGCCTGAACAGCAAACCCTTCATCCTTATTTCCATCGATGCCAACGCGCCCAATTCCAGCGCCGTATTCGAAAAGATGTCGGACGAGCGCCAGCCGCTGGATCGCATCTTCAACAAGAATATCTACGATGCCGTCGACGCCCTGTTTTCGCGCCAGCGTAAGGAAAACCTCGTCAAAATGGGCTTCGGGCAAGCCCGCTTCGATACCATCACGCATGAAAACTTTGGCGACCTGAGCCAGAAATTCGTCAAGGGCAAGCGCACTTCGGCCTTTGCCATTCCCGTGCTGTGCCGGCCCCACCTGGGCCAGTACCGCTGCGAAGTCGATGCGGCCGATCCCTTGCCAGGCCAGATCCGCACGCGACTGGAAGGCTTTGCCTGGCATATTTCCATCGACCAAATCGCCTCGCTGGCGCTGCGCCTGGCCAGCGAGGACGTGCACGTCGACGGTGCGCGCAAGGAAGAGCGCGCCGCCCTGGTCAAGCTGCAACGCCTGGCCACGCAGACAAAAACCCATTTGAAGCTGACGGGGCCGGAAAATTGCAGCCCGGAGGTCTTGCAAGCGGCCCTGTACAGCGCCGCACGCGTGCTGATCCTCGACGACGAAGAATCGCGCTTCGCCCTGTGCGACTACATGCTGGCGAGCCAGCTGATCAATGACGATACCGTCTGCAAGCAACGCTATGTGCATGCCGTGCCCCGCTTTGCCATCGAAAGCGAAGATTTGCAGTACCGCAACTTGAGTTCGGATGGCAATTCGGTGAATGTGCCGATACGCTGCAAGAAGTGAGCGGCAGGTCACGATAAGACTAAATCTTGATTGCAATCAAGACAGCCAACACGCCAGTGAAGAAGAATGCACTGTCCAGCTGCTGCGGTAAATAAACGCACGAACCGCAGTTGCCTGGCCACCATTCATCGTGAAGGATAGCCCATGTTTTGCACGGCATGCGGGACGCAACAAGCGGAAGGCAAGGCGTACTTTTGCGCACACTGTGGCGCACGCAGCGACGCCGCCGAAGCAATGCCTGCGGGTGTAGCGGGCTGGAGCTGGGGTGCCTTTTTGCTGAACTGGATATGGGCAATAGGCAACCGCACATGGATAGGCTTGCTCTCCCTGATCCCTTACGTCGGCATCGGCGTTGCCATCTGGCTGGGCCTCAAGGGCCGCGAGATGGCTTGGAAAAATGGAAAATGGCAGAGCGTCGAGCATTTCAAGCTGGTACAAAGAAGATGGTCGCAATGGGCCATCGGCATTTCGCTTGTCGTCGGCGTGACCAGCATGCTGCTGGCTATCGCCTTGCTGGTGTCGTGGTCGAAAGACATGAAGCGCGTTGACGCCCGCACTGCCGACACCCAGCTGGCGGCCGCGGAAATACAGTCGCCAGCGGCAGAACCAGCAGATATGTGCTCCGCCGAGAGCGACGAGTAGCGCCGCGCACACGCACACGCACACGCACAAAAAAGCCCGCAACGATCGCTCGTGCGGGCTTTAGCGCAAGGATTCCTGGCGCCCGGTTAATTTAGATCAACCGACTACGCCTGCGCATGTAGCTGCGGCTTAACGCACCTTCCAGTTCCCGCTCCGTTTTATGCTGGTTCACCGTGTACAGGGCCCACAGGGCCGCCGGCGCCCAGCCGATCACAGTGCACTGCAAGATCAAGGCGGCGGCACCGGCCAGCGGGCGCCCCAGCATGAAAAACGTGAGACACGGAAGTAGCAAGGCTATCAGCAATCGCATCACAACATACTCTCCTTCAAATTAGAGCAGCGGACAAAGGCCGGTATCCGGTCCGTCCCCCGCCCGCTGCGTACTGCTCCTTATAGATGCACGGAAATCTGCGGCATCAAGTCGTCAAAAGTGCGACCGTTGCCGTTTTCGCCGATGGCGTGCATCTTCCATTCACCGTTATGGCGGTACAGCTTGGCCATGATCTGTGCCGTGTGGGAACCTTGCACAGACAGGTTGAAACGCGCGACTTCCTGGTTATTGCTGGCATTCAAGATGCGGCAATAGGCGTTTTCCACCTGCGAGAAGTTCTGGCCAGTAAAGCTGTTGACGGTGAAGACCAGGCTTTTCACGTGCGCCGGCACTGTCGACAGATCGACATTGATCTGTTCGTCGTCACCATCGCCCGCGCCCGTGCGGTTGTCGCCCGTGTGAACGACACTGCCATCCTTGCTTTTCAGCTGGCGGAACCAGACAATGTCGGACGTGCTCTTGTTCTCATCGAACATGACGCACGAAGCGTCCAGGTCGACGGCTTCCGTCTTCGAACCAAAACCGAGGAAACCCTTGGTCTTGACGGCATCCCAGCCCAGGCCCATGGTGATACGGGTCAGGGTGGTACCAGCTTCTTTGTCCAGAGAAATCTTCTGGCCTTTGCTCAAATTGACAGACATACGCATTGCTCCTGTTTGGTTGGTTACTGCTTGATTACGCCGGCTTGCTTTGGGTCCAGGCGAGGAAGGCCGCGCGGTTGCGCGAGCACACGAGGATTTTTCCCGTGCCTGAAAACTTCAGTACCATGCCCTCGCCACTAGTCTGGCTATTGATCAGGTTACCCAGAAAACCGCCGCTGCTGCCGGTCGTCATGGAAATCTCGTATTGCAGGCGGTTATCCCAGCACACGACGTGCGAGTTATCGATCACCACGTCCTTGCCAGGCGTCACTTCCAGTATCGACATCGCGCCAAAACCGGACACCGCCAACTGGCCGCTGCCTGCCGTCTCGGTAATGAAAAAACCACCGCTCTGGGCAAACAGCGCGTTGCCAAGGCTCTGCGTGCGCACCTTCAATTCCACGCCAGCACTGGCAGCCACGAAGGCGCCGTCGCTGATCATGTATTGCTGGGCGCCCACCTCGAGAACCCGCATCGCGCCAGGCAAGGTGGGCGACAGCAGACAGTCGCCGTCGCCGCGCATCGCCTCGATATGCTGCTGAAAGAACGATTCCCCGTTGGCAAAGGTGCGCATCAGCGCGGCGCCTATGCCGCCAGTCATCTTGCCTTTCAGTTCAAGATTGGTTTCCATCATCACCATCGCGTTGGATTCGCAATAAATCTTCTCGCCCTTGGCAAGCGACACATGCAGGAACGGGTCGACGTCCCCGGTGATATTGAAAACTGGCATCTAACTGTTCCTTCCTAGACGATGATGGTGATGGTGGCGGCCCGCACCGCGGACCGCTTTTACTATTGACGACTTATACGCCGACGCCGAAAGAAGCGGCGAGTGGGCCCAGGCCGCCTTTATATCCCTGGCCGATGGCCTTGAATTTCCAATCGGCGCCATTGCGGTAGATTTCGCCGAAGACCATGGCCGTTTCCGCCGAACCGTCTTCCGACAGGTCGAAGCGGGCGATTTCCGTGTTGCCATTGGCGTTGACGCAACGCACGTACGCCTTCGACACCATACCAAAGTTTTGCTTGCGCGCTTCGGCATCGTGTATCGTCACGCAGACGGCGATCTTGTCAATCTCGGCTGGCACCGTGGCCAGGTCGACGATGACGGTTTCATCATCGCCATCGCCGGCGCCGGTAGTGTTGTCGCCCGAGTGGGTAACGGAACCGTCGCTCGATTTCAGATTGTTGTAAAAAATCATGTCGACGTCGGCGCGTACCTTGCCGTCGGCCTTCAGCAGGAAGATGGAGCCGTCAATGTCGAACGCGGCGCCATCGGTGGCGCGGGCATCCCAGCCCAGGCCGATGATCATTTTCGAAATGCCAGGGGCTTCCTTGCTCAGGTTGACGTTGCCGCCTTTTTGCAGACTGATTGCCATGATGTATTTCTCCTATGTGAGTGTGTATGACCAAACACCTGGCGTCCTCCACCGGCCTGACTCCCCAGGCCGGCGGCGACGCTTGCTACAACTTGCCGACAAACCGGTGTAGTCGTTTGTCGCGCATTCTTTACACTGCTGTTGCCTTGCCTGGTTCCAGCGCTTCCATCTTGTCTTCTTCGAGGGCCATCTTGCGCTTGTAGCGGATCGACGACCACAGCGAGGCAAGAATGAATGCTACTCCAATCAGCCCCGTGAAGAGCTCGGGAATGTGGAACTTCATGCTGACCAACATGATCACGGCCAGGATACCGATCGCATAGTGCGCGCCGTGCTCCAGATAAACGAACTCATCCAGCGTGCCCTTGCGCACCAGGAACACCGTCATCGAGCGCACGAACATCGCGCCGATAGCCAAGCCCAGCATGATGATCACGACATCCTTGGTGATGGCAAACGCGCCGATCACGCCGTCAAAGCTGAACGAGGCATCGAGCACTTCCAGGTACAGGAAGCCGCCAATACCGCCGCGCTTGACGATGTCGCCCACGTTGCCGTTGCCGTTATCGCCTTCCAGCAAGCCGCTGACCACATCGACGCCCACGTAGGTCAAAATACCCCACAGGCCGGCCGTCAAGACTACCAGTTTCTGACCTTCTTCGATCATCGACAGGCTGGCCATCAGGGTGCCCAGGGCGATCATCACGGAAATCGAGGAGATCTTGCCCAGCGCGCCCAGTTTTTCTTCAATACGCCCCAGCCAGTGCGTTTCTTTTTCCGAGTCCAGCAAGAAGTTCAGGAACACCAGCAACAGGAAGATGCCGCCGAAAGCCGCCACTTCCGCATGGTGGTTGGTCAGGTGCATCGAGTACTGCTCAGGATCGCTCAGCGCCAGATTCCATACTTCCAACATGCCCAGGTCGGCCGCTTGCGCCACGATGACCAGCGGGAACAGCAAGCGCATGCCGAAGACGGCAATGATGATACCCACGCCCAGGAACAAGCCCTGCCAGAACTTGTCCCAGTTCTTCAGTACGGAGGCGTTGACCACCGCGTTGTCAAACGACAGCGACACTTCCATCACGCCCAGGATGACCGCGATACCGAGCGCTGCCAGCATCGTCTGCACGCCACCGTGCGTGTAACCCCACCAGGCAGAAATGCCCAGGCAGATAAATGTCACTAAAAATGACACTCTGAAATGTTTCATCGATAGTTCCCTTTTATGCAAATTCAATGGAACGTAGTATAGGGACGTGTGACACATTTAAAAATAGAAGATAATGGAAGTATTACTTCGTAAAAACAGAAAATAGGCGAACACAATGAAAACGACTGGTTTCAATTACCGCCATTTGTACTTCTTTTGGGTGGTCGCCAAGGAAGGCGGCGTGACGCGCGCGGCCGAACGCCTGGGCCTGGCCGTGCAAACCATCAGCACCCAGCTGGCCCTGCTGGAAAAAGAACTGGGCAAGTCCCTGCTGCAGCCGCAGGGACGGCGTTTGGTGCCGACGGAAGCGGGCCGGCTGGCGCTCGGCTATGCGGACCAGATTTTTTTGCTCGGTGAACAGATGCAGGAAGCGCTGGCCGACACCGACGCGGAAAAGATGCGCCTGACGGTGGGCATTTCCGACTCGCTGCCGAAACTGATGGCCTACCGCATGCTCGACGCCACGCGCAGCCTGGACAAGCCCGTCAAACTGGTGTGCCTGGAAGATGAATTCGAGTCCCTGCTGGCCGACCTGGCCCTGCACAAGCTGGACCTGGTGTTGACGGACCGCGCCGTGCCGGCTGGCGCCAGCCTGCGCGTGTCCAGCCACCTGTGGGGCGAAAGCGCCATGAAACTGTTCGCCATTCCCGCGCTGGCCGGACAATACCGAGACAATTTCCCGCACAGCCTGCACGGCGCGCCATTTTTACTGCCCGCGCGCAACAACGCCCTGCGCGGGCGCATCGACGAATGGATGGTGCAGCAAGGCGTGCGCCCCGACGTGGTCGGCGAATTCGAAGACAACGCCATGCTCAACGCGTTTGGCCGCAAGGGCCTGGGCCTGTTCTTCGCCTCGGCCAGCCTGGCCGGCGAGATCGAAGAGCAATTCGGCGCCGTGCTGGTGGGCGACGCCTCGTCCCTGCGCGAGCAGTTTTACGTCATCTCGAATGAACGCAAGATCATGCACCCGGCGCTGGACGTGATCCTGGCCGCCATCCAGCGCTCGCCGAAGATTCACAAGGAAACCTGATAAATCCATTCGAAAATAACGTTTGAATAATCAATCAAAAGCGATTGTAATGAAGCCTGAGACAAACACGCGCCTGTCCCTCGCCGGAAGGGCGCGACCACCATAAAAAAACAGGAGCGGCACCATGTCCACGGCAGGCAAGACGATCGATATTCCCGATCTTATCAATAACAACAAGATCGGCTCTTTCCAGATCGGCATGCTGATGCTGTGCGGGCTGTGCGTCATCATGGATGGCTTCGACGTGCAAGCCATGGGTTATGTGGCGCCCGCCATCATCGCCGACTGGCACGTCAGCAAGGCCAACCTGGGGCCCGTGTTTGGCGCTGGCCTGCTGGGCATGCTGGTCGGCTCACTCGTCTTCAGCATCACGGCCGATAAATTCGGCCGCCGTCCCGTGCTGATTGGCTCGACCATCTTCTTTTCGCTGTGCATGCTGGTCACGCCGCTGGCCACCACCATCGAGCAATTGCAGCTGATCCGTTTTATCACGGGACTGGGCCTGGGCGCCGTGATGCCGAACGCCATGGCGCTGGCCGGTGAATACAGCCCCCTGCGCAAGAAAGTCACGCTGATGATGCTGGTCTCCTGCGGTTTTACTTTGGGCGCCGTGCTCGGTGGCTTGCTGTCGGCCGCGCTGATCCCCGCATTCGGCTGGCAATCCGTGTTTTACGTGGGCGGCGTGGTGCCGCTGGTGATTGGCGTGCTGATGTTCTTCCTGCTGCCGGAATCGATGCAATTCCTGGTACTCAAGCAACGCAAACTGGACAAGGTCGCCCAATGGCTCAAACGCATCGACCCGACCGTGAGCATCACGGCCGACACGCAATACGTCGTGCATGAAAAGGAACATAAGGGCGCGCCCGTGCTGCAATTGTTTACGGGCGGCCGCGCGAAGATGACGATTTTGTTGTGGGTCATCAACTTCATGAACTTGCTGAACTTGTATTTCCTGTCGAACTGGCTGCCGACCATCGCCAAGGAAGCGGGCCTGTCCACGGCCAACGCCGTGCTGGCCGGCACGGCCCTGCAAGTGGGCGGCACCATCGGCACCCTCGTCATGGGCCAGCTGATCGACCGCTCCAGCTTCCGCCGCATCCTGCTGCCATGCTTCCTCGTCGCGGCGGTCGCCATCGCCCTGATCGGCCGTCCCGACGTGTCGCTGGCCTTTTTGTTCATTACCATTTTCATCGCCGGTTTTTGCGTGGTGGGCGGCCAGCCTGCCGTGAATGCTCTGGCGGCCAGCTACTACCCGACCACCTTGCGCTCGACGGGCATCGGCTGGAGCCTGGGCATCGGGCGCATCGGCTCCATCATCGGCCCCGTGCTCGGTGGCGAGCTGATCCGCCTAAACTGGCCCAACAGCACGATTTTCCTCGTCGTCGCCATCCCCGCCATCGTCTCGGCCGTCATGGTCTTTGCCATGCGCGGCGGACCGCAAACGGCGCTCAAAGGCTGAAAAAGCGTGAAAGACCGGCCACGCGCGCCCGCCTGCACGGGCGGGGCGCGCGGCTAAATTAGGCTATGCCGCCCTTCGTCGTTTAAGATGACGTTTTTACAGCCCATCTTTTGCGCCCCCATGCACAATGTCTTGCTAGTCCTGCTCGCCCTCTTCCTGGTCGCGCTGAACGGTTTTTTTGTTGCCGCCGAGTTTGGCATCGTCACCTTACGGCGCACGCGCATCCGCGCCATCGCCAGGACACAGGGACTACGGGGCCGCATCCTGGCCAAGGTACATGGCCAGCTGGACGCCTACCTGTCCGCCTGCCAGCTGGGCATTACCCTGGCGTCGCTGGGCCTGGGCTGGGTCGGCGAACCGGCGTTTGCCGGCTTGCTGGAACCGCTGTTCGGCGCCATCGGCGTCACCTCGCAAGAACTGATCCACGGCGTCTCGTTCGTCGTCGCCTTCAGCGTGATTTCCTTCCTGCACATCGTCGTGGGCGAACTGGCGCCCAAATCGATGGCCATCCGCAACCCGGAAGCCGTCGGCCTGTGGAGCGCGATTCCCCTGTATGGTTTCTATTGGGCCATGTATCCAGCCATTTACCTGCTCAACGCCAGCGCCAACTGGGTGCTGCGCATGGCGGGCCTGTCCGGCAAGGGCGGCCACGATGCCCATTACTCGTCCGAAGAACTCAAGCTAATCCTGCGCACCAGCCAGCCCGGCGAGAAGTTTACACGCGACGAGCGCAACATCCTGGCGCAGTCGCTTGATTTTGAACAGATGACAGTGTCGGACTTGATGCGCCCGATCAATGAAGTGATCGCCCTGCACGCCTCGAGCACGCTGGAAGAAAACCTCGACACGGTGCTGCGCAACCGCTTCAGCCGCTATCCGTATTTCGACATGAATGAAGACGATGTGCTGGGCGTGGTGCACTTGAAAGACTTGTTCTTTGCCCAGCAGGCGGGCAAACCGATCACCTCGCTCACGCCCTTTTTGCGTCCCGTGGACATCATTTCCGCGCGCACGCCGGCGCTGGAACTATTCCGCCGTTTCCGCGATGGCGCGCCCCACTTCGCCCTGATCGGCGAAAAGGGCAAACGCCCGTTGGGTTTCATCACGCTGGATAATTTGCTGGGCGCCATGGTCGGCGAAATCCGCGACGAATTTCGCCGCAATGAAAACGACTGGCTCAAGCAAAGCGACGGCACCCTGATCGGCAAGGCCAGCCTGCCCATCTTCTCGCTCGAACGCATCCTCGGCATCGATATCGAAAACGAGGAACTGGGGCTGGATGATGTGGAATCGGTGGGCGGCTTGATCATGGTCAAGCTGGGAGACATTCCGAAGCAGGGCCAGCGCATCACCTTTGTCGACTTCGACATCGTCGTCAAGAAGATGAACGGGCCCCGCATCGTGCTCATCAAGGTGATCCCCAAGCAGGAGCGCGACCTCGATGCGGATTTACGCGATTAATCTTTTTTCAAGGTAATCGTATCTTTGCCCTGCGGCACGGTGGTCTCGCCTACCGTCCACGTTTGCAGCAAGCTGTACAGCACCGCCAGCAGGGTCGGCCCGATGAAGATGCCGACGAAGCCGAAAGCCAGCACGCCGCCCAGCACGCCCAACAACACCAGCAGGAAGGGCAAGCTGCTGCCGCGACTGATCAGCATGGGTTTGACCACATTGTCCACGCCGCTGATCAGCAATCCGCCCCACACCAGCATGAAGATGCCCCAGCCCGTCTGGCCGTCATTGAACAGCCAGATGGCGGCGCCGCCCCAGATCAGGGGCGGGCCCACGGGGATCAGCGAAAAGATGAAAGTGGCCACGCCCAGCAGCGCCACGGCGGGCACGCCGGCGATCAGAAAGCCCACCACGGCCACCAGGGCTTGCGCCAGCGCCGTCCCCAGCAAGCCGTACATGACGCCGCGCACGGTGCGGCTGATGGTCAGGCCCACGCCTGGCGCGCTGTCGCCGATGATGCGGGCGGCGCCCGTCATCAAGGCACGGCTCAGTTGTTGGCCGTCGCGGTAAAGGAAGAAGCTGACGAACACGGCCAAGCTGGTCTGCGCCAGGCCCGTGCCCAGCAAGATGCCGCCGGAAGCGAGGAAATGGCGCGCCGGCTCCAGCATGGTCTTACCCAAATTCAGTAATTCCTCGCGGTCAGCGAGCAGGCGCTCCACGTAGCCAGCGATGGTTTCGCCCACCACGGGAATATTCGCCAGCCAGGCCGGCGGATGCAGGCCGCCCGATTCCAGCGCCGTACGCAACTGCTCATAGACGCGCGAGACATTGTCGGCCAGGTTGTAGGTGACAAGGGCCAGCGGCAACACAATGACCAGCACCAGGGACAGGGTCATGATGGCGGCAGCCCAGTTGCGCCGGCCTTTCAGGCGGTCGAGCAGCAGCAGGTACAGGGGCCAGCTGGAAATGCCGACGCAGGCGGCAAACAGCATGGCGGCGAGGAAAGGCCGCAAGACGAAAAAGCAGCCGATCAGCAAGAAGATGATGGCTGCCAGGCGGGCGTGCGGCTCGAAACGTTTGTCCATGTACTGCATGTCCTGAAGATGGCGCCTGGTGGCGCGACCGGGTCAGGATAGCAGAAGTTTAAGGTCGTGCGCGATGGCAGCAGGTTTTTCGCCATGGCGCACAAACAGGCGAATCTTTCCTTCGCGGTCGAACACATAGGTGCCGGCCGTGTGGTCGACCGTGTAGCTGCTATCCGTTTCGCCCTCGACCTTGGCGTAATACACCTTGAATTCCTTGGCCACCTTGGCCGTCGCGGCCGCATCGCCATATAGGCCCACGAAGCGCTTGTCGAAGGCGGGTACGTACTGCGCCAGCAATTGCTGCGTGTCGCGCTCGGGGTCGACGGTGACGAACAGCACTTGCACCTGCTCCGCCTGCGGACCCATTTCCTGCATCACCTGCGCCATGTCGGCCATGGTCGTGGGGCACACATCCGGGCATTGCGTATAGCCGAAGAACATCAGCACCAGCTTGCCCTTGTAGTCGGCCAGCGTGCGCGGGTGGCCCGTGTGGTCCGTCAGCGCGAACTCGCGCGCGTAGCCCAGGCCCGTCACGTCCGTATTCTTGAATGCCAGCTTGGGTGCGGCCGGCTTGCCGCAGCCGGCGAGGACGGCGACCAGTGCGGTCGCCAACAACAGCGTCAGGTATTTTTTCATGTTCCGAGGGGAATGTAGTGGTCGACCAGCAAGGCCGCGAACAGCAATGCCAGGTAAATGATGGAATAGGTAAAAGCTTTGCGCGCGATCAAATCCGTGTAGTGGCGGTACATCTTCCACGCGTAATACAGGAAACCGGCATTCAGCAATACAGCCGAGGCCAGGTAGATCAGGCCGCTCATGCGCACGGCAAATGGCAGCAAGGTGGTGGCCGCCAGCGCGATCGAGTACAGCCAGACGTGGAATTGCGTGAATTTCAAGCCATGCGTGACGGGCAGCATGGGCAAGCCCGAGCGCGCGTAATCGTCACGCCGGTACATGGCCAGCGCCCAGAAGTGCGGCGGCGTCCAGACAAAGATGATCAAGACCAGCAACCACGCCTGCATCGGCACGTCGTTGGCGACGGCGGCCCAGCCCAGCGCGGGCGGCATGGCGCCGGACAGGCCGCCGATGACGATATTTTGCGGCGTGGCCGGTTTCAGCACCATGGTGTAGATCAAGGCATAGCCGACAAAGGTGACAAAGGTCAGCCACATGGTCAGCGGATTGACCAGGTTGTACAAAATCGCCATGCCCAGGCCGCCGATCACCAGCGCAAACACCACCGTCTGCTTGACGCTGATGTCGCCCATGGCCATCGGGCGGCGCGCCGTGCGGGCCATGCGCGCATCGATTTCGCGCTCGGCCAGACAGTTGACGGCAAACGCGGCGCCGGCCAGCAGCCAGATGCCGAGGGTGCCGAACACCACCGCGCGCCAGTCAGGCAACTCCTCGCTGGCCAGGAACATGCCGATGACGGCGCAAAACACGGCCAGTTGCGTCACGCGCGGCTTGGTCAGCGCCCAATACTGGGCGATGCGGGGGGTAGGTTTACGGCGGATGGTTTGAGTAGTCATTTATGCGATACGGGAAGGACTGGCTGGTGCCGTGGGCACTGGCGCGGAGGCGCAAGCGCGCTTAACAGTGCGCGCAACATCGAGTTGGAATTTAGCCTTGTAGTTTAACATGGTCAGCAACAACACGAGCAGCGCCGCCCCGCCGTTATGCAGGACGGCAATCGACAATGGCCAGCTCAGGTAAATCGTCGCCAGGCCCGTGGCAGCCTGCAAGGCCAGCACCAGCGCAAGCCAGCGCGCCGTGCCGCGCAAGGACGGCAGTTTCCACGCGCGCAACACCGTATAGCCGATGCCGGCCAACACGATAAAGGCGAAGTTGCGGTGCACCCAGTGGATGGCCGTCAGCGCGGAAAACGGCAAGTAATGGCCGGCGGCCGTCTTGCCCAGCTCGCGCCACAAATGGAAACCATGCTCGAAATCCATCTCCGGAATCACCTTGCCGCCGCACAGGGGGAAATCCGTGCAAGCCAGGGTGGCGTAGTTGGTGCTCACCCAGCCACCCAGCGCGATCTGCACAGTCAACAACACGAGCGACATGACGGCCAGCGCGCGCACGGGACGCAGCACAGCAGCATCCGCGTCGGCGCGCAGCAAGGGTTTGACGGCATGATCCTGGCGCCCGCCCAGCCACGTCAGCATGGCCAGCAAGCCCATGCCCAGCAGCAAGTGGATGGTAACGATCACCGGCTGCAGCTTCAAGGTCACCGTCCAGGCGCCGAACGCACCCTGCAGGCAAACGAACAAGAACAGCGCCGTCGGCAGTGCCGGGGCGAATTCCTGCCGTTTGCTTTTCTTCCACTGGCGCCACGCCTGCACCATCATCGCCACGATCAGCACGCCAATGGCCATGGCCAGGTAGCGGTGCGTCATTTCGATCCACGCTTTCACCACCGTCACTGGCCCAGTCGGCATCAGGGTTTCCGCCGCCACGATGTGTTCGTGCGCCAGAAAAGGATTGGCCGAACCATAACAGCCTGGCCAGTCGGGGCAACCGAGGCCGGAATCGGACAGGCGCGTGAAGCCGCCAAACATGATCAGGTCGACCGTCAAAAAAACAGCGATCCACACCAGCTTGCGGTATTTATTGGCGTCCGCGGACACCCACACCATGGTCAAGGGCAGCAGTGCCACCAGCAAACCTGTCAAGCCCAGCTGGGCCAGCGCGGAGAGATGCATCGTCGGCATGCAGACTCCTCAACCGATCGCCGAAGCTTTGAGCAGCTTGGCGATGTCTTTTTTGATCTTGTTCGGGTCTGCGTCTTTCGGGAAACGCATCATCAAATTGCCCAAGGGATCGATCAAATACAAATGGTCGCGGGTCTGGCCGCCCGCCTCCACGGGCAGCCAGGCTTTCAGGGCGTCGCCATTCACGCGCAGCATGCTGGTGCCATCGAATTCGCGCATCACCAGCGTGTCGAGCGGCTGGGCATCCGTGACCAGCCAGACCCGTTCCAGGCGTTCGCGCTCCTTGCCCTGCATCAGGCGCAGTTGTTGCATGTCAAACAGTTGCTTCTTGCACGCTTCCTGGCAATCGGACGGGCCCGTTTGCAGCAGCACCCACTTGCCCTTGAATTGCGCCAGCGGCGCCGCCTTGCCGTCGAGTTCCGTCACCTGCAGCTGGGCTTCGGGTATCGGATACAAACGCGGGTCGATCAGGGCGCCGTAATTGTTGCGGCCCGTGGGCTTGATGATGTAATACGTGAAATACGAGGCGATGATGGGAAAGGCGCACACGGCCACCACGGCCAGCAGTTTCCAGCGTCCCGTATTTTGTGCCTGCTTGCCGCTGCTGTCTTGCGTTGCTTCAGGGTTGTTTGTTTGCACGTCGAAATCCTGTAAAGACAAAAAATAAAAAAGCCATCAGTGCCAGTGCATACCACTGGAATGCATAGCCGCGGTGCTTGTCGGCGCCCAGGTCGGGCGCCGGCCAGTCGCGCACGGGAAGCTGGCCAGATGCTGGCGCCGTCGCTGTCGGATTATCTGGATTATCTGGATTATCTGGAATAGCTGTTTGTTCGATGAGGAAGGGCTGCAAGGCCAGGCCGCTGGCCCGTGCCAGCTGGGCGATATCGGCATTTTGCACGATGGCCTGCGGCGCCAGGACCGGCGCCGTGCCCAGCTCCATCACGTGACCCGCGTTCAGGCGCGCGATGCCGGCAATCGTGACCGTGCCGGTGGGCGTGGCGTAGTCGGGGATGCGCGTGCGCTCGGCATTGTTGCGCGGCAGCCAACCCTGCGCCACCAGCACGTGCATGGCGGAACCGTCAATCCGGAATGGCGTGAGCACGTGGAAACCGGCCTGGCCCTTGTAGGGGCGGTTGTCCAGGTACACCGTCCAGGCGGGCACAAAATGGCCCGTGACGGTCACACGGCGATATTCGATCACTTGCGCATCGGCCGGCAGCAGAGGCGCGGCCGTCAATGCCTGGGGCGCGGCCAGGTTGCCCGCCTCCAGCCGGGCGGCGCGGGCGAGTTTCTCGTCGCCACGGCGCTGCTGCCATTGCGCCAGCGACACGCCCAGGGCCACCAGTAGCAGCATTACAACAAATGGAATCCATCTAAAATGGAAGCGGATACGCATTACAATGAAACCTCCTCAAGCCTGGCGCTACCATCCATGAAAATCCTCGTTGCCATTGCCTTCATCCTGATCCTGGGCAGCCTGGGCTCGGCCCTGTTTTTCCTGATGCGCGACAAGGGCAAGAGCAACCGCACCGTGCAGGCGCTGGCCCTGCGCGTGGGCTTGTCGATCACCCTGTTCCTGCTGATCCTGCTGGCGCACAAGCTCGGCTATATTCAGCCGACGGGAATTCATTAACGCCAGACATTGCCTGATTGGCAAATTCTTCACACTAAGAAAAAAGCCGTACCCGGGATCTCCCGGTACGGCTTTTTTCATGCTGCAGCCCGCCTAACAACGGCGCGTGCCCTGCCCCGCCATTATAACCAATACACGACCACGTACAGGCCCAGCCAGACGACGTCGACAAAGTGCCAGTACCAGGCGGCGCCTTCGAAACCGAAGTGGTGATCGGGCGTGAAGTGGCCTTTCAGCACGCGATACAGGATGACGGACAGCATGATAGCGCCCAGGGTCACGTGAAAGCCGTGGAAACCCGTCAGCATGAAGAAGGTGGCGCCGTAGATACCCGACGTCAATTTCAAGTTCAACTCGCTGTAGGCGTGCATGTATTCGTAGACTTGGAAGCCCATGAAGATGGCGCCCAGCAAGATCGTGGCGAACAGGAACAGGGCCGTCATGGCGCGGTGGCCGGCGCGCAGCGCGTGGTGCGAGATGGTCAAGGTGACGCCCGACAGCAGCAGCAAGGCCGTATTGATGGTCGGAATCCAGAACGGCGTCATGGTGGTAAATTCCTGCACCGTACCGGCCGGACCCGTATTACCCCACTGGGCGGCGAAATCGGGCCAGATCACCTTGTGGTCGAGGTCGGCCAGCCACGGCATGGAAATGCTGCGCGCATAAAACAGGGCGCCGAAGAAGGCGGCGAAGAACATGACTTCCGAAAAGATGAACCAGCTCATGCTCCAGCGGAAGGAGTGGTCGATGCGCTCGCTGTACAGGCCCTGCTCCGATTCGCGGATGGCGTCGCCGAACCAGAAATACAGCACCAGCAGGATGCCGGCCAGGCCCAGGTAATTCAGGTACGGGCCCCAGGAGACGTCGTTGACCCAGGCCGAGGCGCCGATCATGGTCAGCAGCAGGCTGGCGCCGCCCAGCATGGGCCAGCGCGACGGGCCGGGCACGAAATAATAAGGTACGGCGGCGTGGTTGGAACTCATCATCATCTCCTCAAAAACTTATAGGGTGGTTTTTTATAATTTATAAAACGACGAATTTAACAATCGAAATCAAGATGCCGATCAGGCAAGCCACCACCAGGAAGCCGGCGATGACGATGTGCACGGGATTGAGCTTGGCCGAATCCGTGTCGAAATCGCTCTTGCGGCGCAGTCCCGTGAATGACCAGACGACGGCCCGCAGCGAATACAGGAACGACGCTTTTTCAGGCTGCTTGGATTCGCCCATGCCACTCTCCTATTGGACAGCCGGCGTCTGAGCCTGGCTCAAACCGGCAATCTCGAAAAACGTGTACGACAGGGTGATGGTCTTCACCTCTTTCGGCAGGGCCGGATCGAGGAAGAACACCACCGGCATCTGCCGCGCTTCGTGGGGTTTCAAGGTCTGCTGCTTGAAGCAGAAGCACTCGACCTTCTTGAAATGCGGCGTGGCGCTCTGCGGCGCGTAGCTGGGAATGGCTTGCGCGTTCACAACGCGGTTTTGCGTGTTGACCACTTCATACATGACGGTCACCAGTTCGCCCGGATGCACTTGCATGCTCGACACGGTCGGGCGGAAGCGCCATGGTCCCTGCGCATTGCCGTCGAACTCGACGGTGATGCTGCGCGTCGTATCGACCTGCGTATTGTTATCGTAGGCCACCGTGCCATCTTTTTGCGTCAGCACGTTGATGCCCATCACTTCGCAAATCTGCTTGTAGACGGGAATCAAGGCATAGCCAAAGCCAAACATCAGGATGGCAATGACGATCAGCTTGCCCAGCATCTTGCGGTTCAGGCCGCGTGTTTCCTGTTGGATCGGCGTCGTCACGTCAGAGCCACATGCGCTTGATGAATACGGACAGGAAGAAGAAGGCCGCCAGGGCCCCCAGGATCAGCCCGGTACGCAGGTTGTTCGGTTTTTTACGTTCGGTCATGACAGGCACTTTATTCAAGACGGGCCGCAGAACACGCCGGCCCGGGATACCTCATTTCACTGTTGGCGGCGTTTCAAACGTGTGGAACGGCGCCGGGCTCGGTACGGTCCATTCCAGGCCTTCCGCGCCTTCCCATGGTTTCGCTGGCGCAGCCTTGCCGCCGCGGATGGTCGGCAAGACCACGAAGAACAGGAAGTACACTTGCATCAGGCCAAAACCGAAGCCGCCGATCGAGGCAATCATATTAAAGTCCGTGAACTGCGCCGGATAGTCGGCGTAACGGCGCGGCATGCCGGCCAGGCCCAGGAAGTGCATCGGGAAAAAGGTCACGTTGAAGGTGATCAGCGACAGCCAGAAATGGATCTTGCCGCGCGTCTCGTTGTACATATGGCCCGTCCATTTCGGCGACCAGTAGTAGAAGCCGGCGAACAGGGCAAACAGCGAACCGGCCACCAGCACGTAGTGGAAATGCGCCACCACATAATAGGTATCCTGCAGCTGGATATCGATCGGCGTCACCGCCAGGATCAAGCCCGTGAAGCCGCCCATGGTGAAGACGAAGATGAAGCCCACCGAGAACAGCATCGGCGTCTCGAACGTCATGGAACCCTTCCACATGGTGGCGATCCAGTTGAACACTTTCACTCCCGTCGGTACGGCAATCAGCATGGTCGCGTACATGAAGAACAGCTGGCTCGTCACCGGCATGCCGGTGGTAAACATGTGGTGCGCCCAGACTATGAAGGACAGGATGGCGATCGAGGCAGTGGCGTACACCATCGAAGCGTAGCCGAACAGTGGCTTGCGGGCAAACGCCGGCAGGATCTGCGAGACGATGCCGAAGGCCGGCAAGATCATGATGTAGACCTCGGGGTGGCCGAAGAACCAGAAGATGTGCTGGTACATGACGGGGTCGCCGCCACCTGCCGCGTTAAAGAAGGACGTGCCGAAATGGCGGTCCGTCAGGGTCATGGTAATGGCGCCGGCCAGCACGGGCATGACGGCAATCAACAGATACGCGGTAATCAGCCAGGTCCAGCAAAACATCGGCATTTTCATCAAGGTCATGCCGGGGGCGCGCATGTTCAAAATGGTAACGATGATGTTGATCGAACCCATGATGGACGAGGCGCCCATCAGATGCATGGCAAAAATAGCCATGTCCATGCCAGGGCCCATCTGCGTCGACAGCGGCGCATACAGGGTCCAGCCGGCAGCCGTGGCGCCGCCCGGCACGAGGAAGGACGTGGCCAGCAGGATGGCGGCCGGTGGCAGCAGCCAGAACGAAAAGTTATTCATGCGGGCAAACGCCATGTCGGATGCGCCCACTTGCAGCGGGATCATCCAGTTGGCGTAGCCGACGAAGGCCGGCATGATGGCGCCGAACACCATCACCAGGCCGTGCATGGTGGTCAGCTGGTTGAAGAATTCAGGGTGGAAAAATTGCAAGCCTGGGTGAAACAGTTCCGTACGGATCATCAGCGCCAGCACGCCGCCCGACAGCAGCATGATGAACGAGAACCACAGGTACAGGGTACCGATATCCTTGTGGTTGGTGGCAAACAGCCAGCGGCGGTAGCCGCGGGGGTGATCATGACTATGGTCGTGGGCATGGTCAGTATCGTGACCGGCGTGGTCCAAGGTGCTAGTGCTCGTGCTAGTACTCATTGCGGCTCCTAATTACTTGCGTGCAGCCACGATTTCGGCTGGTTGAACGATGTTCTCTTCGGCCTTGTTCGACCAGGAATTGCGCGTGTAAGTGATCACTGCGGCAATTTCCGTGTCGGACAGCTGTTTCCAGGCGGGCATTTCCGCTGGATACTTGCCGCTCTTTTGCCCGTTCAGCAAGACATGGATCTGTTCCGCTTTCGGACCGTTCACCAAGGCCGAGCCGTCCAGCGGCGCAAATGCACCGGGCACGCCCTTGCCTGTCGCCTGGTGGCAGACCACGCAGTTGGCCGCATACACTTTCTCGCCCTTGACCTTCAATTCATCGATGGTCCACACCTTGCTCGGATCATCGGCCAATGCCGCCATTTCCTTTTGTTTTACCTCAACCCAGGCCTTGTAGTCATCGTTTGATACGACCTTGACGACGATGGGCATGAACGCGTGCTCCTTGCCGCACAGCTCGGCGCAATTGCCGCGGAACGTGCCGATATGGTCAGCCTTGAACCAGGTATCGCGCACGAAACCAGGAATCGCATCCTGCTTCACGCCAAAGGCGGGCACGGACCAGGCGTGGATGACGTCGTTGGCCGTCAGCACCATGCGGATCTTCTTGTTGACCGGCACGACGACTTCGTTGTCGACTTCGATCAAGTAGTTTTCGCCCCGTTTTTCCGTCGGCGGCACGCCGGGCGCACCCACTTGCGAGCGCGGTGTGGCCAGATTGGAGAGGAAGGAAATACCTTCGCCTTCGCCTTTCAGGTAGTCATAGCCCCATTTCCACTGCATGCCGGTGGCCTTGATGGTAATGTCGGCGTTCGAGGTATCCTTCATGCCCACCACGGTGCGCGTGGCAGGCAGGGCCATGCCGATGACGATCAGGAACGGCACGACGGTCCAGGCGATCTCGACGGTGGTGCTTTCGTGGAAGGTGGCCGGTTTGTGGCCCAGGGACTTGCGGTGCTTGAAGATGGAATAAAACATGACGCCGAACACAGCCACGAAGATCACCAGGCAGATGATCATCATCAAGGTATGCAAATCGTAGATTTCATGGGCGATCTGTGTCGCCGGCGGTTGCAGATTCATTTCGAACGGCACGGGACCGCCGGTGCCGGGATAGGTACTGGCAGCCGGTGCCGCCGTGGCCCATCGCCCGATGCCAAACGCTGTCAAAGACAGCCCGAGCAGCAACGATTGAAGTCGCTTTGCATGTGTCATGTTTTCCCCAACCACCCAAAAATAAAGATATTTTAAACGGCTGCGGACTTCTCCGTACTGGACCGCTGCCGCTCCTCCATGAAAGCAACACGGCCAGAATACGGCCATGTGCGTCAAGCACCAGCGAATTCCATGCTGGCTGCCGCAGCAAAAAACGGCGGCGCGCAACCATGCTGGAACCCTGTTTTTCTTCCCCACCTTGAAATGGCCTCGTGTGGAAGATGGTTACTATACTAATGCAGTAACTTCGAATAAGTCTTGCTTTGTTTTTTTTATTTTGTATGCAGCCCTTGTTTTTTAGCCTTAGCAAGCTGACAAACAATCAACGATTATAATCAAGTAAACTTGAATCCATCAAGCAATAATCGGCTTTGTGCGCACCCTTCTCCTGGCCGCCGCGCGCTTTGCAACGCTACGCTGCTGCATTGACGCCCAGATGCCGACCAAGTGTCGGTTTCTTTGCCCTTTTATTTAGGCTTGCGCGGCAAATCGAAACGGATGATGGCCTCGCCATTGCGCGTCACGCGCGGCGCGGGGCGGAAGGCGTGGCCGTAGATCACCTCAAAACTCAGGCCCAGCTTGCCATCGGGACGGCGCGTTTTTTCCAGCGCATCGAGCATGCGCTGCCAGGCCGCCTTGCCCATCAGGCCGCGCCGGCGCGTGGTCAAAGGATTGCCGCCAAAGGCACGCACGTCCGCCAGCAGTTTTTCCGCCGTGTCGTAGGTGACGGTGATGATCTCCATGTCCAGCACGGGCGTGGAAAAACCCGTCTCGACCAGCATATCGCCGAAGTCGTGCATGTCGACAAAGGGCAAGGCGTGCGGATATAAATCGGCCTCGGCAAAGGCGTCGCGCACTTCGCGGAAGGTGTCGGGACCGAAGCAGGAAAACATCAGCAAGCCATCGAGGCGCAGCGCGCGCCGCCATTCGGCAAACACGCGGTCGGGCTGGGCATGCCAATGCAGCGCCAGGTTGGACCACACGAGGTCGATGCTGCCCTGCGCCAGCGGCAGGTCGCCCAGGTCGCCGCACAACAAATCCACGCCCGCCTTGGCCGGCAGCAACTTGCTGAGGAACTGGTTCAGGCTAGCCAGTTTCGACGCGGGCGCGCGCGCCGCCTGCATCATCGCTTGCGCTGCATCGAGACCGATAATCTGCGCGGCGGGATAATCCTTATGCAACTGCGCCAGGTCCGCGCCGGGGCCGCAGCCGGCGTCAAGCACGCGCAAGGGGGTGATTTTCACCAGCTCCAAGCGCTCGTGCATGCGGGCCGACACTTCACGGCGCAAAAAGTCCGACGGCGCGATGCGCGCCGGACGGGAAAAGAAATCGCGTACTTGCACCGCATCGATGGGCGCACTCATTTTGGGCGGGCTGGTGGGAACTGGCATGTTGAAACCGGTGAGGTGAGATAATGTCGGCAGTGTACATGGAAGGACGCCATCGCGATGCGGACCGCCACCCAGCACCGCCTTGATGCCGCTTGGCAGGCGCTGCGCCAGTGGCTGGGCGCCGCGCTGCTGCCGGCCCAGTGCGCGCTGTGCGGCATCGGCTGCCCGCGAGTGCTGTGTACGCCCTGCCGCGCGCAGTACGTGGGTCTGCTACGCCCCCGCTGCCGCCAGTGCGCCAATCCACTCGATGATGTGGCGACGCTGTGCGGACGCTGCCTGCGCCACAGGCCCGCGTATGACACCACGTTCACGGCATTTGATTATGCGGCGCCCGTCGACCAGTTGCTGTTGCAACTGAAATTTGGCGCGCGCCTGGCGCTGGCACCCCTGTTGGCAGAGTTGCTGCATGTTGCCATTCAGCAGCAACTGGCTTGGGATGCGCCGCAACTGCTGTGTCCTGTGCCGCTGGGTCCGGCCCGGCTGGCCGAGAGGGGCTTTAATCAGGCGCTGGAAATTGCCCGCCCGCTGGCGCGCCTGCTGGACGTGCGCCTGCAGCCGCGCCTGGCGCTGCGCGTGCGCGAAACCAGAGCGCAAAGCGGCGTGGCGCCGCAGGAACGGCAAGCCAACCTGGCGCACGCCTTCGCCATCGCGCCGGAATGCGCGGGATTATTGCAAGGATGCCATGTCGGCATCGTCGACGATGTGATGAGCAGCGGCCATACCGTCAACGCCCTGGCCATCGCCTGCAAGCGCGCGGGCGCGGTGAAGGTCAGCATCCTGGTCGTGGCGCGCACGCCGCCGCATTAGATAGATTAGTACATATATTAATTAGAGTTAGACCCAAGGAGAGCATTTTGTTTCACGTTGTTTTGGTAGAACCTGAAATCCCGCCCAATACGGGCAACGTCATCCGCCTGTGCGCCAACACGGGCGCGCAGCTGCATCTGGTCGAACCGCTGGGCTTTCCGCTCGACGATGCCAAGATGAAGCGCGCCGGCCTCGATTACCACGACTACGCCAAGATGAAGGTGCACAAGAATTGGGCAGCGTTCCTGGCCGACACCCAGCCCGACCCGGCCCGCATGTTCGCCATGACCACGCGCGGCTCGCGCCCATTCGGCGACGTCGCCTTTTTACCCGGTGACGTGTTCGTGTTTGGTTCGGAAACGAAAGGCCTCGATCCCGCCTTGCGCGACGGTTTTCCTGCCGAGCAGCGCATCCGCCTGCCCATGCGCCCGGACAACCGCAGTTTAAATTTGTCGAATACGGTGGCGGTCGTCGTGTATGAAGCGTGGCGCCAGCACGGCTACTCTGGGGGAGCTTAACGCAACGCCAGCTGCGGCGCGGCGCCGCCCGCGTCCAGCATCACCAGCTGCGTGCGCAGGTCGCGCGTGGCGGCCAGCTTGCCGTTCACGTACAGATTCGTCTTGACGCCATACACGCCCTGCGACACGCCGGCCGGCAAGGTCAGCTCAAACGAGTTTTCAAAGCGCCCGCCCGATTTGTTGCTGCTGGCCAAGGCTTTCGAGCCGGACTTGAATGGCTGGCCTTGCGGATCGAGCACCACCAGTTCCTCGCGCACGTCGTTGACGCTTTGCGCGCTGCCGTTGACCAGCTCCACCACCGACGTGACTTTAAATGGCTGACCACGCTTGACGGTGGTCGCGCTCAGCTGCGGCGTGTACGATATCACTTGCGGCTCGCGCGGCAGCGCGCCGCGCGCGCGGATATAGTCGCGGTCCGCCTGCGCCGCCGTCTTGGTCTGGCGCGAATTGACATTGATGGCCAGGCAACCGGCCGCCGCCAGGCCGCCGCCGATGGCGGCGCCCTTCAGCGCGCCATTCTTGCCGCCCGCCAGCGCGCCCAGCAGCGCCCCCACGGCCGCGCCGGCCGCCGCCGTCGTGCCCACGCTGCACGGATCCTCATCCGTGGCCGCCTGGGTTCCGCCTTGCGGATAGGCACTGTCTTGGCGCACGCCGTTCGGGTTCATAGTCGCCGTGGCGCAGCCGGCCAGCATCGCCGCGATGGTCAGTGCAGCGGCCGCGCGCAAGGTGGTGTGATTCAGCATGGTGATTCCCCAGATAACTAATTGATCGTTGTTTCCGTTTGCAGCACTTGCCGTTCGCGCTCGCGGATGCGGCGCGACAGATTGTCGATGCGCGCATTGCCGGGATCGACACGGCGCGCACTTTCCAGATAGGTCTTGGCCGCATCGAACTTGCCTTCCAGCAACGACCGCTCGGCGTCGCGCAGGAACGATTGCGCCATCTCGCTGCGCATGGCCGCGCCGTTATCCATGGGCGCCGTTTCCTGCGGACGGCGTTCGGCCGCCGTTGAACGTTCGACCGCACGCCCGGGCGCAGGTTCCGTTGGCACGACGCGGGCCGGTGCCGTTTCCAGCGGTGCCGGTACAGAAACGGGCGCGGGTGCAGGCGCCGCCGACAAGGCTTGCACGTCGGCTTTCAACTGCGGCAATTCCGCCGCTTCGCGGTCGATGGCTTCCAGCCTGGCAATGCCATTGCGTGCCGCCGTCGCATCCTTGCCATCGAGCGCCTGACGCACTCCCACCAGCACCGATGCGGCTGCCGCCTGCTGGCGTGCCAGCTGCTTGCGCAAGGGTGCCACGCTGGCAGCGCCCGCGCAATCGACATCGAGCGCGGCGATGCCCCTGGCGGCACTTTGCAATTGATGGCCATCGATATTGCGCTCGATGGCGCGCACACCGCGCTGGCAACTGCCTGATGCGGCGCCCGCCTTGCCGATCGCCGCCTGCAAATCGTCCGCCTTGGCGCTGGACTTTCCTGTGCACACATTTCTCGCCGTCGCCAGCTTCTGGCGGGCCCCGTCCAGGCTGCCATTCGCTACCAGTTTCAAGCCACTGTCGATGGCGTCATTGCAAGCCGCATCATTCTTGCCGCCCGGCTTGCCATTCATGTAAACGATGACAGCCGCCAGCACGGCAAGGCCGCCCAGCCAGCGCAGCCACTTGCGCGGCGGTGACGGCGGTACTGCCGGTGCAGGCGCCGGTGGAGGCACAGGCACGGGCTTTGGCATGGCTTGCGGCGGCACCGGTGCCGGAGCCGGTTTCGGTGGCGCTTTCGGCGCAGGCGCAGGCGCCACCGGCACGGGCGGCGGCTTGGGCGCCACTGGCGGCGGCACTGACACCGGCACGGGCACGGGCGGCAGCGGCAACGGCGGCGGCACAGCCACTGCTGGCCGGGCAGCGCCAGCCACGGCGTGACCGCAGTATGGGCAATGGCTGACAGCTAGCCACAGGCCGCCCTGACATTTGATGCAGATATCCAAAACTAATCCTTCATTCCAACGTCATTCCAGCGTTCACAGGGGCGGCGGCATCAACGGTGGCGGCGCGCTGAGGAACAAAGGCGCCAGCTCGGCGAACTGGGCCAGGTCAACCCAGGCCGGCAAACCGGCACGCCACACCTTGGTGGTGGCCGGCACAACTTGCCCCGCCTGCACATACTGCACGATCTGCTGGGCCGTAAACGGCCCCTGCTGCTGGCCGTTTATGCCCAGGAAATACTGGTGCTCCACCAGCGGTGGCGGTGCCATGCTGAACGCGGCTGCCGCCGGGGCAGCAGCCGTTCCGGCCGGGCGCAGCAATTGCTCCAGGCGCCCCGCTTCCAGCATTTCCGCCTTGATCGCGTATTTCAGGCGCGGCTGCCCGTCGGCTTCCGGCTCGCGCACTTCCCAGTCGTAGGCATCGCTGTCGGAGTCGCCAATGACATTCGCCCAGTCCTTCAAGCGTCCCAGCAAGGCTTGCACCGTGCTATCGAGCTCATCGCTGGCCATGCCTTTGCGGCGCGCCGACTCGCGCAAGCGCGCGCCCACTTCGGCGGAAATGGCGCTGCCAAAGCCGATATACGGCAGTTGCGAGCCATCGGCCTGCGCCACCAGCTTGGGCGCATACACGCCCCGTTCATAGTATTTTGCCAGCGCCGCCATGGCCGCCGTCTGCACGGCGTCAAGTGCAGTCAATTTTTCCTCGATGCGCAGGGCGATATTCTTCTCGTACGAAGCGGGCATGCCGTTCTGGCGGATGGCCCGTTCATTGCCGATGCGGCGCAAGTCGCCCGGTTCGACGGCAAACTGGTACTGGCCCGGTGGCACGACGCGGCCCGTGTGGCGCGTCAGCACGCCCAGCATGATGGCTTGCAGGAACTCGCCGAAATCTTCCGCCAGGCGCTTCATCTCGTCCGTGTTCGGCGCGATCGGATGCGTAAATTGCGTCGGATCGATATGCGTGTGGGTCGGCGCCTTGTCGTTGTCGCCTTCCTTGCGATAACTGGTGCGCCAGCCTTCGAGGCCGCGCAGCACCGTCATCGGTACGCCGGCCAATTCGCAGTAGCAGACGGCGCGCCCGCGGATGCCCGTCTCGACGATTTCCAGCTGGCTCACCGTGATGCCCACCTGGGTCGGCACGCACGATTCGAGCTCGGCGCCGAACTTCGCCTTGAAGGCGGCCGCGTTGGCCACGCCGATCACGCACTTGAACTGATCCGACACAACCGTGAAGTCGCCCGCCATATTAGCGTCGATCCACGGCATGGAGCAGGCCAGCAGCTTGCGGAAGCGGTCCAGGCGTTCGGACACATCCATCTGTTCCAGCGCTTCAAACAAGGGGTCGGGCGTGCTTGTCGCGCCTTCCACCAAGCCCGCCGTGGCGATCATGTTCTCGGCCATGCGCGTCACCTTGGCCAGGATCAAGCCCCGTTGCGCCGGTTCGCCCAGCATGGGGAACAGCGCTTTCGAGCCGCCCATGTCCTTGAACGCTTCATCGGCCCACTGGCGCAAGGTGGCTGCCGACGGCAGCGCTATATCTTTTTCCGTGACGGGAATGACGATCAGGGTCGCGTGTTCCTTGTCCAGGTCCTTTTGCAGGATGGTATTGGCCGTCTTCAATTCCGCCAGCATGGCCAGCACGCCTTCGCGGCCCGTTTGCAGCTCGCCCACCAGGCCATTCCACTGTGCGCGGCCTTGCGCATCGACGCCGACCCGGTTGCCCAGCCAGCGCGACAGTTCGCCCAGCAGGATGACGGACTCGTCCGCCGCCTTGGCGCGCAAATGGAATTTCAGCGCATTCGCCATTTCCGTGCGCAGATGATCCATCACCACGCCGGCCTGCTTTTCGCCATTGCTGAGGAAACCGAAGGTGCTGCGCGTCTGTTCCAGGTTATTCAACAGGCGCTCGTACTCGCGCGAACGCACGGCTTCCTTGATTTCGCGGTAGCGCTCGGCATTCGCGCCGATCTGCGCCGTCAAGCCGCTGCCCGGCGCCTCGATGCGGTCCTTGATCTGTTCCACCAGCGACAGCACGTATTCCAGGCCGCCGAATTCCTTGTTGTCCAGGTAGCCATACAGCTGGTCGCGCACGACTTTCTTGACGTCGTCGAGCACTTCGCGGCGGCGCTTGCTGATACGGTCTTCCGTCGTATCGGCCGTGGAATCCTGGTCGCGCACGGCGTCGCGTTCCAGGTGTTTCATGGCATCGCGCACCTGCGCCGGCCATTCGCTGCGGTCGAAACCCGTGCGGATATCGTTGATGCGCGTATTCACCCGGTTTTCCACGCCGGCCAGCAAGTGGCCGTGGCGGTCTTCCAGCAATTCATCGACGACGCGGAAATCGATGAAGTCGCCGCTGGAGCGCTTCAGTTCGATGCTCTTGTCGGAAAACTCGGGGAAGTCGCTGAACGGCGTACCCTTCAGGAACATATTGGCAGCGACGAAATTATCGCGCTGCGTATCCGTGGCGCGGTTGGCGCCCGCATCCGTGCCGCCCACGCCAAAGAACGCTTGCAGCATGGCGCCGGCCCAGCGGTGAGCCCGCTCGTCGCGCGCCGCTTCCTGGCGCGTGTCGAGCACGGCCATGCCGAACGAGGAAAAGCGCTTCGAGAAATACAGGCGCATGTCGCCGAAGCGGTCTTGCGGCACGGGCGCGTTGTACAGGGAATTCTTGTGCTGCGCCTGGTTGACGGCGATCGAGCGCTTGGCGCGCGCAAAGTCGGCCGAGGCAAAATCCTCGAACAGCGAATCGGCCACCATGTGGTACACGTCGCTGACTTCCTTGGTGTGCTGCTGGGCAAGATTACCCGAATCGATGAGGTAGACCTCGCTGTACGGCTCGCGCGTCAGTTCCGGCCGGTCATACGCATCCCAGCGGCCCACATAGCCTTTGTTACCCATCATCGCCGATTCCAGCTCCATCAGCGCCGCATAGCCGTTAGCCTCGACCCGGTCCTTGTTGGCCTTGGTGTAGCCGGTCGGCAAGAACAGCATCAGCTCGACGTCGGCCGCGCCCACTTCGCTGCGCGCCAGCCAGCGCGCCAGCAAGCCCATGTCGAGGAAGGAACCGGAACCCGTGCCACCGGCCACAGAACCGACGATGACGATGCGAAAACGATTCGTTTCCATGCGTAAGCCCAGCTCGGCCAGCTGGCGCTCGTGCGACAGGCCCGCCTTCAGGGCTTTCAGTTTCAAACGGATCTTGTCGCGGATCTTGGCATACTTGTCGAAGAAATACAGGCGCGAGACGGCACGGATCTGGCCAGCGCCGCTGCTCATGTCGAAACGCAATTCGCGGATGCGCTGCGGTGTCAGGGGCAGCCATTCCTTGATGTGCGGATATTTCTCCAGAGAATCTTCATCGCGGCTGTACTTGTCCATGTCGAACGATTCGACCACCTTGTCGTCATCCGTGAACTTCACCTGGTCGAATTGCAAGTCTTTCGCCTGCGATTCGCCGCTTTCGATGACGGCGCCATTGTCCAGGTCGAAATGGATGAATTGCGCGATGGGAAAGTCCGCCAAGCCCTCGATGCGCGTGCGGTTGCCCGCACCGCCCCACTGGGTGTTGAGGATGCGCCGGCGCACGCGCATCAGCACCTGCATGCCCGTGCCGCCTATGCCGATGAACAGGGTCGGGCGCAGTTCGATGATCTTGTCCTGCTTGCGCTCGCTGGCGCCGCCGGTGATGAGTTGGTTCAGGTTCTCTGCCATGATGATTCCTTCGATGATGCGTACGACGGCGTGCGGCTTAGCGGCGGCTCGATGTAAAGGTCAACAGTAACGCGACCAGGCCCACCAGTACCAGCGGTCCCATGAACAGTGGCGCGAGGAATTTATGCGCGTTCACGGCCGCCAGCACCACGCCCGTCGCCAGGCTGGCCAGGAAGATGAACAGCCACCAGCCCGAGGCATTGGCCTTGTTGGGCGGCACGCGCTTGGCGACCAGGCCATTCGCATAGGCATTCTTGGCAAAGAAAAAGGCAATGAACAGCAACAACAGCACCACGCCGCCGACCAGAGTATCGCGCGACGAGGTATCGGTCGTGCTGGCAGGGTCAAGCGCAGGCGCAGGCTCGGTAGTGGCCGTGGCGGCTGCGCTGGCCGCACCGGCGGCAGGTGCATCGGCTACCGGCGGCGCGGACGCCGGGGCCGGCAAAGTGAAACCTGCGTTATCTTTTGGAGTGTCTTGCGCCATGGTATGCCTCTGTTGAATGGATGGAATTTTTAAGAAATCGTGGTTCAGGCCAGGGTTAAGGTATGGCCTTCGGCCACGCGCACGACGACCGGCTTGCCCAAGCCCCGCTTGAGTTCGCCGATGTCGCGGCCCTCATCATCGCGGATCTGCACGCTTTTGAACGGCTTCAATAACACTTGCCGCTGCACGCCGTCGGCCATCACCTTGTAGCGCGTGGCGCGCGTGCCAAGCAAGCCCAGCGCCAGCAAGCCCAGCACGAACGCCAGCACGCCGCCAAGTATCACCAGCACGGGCAACAGCGGATACTGTATGCGCACCAGCAACGGTATCGTCGCCTGCGAGGCGCGCACGCTGTCGGGCGGCGTGAACATGCCCGAGATCGGATCGCCGGGGAAGAGTTCCTGCAAATCCTTGCCAAAGCTGGACGCCAGGGCCAGCCGCTGTTCCGACAGGCCCACTTGCGCCTGCATCGGCAACATGACCTGCTTGCCCATGGCGGCGATCGCCTGCGCCGACCAGGGCGACGGAATCTGCGCCATCGGCAGCGCGAACCGCACTTGCACGGACTGGCTGGCGCCCGGCTGCAACTGGCGGATTTGATCCGGCGCAACGTGCAGGGGCGCGTTCTGGCCGGCCAGGGTGGCGTGCACTTTGGCGCTGTCGATCACGTACGGGAAAAACATGTTTTGCAGCGACGCCTGTAACACCACTTGCGGCACCAGCTTCGCCGCATCGACGTCGAGCACGATGGTGCGCCCGTCGCGGCCCAGGCTGGCGTGCACGTTTGGACTGTTCTTGACGGACTGGGGCACGATGCGCACGGCATCCTGGTCCACCGGTTTCAGGCGCGCGGGTGGACGCGTCAGCACTTGCGACAAGCGGCCTTCGGCCAGAATGCGGTTCAGCGCCTCGGACGCCGGCTGGCCATACGCGAGCGCGTACACCATCAAGCCCTTGGCGCTGTACAGCTTGCCCTGCACCGGCATGCGCAGCGGAAACACCAGCGTTTTGGTGATCGACGGCTCCAGGTGCAGCAAACGGTAAAAGTCGCGGTTGCGCTCGGCCGTCTGGCTGTCGTTGTTCGGGCTGTTCTTGTTGTTGGTAAAGATCCACACGATGCCGGATGCGGACTGGAACGGGCCCGTGATGGTCTTGGTGACGGCTTCCTGGAAATCCGTGTCGGCCAGCGCGCCGCCGGCGCTCTTGCGCGCCAGGCCGAGACTGGCCAACTGGCCCGCCACGCCGGCGCCACCCTGCCCCTGCCCCAGCAGCGACGGCGACACGTGCGCGCCGCTGCTCTGGCTGAAGGCCAGGGTATAGACTGTATCGGACGGATTCGTGGCGGCCCGCGCCACGGCGCCCACCAGGGCCTTGAGCTGCGAATGCTCATCCGTGTAGAACGGCTCCATCCAGCCCGAGTTTTGCACCAGAAAGGCTTGCTGTATGCCGGCCGCGTGCGCGGCGGCAGCGCTGAAAAACGCGGCGCAAGCCACGATCAGTAAGCGCGCCTTCATGCCTGCAAGGTCCAGCCATCGATGCGCGACAGCAGCGGGTGGTACGCCCACAGCGTGCGTTCATGAATAAACAGGCGTACGCGCCACGGCTCGCTGACGGCAAAAGTATGAAACACAGTTTCGCGCAACTCATCGTCCTGCACCAACTGGGCCGCCAGGCGCTCGTTCGAGCGCAGCACGCTGGACAGGCCGGCGCTGGTGGCAAACTTCACGCCAAACACGCTGCTGCCCGTGCCCGCGCCGGCGCCCGATTCCAGCAGCGGCATGACAGCCTGGTTCTTGCCGCCATCGTCGCCGTGTTCCGGCTCTTCCCACGGCGCCGTTTTCAGCTTGGTGGCGAAGCGGTAATTGAAGCTGCCCGAACACAGGCGCGGCGCCAGCGCATCGGCCTTCTCGACCTGACCGCCCAGTTTCACATACACATAGGTGCCGCGGCGGCTTTCAAAGCACAGCTGCCACAGACCACCGTCGCGCGACAGGTAGGGGCTGCCGAATTCAAAGTGCGGCACCAGGTCTTCGGGCCAGGGCGTGAACGAGGCGGCCACGTTGCCGTCCGGCTGCAGCTGCAGCCGCAGCTGGCCGTTGGCGCAAGGCCACACGGCCATGCGGTTGTAGGCCACGGGCGCGTTGACGGCGCCCAGTTCCACGACGCCGTCGAGCAGCACGTCGCTGCCCGGCTTTTGTTGCGCGTCAAGGTTGACGAAGCGGATGCGGCCATCGTCGTCGCGCAGCGGCGCCCACAGGCGGTTCTGGAACCACACGGGCGCCGCCGCGCACGGCGCGTCACCCACATGCTCGACCACGTAGCTCAGCGAAGGCACATCGGGACGGATGCAGGCCAGGCCATGGCTGGTCGGCAAGACCAGCACGCTGTTGAACGCCGGCACCAGCTCGGCGCGCCAGGCGCCGTGGGCCAGGTCCGATTCGGCCAGCAAGCCGCCATAGTCGGGGTCCAGCGCCAGCCAGCGTTTCGAAGCGGGCAGCCAGGCGTGCAAGACCGCCTTGCGCGGATCGAGCGCCAGCAGCGCGGCGGCGCTGGTGCCGAACTGGGCGGAAAAGAATTCATACTCGCCCGGCGGCGGCATGGGCAGCGAGACATCGGCCTGCGCATGCTCTTCGCGCGCGCGCTGGTCAGCCAATTTCAGGGGCACGCTGGCCTGGCGCAAGCCGGCCGCGCCGGCCGGTGGCGCATCGCTGACGGGATGCGCACCGAAAGGAGGAACCCAAGGCGGCACCCTGGAAGGCGTGGCGGCCGTGTCGGGCGGCATTTGCAAGGCCGCGCCCGAGGCGGGGTCGAACGAGAATTCAGGCGGAAACTGCCGCACGGGCGCGCCGGCGGCAGCGGGCAGGCGCCGCGCGTGCATCAGCAGGCCGATATCGGCAGGACTCAGCAAAGGCGAGACGTTCTGGCCGTCCGCGCTGCGCTGCATGGTCCACGCGCCATCGTCATCGACGTACCAGACGCCGGAGGGCACTGCCCAATCCCCAGAAGTTTTAAGATCCATGTATTTTCTATGACAAGCAATGCATATCAGATGGTGTAACGTGTGCTGGGGCTGACGCAACGAGGTCGCAACCCTAGCAGTTCTCATAGTAACGTCTTTTTATCTATATGAAAACATTGACGGCGTTCCTCAGCCCTGCTGCGTCCGCACTTTCGTCAACAGCTTGGTGGTCGAGCGGTCGTGTGCGAAATCGATGGCCACGGCCTGGCCGCCATACGCCAGCACGGCCTGCCCTTCGGGGATGGCCGCCATATTGTAGTCGCCGCCCTTGGCATAGATTTCCGGCGCGATCTCTTGCACCACGGCCAAAGCGCTGTCTTCCAAGAACGGCACCACCAGGCTCACCGCTTCCAGCGCGGCCAGCACGGCCATGCGGTCTTCGCAGCTGTTCAGGGGACGGTCGTCGCCCTTGCCCAGGCGTTTCACGGAGGCATCGGTATTCACGGCCACCACCAGCGAGGCGCCCAGCGCGCGCGCCTGCGCCAGATAGGTCACGTGGCCGCGGTGCAAAATGTCGAACACGCCATTCGTCACTACCACCGGTTTCGGCAGGGCCGCGGCGCGCGCACGCAGTTCGTCACGGCCGCACAGTTTGTTTTCAAAATCAGGCATGGCTATCTCTTGTTGGGTTAAATACGGTCACAGTCCGGCGTGACTATCGCCTTGCATGCCGCCGTCATCCTGGCGCCAGGCATCGATCCAGGCCAGGATGACCGGCGCCAGGCCCTCTTCGGCGATGCGATCTTGCCGGTAGTAAATCATCAGCGCATACACGCCGGCCAGGCGGCTGACGGGCGACGACAGCGCATAGTCATTGCCGCGTGCCGGTTGCCTGACACGCCAGTGTGATTAGCGCTTCCAGCGCTTGCAGCCCTCTCCCTTCGCTGCCCGGTCCCGCATTATAGGGGGCGATCCGCTACAATACGCCATCGGCGCCACAGTTTGACGTTTGCGCCACCTTTCATTCATTGCAAGTAAGCACTTCCTGTGTTTCAATCAACCTATGACACTGACTGAACTGAAATATATTGTTGCAGTCGCGCGAGCGAAGCACTTCGGCCATGCGGCCGAAGCTTGCTTCGTGGCCCAGCCCACCTTGTCAGTGGCCATCAAGAAACTCGAAGACGAATTGGGCGTGGTCCTGTTCGAACGGGGCGGCGCGGAAATCTCCGTCACGCCCCTGGGCGCGCAGATCATTGCGCAAGCCGAGCGCGTGCTGGAACAGACGGCCGCCATCAAGGAACTCGCCAAGCAAAACAAGGACCCGCTGGCCGGCCCCCTGCGCCTGGGCGTGATCTACACGATCGGCCCCTACCTGCTGCCGCCCCTGGTCAAGGCCATGATAGACCAGGTGCCGCAGATGCCTTTGATCTTGCAGGAAAACTTCACGGTTCGCCTGCTTGAATTGCTGCGCCAGGGCGAACTGGACGTGGCCATCATGGCCCTGCCCCTGCCCGAACACGGCATGGCCATGCAGGAACTGTACGACGAACCGTTTGTCGTCGCCATGCCGCGCCAGCATCCTTGGACGGCGCGCGCGCGGATCGCCGCGCAAGATTTGAAATCGGAAACCATGCTACTGCTGGGCAATGGCCACTGTTTCCGCGACCAGGTGCTGGAAGTGTGCCCCGAAATGGCGCGTTTTTCCTCGCCCGGCAACGGCATGCAGCGCACGTTTGAAGGTTCTTCACTGGAAACCATCCGTCACATGGTAGCCAGCGGCATCGGCCTGACGGTCTTGCCGCGCGCCTCCGTGTCGAATATGCATGCCACCGAGGGCATGCTCGAATACCGGCCATTTGCCGAACCCGTGCCATCGCGCAGAGTGGTGATGCTCTGGCGCAAAAGTTTTACACGCAAGGCCGCCATCGATGCCCTGTGCGCGGCCATCGCCAACTGCGACTTGCCGGGCATCACCCCTTTATCTGACGACGAAGACCAGCGCCCAGGCGCAAAATAGTACATTTACATACTATTTGCGATAATCGACCTTTCTCTTCAACAAGATCGAGTCTTCCATGAACAAGCTGGCGCTGTATTTCCGCCTGATACGGCTGGACAAGCCTATCGGTACCGTATTGCTGCTGTGGCCTACCCTATGCGCGCTGTGGCTGGCGCAGCAAGGCGTGCCGGACTGGCGGCTGCTGCTCATCTTCACCCTCGGCACTTTCCTGATGCGCTCGGCAGGCTGCGCCATCAACGACTACGCCGACCAGGATATCGACAAATTCGTCAAGCGCACGGTGGACCGCCCCATCACCAGCGGGCGCATCACTGGCAAGGAAGCGCTGGCCGTGGCCGGCGTACTGACCGTGCTGGCCTTTTGCCTGATCCTGCCCTTGAATGCCCTCACCAAGCAGCTGTCGGTGGCCGCCGTCATCATCGCCGCCACCTATCCCTACTTCAAGCGTTTCTTTGCGATTCCGCAAGCGTACCTGGGCATCGCCTTCGGCTTCGGCATTCCCATGGGCTTTGCCGCCATCACAGATAGCGTGCCCGTCGTCGCCTGGCTGCTGCTGCTGGGCAATGTCTTCTGGGCCGTGGCCTACGATACGGAATACGCGATGGTCGACCGCGACGACGACTTAAAGATCGGCATCAAGACCTCGGCCATCACTTTTGGCCGCTACGACGTGGCTATCATCATGCTGTGCTATGCCGCTTTCCTGCTGCTGTGGCTAGCCTGCGGCTGGCACCTGGGCTTGCGTTACTGGTACGTGGCGGGTTTGCTGGTAGCGGCCGGCTGTGCCGTATACCACTACACCCTGATTCGCGCACGCGAGCGTATGCCGTGTTTTGCGGCATTCCGGCATAATAACTGGCTAGGAGCAGCGGTGTTTGCGGGCGTGGTGCTGGACTTTGCTTTCCGTTAAGCAATGATCCTTGCGCTGCAGCAGCCCTTGAGGCGGCGCAAGACTCGCCTGTCCGCTGCTGCCTACACTGGTATTTCACTGTGCAGTTTCACTTCCATGAGGTAATACATGAGCTCGATACATACCGGAAAATCCAGCAGCGACAACATCCTCGCCGACGCCGACAAGGCCCGCGACAAACTGGTCGGCGACTTGAAAACCGTCATCAATGAAGCGGAAGGCTGGCTCGATGGCGCCAAGGATCAAACGGGTGAGAATATCAAAGCCGTCAAGGACAAGTTCATCGCCACCCTGGAAACGGCCAAGAAAGACTTGATCAAGCTGGAAGAAGATTTGCTCGAACGTACCAAGAAGGCGGCCAAGGCCACCGATGAATACGTGCAGGACAATCCATGGAAAGCCGTGGGCGCGGGCGCCGTCGTCGGCGTGCTGTTCGGCCTGCTGCTCTCCTCGTCACGCCGCTAGCTTGTATTGACGGCGTGGGCCGTCCCCTGACGCAAAAGGCAGCATATGGCTATCATGCATCATGTCGCCCAAGTCGCAGCGACCCTCGCCGCCATCGTCCAGACCCGTCTGGCACTGGCGGCCGTGGAAATGGAAGAAGAGTCGCTGCGCTTCCTGTCCTATCTGGCGCTGGCCATGCTGGCACTGCTGTGCCTATTCGTCGGCCTGGTACTGATTGTATTCCTCGTCATCGTACTGTTCTGGGACACGCACCGCATCGCCGCCATCGCCATCACGGCCGCCATCTTCATCGCTGCCGCCTTCGCCATCCTGCAGGGCGTGCGCGCCAGTTTCCGCAGCAAGCCGAAACTGCTGTCCTTCACACTTTCCGAACTGAACAAAGACCTGGACGAGCTGCAATTGCTGGCGCGCCGGGAATCGGAGCGGCCATGACCACGCATCCCACCAAACTGTCGCATGTCCACACGGCCGCCAGCCTGGCGCAGCGGCGCGACGCACTGCTGGCCGAATGCGCGCTGCAGCGCCTGGCACTAGGCGTGCAGACGCGCCAGTTGCTGGAACCGTTGACGGGAGGCCGTCTGCGCCACACCCTGGCCACGCGCTTTAAAATCCCCCTGATGATGGGTGGCGCCGTGTTGGGCCTGGCACTGGTGCGCCCGCGCCGCATCCTGCCGCTGCTGCGGGCCAGCGGCGCGCTGCTCAAGCACACCAAGGCCGCCATGCCCGTCGTGCTGGCGCTGGCGCAGCGTTTCAGCAAGAAAAACATGCCGCCTTAAAATATTTTCACTTGGCTGCATCCAAATGGCTGGCCCAGGCGTAGTAATGGTATCAACCAACCGGTTGAGCCAACTATCAGGAGTTCGTCATGCTTGCTTTCACCGCCCCACGTCACGCCGTTGCCACCCTCACTGTGCTGGGCTCCGCCCTGCTGCTGAGCGCCTGCGCGCCCATGACCGCGCGCTATTCGCAGGAACAATTGCCAAACGCCGTCAAAGTGCCCGATGGCCACCAGGTCGCCATGCAAACGGTGGGCGTAGGCAAGATCGCCTACGAATGCAAGGCCAAGAAGGACATGACGGGCCACGAATGGGTCTTCGTGGGCCCGGACGCGGCCCTGAACGACCGCAGCGGCATGCAAGTGGGCAAGTATGTCGGCCCGCCTGCCACCTGGGCCAGCCTGGACGGCTCGAAAGTGACGGCGACGCAAGTGGCCGTGGCGCCGGCCGGCGCGGGCAATATTCCGTATCAGCTGGTGAAAGCCAACCCGGCCACGGGCAGCGGCGCCATGCAGGGCGTCAGCTACATCCAGCGCGTGGCCACCAGCGGTGGCGTGGCGCCAAGCAGCTCCTGCAGCATGGACACCGTCGGCGTCAAGCAGTGGGTGCCCTACCAAGCCGATTACATCTTCTGGAAAGCCGCATAAGTCAGTGAAAACGATGGTTGGCAAGCTGGTTTCTGGCCTATACTCGGCATGGAAAACTTGCTAACCGTTTATTCCTGACAATTGCGTCCTGACGATTGCGCCAACCTTGCCAACCCAAGCCGCCCCTTACGATTACGATGCCGCCCTGCGCGCCTGCGCCAGGGGCGAGCAGCAGGCATTACACGGCCTGTACCAGCAGGAAAGCCGCTACCTGTTGGGCGTGGCCCTGCGCATCGTGCGCCAGCGGGCTTTGGCCGAAGACGTGCTGCACGACGCCTTCCTGAACATCTGGCGCCGCGCCGGCAGCTTCGACGCCACGCGCGGCAGCGGCAAGGGCTGGATCTATGTGGTGGTGCGGCATCAGGCGCTGAACGTGGCGCGCGCCCGCGCCCATGAAGTATCGGCCGACGAGGATAGCGTGGAAACCCTGCTGCACCAACGCCACGGCGATGACGCCGGTGATGCCTACGCCCTTCAAGCGGACATGGGCAAGCTGCACGATTGCCTGGGTCACCTGGACGATGCCAAGCGCACCGCCATCCTGTATGCCTACGTCGATGGCTGTTCCCACAGCGAAATCGCGCAGCGCCTGCAAGCGCCGCTGGGCACGGTGAAAGCCTGGGTCAAGCGGGGCCTGGCCGCCTTGCGGGAGTGCATGGGATGATGCATAGCGACGAAGAATTGCAACGACTGGCCAGCGAATACGTGCTGGGCACTCTAGCGCTGGCCGAGCGCACGGAAGTGGAACAGCGCTTGCCGCGCGAACCAGCCTTGCGCGACGCCGTCGCTGCCTGGGAACAACGTTTGCTGCCATTGACGCGCCTGGCGCCGCCGGAAGCGCCATCAGCGCATCTGTGGCCGCGCATCAGCGCCAGCCTGTTCACGCCGCAAGCCGTGCAACAGGCGGGCGGCTGGCAAGCGTGGTGGAACAGCCTGGCTTTCTGGAGAGTGTTGGCCGGCGGCGGCTTGGCGGCTACGGCCGCGCTGGCCGTGCTGGTCACGGTGCAACTGCAAGCACCCAGCGGGCCCGGCTATCTGGTGGTACTAGTGGCGCCGCAAGACAAGTCGCCGGGCTGGATCGTGCAGGCGGGCGGACGCGGCGGCAAGAACCGCGACCTGAGCCTGATCCCGCTGGGACCGACCGCCGTACCGCAGCAAAAAGCCCTGCAATTCTGGACCAAGGGCAAGGATTGGGGCGCGCCGGTTTCGCTGGGGCTGGTCAAGCCGGGGAAAAGCCTTAAATTGACCTTGGACAAGCTGCCGCCGTTGCAGCCCGAGCAGCTGTTTGAAATTACGCTGGAGCCGGCAACGGGTTCGCCCACGGGCCGGCCGACGGGGCCGGTGCTTTACATCGGCCGCGCCGTCAAGGTCATCTAGTTACTTGCCTAATTCTTCACCCATCTCGCGCCCGCGCTGCGCGGCCGCCATGATGCCCTTGACGATGGCCGCCTTCACACCGCTCTCTTCCATGCTGGTCAGCGCTGCATGCGTCGTGCCGCCTTTCGAGGTAACGCGCTCGCGCAGCAGCGACACGGGTTCGCTGGAGTTGGCCGCCAGCTGCGCGGCGCCCGTAAAGGTGGCAATCGCCAGCTGCGTGCCCTGCTCCGGCGTGAGACCCAGTTCAGCGGCCGCCTGCTGCATCGCTTCGATAAAGTAAAACACATAGGCTGGGCCGCTGCCGGACACGGCTGTGACAGGGTCGATCTTGGCTTCGTCGGCTAGCCAGACGGTCTGGCCGACGGCGCGCAGGATGGCGTCCGCCGTCTTTTTTTGCTCGTCGCTGACGCCGCTGCTGGCCACCATGCCCGTGATGCCCATGCCGATCAAGGCCGGCGTGTTCGGCATGCAACGCACGATGGCAGGGTAATCAGCGAGCCAGCGCGACAGGTCGGCCGCACGGATGCCGGCGGCGATCGACAGGACCAGCGGCGCCCGCTCGCCGTCGAGGAAGGGCAGCAATTGCGCCGCCACTTCGCGCATGCTCTGCGGCTTCACGGCCAGCACGATCACATCCACGGTGCGCAGCGCTTCGCCGGCGCAAGTCGCCGTCGTGACGCCGAATTGCGCCTGCAGTTTTTCCAGCGCGGGCGCATGCGGGTCGATCACGTGGATATTGCCGCCCAGGGTCAATTTACCCGCCAGGCCGGCGATCAGGGCCGCCGCCATATTGCCGCCGCCTACAAAGGCGATATTCAATTCTGTCGTCATGGCTGTGCTTTCAAAAAAATCAGGAATAGTTGCGGGAACCGAAGATGGCGCTACCCACGCGCACGATGGTGGCGCCCTCCAGCACGGCGGCGCGCAAGTCGGCCGACATGCCCATCGACAAGGTATCGAGCGCCAGCCCTTCGGCCTTCAATTGTTGGTACAGCGCGCGCAATTGCGCAAAGGCAGCGCGCTGAAGCTTGATCTCCGTTTCCGGCTCGGGAATCGCCATCAGGCCCCGCAAACGCAAGCGGGGCAGTTGCGCCACGGCGCGCGCCAGCGCAGGCAGCTCGGCGGGCGTCACGCCGCTCTTGCTGGCTTCGCCGCTGATATTGACTTGCAGGCAGATATTCAGGTCCGGCAAGCCGGCCGGGCGCTGTTCGGACAGGCGCGCGGCGATCTTTTCCCGTTCCACCGTGTGCACCCAGCCGAAATGTTCGGCGATGGGGCGCGTCTTGTTGCTCTGGATGGGGCCGATGAAATGCCAGACGGGCCCGCCTTGCGGCAGCGCAAGCCCGACGGCGGCAATCTTGTCGAGCGCTTCCTGCAGATAATTTTCGCCAAACGCCGCCTGGCCCGCGCGCACCGCTGCCAGCACGGCGTGGGCGCCAAAGGTTTTCGAGACGGCCAGCAGGGTCACGTCGGCCGGCGCGCGCTGCGCGTCAGAGGCGGCCTGCGCAATACTCTCGCGCACGGCTTGCAAGTTCTGTTCGATTGTGGACATAATCATTTTCTAGTGTATAGGGGCGGCGGCACAATGCGCCAGCCCATCAATGCAGGCACAGGGATTATAAATGGACATCTCAGAACTACTCGCTTTCTCCGTCGGCAACAAGGCTTCCGACCTGCACCTGTCTTCCGGCCTGCCGCCGATGATACGCGTCCATGGGGACGTGCGCCGCCTGAACGTGGCCCCGCTCGAGCACAAGGAAGTGCACAGCATGATCTACGACATCATGAACGACAGCCAGCGCAAGGCCTATGAAGAAGCGCTGGAATGCGATTTCTCGTTCGAGATTCCCGGCCTGGCCCGCTTCCGCGTCAACGCCTACAACCAGGAACGGGGTGCTTCGGCCGTGCTGCGCACGATCCCGTCGAAAGTGCTGACCCTGGAAGAGCTCAACGCCCCGCGCATCTTCGGCGAGCTGGCCATGCGCCCACGGGGACTCGTACTGGTCACGGGCCCGACGGGTTCCGGTAAATCGACCACGCTGGCGGCCATGGTGAACCACGTCAATGAACGCCTGAACCACCACATTCTGACCATCGAAGACCCGATTGAATTCGTGCATGAGTCCAAAAAATGCCTGATCAACCAGCGCGAAGTGGGGGCGCACACGCATTCGTTCAGCAACGCGCTGCGCTCGGCCCTGCGCGAAGACCCGGACGTCATTTTAGTGGGCGAATTGCGCGACCTGGAAACCATCCGCCTGGCGCTGACGGCGGCCGAGACGGGCCACCTCGTATTCGGCACCTTGCACACCTCGTCGGCGGCGAAATCGATCGACCGCATCATCGACGTCTTCCCCGCCGAGGAAAAGGAAATGGTGCGCGCCATGCTGTCCGAATCATTGCAAGCCGTCATTTCGCAAAACTTGCTCAAAACCAAGGATGGCAACGGCCGCGTGGCGGCGCATGAAATCATGCTGGCCACGCCAGCCGTGCGCAACCTGATCCGCGAAGCGAAAGTGGCGCAAATGTATTCGGCCATCCAGACGGGCAGCAATGTGGGCATGCAGACCCTGGACCAGTGCCTCTCCGACCTGGTGCGGCGCGGCACGATCTCGGCCGAAGCGGCCCGCGCGGCCGCCAAATCGCCTGAAAACTTCCCCGGATAAGCCATGCAGACGACCCACGAACACTATGGCGCCATGCACGCGCTGCTGGCGCAGATGCGCGCACAGGGCGGCTCCGACCTGTTCATCACGGCCGGCTTTCCGCCCGCCATCAAGCTCGACGGCAAGCTGACGCCGCTGGCGGGCGGCGCGCTAGCCGCGCAGCAAGCGGCCGGCTACGTGCGCGCCGTCATGAACACGCGCCAGGCGGCCGAGTTCGCGTCCAGCCGCGAAGCCAATTTCGCCATCAGCCCGGAGGGACTCGGGCGCTTCCGCGTGTCCGCCTTCGTGCAGATGGGCCAAGCAGGCATGGTCTTGCGATTGATCAATACCGCCATCCCCAGCCTGGATGCGCTGGGCTTGCCCGCCATCCTGCAAGACATCGTGATGAGCAAGCGGGGCCTGGTCATCATGGTGGGCGCCACGGGCTGCGGCAAGTCGACCACCCTGGCGGCCATGGTGGGCCACCGCAACGCGCACAGCCACGGCCACATCATCACCATCGAAGACCCCGTGGAATTCATCCACCCGCACGGCAACTGCATCGTCACCCAGCGCGAAGTGGGCGTCGATACGGACGACTGGGCCACGGCCCTGAAAAACACCCTGCGCCAGGCGCCCGACGTGATCCAGATCGGCGAAATCCGTGACCGCGAAACGATGGACCACGCCATCGCGTTTGCCGAGACGGGCCATCTGTGCCTGGCGACCCTGCACGCGAACAACGCCAACCAGGCGCTGGACCGTATCATCAATTTCTTCCCCGAAGAGCGGCGCCAGCAACTGCTGATGGATCTGTCGCTCAATTTGAAGGGTATGATTTCGCAGCGGTTGATCCCTAACAAGGAGGGCGGTGGGCGCAAGGCGGCGCTGGAAATCCTGCTCAACTCGCCGCTGATGAGTGAGCTGATCTTCAAGGGCCAGGTGCACGAGATCAAGGAATTGATGAAGAAATCGCGCGAACATGGCATGCAGACCTTTGACCAGGCCCTGTTCGACCTGCACGAAGCGGGCACCATCAGCCATGAAGACGCGCTGCGCAATGCGGACTCCGTCAACGACCTGCGCCTGGCGATCAAACTCAACGGTACAACGGCGCCCGAACCCGCCCCGCAAACGGGCACCACCACACTGGGACTCCTCTGACATGACCAGCGTCCACGATTTCCAGACCGAGGCGCTGGACGGCACGCCTACCGACCTGGCGCGCTACAAGGGCAAGGTATTGCTGATCGTCAACACGGCCAGCGCCTGCGGTTTCACGCCGCAATACCGGGGCCTGGAAGCGCTGTACCGCGAATTCCATGACCAGGGCCTGGTCGTGCTGGGCTTTCCCTGCAATCAATTTCGCCAGCAGGAAACGGGGTCGAACGGGGAAATCAAAGCCTTTTGCGAGAAAAACTTCGGCGTTACCTTTCCCCTGTTTGCCAAGGCTTACGTGAATGGCCCGCATACCCATCCTGTCTTTGCGCACTTAAAACAGGCGGCGCCCGGCATATTCGGCACGCAGTCGATCAAATGGAATTTCACCAAGTTTTTGGTGCGCAAGGATGGCAGCGTATTTCGCCGCTACGCGACGGCCAGCAAACCGGCCAGCCTGGCGGCTGACATTCAGCAATTACTACAGGAATAGCAACTCGACACTTTGATTTAAAACAAAAAACACTGAAATCAATCAAGCCGTATTTATTTCATGCTTGATATCAATATTGTGTTTCCAATAGTAAATTTCGGTGATAATGTTGACATAATTATTCGCCTATATCGATCACAAAACGATGCCAGTCTTTGGGAAATTAATATCTTCATGGATGCGGATGGGCATTTATTCCCGCCTATTCATTCCTATTTTCCTCCTGATACTCGCCGTTTCTGCTATCCGTTATCACGCCCTGCTTGGTACAGAAAGCGCGCTGGCCAATGCGCGCTACCAGAGCGATGCCCGGCAACTCGACCTGTTCCTGGCCAATAGCGTGCTGCCGCTGGCCGTGCGCACGGACAGTCACACGATGCACGACAGCGTGCGCCAGGTGCTGCGCAGCGCCCTGCTGCTGAACCGCAGCCTCGCCTCCGTGCGCTGGGATACGGCTGGCGGGCATCTCGAAGTGCTGGCAGACAAACCGCTGGCAGACAGCGTGGCGGCCACGGTGCCGGCATGGTTCGCGCGCCTGGCCGGCATCACAGCCATCCGCAGCCGCCTGACGGTGGCGCTGCCGGACGGCGGCGACGGCATCCTCGACCTGCACTACACGCCCGGTCTGCCTTTGGCGCAGGTATGGCACAGGGTGTGCGAGCAGGCCGTGCTCAGCACCATCAATATCGTGCTCGTCTTCCTCCTGCTGGGCTTGATCCTGGCGTCGCACCGCAGGTTGCTGGCGCGGCTCGTGCAAGCGACCGACCGTTTCCGCGAAGGCAACTTCGCCGTACGCCTGGCGGACGGCGCCACGCCCGAAGCGCAAGCCGTGTCGCAGTCGTTCAACGGCATGGCCGGCGATGTCGAAGAACTGTTTTCCTCGCTGAAGACCAGTCAGCGCCAGCTGGGCGAACAGCTCAACGAAACTGTGCACATGCAGCAGGCGCTGCAAAAACTGTCCTGGCAAAACTACAATGATGTGCTGACAGGCTTGCCCAACCGGGCCGCGCTGGCCGCCCGCTTCGAACAGGAATTGTTTCTGGCGCGCGAACGCCAGCGCCTGCTGGCCGTCTGCCTGTTCGACCTCGACCACTTCCAAGCCATCAACGACCGCTACGGCGCCGAGGCGGGCGATGAAATCCTCAAGCAGGTGGCGGGCCGCCTGCACAGTTTTACCGGCCAGGTCCACTACGCGGCGCGCCTGGGCGGCGATGAATTCGTCATGCTGCTGTGCGGCCAGGCCAGCATCGCCAGCATCGAACAGAACATCGCGCAATTGATGCAGGAACTGAGCCGCCCCTACCAGTGCGACCAGCAGGCGCTGCACATGACGGCCAGCGTCGGCATCGCCGTCTATGCGGGCAAGGACTTGAATACGGAAAGCCTGCTGCGCCACGCCGACCACGCCGTCTACCAGGCGAAACTGACGGGGCGCAACCAGTATCACTTCTTCGACACCAACCTCGATGAAGAAGTGCGCACGCACCACAACCAGCGCACGGAAGTGCGCCAGGCCCTGATCAATGGCGAACTGCGGCTGTACTACCAACCCAAGGTGAACATGCGCGCCGGCACGGTGGTGGGCATGGAAGCGCTGCTGCGCTGGCAGCATCCGCGCCGTGGCGTGCTGGCACCCACGCAATTCCTGCCGCTGGTGGAACAGACGGACCTGATCATCGACATCGGCGAATGGGTGCTGCGCCAGGCCCTGTGGCAGATGCAGCGCTGGAGCGCCGCCGGCAAGCATTGGGTGGTCAGCGTGAATATCGCGGCGCGCCACTTCCAGCAACCCGACTTCGTCTCGCGCCTGGAAACCATCCTTGGCGAATTTCCCGGCGTGCGCGCCAGCATGCTGGAACTGGAAATCCTCGAATCGTCGGCCCTGCACGACATCGAAGACGTGCGCCGCATCATCCGCGCCTGCCAGGCACTGGGCATCACGTTTGCGCTCGACGATTTCGGCACCGGCTACTCGTCGATGTCGTATTTAAAGCGCCTGCCGGCGAACATCGTCAAGATTGACCAGAGCTTCGTGCGCAATATGCTCAACGACCGCGACGACCTGCACCTGGTGCGCGCCGTCATCGGCCTGGCCCGTTCATTTTCCCTGACGGTGATCGCCGAAGGCGTGGAAAGCGTCGAGCATGGCGCGCGCCTGATCCAGCTGGGCTGCGACCTGGCGCAAGGCTACGGCATCGCCCGCCCCATGCCGGCCGACGCCGTGCTGGAGTGGGCGAACAATTTCATCCCTGCGCCGCAATGGCGCATGGCGCAGTACAGCGAGATATCTATTTGACGGGCGTCAAAGCGGAATCAATCAGCTCTATCCAGTGCCGCACGGGCGTCTCGGTGCCAGACTGCAGGTGGCTCAGGCAGCCGATATTGGCCGACACGATCATCTCCGGTTCGCACGCTTCCAGGTTCGCCACCTTGTTGTCGCGCAGTTGCTGCGACAATGCCGGCTGCAAGATCGAATACGTGCCCGCCGAACCACAGCACAGATGGCTGTCGGCGCACAGGCGCACGTCGACGCCGACGGCGCGCAACACCTGCTCCACCTTGCCGCGCACCTGCTGGCCATGCTGCAGGGTGCATGGCGGGTGGTACGCCACTTTTTTCAGTATGCGCCCCTTCAGCTGCGCCACCAGCTCCGCTTCGAAGGCCGGCATGATCTCGGACAAATCGCGCGTCAGTGCGGCGATGCGCCGCGCCTTGTGCGCATAGTTGGCGTCGTGTGCCAGCAGATGGCCATATTCCTTCACCGTGGCGCCGCAGCCCGACGCCGTCATGACGATGGCCTCGGCGCTGTCGATACTGTCCACGTACGGCCACCAGGCGTCGATATTGCGGCGCATGTCGTCCAGCGCCGCTTCCTGGTCGTTCAGGTGATGGCGCAGCGCGCCGCAGCAGCCGGCCTGCGGCGCGAGGATCAATTGCACGCCCAGCGCATCGAGCACGCGCGCCGTAGCCGCGTTGATGTTCGGCGACATGGCCGGCTGCACGCAGCCGTCGAGCAGCAGCATGGTGCGCGCGTGCTGGCGCGCGGGCCATACACCGGCAGCGGCGCCGGGGCGCAGCTTGTCCTGCAAGCTTCTTGACAGCAAGGGCCGCAGCGCCTGTCCCGCCTTGTACACGGGCGTAAACAGCCAGCGGCGCGGCAAGGCTTCCTTCAGGGCGAAGCGCAAGGCCCGCTCGCGCAAGGGGCGCTGCACGCGCTGCTCGACGACGTTGCGGCCGATATCGACCAGGCGCCCGTACTGCACACCCGAAGGACAGGTGGACTCGCAATTGCGACAGGTCAGACAGCGGTCCAAATGTGTCTGCGTCTTGACGGTGACGGGCGCGCCTTCGAGCACTTGCTTGATCAGGTAGATGCGTCCGCGCGGGCCATCGAGTTCATCGCCCAGCAACTGGTAAGTGGGACAGGTGGCCGTGCAAAAGCCGCAATGCACGCAGGCGCGCAGGATGGCTTCGGCTTCGTCGCCTGCCGGCGTATTCTTGATGAAATCGGCGAGATTGGTTTGCATGCGCGCTCAATACATTCTGTGCGGGTTGAAGATGCCGGCAGGGTCGAAAGCCTGCCGCAGGCGCTGGTGGATGGTGGCCACGGCCGGCGCCAGCGGGTGGAACACGCCCACGGCCTTGTCGCCGCCGCGGAACAGGGTGGCGTGGCCCCCAAGCGCAGCCACCGCCTGGCGGATGTACCGGGTGCTATCGGCGTCAGCGTCGACATCGAGCTTCAGCCAGCGCTGCGCCCCGCCCCACTCGATCAGCTGGCGCCCCTTTAAAATCACGGCGCTGGCGTGCGGCGGCAGCGACAGCCGCCACAGGCTGCCCGCGCCCGCAAAGAAAGCGTGCGTCTGCTCGCGCACGGAGAGCCAGAAGGCGGCCGCGTCATCGTGGGCCAGCACTTCGCCTTTCAGGGATTGCAGGGCCGCCGACACGGCAGCCTCTGCGCCGGACAGGCGCACTGTCAACACGCCATCATGCCAGCAACTGGCGGAGATCGGCAGCGGCTTGCCCGCCCATTCATTGAGCATGCGCAAGGCGGCGATTTCCGCGCACGCCACGCGGAAAGTCGCTTCGCGCAGCGGCAGGGGCAGCACCTTCAGCGACACTTCCAGGATCAGGCCCAATGTTCCCAGGGAACCCGCCAGCAAGCGCGAGACGTCGTAGCCGGCCACGTTTTTCATGACTTGCCCGCCGAAAGCCAGGCGCTCGCCATGACCATCCATCAGCACGGCGCCCAGCACAAAATCACGCAGCGCGCCCGCGCTGGCCCGGCGCGGGCCGGACAGCGCACTGGCGACGATGCCCCCCACCGTGGCACCCGAGCCGAAGTGCGGTGGCTCGAAGGCCAGCATCTGGTTGCGCGCGGCCAGCGCCGCCTCGATCTCGGCCAGCGGCGTGCCGCAGCGGGCCGTGATCACCAGTTCCGTCGGTTCATAGTCGATGATGCCCGCATACGCGCGCGTGTCGAGTACCTCGCCATCAAGCTGCTGACCATACCAGTCCTTGGTGCCGCCGCCGCGCAGGCGTAACGGCTTGCCCGCTGCGCTGGCGGCCAGGATCTGCTGCCTGAATTGTTCCACTATCGCTTGCAAAGGAGTCTCCGAAAAATTAAAAACGGGGCAGGTTGGCGAATGGCAGTCGCCCGGCCGTCACATGCATCTTGCCGAATTCGGCGCAGCGGTTCAAGGTGGGAATCGCCTTGTCCGGGTTCAGCAAGGTGTGGGGATCGAAGGCGCGCTTGACGGCAAAGAAGGCATCGAGTTCGGCGCGCGTAAATTGCACGCACATGGAATTGATCTTTTCCATGCCCACGCCATGCTCGCCCGTGATGGTGCCGCCGACGGCCACGCACAGGGCCAGGATGTCCGCGCCAAACGCTTCGGCGCGCTCGAATTCACCGGGCTTGTTGGCGTCAAACAGGATCAAAGGATGCAGATTGCCATCGCCCGCATGGAACACATTCGCGCAGCGCAAGCCATGCGTCGTTTCCATGCCGGCGATGCCGGTCAGGACTTCCGCCAGGCGCTTGCGCGGGATGGTGCCGTCCATGCAGTAGTAGTCGGGCGAGATGCGCCCGGCGGCGGGAAAGGCGTTCTTGCGGCCGGACCAGAACTTCATGCGCTCCGCTTCCGACTGCGAAACGGCGATGGCGCTGGCGCCCGCCCCTTCCAGCACGGCCGTCATGCGGGCGATTTCCTCTTCCACTTCTTCGTGCGTGCCATCCGCTTCGCACAGCAAAATGGCCGCCGCGTCGATGTCATAGCCTGCCTTGACGAACGGTTCGACCATGCGAGACGACGTCTGGTCCATCATTTCCAGCCCGGCCGGGATGATGCCGGCGGCGATCACGTTGGCCACGGCATTGCCGCCCGTGACGACGTCGCCGAACGACGCCATGATGACACGCGCCGTGGCCGGTTTCGGGATCAGCTTGACCGTCACTTCCGTGACGATCCCCAGCATGCCTTCGGAACCGATGAAGACAGCCAGCAGGTCGAGACCCGGAGAGTCGAGGCATTCGCCGCCCAGTTCCAGCACGTCGCCATCAATCGTCACGACGCGCACGCGCAGCACATTGTGCACGGTCAAGCCGTATTTCAGGCAATGCACGCCGCCCGAGTTTTCCGCCACGTTGCCGCCGATGCTGCAAGCAATCTGCGACGAGGGGTCGGGCGCGTAGTACAAGGCGTAGGGCGCCGCCGCTTCGGAAATGGCCAGATTGCGCACGCCCGGCTGCACCACGGCCGTGCGCGCATACGCATCGAGGCGCACGATGCGATTCAAACGCGCCGTCGACAGCACCACGCCGTCGGCGATGGGCAAGGCGCCGCCCGACAAGCCCGTGCCGGCGCCGCGCGGCACGATCGGCACTTTCAACTCGCGGCAGACGCCGAGGATGGCGATGACCTGTTCTTCCGTGTCTGGCAGGGTGACCACCATCGGCAGCTGGCGGTAGGCAGCCAGGCCGTCGCATTCATACGGGCGCGTATCTTCGGCCTCGGACAGCACGCAGCGGGCCGGCAGCACGGCCAGCAGGGCCGCGACGACGGTTTGTTGGCGCGCGGCGGTCAATCCGGATTCAGGGGCAGCATTGAGCATGAGATGGGGCAAAAAGGCATGGGCGTGCAACGATTGTAAGCACAAAAGTGGCGTGCAGCGCATTTTTTGTCCGATTTGCAGGCAAATCCGCGGCCAGGCGGTGCGCAGTGTCGTATGCTGCCCCATTCTTCTTTGACAGGATCAGCATCATGGGTAAGCGACTTTCGAAAATCGCCACGCGCACCGGCGACAATGGCAGCACCGGCCTGGGCGACGGCAGCCGTACCAGCAAGGATAGCGCCCGCATCCACGCCATGGGCGACGTGGATGAACTGAACTCGAATATTGGGTTGCTGCTGTGCGAAGCCATGCCCGACGCCTTGCGCGAAGAGCTGGTGGCCATCCAGCACGATCTGTTCGACCTGGGCGGAGAAATCTGCATCCCCGGCTATCAGCTGATCAAGGAAGAACACGTGCTGCGCCTCGATGCGCTATTGGCAAAATACAATGCGGACTTGCCGGCCTTGAATGAATTCATCCTGCCGGCCGGATCGCGCGCCGCCTCGCTGGCGCATGTGTGCCGCACCGTGTGCCGCCGCGCCGAGCGCAGCATCGTCACGCTGGCCAATGCGGAAACCCTGCACGCACATCCGCGCCAGTACGTGAACCGCTTGTCCGACCTGCTGTTCGTGCTGTCACGCGTGCTGAACCGCTTTGCCGGCGACAGCGACGTGTTGTGGCGGCATGACCGCACGCGGGGATAAAAAAAATGGCGATGCCTGTCAAACAGCATCGCCTTACTTTATCAGGCTGACAGGCGCTTGCTAGCCGCAGCGCTGCAGACACTCTTTATTGATACGCACGCATCCAGGAACCTTGAACTCCAGGACACAGGCATCGAACGCCATATAGCACTCGGCCTGGCATTCCGATATGTCGGCGGTGCTACTGGCCATCGCATACGACGCGCTGACGCCCATGGCAAACAAAAAGAAACCCAGTTTTTTGAACATTGGTACTCCTTTGTAAAAATGTCAGACGATGGGCAACATCCATGGCGCGCCGTCCCGTACGCGCCATTCGGTAATCAAATTTTCTTCAGCGCCGCTTCCAGAGCGCCCGTATTGAAACCCTGGATCTTGCGGTTGCCGATCAACACCACCGGCACGCCGCCGCCGCCGAGTTCTTCATGGGCTTTTCTCGCTTCCGGTGATTTCTCGATATCGAGATCGACGAATTCGATCTTGTTTTCCTTGAAGTACGCGCGCGTCTTGGCGCAATAGCCGCACCAGTCCGTGCCGTACAACACCACCTTCGCCTGGGCATTCGGGAAATACGCGGCGTAATTCCCCTCCGTGTAATTCGACTTGAGCAAGCCGGGCAACAAGGACAGGCCATAACCGCTGCCCAGGCCGGCGGCCAGGATCAAGCCATACATGGCGATAGTCTTAATTTTTTTCTGCATCATAGGTAGTGTCAGAGACGTAAGTGATCGAGGGCGGCCGACGCAGCATGCGCTTGCCGGCCGCCTCGCAATGCACGGCTATCAGGCGCCGATTTCGCACACTCTCAGGCAGGCTTTGTAACTGCCGATACAAAATGGGGATCTGTCGCCATTCATCATCGTGCATTCCCGCAGCTCCTCCTCACAGCTAGAGCAGCCAATATCCGAAGCGATGGCATAGGAAGCACTCAATCCCAGGGTAAAAATAAATGCGGCAATCTTTTTCATTTACTACTCTCCATGCGAGCTATTGCCTCAGGCAAACCAAGCAATCGCGTCAGATCAGTCATAAGAAATTTCATCTTTGCTTGCTACAAAAACGAATATAGACCGCACTTATTTTAGAGTCAACGTTTCCTTTCGATAAATTTCCAGTTTGAAAAATATATCGGGAAAGCCCTTGGAATGTGGAATTTGGAGAGATTGGGAGGCGCCAAACGTCTATACAATATTGGCGCCGCAAGCAGTAGAGGCCGGTTGCGGGCGCAGCCGGCCGAGCGGCTACACCACGCCGGGAAAACGCTACAGCGCGAGGAGCTCACCGCGCGCCGTTCTCCATCGCCAGCACATGCTCGCGCAGCAAGCCGCGCAGCAGCTGCACCTGGGCCACGGCGTCGGCCTGCAAAGGCCGTCAGCACCTCGCTGATGCAAGGGCCGGGCGCAGGGGCGCCGGAATCACCGCGCAGCAAGGCATCGATTTCCCCGCTGACCTCGGCAATCCACTGTTGCAATTCGGGCGGCGCCGGCTCGGCCTGGGGACTCAAACTGATGCGCGCCGTGCTGCCCGCCACGCGGCGCAGCAGCGGCAAGGTGCGCAGCGCCGCCAGGCCCACACCGGCGCTGCGGTCCAGGCGGCGCTCGATGCGCAGACGTTGCAGCACTTGTTCGGCGTTATTGCTGGCCAGCCCCGCCTCGCGGCGCAGGCGAGCGATGGCGCTATCCCAGCGTCCGCCCGCCGCCAGCACGGCCAGCAGGTATTTCAGGTTGGCCGACACGGCCTTGGCCAGGCGCTGGTCCAGGTCATCCGCCTCGCGGTCCGGCCACAGGAAAAACGTGGCCAGCAGGGCCAGCACGCAGCCGAGCACATTGTTGCCCAGGCGGCTCAGCGCGTACACCATCTCACTGGCCGGCGCCGCATAGTCGGCCACCAGCACGAAGGCGGGCGTCATGAACAGCACGTGCAGGCTGTAGCTGACGCGGCGCAAGGCCATGGTGGCGACGATCAGGGGAAACACCACCAGCGAGATCGCCAGCGGCGTGTGGACCGCCAGGCCGATCAGCACGGCCAGCACGGCCAGCACGGCGCCCAGCACGCTGCCAGCGACGCGCTCGATGCCGCGCGGCCAGGTGGTCGACACGGATGGCTGCAAGATCAGCAAGGTGGCCATGGTAGCCCAGTAGCCGAACGGAATATGCAGCACCTCGACCAGCAGGAAGCCGGCCGTCGTCGCCAGCGATACGCGCGCCGCATGGCGCCAGCTCAGCGACTGCGGCGTGGCGTTGACTTTCGCCGTTTGCCACGCCTGCCCCAGCGCCAGGAAAGCCGCCTCGCGCCACGGCAGCTGCGCCGCGCGCGGCAAGCCCAGTTCCATGAAGTCCACGTTCAGCCGCAGCGGCAGCAAGGCGCCCAGCGCCGCCTCCAGGCGCCGTCCGCAGCCAGCCAGACGGCGCTGCAATTCCAGTGGCGGCGTTTCCGGCTGGCGCTGCACGGCTTGCCCCAGGCGGCCCAGCAGCACGGCCATCACTTCCAGGCTGCGCCGGGCGCGCGGGTCCTGGCGCAGGCGCTGCTGCTCGCGCTCGCAGGTATGCGTGACGGCGATCAGATAGGCGAAGATGCGCTCGGCGTCGCTGAGCGCCAGCAGCAGGTTGTCGTACAGGGTGCTGCGGCCCGCGCGCGCGGGTGGCACGGCGGCCAGCGCCACGCGTGCCGCTTCCAGCGCGGCGCGCGCCTGCGAACGGTAGCTGGCGCCATGCGCGGCAACGTCCGCCTGCACCGCGTTATGTTCGAGGAAGCGCGCATTGTCGCGCGCGATGCCGGCCAGGCGCGAATACGCGGCGCGGATGGCGCGCCTGCTCGGGCCGAACGGGTGGATGCGCCAGACGGTAAAACTGAGCACGGTGGCAAACAGGCAGCCGAACATGTACAGCCCCAGGAAAGGCGCCGTCTGCGTCATCGATGCGAGCGGATGCGTGACCATCACCACGCAGGCCGTGGCCGCCAAGATGGCCACTTGCGCCGTGGCCGCCCCCCAGATGCGCGCCAGCGCGCCGGCCCAGGAAAACAGCAGCACGGCGATGGCCGCTGCCGCCACGCCATGGCCGGCCGCCAGCGCCGTCAAGCCGCCGGCCACGGTGGACAGCAAGCCGAAACCCAGCATCGAGACGAAGCGCATGCGCCGCGTGCCGGCCGCGTCCGCCAAGCACGTCCAGAAGGCGCCGATGGCGGCCCAGGAAAAATCGGGGTGGTCGAATAGCAGACCCAGCAACAACATGGCGCTGGAGGCGCAGGCGGCCCGCAAGCCTTCGGACAGATTGGTTTCGTCGATGGCCAGCGTGACCATCCACAGGGGACGGCGCTGCGACAGAGTATCGGTGTAGGCGTGCATGCCCGTCAGCCAGCGGCCGACCAGTACGCGCACACGGCGGTGGAGTTTGCTGAAATGCAAGGTGGACTTTGAGAAGGTATCAAAGCGTCATCGTAGCATTCCCGGAGGATAAATGTTGCAGTGCAGCGTAAGATTCCTGCGGGCAAAAATAGCGGCACCGCAGTGCCGCTATCATCTTGCTTGAGCGTCTTAGCTGACCATCGCCAGGCGCGGCCCTGCTGCTGGGAAACGCTGCTCGATCGACGCGGCGATGCCGGTGGCATCGAGGCCCACGCTTTTCAGCAGTTGCACGGGGTCGCCGTGGTCGATAAAGACGTCCGGCAAGCCCAGCATCAAAATCGGCTTGACGATACCTTCGGCCGCCAAGGCCTCGGCCACGGCCGAACCGGCGCCGCCCATGATGCAGCCCTCTTCCACCGTCACCAGGTAATCGTGCTCAGCGGCAAGCTGTTTCACCAGCGCCACGTCGAGCGGCTTGACGAAACGCATGTTGGCCACCGTTGCGTCGAGCTTTTCACCCGCCGCGACACTCGGCGCCACCATGGAACCGAAGGCCAGGATGGCGATGCGCTTGCCCTGGCGCTTGAGCTCGCCCTTGCCGATGGCTATGCTGGTCAATTCCGGCACGATGGCCACGCCGGCACCGGCGCCGCGCGGATAGCGGATGGCTGCCGGGCCAGGATAGTGGTAGCCCGTGGTGAGCATTTGCCGGCATTCGTTTTCGTCGGACGCGGCCATGATGACCATGTTCGGGATACAGCGCAGAAACGCCATGTCGTAATTGCCCGCGTGCGTGGCGCCGTCGGCGCCCACCAGGCCGGCGCGGTCCAGCGCGAACGTCACGTCCAGGTTTTGCAGGGCCACGTCGTGGATCAGCTGATCGTAGGCGCGCTGCAGGAAGGTGGAATAGATGGCCACGACGGGTTTCAAGCCTTCGCAAGCCAGGCCGGCGGCAAACGTCACGGAATGCTGCTCGGCAATACCGACGTCAAAATAGCGGTTGGGGAATTGCTGTTCGAACTTCACCATGCCCGAGCCTTCGCGCATGGCCGGCGTGATGCCCACCAGGCGCTTGTCGTGCGCGGCCATGTCGCACAGCCAGTTGCCGAACACTTCCGTGTACGTCATCTTGGCCGGTGCCGTGGCTGGTTTGATGCCTTCTAGCGGATTGAACTTGCCCGTGCCGTGGTACAAAATCGGTTCCGCCTCGGCCAGCTTGTAGCCCTGGCCCTTCTTGGTGACCACGTGCAGGAATTGCGGCCCCTTCAATTGCTTGATATTTTGCAAGGTCGGGATCAGCGAATCGAGGTCGTGGCCGTCGATGGGGCCGATATAGTTAAAACCGAATTCCTCGAACATGGTGGCGGGCACGACCATGCCTTTGGCGTGCTCTTCAAAACGCTTCGCCAGTTCCAGCACGGGGCCGGGCAAGACGGACTTGCCGACATTTTTGGCTGCCGCATAGAACTGGCCCGACATCAGACGTGCCAGATGGCGGTTCAGCGCGCCCACGGGGGGCGAGATCGACATGTCGTTATCGTTCAAAATCACCAGCAAGTTGATGTCTTCCTGCACGCCAGCGTTGTTCATCGCCTCGAAGGCCATGCCGGCCGTCATCGAACCGTCGCCGATCACGGCGATCGCGTGCAGCGGGTCGCCCTTGATCTTGGCAGCCTGCGCCATGCCCAGCGCGGCCGAGATCGACGTCGACGAGTGCGCCGTGCCGAAGGTGTCGTATTCGCTCTCGTCGCGTTTCGGGAAGCCGGAAATACCGTCCTTCTGGCGCAGGGTGTGCATGCGCTCGCGCCGGCCAGTCAAAATCTTGTGTGTATAGGTCTGGTGGCCCACGTCCCAGACGATGCGGTCGTGCGGCGTGTTGAACACGTAATGCAGCGCGACGGTCAGCTCAACCGTGCCCAGGTTGGACGACAAGTGGCCGCCCGTCTTGGAAACGGAGTCGAGCAGGAAGCTACGCAATTCCTGCGCCAGCGGCACCAGTTGCGAGCGGGCCAGCTTGCGCACTTGCGCTGGTTCATTGATGGTTTCTAACAGTTTCATTTATGCCTTCCGCTGCACGACCAGGTCCGCCAGCTCGCGCAAACGGCGTGCCTTGGCCCCGAATGGCGCCAGCGCCGCATGGGCGTCGCACCGCAATTGTTCTGCCAGGGCTGTCGATGGTTCCAGCCCCAGTATCGATACGTAGGTGGGCTTGTTGGCGGCCGCATCCTTGCCTGCCGTCTTGCCCAGGGTGGCCGAATCGGCCGTCGCGTCGAGCACGTCGTCGACCACCTGGAACGCCAACCCGACGGCGCGCGCATAGGCGTTCAGCGCCGTCATCTCGTCTGGCGTCAAGTCCTTGCCGGCCAGCGCGCCGAGAATCACGGCCGCGCGCAGCAAGGCGCCCGTTTTGAGTTGATGCATCTGTTCCAGCTGCGGCAGGCTCAAAGCCAGGCCAACGCTCTCGAGGTCGATCGCCTGGCCGCCGCACATGCCAGCCGAGCCAGACGCGTGCGCCAGCAGCTTGAGCATGGCCATTTGCCGCGCCGGTGGAATCGCCGCGCCGTCGGCCAGCAGCGTGAACGCTTGCGATTGCAGCGCGTCACCGACCAGCAAGGCCGTCGCTTCATCGTAGGCGATGTGCACGGTGGGCTTGCCACGGCGCAAGGCATCGTCATCCATGCACGGCATGTCGTCGTGCACCAGCGAATACACGTGAATCATTTCCAGCGCGCAAGCTGCGCGCGCGAGGGTTTCTTGATCGGCATCAAACAATTCGCCGGCCGCCATCACCAGCAGCGGGCGCACGCGCTTGCCGCCGCCCAAGAGCGCGTAGCGCATGGCCGCGTGCAGCTTGTGCGGCACGGTGTCTGCCGAAGGTAAAAACTGGTCGAGCCGGCCTTCCACGCCGGATTGCGTGTTTTGCATCCAGTCGCCGAAGGTCACGCCGTCTTGCTGCACGCTGGCCGTCATTGCGCGGCCTCGCCGGCATCCACGAACGGTTTCAACATGTCGCCTTCCAGTACTTTCACCTGCGCTTCGACGCTATCGAGCTGGGTGGCGCAATACTTGACCAGTTCAGAGCCGCGCTGATACGCCGCGACCGATGCTTCCAGCGGCAACTGACCCGCTTCCATTTGCGTTACCAGCTGCGCCAGTTCCGCCATTGCCTCTTCAAACGAGGCCGGCGCTGCGGCAGCGGCAGTTAATTTCTTCGACATAGACTCAGATCTCTTCGTGGCACGAGGGGTATGTAGGGAGACGCCGGGGACTCCCGGCCAGCATAGAAGCGTTATTTTAGAACAAACCACACTATTAAGTGAAAACTAAAGCGCAATCGGCGTGCTCGAAGGGAAAGACGTTGTCAGCTTGGCAGTGCATTCTAGCGCAATCGCCCCCATCGACCGGAAATTGCACGGCAAATGACAATGTTTCTCATTAATAGACTATTTTGCCGGAGGGGTTTGGCAATGCCGGGACCGATACGCGCTATAATCGCCGGTTCTGTCCGAAATACCGTTTCAACAAATTTGAATTCAGGTCTTTGCGGATTCTTTCTCTCTGTAGCGGTTGCCCAGGGATAGGCCTGGGGCACTGCTGACCGTTGTACATTTATGGGGGGTTGGGATGTCCGATCTGGCAACTCACGCCAAGCTGGCGCGTTCAAACGCGCAACTTCCGGTCCACGTCTATTTTGACGAAACGCTGTTGCAGCGTGAAATGCAGCAATTGTTCCAAGCCGGCCCGCGTTATGTCGGGCATGCGCTGATGGTGCCGGAAACCGGCGATTTTGCGACCCTGGCGTCTGAGAACGAAGGGCGCATGCTCGTGCGCAACGCCAATGGCATCGAAGTGCTGTCCAACGTGTGCCGCCACCGGCAGGCGCTGATGTTCAATGGCCGCGGCAATGCGAACCATATCGTCTGCCCGCTGCACCGCTGGACCTACGACCTCAAGGGTGAATTGATCGGCGCGCCGCACTTCCCCGAGACGCCGTGCCTGAACCTGTCGAAAACGCCGCTGCAAAGCTGGAATGGCTTGCTGTTCGAGCAAAATGGCTACAACGTGATGGAAAAATTGAAAGATTTGTCCGTCTCGAAAGACCTCGATTTTTCCGGCTATATGTTCGACCACGTGGAAATCCACGCGTGCGACTACAACTGGAAGACTTTCATCGAAGTTTACCTCGAGGATTATCACGTGGAACCGTTCCACCCGGGCCTGGGCAGCTTTGTCAGCTGCGACGACCTGCGCTGGGAATTCGGCAAGGATTACAGCGTGCAAACGGTGGGCGTGCACCGCGGCCTGCAGCAGGCCGGTTCCCCGGCCTATAAAAAATGGCAGGAGCAAGTGCTGCAATTTCGCGGTGGCGAAGTGCCGCCGTATGGCGCCATCTGGCTGACCCTGTATCCGAACATCATGGTCGAATGGTATCCGCACGTGCTGATCGTCTCGACCCTGTGGCCGGACGGCCCGCAGAAGACGCGCAATGTGGTGGAGTTCTATTACCCGGAAGAAATTGTGTTGTTCGAACGCGACTTCGTCGAGGCAGAACGGGCCGCGTACATGGAAACCTGCGTCGAGGACGATGAAATCGCCCTGCGCATGGATGCGGGCCGCAAGGCCCTGATGGCGCGCGGCGAGAACGAAGTGGGGCCTTACCAGTCACCGATGGAAGATGGCATGCAGCACTTCCATGAGTGGTACCGCAACAATATCGAGCTGTAATTCCCTCAAGGGCCGCATTGCGCGGCCTTTTTCATTTTCGTCGTCAGGATTACTCATGCAGTCTTTGTGGATGTTATTCGCCAGTTTCATGTTTGCCATCATGGGCGTGTGCGTCAAACTGGCGTCGGACATGTATTCGACCTCCGAAATCGTCATGTACCGCGGCATCATCGGCATGACCGTCATGGGCTGCACGATTTTGTACCAGGGCGGCAGTTTTAAAACCACGATGCCGGGCCAGCATCTGTGGCGCGGCGTGGTGGGCGTGATCGCCCTGTGGCTGTGGTTTTATGCGATCGCCATCCTGCCGCTGGCCACCGCCATGACGCTCAATTACATGGCACCCATCTGGATCGCCGTGATCCTGCTGGCCGGTGGCTGGTGGAAAGGCATGCAGCAGGTCGAGTGGCCGCTGGTGGCCGCGATTGCCATGAGCTTTGTCGGCGTGACACTGCTGCTGCAACCCGTGTTCGAGTCGGACCAGCTGGCCGGCGCCATCACGGCCTTGATTTCCGGCATGCTGTCGGCCGTCGCCTACTTGCAGGTGCGCAAACTAGGCTTGCTGGGCGAACCCGAATACCGGGTCGTGTTTTATTTCTCGGTCGTCAATTTCCTCGCTGGCGTGATCGGCCACGTAGCCAGCGCCGGCGGCGGTCCCGTCGTCTGGCACGCGCACACGAGCGGCTACGGCATCGGCTTGCTGGCCGCCATCGGCCTGTGCGCCACCATGGCGCAGATGGCCATGACGCGTGCCTATCGCCTGGGCAAGACCCTCGTTGTTGCTAATTTGCAATACACGGGCATCGTCTTTTCCAGCTTCTGGGGCGTAGTGATCTTTGGCGACCTGTTCGACTGGCATGGCTGGGCTGGCATCGGCATCATCCTCGCCTCCGGTATCGCGGCAACCTATTACAATACCCGCAACACGGCCCGTGGCGCCGCCATCGCGCGCACGGATCCCATCGCCAGCGAAGTGTAAGGAGTGATTACCTTGTATACGACCTTGATCAATAGCCACGAACTGGCCAGCCACCTGCAAGACAGCAACTGGGTCATCCTCGATTGCCGCCACGACTTGCTCAACCCCACGGCTGGCAGCGCTGCGTTTGCCGCCGGCCACATCCAGAACGCGCAGTTCGCCGATATCGACAAGGCCCTGTCCGGCCCCAAGACGGCGCGCGGCGCGGACTTTACCGGCCGGCATCCCTTGCCGGATCGCAATGTCCTGCTGGCCACCTTGCGCGACTGGGGTATCAATGACGACACGCAAGTCGTCGCCTATGACGGCCAGGGCGGCATGTTCGCCGCCCGTGTGTGGTGGCTGCTGCGCTGGGTCGGCCATCCGGCCGTCGCCGTGCTCGACGGCGGCCTGGCCGCTTGGCAGGCGCAAAGCTTGCCGCTGGTCACGCCCGTGGCACCGCGCGCAGCGGGCAAGCTCACGGAAAAGCCCAGCCTGACGCGCACGGTCAGCGTGCAGGACGTGATTGAGAACCTGAAAACCCAGGCCTTGAGCGTCATCGACGCGCGCGCCCCCGACCGTTATCGCGGCGAAAACGAAACCATCGACCCCGTGGGCGGCCACATCCCCGGCGCGAAAAACCATTTCTTCAAGGATAACTTGCAGGCGGATGGCCGTTTTAAAAGCGCCGACGAACTGCAGCGCGACTTCAGCGCCTTGATAGCCTCACCGCAAACGGCCATCCTGCAGTGCGGCTCCGGCGTGACGGCGTGCCACAACTTGCTGGCCCTGGAAGTGGCCGGCCTGCCTGGCGCCGCCCTGTATCCCGGTTCGTGGAGCGAATGGTGCGCCGATCCGGCACGGCCGGTGGCGACGGGCAACTAAATAGTGGCGGACCATGCGGCCCGCCATTTTTTTCACCCTTGGATAGCTACGACCTTATCCCCAGCGCTTGATTCAGCCGTTCCAGTTCCGCCTGCCACGCCAGCTGGCTGGACGGCTTCTGGTGGCGCGGCTTGCGGGCCAGGTCCTCGGCCAGCAATTGCTCCAGTTCGCACAAGCGCTCGAGTTGCAGATCGACATCGGTTTGCGCTGAAACAGGCGACGCGAGCTCCAGGCGCGCCACCGGTAACGACGCCTGCCCATCTTCCTCGCTCAGGCGTGCATACGCGCTGGCGGCATCCGGCCACTCTTCCAGCTGGCCATCGGCCACCACCCAGTAACGGTTGCACGCCGCCTCGATCAGGTCGCGGTCGTGCGACACCAGCAGGCAGCCTCCTTCAAAGCCGCGCAGGGCTTGCCCCAGTTCCGCCTTGCCCTGCATGTCCAGGTGGTTGCTGGGTTCGTCCAGCAGCAGCAAGTGATAACTGGCCAGGGACAGCCCCAGGAACAGCAGCCGCGCCCGCTCGCCGCCGCTCAGGGTCGCCACCGTCTGGCCATGGCGCGCATACGGGAAGCCGGCCGCAATCAAGGCTTGCTTGCGCGCCACCTGACTACGCGCCGCCTCGTTTTGCACGGCAAACGGATACAAGGCATCGGACAAATCCGCATCGTCGGCCAGCTGCTTGAGCGACTGGTCGTAATAGCCGATATGGGCGGCGCGGTGATAGCGTAAGTCAGCCCGCTCGTCCTGCGCCTGTATCGCTTGCCAGCACAGGCGCAGCAGGGACGATTTGCCGCTGCCGTTGGCGCCTAGCAAGGCGACCCTGTCGCCCGGTTTCAGCCACAGCTGGCCGACCTGGAACAGCAGCGGCGAAGCAGGTACGGCGCGCACGTCCAGCCCATCGAGCGCCAGCAGTTGGTCGGCCGCCAGCGCCTTGCCACGCAGGCTCAAGCACCAGGGCGCGCCATCGCTGACGAACGATTGCTCGTCCTGCAACTTGTCGATGCGCCGCTGCATGCTTTTAGCCTTGCGCGCCATGCCGACGTTATCGTAAATCCTGCCCCACAGTGCCAGGCGAGTGCTGCTGACGGCCAGGCGGTCGATTTCCTTCTGTTCGGCCGTATGCCGGGCGGCAGCGGCCACGTCCGCCTCGGCCAGCGCCGCCAGCGCGGGGCCGCACGGCAAGTCGAAATCGTAGAGGCGGCTATCGCGCAAGATCCAGCTGCGTGTGGTCACGTTGTCGAGCAGGCGCTGGTCGTGCGAGACGAGGATGAAGGCGCCGCGCCATGTCAACAGGAATTGCTCCAGCCACAGCAGCGACGGCAAGTCCAGGTGATTGCTCGGTTCGTCCAGCAGTAGCACGTTCGGCTCTTGCAGCAAGGCTCTTCCCAGCAGCAATCGCGTGTGCTGGCCGCCGGACAAAGAATGCACGGGCACTTGCGCCGTCTCGACGTCAAAACCCAGTTCGGCCAGCAGGCTGTCGACCCGCCAATGCAGCTCGGGCTGCTCCAGCACGGGCGCCAGCAAGGCGTCGTACATGCTCAGGCTGGCAAGTTCGGCCGGCAAATGCTGCTCCACGTGCTGCAGGCGGCAGGCACGGGCGACATGGATGGTGCCGGAAGTGGCCTCGCGGGTGCCGCTGAGCAAGCCCAGCAAGGTGGATTTGCCGCAGCCATTGTGGCCGATCAGGCCGATGCGGTCGCCCTGGCGCAAGGTAAAGGCGAGTTCGTTGAAGAGGAAACCGTCGTGGGTATCCCGCTGTAAAGCTTGGGTAGAGATAAGGGTAGTCATGGCTCTTGTCTTTGTTCGGGATGCAAGCATCCGCGTTAACAGGAGCGCTAACGACAACGGAGTACCAGGAAAGGACTCGTCTAGGAGGGTAACTTTGCTCTGGCCAGGTTATCGCAGCGCGATAGAACGTGGGCAAGAGCTGGCAAATGCGCTTAAAGAGCGTACGCGCCACAAGGCGAGCAACAAGTTTTCTTCCATTATATTTTCCTCCTTTCTGTTCAAGTTAGTCAAAAAGGCAATATAGCATAGGTAGCACTGCGCCGGTAGAACGGCGCATCAACCGCCGTGGCGCTTATGCGTCAGGAACAGCACGATGCACACGCCCAGCGCGATCAACAGCACTTGCGGAATGGTTTCGCGCAGGGTGGCGCGGCGCTGCATCTGCGGCATCAGGTCGCTCAAGGCGATATAGATGAAGCCGGACGAGGCGAACACAAGCACGTAAGGAATCAAATTGCTGGCGCGGTCCAGGGTGAAATAGCCGAGCAAGCCACCGGCCACCGCCATCAGGCTGCACAGCAGATTGAAGATGTAGGCGCGCAGGCGCGAGAAACCCGCATTGAGCAGCACGATGAAATCGCCGATTTCCTGCGGGATTTCATGCGCGATGATGGCCAGGCCCGTCACCAGGCCCAGCTTCGGGTCGGCCAGGAAGGCGGCGGCGATCAGGATGCCATCCGTGAAATTATGCATGCCGTCGCCGACCAGGATCATCCAGCCGGCCTTGCCCGCCTCGTGCTTGTCGTGGCCGTGCGCATGGTGGTGGCCGTCGCCTTCATGGTGGTGCGAATGGCGCAGGATGGCGAATTTTTCCAGCATGAAAAAGGCCAGCAAGCCCGCCAGCAGGGTGGCGAACAGGCTGCGCGGATCGGCCTGCGACTCGAACGCTTCGGGCAAGGCGTGCAGCAGGGACGTCGACAACATGATGCCAACGGACAAGCTGACCATGCGCTCGACCACTTTGGACAAGAATGCAAACGAAAAGATCGCCGCCGCAGTAATGCTCAACACGCCCGCGATTGTGGTCGCGAGCAAAATGGATATAAGGACGGGATCGATGATTTTCTTACCTCAAAATGGCGCCGGGTCACTGGCGCCCGCAATACTGGCGTCTGGCCTGATGAATGCGTTGTTATCTGTTATTTAATTTTTTGCGCGTTTGGCGGCAGCGTAGCGCGATGAAGATGCAATTGTACTGCATTGACGCGAACCGGGCATTTTACAGCCCGGTACGCCTTTCGCGGCAACTGATGAAAAACTGTGACAATCAGGCACTTTTAGCGCCATTCAGTTGGCAACCTCAGGCAACGCCATGCTTTTTAAACCAGGCTAAACAACGCGCATAGCCGTCTTTCGCATCGGCCGCCACATAGCTGGGCCGGTAATCGGCGTTGAAGGCGTGGCCCGCATCGGGGTAGACGACAAATTCCGACTTGTTGCCACCCTTGGCCAGCGCGTCCTGCATCTTGCCGATCGATTCCTGGCTGATGCCCGTATCCTTGCCGCCATACAAGCCCAGCACGGGAACTTTCAAGCTGGCGGCGATATCGATGGGGTTGCTCGGCTGCAAGGAGGTCGGTTCACCCACCAGGCGGCCATACCAGGCCACGCCCGCCTTGACGGCCGGATTGTGCGCCGCGTAGAGCCAGGTGATGCGGCCGCCCCAGCAAAAACCCGTAATGCCCAGGCGGCTCGTGTCGCCGCCATTCTGTTTCGCCCACGCAACAACAGCATCGAGGTCCGTCATCACCTGCGCGTCCGGCGTCTTGGCGATGATGCCTTTCATCAATTCCGGGATGCTGCCCACCTTGGTAGGGTCGCCCTGGCGCACGAACAAATCGGGCGCCAGCGCCAGATAACCCTGTTTGGCGAAACGGCGCGCCATGTCGGCAATATGTTCATGCACGCCAAAAATTTCCGAAATGACCAAGACCACGGGCAAGCCCGTCTTGCCCTGTGGTTGCGCCGCATACACGGGCACGGCCTGACCATCCACCATGACGGACACGCTGGCCGTGACGAGTCCGACGGAATCGGTCTTGATGACGTTTTGCGCCGCCACGGGCAATACGGCCACGGCAAAGCCCGTGCCCAGTGCCACCTTCAGGAAACCACGCCGGCCATCGGGCCCGGACAAGCTGCTCTGGCCCAGCAAACTTTCACAATCGGTGATCATGTCGCTCATGCGTTTCTCCTGAAGGGTGTGTTGAAATTTAGTGCGCTTCGTCCCAATTTTTACCGATACCTACCTCCGCCGTCAGCGGTACCTTCAACTCAGCCACGCCCGCCATCAGCTCCGGCAGCTTGCGTTTGACCAATTCGAGCTCGGCGTCCGGCACTTCCAGCACCAGTTCATCGTGCACCTGCATGATCATCTTCGTTTGCAAGCCGTCGGTTTCCAGCCAGCCTTGCACGGCGATCATGGCCAGCTTGATCAGGTCGGCAGCCGTGCCCTGCATCGGTGCGTTGATGGCGGCCCGTTCGGCCCCCTGGCGGCGCGGACCGTTGGGCGAATTAATCTCCGGCAACCACAGACGGCGGCCAAACACGGTTTCCACGTAGCCGCGCGCCTTGGCTTGCTGGCGCGTGTCTTCCATATACTGTTTCACGCCGGAAAAACGCGCGAAGTAACGGTCGATATAGCTTTGCGCGGCCGTGCGGTCCACGCCCAGGTTACCGGCCAGGCCGAACGCGCTCATGCCGTAGATCAAACCGAAGTTGATGACTTTGGCGTAGCGGCGCTGTTCGCTCTGTACTTCCGCGGCCGGCACGCCAAAGATTTCAGCGGCCGTGGCGCGGTGAATGTCGATGCCGTCGGCAAATGCGCGCAGCATGGCTTCATCGCCCGAGATATGCGCCATGATGCGCAATTCGATCTGCGAATAGTCGGCCGAGACGATATGGCTGCCCGGTGGCGCAATGAAGGCTGCGCGGATGCGGCGGCCTTCCGCGCTGCGGATGGGAATATTCTGCAAGTTCGGGTCGTTCGACGCCAAGCGCCCCGTCACCGCCACGGCTTGCGCATAGTTCGTGTGCACGCGCCCGGTGGTAACGTTGATCATCTTCGGCAATTTGTCCGTGTAGGTCGATTTCAGCTTGGCCATGCCGCGGTATTCCAGCAGCACTTTCGGCAGCGGATAATCCTCGGCCAGCTTTTGCAAGACTTCTTCATCCGTCGATGGCGCACCCGTCGGGGTTTTCTTGATCACTGGCAGTTTCAGCTTTTCAAAGAAAATCTCGCCGATCTGCTTGGGCGAACCCAGGTTGAACGGCTGCTCGGCCAGTTCATACGCCTTCTTTTCCAGTTCGAGGATTTTCACGGCCAGCTCGGCCGACTGGATGTTGAGCAACTCGTCGTCGATCAGCACGCCGTTGCGCTCGATCTTTTGCAAGACCACGGCCGTCGGCATCTCGATCTTTTCATAGATGAAGGTGAGCTTTTCATCGTTCGCCACGTTGCCCCACATGGCATTGTACAAACGCAAGGTCACATCGGCATCCTCGGCCGCATATTTCGCCGCCTGCTCCACTTCCACCTGATTAAAGGTAATTTGCTTGGCGCCCTTGCCGCACACGTCCTCGAAGGGGATGGTCGTGTAGTTCAGGTGACGCAGGGCCAGGCTGTCCATGTCGTGCTTTTTGTGCGATTCGAACACATACGATACCAGCAGGGTATCGTGGGTGATGCCGCGCAACGTCACGCCATGGTTGGCGAAGATATGGCTGTCGTATTTCAGGTTCTGGCCCAGCTTGGGTTTGTTTGCATCTTCCAGCCACGGGCGCAATTTCGCCAGCACGTGTTCGCGCGTCAACTGTTCCGGCGCGCCCGCGTAATCGTGGGCCAGCGGAATGTAGCAGGCGGCGTGCTCGGCAACGGAGAGGGAAATACCGACCATTTGCGCCGTCATCGGTTCCAGCGAGGTGGTTTCCGTATCCACGGCGCTCAAAGGCGCCGCATCGATCAGGGCGATCCATTTGTCCAGCTGTTCGTCGCTCAGGACGGTTTCATACACGGCTTCCACCACTGGAGCGGCATCGGCAAACATGTCGCCAGTCGTGTTGGCCGCAGCGCCACCGGCGACGGGTGCGCCGACAGGCGACATCGGCGGCGGTGCCGCGCCCAGTTCGCGCAGCAGGGCCTTGAAGCCATAGCGGTTGAAGAAAGCCAGCAGCGCTTCCTTGTCTTCGTGTTTCGCCACCAGCGAGTCGGCGATCGTCGTCATATGCTGCGACAAATCGCAATCGGTCTTGACAGTGATCAAGGCGCGCGCCTGCGGCAGCCATGGCAGGGCCGTGCGCAGGTGTTCGCCCACGGCGCCGCCCACCTTGGCCGCGTTGTCCATGACGCCTTCCAGGCTGTCGTACAAGGTCAGCCACTTGACGGCCGTCTTCGGGCCGCATTTCGACACGCCCGGCACGTTATCGACCGTATCGCCGATCAGCGACAAATAATCGATAATGCGGTTCGGCGGCACGCCGAACTTGGCCAGCACGGCCGCTTCGTCGAGCTTTTCATTGCTCATGGTGTTGATCAGGGTCACCTGGCTGTTGACCAGCTGCGCCAGGTCCTTGTCGCCCGTCGACACCACCACGTTCATGCCGGCCGCTGCCGCCTGCACGGCCAGGGTGCCGATCACGTCGTCGGCTTCCACGCCGTCGACCATCAAGATCGGCCAGCCCATGGCGCGCACGGCTTCATGGATCGGTTCGATCTGCAAGCGCAGGTCGTCCGGCATCGAGGCGCGCGTGGCCTTGTATTCGGGATACATATCGTCGCGGAACGTTTTACCCTTGGCATCGAACACGCAGGCGATGTAGGCGGCCGGGTAATCGGCGCGCAGGCGGCGCAGCATGTTGACCATGCCGTGCATGGCGCCCGTGGGATAACCGTCCGGGCTGCGCAAGTCGGGCAGCGCATGGAAGGCACGATAAAGGTAACTGGAACCGTCGACTAACAGCAGGGTGTTTTGCATAATGCCAATAAAATAAGGTGAGCCGCGCCAGCCGGGGAAAGAGCGGCAGACGGGTGAAATATCGCCCAATTATCGCAGAGTTTAGGCCCGCGCCACCGGCCACGACGCGTGCCGTTTCTGACGTTTTTGCCACCCTGGCGCCCCGTGCGGGCGCGCAGGCTGCCACTGCCAGCCATTTCCGCGCATTTAATCAGCCGTATTAAACAGCATTGCCTACCAGTTTGTTACAATGCCTTATAGATAAATTGACGGCATTACACCACTGCACGCGCTGCAGTCCCACACATGGAAGCGAACCCATCATGATGCGTACATCGACACTCTGGACATTCCTCGCCCTGCCCCTGCTGGCATGTTCGGCCCTTGCCAGCGCCCAGACGCCGGCAAAACCGAGCGAAGCGCCGCCACAACTGGAACGCATCGAGGAAATGGGCGAAGCACCCATCACCGTGGCACCGGCCGCAGCCAAGCAGCAGATTACCGAAAAACGCGAAGCGGGCGTCACCAGCGAAGTCAAAGTCACCAGCGGCGGCAGCACTTATTACATGAAGCCGGCCGCCGGCGCCGACCAGGCCCACGGCAATGCCCTGCGCGGCCCGCAATGGAAAGTGCTGGAATTCGACCTGGGCAAGAAGAAACAGAAACAACGCGACGAAGAGGCAGCGGACGCGCCAGCACCGCCCGCAACAGCGAAGTAAGCAGCCACTCTCTTCTGCCCTGCCCCGGCCACCTGCGGGGCAGCCGGCTTTTTTTGACCTTTTAGACCATTCCTCTCTTTCCCATGGCAGTTTTTACCGCGCTACACCTGGACGATATCGGCCAATGGATCACGCAGTTTCCACTCGGCAAACCTCTGGCGCTCAAGGGCATCGCATCCGGCATCGAAAACAGCAATTTCTTCCTGAGCACGGAGCGCGGCGAGTATGTGCTGACGATCTTTGAAAACCTCAGCTTCGAGCAATTGCCGTTTTACCTGCAACTGATGCGTCATTTGGCGGACCGGGGCGTGCTGGTGCCCGCGCCGATCGCCAATGCCGATGGCGCACTGGTGACGGCCTTGCAAGGCAAGCCGGCCGCCATCGTCAGCAAACTCGACGGCAGCTCGCAGATGGCGCCGCAAGCCGTGCATTGCGCGGCTGTCGGCGCCATGCTGGCGAAGATGCACCTGGCAGGACGCGATTTCCCCCTGCAGCAGCCGAATTTGCGGGGCCTGGACTGGTGGAACACCACCACGCCGCTGGTCTTGCACCACCTCGACGATGCCAGGGCGCATCTGCTGCGCGCGGAAATCCATTTCCAGGACGCCTTTGCGGCCTGCGATACGTATAAAGCCATTCCGCGCGGTCCCGTGCATGCCGACTTGTTCCGCAACAATGTCATGTTTGACGGTGAGCAACTGACGGGCTTTTTCGACTTTTACTTTGCCGGTTGCGACACCTGGCTGTTCGATGTCGCCGTCACCGTCAACGATTGGTGCATCAACCTGGCCACGGGCGTGCTCGACACGCTGCGCGTGCGCGCCCTGCTCGACGCCTACCGGGCCGTGCGCCCGTTCACGCACGAAGAACAGACGGCATGGCAAGCGATGCTGCGCGCCGCCGCGCTGCGCTTCTGGCTGTCACGCCTGTACGATTATTACCAGCCGCGCGAAGCGGAAATGCTGACCCCGCACGATCCGGCGCATTTCGAACGCATTCTGCGCGAACGTATCGCCACACCTGCTCCGGAACTGTTTTAAACATGGAAAAATTACCTGCAAGTACAGGTTGGCAATGGGTGAAGCAAGGCTTCGCCCTGTTTCGCAAGCAACCTGGCGGCATGTCGATGCTGTTTCTCGGCTATATGTTCTGCATGCTGGCCGTCAGCATCGTACCCGTGCTCGGTCAGATGCTGCCCGTCATCCTGGTACCCGTGTTTTCCGTGGCCTTCGTGCAAGGCTGCCTGAATATCGACCAGGGCAAGCGCGTCCTGCCCAGCCTGTTGATCTCGGGCTTTCGCAAGCCGGCCTTCCCGGCCCTGTTCGGCCTAGGCGTGCTGTACATCCTGATGGCCATTGTTGCCATCGGCGCGTCGACCCTGGTGGACGACGGCTTGCTGTGGCAACTGGTCACCGGGCAACTGACGGAAGAAGCGGCGCGCACCGCCATTCCCGAATCGCGCCTGGGCCTGGGCATCCTGCTGGCCATCGTGCTGTATGTGCCGGCCGCCATGGCCTTCTGCTTTGCCGCGCCGCTGATCTACTGGCAAAAAACCGGCCTGGGCAAGTCGCTGTTCTTCAGCTTTTTCGCCGTCTGGCGCTCGCTGTCGGCCTTCATCGTCTTCGCCGCCACCTGGTTCGCCATCAGCGTCGTCACCAGCCAGTTGCTGGCCGTCATCTTTGGCCGCACGCCGCTGATGATGCAGCTGATGATGCCGCTGTCGATGATACTCACCATCATCATGCATTGCTCGTTCTACGCCGCCTACCGCCAGATCTTCGGCGTGCCCGTCGATGACAGCAAGACAGTGTCGCTGGACAAGCCGAACGACTGATTCCGACTCTTCATAAAAAAAAGGCAGCCTGCGCAGGCTGCCCTTTTTTATGGTTCATCGCACTTTGCCGGGGAACGCATCCTTGATTTTAAGGAAGAAGTATGCCGAGTCCCGGAAACCGTAAGCCATCCGCTTGATAACTTTGATGCGGTTGTTGACACCCTCGAGG
>NZ_JAFCWA010000014.1:0-155761 GCF_049897325.1 Janthinobacterium sp. DSP2-3-3 | reverse complement strand
AAAATGAAAAGTCGACCAAGGTCGGCATCGCTACCAAACGCTTAAAAGCGGGCTGGAGTGCCGACTATCTTGCCAAGGTCTTGGGCTTACCGACTTGATGCTTCATGCAATCGCCCTGCCGTCACAACCGTGCCGGCCACGGGAACTGGAGCGTTTTTTGCCTTTTCAACCGCCAGCTCGGCTTCCAGCGTGGCGATCTTTTTATTCGCCGCATCCAGTTCGGCATTGGGTGCTTTAGGAGAGCAAGCGCTAATGGAAAGTAAGGCGGCAGTTATTACCGAGAGAGTCGTCGTTTTCATTGAATAAATCACAGGAGAGGCGACATGAGTCCGATCCCGAGTCTAGCAAACGACATTCCTACATGCAACATGCAAAGTTAAAAATTCGCCTGCACCAGAGCTAATGAGGCTACGGCGCAGCCAACAGTAGCGGCACCGCAACGATGGTGACTCTGTCGTTTTCCCCGCCGCCTTCACCGCCTCGTCCGGCAAGGCAAACGCCACCAGACTATCACCGCTCTTCGTGCCCAGTGAACCATGGCCGCCGGCTATCACCACCACACATGGGAAGCCCAGCGGCGACAGAAAGGGCTTGATTTCCACGGTAAACGTTACGCCCGTCTGCGGCTGCAAGCCCATTTCCGAACCCATGCAGCCCTTCGCGTTGGCTTGGGCACGGCGCCAGGCGCTCCAGGAAGCCCATGTAGTCCGGATTGACCAGCAGCAACTGACGCACCGGATCGACGGCCGCCCCGCCCCACTCGAACACGATGTCGCACCGCGACGTCATACCAGGAGCCGCCAAGGCAGACGAGCCAGGCGCCGCGGTGTTGCTTTTCATTACACCCCATCCTCCGCTCAGTCCGTTCTCCATCGGCGACCTCAAAAAAACAAAATAAATCAAATAAATAACAAATATCTCGAATAAATCAAATTTTTATCGTAAAATGAAAAACACGAACTCTACAAACGATTTTCCCGATTTTCAACCTTCACGTGGAGCGGCACCCATCATGACTATCGCCCAACGCCTGTATGCATTGATACTCTCCGCCGTTCTGGGACTGGCCGCGCTGGCGGGCGTCGGCATATATGAAACGGACCGCGTGTACACGGCGGCCAGCTATGCCACCGTCAACACCGTTCCCAGCCTGCTGACCTTGAACCAGGCTTTCGTACCCTTCACACAGATGCGCACGGCCGTCTGGCAGCACGTGGCGAGCAAGGATGCCGCCATGCGCGACAAGCTGGAAGCGGGCATCAGGGAAGCGCGTGCGGCAGTCGAGCAGGCGCTCGACAAGTATGAAAAGGAAAACCTTTCTGATGAGCAAGACAAAGCGTTGCTGGCCACGGACCGTGCCGTACTGCTGCGCTACGATGCCGTGCGCGACAAGGTACTGGCCCTGTCGAAGGCGGGTGAACTCGACGCGGCGCGCGACTTGCTGATGCAGAACCAGCCCATCATCAAGGAACTGGTCGACGCCCTTGCCGCCCACCACCGCCACAACGAAAAGCTGGGCAACATGGGCGCGGCCGAGGGCGCCGCCGCCGCGGCCAACTCGCGCTGGATTTCCATCAGCCTGGCCCTGGCCGTGACGATACTGGTGGCTGGCATGGGCATGCTGCTGGCGCGGCGCATCGTCGCCTCGCTGGCCAGCGCCATCGGCGTGGCCCGCACCATTGCAGGTGGCGACCTCAGCGTGCAGGTCAGCGCCACCTCGAACGACGAGGTGGGCCAGTTGATGACGGCCCTGGCGGACATGAGCGAGAGCCTGGTGCGCATCGTGGCCGAAGTACGCGCCGGCACGGAGACCATCAGCACGGCTGCAAGCGAGATCGCGGCAGGCAACCTGGACCTGTCGGCACGCACGGAACAGCAGGCCGGCTCGCTGGAAGAAACCGCCTCGGCCATGGAAGAACTGACGGCTACCGTGCGGCAAAACTCGGACAATGCCCGCCAGGCCAAGCAAATGGCCGTCAGCGCTTCGGACAAGGCGGTGCGGGGCGGCGAGGTGATGGGCGATGTCATCCGCACCATGCAAGCGATCGACAACTCGTCCAACAAGATCGCCGACATCATCAGCGTTATCGACGGCATCGCCTTCCAGACCAACATCCTGGCCCTGAATGCGGCCGTGGAAGCGGCGCGGGCCGGGGAACAAGGACGCGGTTTTGCCGTCGTGGCAACCGAAGTGCGCAACCTGGCACACCGTTCGGCGGCAGCCGCCAAGGAAATCAAGACACTCATCAGCGACTCCGTGGAGCAGGTGGAGCAAGGTGGCAAGCTGGTCCAGCAAGCCGGCGCGGCCATGACGGAAGTGGTCGACACGGTGCGCAGCGTCACCGACATCGTCAGCGAAATCTCGGCCGCCAGCGCGGAGCAAAGCACGGGCATCGAGGAAATCAACCGCGCCATCACGCAGATGGATGAAGTCACGCAGCAAAATGCGGCCCTGGTCGAAGAAGCGGCGGCGGCATCGCAATCGCTGCAAGAGCAGGCGCGCAACCTGGCCAGCGTGGTGGGCGCCTTCAAGCTGGCGCATGGCCAGGCCAATGTGGCGCAACAGAGCACGCCGGTGCGCCACGCCCCAGCCGCCCAGCCGCCGGCACCGCGCAAGACGGCGCCGCTCAAGCTGGTCGCCCAGCGCGCCGCCGGTCAGGCCAGAAGCACGACCGCAGCTGACGGCGGCGACTGGGAAACATTTTGAACCAGTCGCCACGCAGGATCAGCGGCATTGATCGCCCTGGAGCATCGCCATGACATCCGTTTTCAACCGCTCTCACTGTATGCAGGCATTGCCATGAACGCCTTCCTCGCCGTCCATCCTTACCTTCGCTGCGACGATGTCTCGCTGATGCGGCCGGCGTTGGCCCTGGCAGGCCTGCTGTTGCTGCTGGCCGCCCTGCTCTGGCGCCGCCTCCGCTGGCGCCAGGCCGGCCGCGCGCAAGCCGCCAGCGCGCCGGCTGCCGATCTGCATCAACTGCTGCAAACGCGCAGGGCCATCCAGCCGTGCAAGGTGGCAGACACGGCGCCGCCACAGCCCGAGGCGCTGGACACGCCGCCGTTCGAACTGGCCCGCCTGGATGCCATGTTCGGCTACGACCGACGCCTGCAGGGCGAGATTCTGGCCCTGTTCGTGGCCGAGACGCGCGACCGCCTGGCCGGCATCGCCCATGCGCTGCGCTGCGAACGCCCCGCCCCGGCACGCGTGCTGGCACAGGAAATTCTCGACAGCAGCCACGCCATGGGACTGCTCCCGCTGCAGGCCCTGGCGCGCCAAGCCGTGCATGCGGGCTTTTCCAACGATATCGGCGCGCTGCGCCGCCTGCATGCGGACCTGCTGATGGCGCTCGACGTGCTGTCGCAAGCGGTCACGGCCCTGCAAACCGGCGCCGCGCAGGCGGATGACTACCGTGGCATTGGGAGCCGGCCATGAATGCATACATCGATCTGGCGCGCCTGCTCGGCGGCGCCATCCTGCCCTCGCCCGCCTGGCGGCGCCACTGGCTGACGACCTTGTGCCAGCAACAGCTGCCGCTCGATGCGTTGGCAGAACAACTGGGCTGCGATCCGGCCCTGACCGGTATGATCATCGGCCTGGCGAATGCCGGCGTGCCACCGGGCGAGCGCCAACATGCGGCGGTCAACGCCGCGATGCTGGCGACCATCGGCTTGCCCGCCCTGCGCCAGGCATTTGCCACCCCCGCCGTGCCAGCGGCCACGTGTGCGCACTTCGACACGCAGCGCTTCTGGTCGCACTCGCTGGCCATGGCCTGCGCCGTCCGCGTGGCAGGCGACACGCTGCAGCTGGCGCCGGCCGATGAGCTGTACAGTTGCGGCTTGCTGGCCAACTGCGGCCAATTGGCGCTGGCCACCTTGCATCCGCAAGAATATGGACAACTGCTGGGCCAGCACGGCAATGCCGCCAAGACCCTGCTGCTGTGCGCAGAGTCGCAGCGCTTCGGCCACCACCAGTTGGAGCTGTCGGCCATGCTCATGCGGGGCTGGGGCATGCCGGACATCCTGTGCGACGCCGTACTCTGCCATGCGGCGCCGCCCGGCTTCGGGCAGTCCGGACGCAGGACAGACCTGGCCTGGCTGCTGAAACTGGCCAGCAGCTTCGCCGACCTGATACTGCGCAATGGCGTGGGGCCGCGCGGGCCGGCCATGGCCACTGCGCGGGTACTGGGTCTGGATGCGGAACACATGGAAACCCTGCTGCGCCACAGCAACGCGGAGTGGAGCGAATGGCGCGATATCCTGGAGCCGCACGGCCATATTGCCCTTTGCCGCACGCGCACGGGCACCGGCGCCAGGCCCACCGCCGCACGGCAGGTTTTTAGTGAATTCATCTAATTCGTTGAAATTGATTTTTTGAGCACGATTGCGTATCATTCCCTTCAACTTCATCCGCGACCATAAAGCCCATCATGCACACTGCAGACGTCTGCACTACACAAAAGGCCGCCGAAATCCTCGGCATCTCGGTCACCTCGGTGCAGCAATTGGTCGAGGCCGGCGTGATCGAAGCCTGGAAGACCAAGGGCGGCCACCGGCGCATTCCCCTCGCGGCCGTCGAGGCCTACAAGGGCAATCCCGGCCAGCCAGGCCAGGACCAGCGCACGGCACGGGCCAACCGCCCCGCCCCATCGGGCCGTCCGCCGTCCATCCTGGTGATCGAAGACAATCCAATCGAACGCGCGCTGTATGAAAAGCAGATCGGTTCATGGGGCTTGCAGGCTAGCTTGCGCTTTTGCGAGAACGGCTATCAGGCGTTGATGGAAATCGCCCGCGATCAGCCCGACATCCTGCTGGCCGACATCATCATGGAAGGCATCGACGGCTACGAAGTGATACGCACCATCCTGGCCGACCCGCTGCTGGCGGACATGCATATCGCCATGCTGTCGAGCCTGACGCCGGAGGAACTGGAAGAACGCGGTGGCGTGCCGCCCGGCGTGGTGTTCTTTGCCAAGCCCGTCAATTACGACGAGCTGCGCGGCTATTTGCGCGCCTGCTGCGCCGGCCATGCGCGGCGCAACAGCCTGGCCGCCTAGCCCTCCACCGCTTTCCATCGCCACGGAGCCCCCATGCCAGCCTATCGCCACATCGATCCAGCCGTGCTGTTCCAGGCCACCGGGCACGACCTGGAGATGTTCCGCGCCCTGTCCCAGACCTACCTGGACACGTCGCCGGCCATGTTTGCGCGCGTGGAACAGGCCGTACGGGGCGGCGCGGCGCAAGCGATCGTGCATAGCTGCCATACCTTGCGCGGCACCGTGGCCCTGCTGGGTGCCAGCGCCCTGGTGGCGCGCCTGGCGGAGCTCGAGCAACTGGTGCGCCACCAGGGCGTGGCGGCAGCCGGCTGGCTGGCGGAAACGGCAGCGCTGATCGGCGCAGTGGAGCAGGAGGTACGCCGCAGCATGCTTGACTACACGGGCACGCAAGCATGACCACGCGCCAGGCCGTCTTGCGCCTGGCGCACCGCTATCGCCCACGCAGCACGGCGGCCGTGGTGGGCCCGGTGCTGGTAGGCTTGCTGGCGCTGTGCATCGTCGTCTCGGGCGTGCTGCTGCACCGCGAAGCCGTCGATAACTGGAAGCAGGACCTGTCCAAGCTGTCGCTGCTGCTGGCGGAAAACACGGCGCAAAGCATGACGGCGGCCCGCCTGGTGCTCGATAGCGTCAGCAATGACATCCAGGCCGCCGCCCCCGCAGACGCGGCCGCGCTGGCGGCCGCCGTCGGCACCCCGGCCACGCACCAGATGCTGCGGCACAAGATCGGCGGCGTACCGCAAGTGGACGTGGTGTCCATCGTCGGCAGCGATGCCAGCGTGCTGACCTTCAGTCGCGCCTATCCCGCACCGCCCATCCGCCTCGACGAGCGCGATTACTTCGAGTATCACCGGCGCCACCCGGACGGCGGCATGCATCTCAGCGCGCCCGTGCAAAACAAGGGCAATGGCGCCTGGACCTTCTATATCAGCCGGCGCATCAGCAGGCCGGACGGCAGCTTCCTGGGCGTGGTGCTGGTCGGCCTGTCGTGCGACTTCTTCAGCAAATTCTTCCAGAACGCCAGCATCGGCGAACACACGGCCTTTTCCCTGTACCGCAGCGACTACACGCTGCTGGCGCGCTGGCCGACCGTGCCCGCCATGATGGGCAAGCGCAACCTGACGGGCAGCACCTACCGCTTGCTGGAACAAGGCAAGACGCATGGCGTGCTGCAGGTGGACTTGCCGCGCGCAGCCGAGCAGTGGCGCACGGTCGGCCGCCTGGCCGGCATACGACTGGTGCGCGACTATCCGCTGGCCATCAACGTGACCGTGACGGACGAGGTCTACCTGGCGGGCTGGCGGCGCATGCTGCGCACCATGGGCGGTGCGGCCGTGGTCAGCCTGCTCGGGCTGGCCCTGGCCATCGCGCTGATCATGGCCCTGCTGCGCCGCCACGAACGCGACGCGGCCATGGCGCTGGCGCTGCAAGCGCGCGCGGAAGCGGCGTATGCCGCCATGGCCGTCATGCGCCACGAGGTCCGCGCGCCGATAGCCTGCATGGCGGCCCATGTGCCGGAACCAGAGATAGCGCCGCCATCCGCATCCGCATCCGCGCCTGCCCCCACATCGGCGCCGGGCGCGCGCATCCTGCTGGTCGAGGATACGGCGCTGAACCGCCAGTTGGTGTGCCTGCAACTGGCCGCCCGCGGCTACCGCATCGACACGGCGGAGAACGGCGCACTGGGTCTGCAAGCACTGGCTGAGCAGCAGTACGACCTGGTCCTGATGGACTGCATGATGCCCGTCATGGATGGCTACCAGGCTTGCCAGGCCCTGCGTGCCCGCGAAACGGCCAGCGGCGCGGCGCGCCTGCCCGTCATCGCCCTGACGGCCGGCGTTACCGAGGACGACCGGCAGCGCTGCGTGGCGGCCGGCATGGACGATTATCTGTCCAAACCCTTTACGGCCACCCAGCTGCGCGCGATGGTGGAGCGCTGGCTGACGCGCTAGACGGCAATGCACAACTGCCGACGCCGGCGCCGGATACAACACTTCCGCATAAAAATCAATTTATTCAATAAAATCAACTATATTCGATATAATTAACAAAACAACGCGCCAGTGACGCCGGGCATCCGCGCATAGTGGCGGACTTGGCAGACCTGGCAGACCTGGCGGAGGCAGCATGCGGGAGTATAGAAACTGGAAAGCCATGACCAGGGAGCGCTGGCAGGGTTGGCAGAGTTGGCAGAGTTGGGATACCCGCGCCCTGCTGTCGCTCTTCATGGCGGTCCTGCTGGCGGGGCTGTGGAGCATCACTATGCTGCAATTGCAGCGCGCGCGCGACGCCGCCATCACCGATGCCGGGCGCGATGCGCGCAGCATGGCGCGCGTCTTCGACGAACACGCGATCCGCACGATAGCGGCGGCGGATCAGGCGGTCACTTACCTGCGCAGCCGCTACCAGGCGCTGGACAAGCACCTCGATATCGTGGCGGACCTGCAGCAAGGCCTCAATCCCGGCCCCCTGTACAACCTGTTTACCATCGTCGACGAACAGGGCGATACTGTACTGTCGAGCCGCCCCTTCAAACCGACCAATCTGGCCGACCGCGAGCACATCCGGGTACACATGCAGCGCGACAGCGGCGAACTGTATATCAGCAAGCCGGTGCTGGGCCGCGTGTCGAAAAAATGGTCGATCCAGATGACGCGCCGCATCAACCATGCCGATGGTCGCTTCAAGGGCGTGGTGGTGGTCTCGATGGACCCGTATTACTTTACGCGCCTGTACGACGAAGTCGACCTGGGCGACAACAGCTCGCTCACGCTCGTCGGCAGCGACGGCGTGGTGCGCGCGCGCCGGGTCGGTGCCGTCAACACCATCGGCCAGGATCTCGGCGGCAGCAAGATATTTGCCTTGATGCAAGGTAATTCACGGGGCAGCTTCACCGAGCGCAGTCCAGTCGACGGCACCCTGCGCATTTACGCCTTCGAAAAACTGGCCAACTACCCGCTCTACATGCTGGTTGGACTGGACCGCGACACGGTATTGGCCGACTACGTCTCGCGCCGCAACCAGGTCTTGCTGATGGCTGCCGTCACGAGCGCACTGATCGTGCTGTCCTGGGCTGCGCTGGTGCTGCTGATCGGCCGCCTGGTCGACAGCCGCGCCAGGGCCATCGCCGCCAGCGAGGCCAAGTCGCGCTTCCTGTCGAACATGTCGCATGAATTACGCACGCCCCTGAATGGCATCCTGGGGTTCTCCGAGCTACTGCTGGAGCAGCTGCGGGAGCCGGAACAGGCCGCCTACGCGCAAACGATACAGGACAGCGGCCGCCAATTGCTGGCCATGGTTGAGGCGGCGATGGAACTGAGCGCGCTCGAAAACGACCAGGTGCGGCTGGAGTCTGCCGCCGTGCCGCTGGACCAGCTGCTGACACTGGCGCTGGCGCCGCACCGGCAGCGCGCGGCGCATAAGGGCCTGCTGCTGGCCTCGCATATCGCGCCCGCAACGCCGCTCAGCATCGATTGCGACCGCGTCCGCCTGGTGCGCGTGCTCGATATCCTGCTCGACAATGCCATCCGTTACACGTCCGCAGGGCGGGTCGATGTCCACGTCATGCTCGGTGGCGCAGACCTGCAGATCGAAGTGCGCGATACGGGCATCGGCATCGCGCAGGCGCAGCAAGCCGAGATCTTCGACAAATTCTCGCAGGCGGACGACTCGCCGAGCCGCGCCCATGATGGCGCCGGCATGGGCCTGGCCATCGCGCGCCAGCTCGTCACCTTGATGGGCGGCGGCATCGGCGTGGAATCCGCGCCGGGCCACGGCGCCGCCTTCCGCCTGCGGCTGCCGCTGGGCGGCACGGCCCGCGCGATGGCGGCGGGCGGCAAATTGACCACACTATCGCATGCATAGTCATACGCTAACGTTGTTATCCATCCCTATCGGGTATAGCATCGCCTCATGACTTACCACACAGATGCGGCGGCGGTACGCAGACAATGGATCGAATGGCTGTTTTTACTCCTAGGGCTGCTCCTCGTGGCTACCGCCCTTGCCTACGCGCATATGGCCGAAGCTTCGCGGCACGACGCGGCCGAGCGTGAACGGCTCAGCGTGCTGACGGCCCTGCTGGCAAAAAATATTGAAGTCGACCTGGCGGCGACCAACTTGGTGCTCGACGGCGTGATCCGCGACTATCTTGACGCCGGCGCCGCGGCAGACGCCGGGCAAGCCCTGCCCCGGCGCCTGGCCGCGCTGGTCGACGCCATGCCGGGCGTGCGCACCATGCTGGTCATCGATGCGAAGGGCAAGCCGATCGCCACGAATATCCCGGAACTGGCCAAGCAGGATTTTTCGCGCCGCGGCTACTTCCAGACGGCGCGCGACGCCCCTGATGCACGCATGCTGTACATTTCGGCGCCCTTCCTGTCCTTCAAGCGTGACCTGGTCATCACGGCGTCGCGCATGGTGCAGGACAGGCAGGGCCGCTTTGCCGGCGTGGTGGTGGCCACCCTCGACCCTGAATACTTCACGGCCAAGTTCCGCACCGCCATGTATGCCCCCGACGTCTGGGCCGTGGTGCTGCATGGCGACGGCCGGCAATTCCTGAACTATCCCGCCAGGGCTGCCAATGGCGGCAATGTGGACACGCCCGGCAGCTTCCTGCGGCGCTTCCGCGACAGCGGCTATCAGGCTGGCGTCCTGAGCGGCGTCGAGATTGCCGGCGGCGCCGCACCCCGCATCATGGCCATGGCGACCATCGCGCCTCCCGCGCTGCACATGGACCGTGCCATCATCGTCGGCCTGAGCCGCGAAGAAACGGCCATCGCCGCCCCGCTGCGGCGGCAGGCGCTGGCCTATGTCCTCTGCTTTGCCATGCTGGCGCTGGCCGGGGCCAGCCTGCTGTTCTGGAGCCAGCGGCGGCGCCGGCAACAGGCCGCTTGGCATGCGGAACAGGAAACGGAGCGCCAGGCCATGCAAGCCGTGTCCGACAGCGAGACGCGCTTTCGCACGCTGATCGAAGATGCGCCCGTGGCCATCGCGATCCTGCGCCATGGCCACTTCATCTACTCGAATCCCCGCTATCGCAGACTGCATGGTTACGCGTTTGAAGACGATTTGAACGGTCTGCCCTGGTCCGCCATGATTTCCCCGCAATCGCAGGCGGCACTGGCCACCAACGAAGCGCTGATCGAGGCGGACTCGCCCAGCGAACAGGTGTTCGAAGCCATCGGCCTGGACAAGCAGGGCCTTCCCGTGCCCATGTTCAAGACCACCACGCGCGTGATGCTCAAGGATGGACCGGCCACGCTGATCTTTGCGCAGGATATCTCGGCACAAAAGCAGGCCGAAGAGGCCATGTTGCTGGCGCGCGATGCGGCCGAGACGGCCAACCGCAGCAAGGCGGAATTTCTCGCCAACATGAGCCATGAAATCCGCTCGCCGCTGAACGCCATCCTCGGCATGGCATGGCTGCTGGAACGCGGCAGCCTGGACGGCGAAGGACGCGAGATGACGCGCAAGATCCGCGCCGCCGGCCAGTCCTTGCTGGGCATCATCAATGACGTGCTCGACGTGTCGAAAATCGAGGCGGGCCACATGACCATCGAGCAGGCGCCGTTTCGCCTGGCCGAGGTGATCGAGAAGATCGCCGCCAGCATGGGCGTTGCCGCGCATGACAAGCCCATCGCCGTGCTGATCGGGCCACTGCCCGATGGTGTGGAGCAGGTGCTGGGCGACGCGCTGCGTCTGGAACAGGTGCTGGTCAACCTGACCAGCAATGCCATCAAGTTCACGCCGCAAGGCACGGTCGAGCTGTCGACCACACTGGAGCGCCGCGACGGCGACGCCGCGGTGCTGCGTTTCAGCGTGCGCGACACGGGCATCGGCATCGCCTCCGAGGCGCAGGAGACGATCTTTTCCGCCTTCGCCCAGGCCGACACGTCCACCACGCGCCGCTTCGGCGGCACGGGCCTGGGCCTGACCATCTGCCGCCAGTTGGTCAGCCTGATGGGCGGCGAGCTGCGCCTGAAAAGCGGCCTGGGCCAGGGCAGCGACTTCAGTTTCACGGTGCCGCTGCAACTGATGCCCGTCGGCGCCCTGTCCTCGCCCGACATGCAAGCCTTGCATGTCCTGCTGGCCGATGCCAACGCCGACACGCGCGATGCCGTTGCCGCCGTGGCGCGCGGCCTGGGCTGGAGCGTGCATGCCGTGTCCGGTGGGCGGGCGGCCCTCGACCATGCGCTCGCCTGCGCCCAGGGCGCGCGGCCCGGCGTCGTCCTGCTGGCGGCGCGCATGCCGGAGCTGGATGGCGAAGCCACGGCGCGCGCGCTGCGCGAACACCTGCCACCGCAGGACTGCCCCATCGTCATCCTGGCGGCCAGCGGCGCGCCAGCCTCGCAACCAGCGCGGCGCCATACGGACCCGGCCGATCCGGCCGACGCCGTCCTCAACGAACCGGTGACGGCTTCCAGCCTGTACAACGCGACGATGGAAGCGCGCCAACAGCGCGCCAGGGCTGCCGGCGTGGATACCAGCCTGGGTACGCTGGAAGAACGCCTGCTCGCCGGCGTACGCGTGCTGGTGGTCGACGACAGCGAGATCAACCGCGACGTGGTCAACCACATCCTGCGCGACCAGGGCGCCCTGCCCTCGTTCGCCTGCGATGGCCAGCAGGCGCTGGACTGGCTACTGGCCCACCCCGCCGCCGTCGACATCGTGCTGATGGATGTGCAGATGCCCGTCATGGATGGCTTGCAGGCGACGCGCGCGCTGCGCCGGCTGCCGCAGTTTCACGACCTGCCCGTGGTGGCGCTGACGGCCGGGGCATTCCAGGCACAGCGCACGGCGGCACTGGAAGCGGGCGTGAATCATTTCATCAGCAAACCGTTCGACGTGCCGCAGACCATCGCCCTGATTGCGCGCGCGCATCGCCGCCATGCGCAAGTGCTGTCTGCCCTGACGCCGTTCGTGGCCGAAGCGACGATGCCCGTGCCGCCTTGCGGTGCGGCATCCGTGATCGACCTGGCGCAAGGCATGGCGCAGTGGCTCGATGAGGCGCCTTACCGCCAGCATCTGTCGCGCTTTGGCAACACCTACCGCAACACGCTGGGCGCCATGCGCGCGCTGCTGGCGGCCAACGCACGCGACGCTGCCGCGGCACTGGCGCACAAGCTGGCGGGCGAGGCTGGCAGCCTGGCCCTGCCCGCCACCCTGCAGGCCGCTCAGCAAGTAGAACAGTTGCTGCACGCCGGCGCCGATGCGTCGGCCGCGCTCGATACACTGGAGCAAGCCCTGGCGCACGCCATCGATGCCATCGCTGCCTTCACGGCGCAGACGGCACCACCCGGCCAACCGGCCATGCCAGAAACTCAACATGGCAGTGCATGCCAATGATAAACTTGCCAATATGAAATTCGAAGGGACGCTATGCTTTGGTACAGGGATTTTCTGCTGAGGGCCTTGATGCTGGGCATGCTGCTATTCGTCGTGGGCGAATCGCTGTCCTACTGGACGCCGGAGATCAGGAAGCTGATGGCCTGGCGCCCTCTCTGACAAGCGCCTAGCCTTCGCGCCCATCCACCCTGGCGCGCCACAGATACGGCGCATACACGCACGCATACAGACCAAAGGCCAGCGACCAGCAAGCGCCTGCTGCCAGCAGCAGCGGCATGGCCAGCGCTGCGGGACCGACAGCGGCCAGCAGGCGTGTCAGCGCGCCCAGCTGGATCAGCCAGTACATCGCCGCTTCCGCCCGGCCGCCCGTCAAAGGGCGCCCCGTGTGGCCCAGGGTGGTGCGCGTCATCATGCCGATGATCAATCCGGCCATCGAGCCCACCGTCAGCGCGTGAAATGCGGCGCTGGCCGGCAGCAGTCCCAGGCTGGCCAGCGCCAGCAGCGCAAAGCCGACGCCTATCCACGCATACGACAGGTGCAAAATCCACAGCAAGGGCACTCGCAAGGTGCGCTGCGGCTGCCAAGCCAGCAGATTGGCCAGCGACACGCCGCTCGCCGCCAGGGCCAGCGGCGCCGTCAGCCAGGCCGGCGCGCCTGCCAGCCAGGCGATGGCGGCGGCCGCCATGCAGGCCACGGCGACCAGCGCCCGCTTCGGACTGGCCACCGGCGTACTGCCTGGCGCGCCATTGCGCGTAAACATGGGAATCACGCGCGCGCCGATCACCGATTCGATCAGCACGATGATGAAGATGGCCGCCTGCACGGGCACGAACAGCGACAGCGGCAACCAGCCCAGCACGGCCGCGTGGAACAGGCCATTGGCCAGCGCCAGCAAAGCCAGCAGGCCCACCAGGAACAGGTTGCGCGTATTGCCCGAGCGGCGCAGCACCTGGTACAAGGGCCAGGCGGCCAGCGGCAGGAACAGCCACTCGACCAGCGCCGCCACCAATCCGGGGCCGCACAGCATGGCCACGCGCCCCGCCAGCCACAGCGCCACCAGCGCCATCAGTTGCGCGCCGTGCGGCGTGGGCAAGCCCGTCCAGTTGCGCCCCGCCGTGTACAGGAAGCCCACGACGACGGCCAGCGCGAAGCCGAACACCATTTCATGCATATGCCAGTCCAGTCCCACCTGCAGGCCGCCCGCCAGCAAGCCGGCATAGCTGGCCAGCCACAGGGGTATGCTGATGGCCGCAAACACGGCCGCCAGCAGGTAAAACGGGCGGAAACCCAGTTGCCAGACGGCATGGCCGGCATGCCAGGGAGCGGCGTCGGCTGTCGTGGAAGAAGGGGAAGGTTCGCTGATCGGGGTGATGGCCATGATGGACTCGTATTTGAAGATATTGAAGATATATTCGTTAAAGATATATTCGTTAAAGATATATTCAACATACTACTTTAAAAACGCACACAACGCCATCGGCAAAAGGACTAGCCGACTAGCCCGCGATGACTAGCCGGCACTGCGGGCTACTTGCCCTGGCGGTGCTCAACCGCATACACGGCCGCCTGCACACGGCTGGTGAGGTTAAGTTTTTTCAGCACGTTCTGCACGTGGATCTTGACCGTGCTTTCGGCCAGGTCGAGGGTGCGGGCGATGCCCTTGTTGCTCTCGCCGCGCGACAGGCAGTCGATGATTTCCTTTTCGCGCGGCGTGAGCTTGTCGAGTTCCGACACGGGTTCCTCGCGCCGCGTGCCCGCCTGCAGCTGCGCCACCAGCTTGCCCGTCATCGCTTCGGCGATAACGACTTCACCGGCGGCTGCGCGACGGATGGCGCGCACCAGGTAATCGGCGTCGATATTCTTGATCAGGTAGCCGCAGGCACCCGCGCGCAGGGCCGTCGCCAGATCCTCCGCGTCTTCGGAGACGGTCAGCATGACGATGGCCGTGTCGGGACAGTCGTGCTGCATCAGCTGCAGCGCTTCGACGCCCGACATGCCGGCCATATTCAGGTCCAGCAACACCACATCGGGCTGCAACTGGATGGCGCGCTTGATGCCTTCCACGCCATCGGCCGCCTCGCCCACCACGGAAAAGTCGGTATGCCGCTGCAGCAGCGAGCGGATGCCGCTGCGGAACAACGCATGGTCGTCCACCAGCATGACGGTGATCGGTTTGACGGGAGTCTCCATTTTTTTGTACTTTCAGATAGTTGCTTATGCGGCGCGGCGCTGCTCGCGCGACAGGTGCAGTTCGACCGTGGTGCCGCCACCGGGACAGGCATGCACGTCGAACGTGGCCTCGATGCGCTGCGCGCGCTCGCGCATGATATGGATGCCGACATGGCTGTCGCCCTTTTCCAGCACGGCGCAGGCATCGAAGCCGACGCCATTGTCGCTGATCGTCAGCGTAAAGTCCTGGTGATCGGCGAGGCGCACCTCGACATGGCTGGCCTGGGCGTGCTTGCGGATGTTCGACAACGCTTCCTGCACGATGAATAGTAACTGCAATTGCTGTTCGCGGGGGAATGGCGCGCCATCGACATCGGCTAGCAGCTCGGCGTCGATGCCCGTCTGGCGGCGAAATTTGTCCACCGCCGCGCGCAGGGAGCCGATCAGGTCGTCTTCCATCAGGCGGCTGCGGAAGTTCGCCAGCAGTTCGCGCACGTCTTCATAGCTTTCCTTCACGCCCGCATGCAGGGCCGGCACGATGCCCGCCACTTCATCGAAGCGGGCATTGCGCACCGAATCGTCGAGCATCTGCACTTGCAGGTTGAGGAAATTGAGGCTTTGCGCGATGCTGTCATGCAGGCCCTGCGCCACCAAGTTGCGCTCTTCAGAAATGGCCATTTCACGCTCGCGCGCGGCCAGGCGCAGGTTTTCCAGCGCGATGCCCAGCAGCTGGCCCAGGGTTTCCAGCAGCGCCAGCTCGCGCGCGGAAAACACGCGCGCATGGCGGAAATGCAGGTTGAAGAAGCCCAGGTGCTGCTCATGCGCGTGGATATGGAAGACGGAGACGGTGGCAAAGCCTTCGCGGTGGCAGCGCAACTCGTGCGCCTTGTCGATGCGGCGCATGTCGTGCACCTTCGACACCTTCATCTCGACAGCCGTGCCGCACAGGCAGTCGCCCACCTTCAGGCAATGCTCGGATGCTACCAGTTCTTCCGACAGGCCGTGGTGCACCACCATGTGCAGGTTGCCGCGCTCGGCGTCGAGCACGCGCACGGTGGAGCCGTCGGCCTCGAAATAATCGACGATGCGCTGCATGAAGCCGCCGCAAATATCTTCCAGTGGCTGCGGGCGCTGCAGGAAAGCGGCGCTTTCGTACAGCAGGGCCAGTTCGCGGTTACGGTACTCCAGGGTGGCCGTCTTGCTGCGCACGCCCTCCTCCAGGTTGCCGTACAGCGCCTGCAGGCGGTCGGCCATCTGGTTGAAGCCACTGGCCAGCTGGCCGAATTCGTCATTGCTTTCGACGGCCAGGCGCACGCTGAAATCGCGTTCCTTCATGCGCTGCATGCCCAGGCGCAGCCGCGTGACGGGTTCAATGATGAGCATGAACATCAGGTAAATCATGCTGACCGTGCCGATGACAGCCATGCCGACCAGGATCAGCTGCGAGGCGCGCAGCCAGAAGGTGCGCTGTTCGCTATCGTGCTCGATCAGCCGCACCAGCTGGTCGACTTGGCCGACAAAGGTATCGGCGTCATGCTCGAAATGGCGCGCGCGCGCGGTGCTATCGGCGGCCAGGGCGGCCGGGCGCAAGGTGCCGCGCCAGGCGACGCCGATACGCTCGAATTCCGACTTGATGGCCGTGCTGGGGGGCAGGAACAAGGGACGCTGCGGGTCGCCGTGGCCGATCTTGGCCAGGGTTTCATCGATCAGCAGCACTTGCTGACGCGCCTGCTCGCCGGCGTCGCTGGCGAGCAGCAGGGTCAGACGGTAGGTCTGCATGCGCAAACGGCCCGTTTCATTGATGGCGGCAGAACTGCCTTCGAGCTGCCAAGACAAGAACAGGGTGCAGCCGATCGCACTCAAGGCCAGCACCAGCATGAGCAGCAGCGCGCCGACGATCTTGGTCGACAGCTTCTGCCAGGAGGAAAACATCGCCTTGAATTTCATACAGCCCTTGAATGTAAATACAAACTGCTTCAACCGCCCGTCTGCGCCATAAACCGGATAATCTTGTCTGGCTGCGTACTAAAATCGTGCTGCTGCGGCTTGAGTTCAATGGCGGCGCGGATCGCCGCTTCGATCTCCGCATCCGTGGCCCCGCCGCGCAGCATGGGGCCGAAGGCGAATTTCTCTTCCTGGCCCAGGCACAGATACAGGGTACCATCGACAGACAGGCGCACGCGGTTACAACTGGCGCAGAAATGCTGCGACATGGGCGTGATGAAGCCGATGCTCGAGCGTCCATCGGGTGTCGCCATATAGCGCGCCGGCCCGCCACCCAGCTCCATCGCCTGCGGCACCAGGCCAAAGCGGGCCGCCAGGCGCTCGCGCACGGGGCCCAGCGGCATGTAGCTGGCATTGCGGCCCGTGCTGCCCATAGGCATGGCTTCGATCAGGCGCAGGATGAACTGCTGCTCGATGCAAAACGCGGCCATGGCCTCGATCTGGCCGTCATTGACGCCGCGCATGGCCACCATATTGATCTTGATGGGGTCAAAACCGGCGGCTTTGCCCGCCATCAGGCCGTCTAAAATGGGCTGCAGGCTGTCGCGTCCCGTGATCTGCTGCATGCAGGCGCGGTCCAAAGAGTCCAGGCTGACATTGATGCGGTCCACACCGGCCGCGCGCAGTGCCACGGCGTGCTTGCCCAATTGGGTGGCGTTGGTCGACAGAGACAGGTCCTGCAAACCGGGCAGCGCGGACAGTTTCTGCGCTAGCTCGGGCAGATTGCGCCGCAACAGCGGCTCGCCGCCCGTCAGGCGCACGCGGCGCGTGCCGAGCCGCACGAAGATGCCCAGCAAGCGCTCGATCTCGTCGAACGTCAGCCAATCCTTCGGCTCTTCGAAGCCGCGAAAGCCCTTGGGTATGCAGTAACTGCAGCGCAAATCGCAGCGGTCGGTAACGGACAGCCGCACATAATCGATCGAACGGCCAAAACGGTCCTGCAACTTGACGCTACCCATGACACTACTCCTGTTACTTCCTTGATTGTAAGGGCTGGGGCACGATCTGGCTGCGCCCCAGAAGGCCTAGCGCACTACGCCTTTCGGTCTATTGCACCAGCGGGCTGGCTGTGCCTTCGAGCTCGATGCCCGCGATATCGGCGCGTCCCACCAGCAAGTGCAGATACTGGTGCACGGCGCGCTGCCACGCTGCGCGCGCCAGGCGGTCGGCGATCTGCGCCCGCACCGCCTCGTAGGCGATGGCCTGGCCTTCGACCCGGCGCTGCACCTGCACGATGTGGTAGCCGAAGCGCGTTTCCAGCAAGTGACCGGCCAGCGCACCCGCCTCCAGGCGGAACAGCAGCGCGTCGAATTCCGGCACGCTCTGGCCCGGCGACAGCTGGCCCAGGCTTCCGCCCAAAGCGCCGGACGGGCAATTCGAATACTGCGCCGCCAGTTCGGCGAAGCGCTCGGGCGCCAGTTTGAGGGCGTCAAGCACGGCTTGCGCCGTCGTGCGCAGCAGCTCCAGCGGCGCTTCCGGCGTCACCTGGAACAGGATGTGGCGCGCCTCGACCAGCGCGCCGCTGCGGAACAATTGCGGGCGCTGCGCATAAAAAGTGCGACAGGCTTCGTCGTCGGCGGGCGGCACGCGCACTTCCTGCGCAAACAGCGCCTCGATGCGGTCGTCATCGCTGCCGCCCTGCACGCCGAGGCGCTCGGCCTCACCCAGCAGCAGCCGGCGCAGCACCAGTTCATGCACGGCCTGTTTCAGCGGATTGCCAGCACGCTCGTGGTGCGGCAATTCCAGTGCGATGTCGGCATCGTCGATATCGATGCCATTGACGGAGATTCCCATGACTGACTCCTTTCTTAGCGGCGGCGAACCAGTTGATAGGCGCGGCCCAAATAGACAACTGCGCCAAAGCCGCTCCACACGTGCACCAGACGGGTGAACGGGAAGATGACGAACAGCGACATGCCCATGAACAGGTGCAGCTTGAAGACCAGCGGCGCATCGACGATGAAGCTGGCGGCGTCGCCGCGGAAGGTGACGATGTGCTGTGCCCAGTTCATCAGCAGGACCATCATGTGGCCATCCATGTGCGAGGCAGAGACAAAGATCGACGACAGGCCCAGCAGCAAGGTCAACAGGATCCAGACCATCACCAGTTTGTCGCCGGCCGTGGTGACGGCGCGCAGCCGGTCATTGGAAAAGCGGCGCACCAGCAAGATCAGCAAGCCGGCCAGGCACAGGCCGCCCATGATGCCGCCGGCCGCCATGGCCACGCCCTGTTTCAGGCTGTGCGACACGCCCAATGTATCCCACACCCAGACGGGCGTGAGCAAGCCGGCCGCATGACCGAACAGCAGGCCGATGATGCCGATGTGGAACAGGATATTGCCCAGGCGCAGGCTGCCACGGTGCAGCAGCTGGCTGGAATCAGACTTCCACGTGTATTGCTCGCGGTCGAAGCGGATCAGACTGCCGAGGAAAAAGATGGCCAGCGCGATGTATGGATAAATGCCGTACACAAATTGATGCAAATAATTACTCATGATAACTCCTCGTCATGCGGGCGCAGGGGGCCGTTTAAGCGGCGCGCCGCGGCTGCGGGTGAAAATGCACGGGATGGACGCCGCCCGGGGCCTGGCCCAGACCTTGGCGCAGCAACGGCTCGACGCCATCCGCACCGGGACCGAAGGTTTCCAGCGCTTCATCCATGTCGCGGATGGGCGGTTCGGCCAGCATTTCGGCCGCCACGGGGCTCAGGAGTTCGAGCACCGTGAAGACGGGCGCATACGGACTGCCGTTGACCGTCAGCTTGCGGCCGATATGCGCCAGCACGTGGACGGCGTCGCCCAGCAACGGCGCCGATGCAGCCTCGTCGAGCTGCGCCAAAAATTCCAGGAACAGCGGCACGAAGTCGGGCAAATCGTCGCCCGTCATCTGCAAGCCATGGCGCTTGTATTCCTCCATCAGGTCGACCATGGCCTGGCCACGGTCGCGCGATTCGCCGTGGATATGCTCGAACAGATGCAGCGAATGCGACGGGTTGCGGTCGAACGTGGCCACGTACTGCTGCTGCAGGTCGATCAGGCTGCTGCTTTCCAGGTGCGCCAACAAGGGCCGCAACGAGGGGTACATCAAGGCGTGCTGTTCCGGCATGGCCGCCAGCGCCGCGTCCAGCTCGGGCAGATGCGCGATCAGCTCGGGCTCGGGATACAGCAACAGGCGCGAGAGGATTTGATAGTGATTCATAGCGTGTGTCATATCGGTTCCTTAAGCGCCTGGCGCCGTTTTGCGCGACTTCGGCATCTGCATGAAGATGGCCGAACCGTGTTTTTTCTTGCCGAACAAGGTCGGTTCACTGGTGCCGTCCGAGCAGCCATTGCCGAAGCTGAAGCCGCACGAGCCCTTCTCGTTGAAGCTGTCTTCGGCCATTTCCTTGTGGCTGCTGGGAATGACGAAACGGTCTTCGTAATTGGCGATGGCCATGATGTGGTACATGTCTTCCACCTGCGCCTTGGTCAAGCCCACCTGCTTCAATACCGTCAGGTTCTCCACCTTGTCGACGGTCTTGCTGCGCATATAGGCGCGCATGGCCAGCATGCGGTCCAGCGCCGAGACGATGGGCGGCTGGTCGCCTGCCGTCAGCAAATTGGCCAGATACTGCACGGGAATGCGCAGGCTTTGCGTGTCCGGCAGCATGCCATTCACGCCCAGCTTGCCCGATTCGGCGGCCGCCTGGATCGGTGACAGGGGTGGCACATACCATACCATCGGCAAGGTGCGGTACTCGGGATGCAGCGGGAACGCCACTTTCCAATCGACGGCCATCTTGTAGACGGGCGACTTCGCGGCCGCTTCCAGCCACAGGTCGGGGATGCCCTGGCGGCGCGCCTCGGCGATGATGGCCGGGTCGTGCGGATCGAGGAACAGATCGAGCTGCGCCTGGTACAGGTCCTGCTCTTGCGGCACGGAGGCGGCAGCCTCGATCTTGTCGGCGTCGTACAGCAGCACGCCCAGGTAGCGGATGCGGCCCACGCACGTTTCCGAGCACACGGTAGGCTGGCCCGCTTCGATGCGGGGGAAGCAGAATGTGCACTTCTCCGCTTTGCCGGACGACCAGTTGTAGTAAATCTTCTTGTACGGGCAACCGGAGATGCACATGCGCCAGCCACGGCATTTGTCCTGGTCGATCAGCACGATGCCGTCGTCTTCGCGCTTGTACACGGAGCCGGACGGGCAAGACGCCACGCACGTCGGGTTCAGGCAATGCTCGCACAGGCGCGGCAAATACATCATGAAGGTGTTTTCGAAGGTGCCGTACATTTCCTTCTGCATGTTGTCGAACAGCTTGTCCTTGCTGCGGTGGGCGAACTCGCCCCCCAGGTCATCCTCCCAATTCGGACCCCATTCGATCTTTTCCATCTTCTTCCCCGTCAGCACGGAGATCGGACGGGCGGTCGGCGGCGTCTGCGACAGCGGTGCGCTTTGCAGGTGCTCGTAATCGTAGGTGAACGGCTCGTAGTACTCGTCGATGGCCGGCAGGTTCGGATTGGCGAAAATATTCGCCAGGATTTTCAGTCGGCTGCCCTGGCGCGGCTCGATCTTGCCCGCGTCCGTGCGGCGCCAGCCGCCATTCCACTTGTCCTGGTTTTCCCACTGCTTCGGATAGCCGATGCCCGGTTTCGTTTCGACGTTGTTGAACCATGCGTACTCGACGCCGTCGCGGCTGGTCCACACGTTCTTGCAGGTGACGGAACAGGTGTGGCAGCCGATGCACTTGTCCAGGTTCAGCACCATGCCGATTTGCGCTCTGATTTTCATACTATGCTCCTTCTTCCTGCAACGGGCCTTCCAGCCAATCGACCTTGTTCATTTTGCGCACCAATACGAATTCATCGCGGTTGGAGCCCACCGTACCGTAGTAATTGAAGCCGTACGCCAGTTGCGCATAGCCGCCGATCATGTGCGTCGGCTTGGGCACGGCGCGCGTCACGGAGTTATGGATGCCGCCCCGCTTGCCCGTCATCTCCGCGCCAGGCACGTTGATGATCTTTTCCTGCGCGTGGTACATCATCGTCATGCCGGACGGGATGCGCTGGCTGACGACGGCCCGCGCCGTCAGGCTGCCGTTCACGTTGAAGACTTCGATCCAGTCGTTGTCGACGATGCCGGCCGTCTTCGCGTCGATTTCCGACAGCCACACGTGCGGTCCGCCGCGCGACAGGGTCAGCATGCGCAGGTTGTCCGAATACGTGGAGTGGATGCCCCATTTCTGGTGCGGCGTCAGGAAGTTCAGCGCCAGTTCCTTGTTGCCGTTCGGTTTGGTGCCCAGCAGCGCTTCCGTCGTCTTGGTATTGATCGCCGGCTTGTACACGCACAGGCCTTCACCGAAATCGCGCATCCACAGGTGATCCTGGTAAAACTGCTGGCGGCCCGTCAGCGTGCGCCATGGGATCATTTCATGCACATTCGTATAGCCGGCCGTGTAGCTGACTTCTTCGCTTTCCAGACCCGACCAGGTGGGCGAGGAAATGATCTTGCGCGGCTGCGCCTGCACATCGCGGAAGCGGATGCTGTCATGCTCGCGCGGCTTGGCCAGATGCGTGTGCTCGCGTCCCGTGATGGCCGACAGCGCGGCCCAGGCTTTCACGGCCACGTGGCCATTCGTTTCCGGCGCCAGCGTCAGGATCATCTCGGCTGCATCGATGGCCGTGTCGAGGCGCGGCTGGCCTTTCGACACGCCTTCATCGAGCACCGTGCGGTTGATGCCGCGCAACACGTCGATTTCATGCCCCGTTTTCCAGGAAATGCCCTTGCCGCCGTTGCCGATGGTTTCCAGCAGCGGTCCGATCGAGGTGAACTTCTTGTAGACGTCGCGGTAATTACGCTCGACAACTGTCATGTTCGGCATGGTCTTGCCCGGCACGGCTTCGCATTCGCCGGCGCGCCAATCCTTGGGATCGAAAGGCTGGCCCAGCTCGCCCGGCGTATCGTGCATCAGCGGCGTCAGGATGATGTCTTGCTGGGTGCCCAGCAGCTCGCCGCCGATTTCCGAGAATTTCTCGGCGATGCCCTTGTAGATTTCCCAGTCCGACTTCGATTGCCACAAGGGCTGCACGGCTTCCGACAACGGGTGGATGAAGGGGTGCATATCCGAGGTATTCAAGTCATCTTTTTCATACCAGGTGGCCGTCGGCAGCACCACGTCGCCATACAAACACGTGGTCGACATGCGGAAGTCCAGCACCACCAGCAGATCGAGCTTGCCTTCGGCGGCGGGACGCACTTTCACCTGTTTCGGCGTGATGCAGTCGTCTTCGTCGCTGAGCAAACCGTTCTGCGTGCCCAGCAGGTATTTCAGGAAATACTCGTGGCCCTTGCCCGAGCTGCCCAGGATATTCGAGCGCCAGACAAACATATTGCGCGGGAAGTTGGCTGGATTGTCCGGGTCGTCGCAAGAGAACTGCAACTGGCCGGCCTTGATCTGATCGAGCGCATAGGCGGCCGGCGCCTGCCCCGCCGCCTTGGCGGCCTTGGCCACTTCCAGCGGATTGGTTTGCAACTGCGGCGCCGATGGCAGCCAGCCCATGCGCTCGGCCTTGGCGTTGTAGTCGAGCAGGGTCAGGTCGCCCGTGCCGCTGGCGGCCGATGGCGAGGCGATGTCGCCCGTTTCCAGCTTTTCATGGCGCCACTGGCTGGTGTGCGCATAGAAGAATGAGGTGCCGTTCATCTGGCGCATCGGCCGCACCCAGTCCTGGGCGAAAGCCAATGGCGTCCAGCCGGTTTGCGGACGCAGCTTTTCCTGTCCCACGTAATGCGCCCAGCCACCGCCGGACTGGCCGATACAGCCGCACATCATCAGCATATTGATGATGCCGCGATAGGTCATGTCCATGTGGTACCAGTGATTCAGGCCGGCACCCACGATGACCATGCTCTTGCCGCGCGTCTGGTCCGCATTTTCCGCGAACTGGCGCGCCACGGTAATGACGTCGGCGCGTTTCACGCCCGTGTGTTTTTCCTGCCATGCCGGGGTGTAAGGCACGTCGTCGTCATAGCTTTCCGCCACGTTTTCGCCGCCCAGGCCACGGTCGATACCGTAGTTGGCCAGGGTCAGGTCGAACACGGTGGTGACCAGGGCGGTGCTGCCGTCGGCCAGGCGTATGGTTTTCACCGGCACTTTGCGCAGCAGCATGTCGGCCGCATCCTTGCCGCCGAAGTAGGCGAAACCCACTTCCGTGACGGCATCGCTGTCGTTGATCATGGACAGCATCGGCACGATGGGCACGCCGCTGCCGCCTGCCTTCTGCTCCAGGTTCCACTTGCCCGATTCGCCCCAGCGGAAGCCGATGGAGCCGGCCGGCGCCGTGATGGCGCCCGTGGTTTCGTCAATGACGAGGGTTTTCCATTCCGGGTTGTTGGTTTCGTCGAGGTTGTTGTCCAGGTGCGAAGCGCGCAGGAAGTAATCGGGCACCAGGGTGCCGTTATGCTCCTTGAGCAGCACCAGCATGGGGAAGTCCGTGTACTGGCGCGCATACTCGCGGAAGTAGGCGCTCTGCCCTTCCGAGTGGAATTCCTTCAGGATGACGTGGCCCATGGCCAGCGCCAGCGCGGCGTCCGTGCCCTGTTTCGGGGCCAGCCAGATGTCGCCGAACTTCACCATTTCGCCATAATCGGGCGAGATGGCCACGGTTTTCGTGCCCTTGTAGCGCACTTCCGTGTAGAAGTGGGCATCCGGCGTGCGCGTCATCGGCACGTTCGAACCCCACACCATCAAATAGGTCGAGTTGTACCAGTCGGCCGATTCCGGCACGTCCGTCTGTTCGCCCCACACTTGCGGGCTGGCAGGCGGCAAGTCGCAGTACCAGTCATAGAAACTCAGGGCCACGCCGCCGATCAGTGACAGGTAGCGCGTGCCGGAGGCATAGCTGACCATGGACATGGCGGGAATCGGCGAGAAGCCGACGATGCGGTCCGGGCCGTATTTCTTGATCGTCAGCGCATTCGCGGCGGCGATGATTTCATTCGATTCTTCCCAGGTGGCGCGCACGAAGCCGCCCAATCCACGGATGGACTTGTACTGCTGCGAGCGCACGGGGTCCTGGCTGATCCAGTCCCAGGCGGTGACGGGGTCCATGGTCTTGCGCGCTTCGCGCCACATTTCCATCAGGCGGCCGCGCACCATCGGATACTTCACGCGCTGGGCCGAATACATATACCAGGAATAGCTGGCGCCGCGCGGGCAGCCGCGCGGCTCGTGGTTGGGCAGGTCGGGCCGCGTGCGCGGGTAATCGGTTTGCTGGGTTTCCCAGGTGATCAGGCCATTCTTGACATACACCTTCCAGCTGCACGAGCCGGTGCAATTCACGCCATGCGTGGAACGCACGATCTTGTCGTGCTGCCAGCGCTGGCGATAGGCGTTTTCCCAGGTACGGTCTTCATCGACCACGGTGCCATGGCCGTTGGAAAACGGCTCGGCGGGCTTGCTAAAAAATTTCAGGCGGTCCAGAAAGTGACTCATGCTACCTCCACATTGCGCCGCAGGCAGCGGCGCCAGGTCTTAAAAAACGCTGCAAGCAGGATGGCTCAAGCGTCGATACAAACAGTCTATCGATGCGCCCCGCGCGGCGGTATTGGCAAGAAGTCGGTTTCCGGCACCAGGAATGCATAGGCGCGTAGTCACCCGGATAGTCACTATTGCCTATGGGCGCCGCGAGCGTGCTGCGGTATACCTGTCGTCATCGTTCAACACAGAGAAAGAGCACCATGTCCATTACCGATTACGCCAGCTTGCTGCGCAGCGCCCGCGACCAGGAACAGCCGCAACGTCTGCTGTTCACCTTTACCCAGGCGCAGGCCCAGCCAGGCGGCCAGGGCAAGTCCCTCACGCCCGTGATGTGCGCCGACAAGCTGCCAGATGAACTGGGCAGCTTCGATACATTGATGGAGGAGTCGAAACAGATGCAGACGCACTGGGACGTGGTCTTCGTGGCGGGACTGGCGGGCCAGGACGGCCAGCCGCCCGCCGCGCAGGCATGCGAGGCGCCCCTGCGCGCCATGGTGACGGCCATCGAGCAAGGGCGTATCGACGGCCTGCTGGCGTTTGACCGCAGCGGCGATCTGTTACGCTTTAGTTGAATCCGGCCAAGGGCGCTCGTGCAAATGGCGCGCCCTTTCGATTGGACACACGAGCGGCAAAAACTGCTGCTGGCGCGCCGAATACGCCATCAGCGCGCCGCTGTCGATGTCAAAATACCAGCCATGCAATTTCAATAAGCCCTGCTCCACCCGGCGCTTCAGCCAAGGGTAGGTCAGCAGGTTGTCCAGCGACTGCAGGATGCTGGCCAGTTCGCACGCATGGTGCTGTTCCTCCGATGAGCGGTGCGCCAGCTCGCGCCGCACGCGCTGCGCCACCGGTTCGGCAATGCGCATCCACTGTCCCACGAAGTCCGTTTCCTGCCCTTCCGCGCGCGGCTGCGGTTCCAGCAGTGCGCGGATGCCGCCGCAGCGCGCATGTCCGAGCACGATGACCCTGGCCACTTCGAGCTTGCAGACGGCAAACTCGATGGCCGAACTGACGCCGGGCGGCGCGTCGGGCGTGCACGGCGGCACCAGATTAGCGATATTGCGCACCACGAACATGTCACCCGGGTCGCTGCCCGTCAGCAGCATGGGGTCGACGCGCGAATCGCAGCAACCGATCAGCAAGGTCGTGGGCCGCTGCCCATCGCGCAGGCTGTCGTACAAGGTCTGCGGCTCGCTGAAATACTGCCGCTGAAACAGGCTGAAGCCGTTGACGAATTTTTCCAGTTCTTCCATGACATACTCTCATTTCCTCAACGTCTGGCAAGAACGACTTGCCAGACACTCCAACTTTAGCAAGGCATGGGCGCATTCTTGCGCGCATAGCACCACCAGGTAATCGCGATGCAGCTCACATAAAAGCCGATGAAGCACCACAGGGCCGCGTCGGGGCTGCCCGTCAGAGAAATCGAGGTGCCATAGCTTTTCGGAATGAAGAAGGCACCGTAGGCCGCCACGGCCGAGGTGAAGCCCAGGACTGCCGCGCCTTCCTTGTTGGCGTCGACGATGGCTTGCTCCTGCGCCGCCTTGCCCTTGCCGGCCGCAGCGCGCTGGTGCTCCGTCAAAAAGATCACGGGGATCATGCGGAAGGTCGACGCATTGCCGATGCCCGTGCCGGCGAACAGCAGCATGAACATCCAGAAGAAGCCCTTGAAACTACCCGCAGTGTGCACACCTGCGCCGGCTTGCGGCATGAAGTACAGCACGCCCAGCACGGCGCCTATCATCAGCAGGAAGGACCACAGGGTGACTTTGGCGCCGCCCAATTTATCGGAAATCACGCCGCCGGCCACGCGCGCCAGCGCGCCGACCAAAGGGCCCAGGAAGGCGTAATCGAGAGGGTTGACGTCGGGGAACTGGATCTTGATCAGCAGCGGGAACGCGGCCGAATAACCGATGAAGGAGCCGAAGGTGCCCGTGTACAGCCAGCACATGAGCCAGTTGTGCTTGCGCTTGAAGATCACGGCTTGTTCGGAAAACGAAGCCTTGGCCGAGGCCAGGTCATTCATGCCGAACCAGGCCAGCAATGTGGACAGCGCGATGAACGGCACCCAGATGAAGCCCGCGTTTTGCAGCCACATGTCCTTGCTCACGCCATTCTTGACCCAGGTGAGCGAATCGCCGCCCCAGGCGCCGAAGACGGCGAACGTGATCACCAGCGGCACGACGAACTGCACCACCGACACGCCCAGGTTGCCCAGGCCCGCATTCATGCCCAGCGCGAAGCCCTTGCTCGCCTTCGGGTAGAAAAAGCTGATATTGGCCATCGACGAAGCGAAATTGCCGCCGCCGAAGCCGCACAGCAGGGCCAGGATCAGCATGGTCGGATAGCCCGTGTTCACATCCTGCACGGCCAGGCCGATGCCGATGGCGGGAATCAGCAGCGACCCCGTGGAAATGGCCGTCCAGCGGCGGCCGCCAAAGATGGGCACCATGAACGAATAAAAGATGCGCAAGGTGGCGCCGGACAGGCCCGGCAAGGCCGTCAGCCAGAACAGCTGGTTGTTACTGTAGGTGAAGCCGATGTTGGGCAGGTTGACCACCACCACGCTCCACACCATCCACACGGCAAACGCCAGCAGCAGCGCGGGAATCGAAATCCACAGATTGCGGGCGGCCGTGGCCTTGCCCGTGCTTTGCCAGAAGCTCGGGGTTTCCGGCTCCCAGGTATTGATCATGTAGCGGCTCATTGGTTTGCTCACAGCGTCACTCCTGCAGGTTGATTGATTGGTGCCGCACGCAGCGGCTTGAACGAGAAATACATCCAGACGAGGGAAACGCAGACGGTGCCGTACAGAAGCATGAAGGCGCTCGAACGCACGCCGGTGAAGTCCACCAGGGCGCCGAACATCACGGGCAGGACGAAGCCGCCGAGACCACCGGCCAGGCCCACTACGCCCGAGACGGCGCCGATGTTGTCGGAAAAGTCATCGCCGATGAACTTGAAGACGGAGGCCTTGCCCACGGCCATGGCGATGCCGACGATGAACAGCAGCACGGTGAACCACAGCGGCGACAGGCCGATGTGGATAGCCAGCGGCCCCGTCACGGTCTCGATCACCATCTGCGTTTGCGGATATGACAGCAGGAAGAAACACACCCAGCACACCCACATCACGGCCCAGGTGACTTTGGCGGCACCATATTTGTCCGAGATCCAGCCGCCCAGCGCGCGCAGCACGCCGCCTGGCAGCGAGAAGCAGGCCGCCAGCAGCGCCGCGTGCTTCAGGTCGAAGCCGTATTCGGCCACGTAATACTTCGTCATCCACAGCGCCAGCGCCACATAGCCGCCAAACACCACCGAGTAGTACTGGCAGTAGCGCCACACGCGCGGGTCCTTCAGCACCTTCATTTGTGCCGAAAAACTCTCGCCCGATGGCGCCAGATGCGATTTGTCGGTGTACGAAAACAGCCAGAAGATAATGGCCGTGGCCAGCATGGCCACCGCATACACCTTCGGCAGCATTTGCCAGCCGAAGGCGGCGACGATGCCCGGCGCGACGAACTTGGTCAGCGCGGAACCGGAGTTGCCGGCGCCGAAGATGCCCATCGCCAGGCCACGACGCTCCTTTTCATACCAACGCGCCACGTACGGCGTGCCGACGGAAAACGAGCCGCCTGCCAGGCCCACGAACATGCCCAGCACGAGGAAATGCCAATAGACGGTGGCGTAGGAAATCAGGTAGATCGGCACCACGCTGGCCAGCATCAGCAGGAAGAAGACGCGGCGTCCACCGTATTTGTCGGTCCAGATGCCCAGCGGCACGCGCACGAGGGAGCCCGTCAGCACGGGCATGGCGGCCAGCAGGCCAAATTGCGTTTCAGTCAAGCCCAGGCTGGTCTTGATGGGAATGCCCAGTACGGCAAACATCATCCATACCGCGAAGCAGATGGTAAACGCGAAGGTACTGCTGACCAACACGGACGCCTGCTTGCGCCGCATGCCCGGTTCGACTGCCTTGTTACTACTGTTGTTCTTAGTGCCATCTAGGGTAGCCACGATGTTTCTCCATGAATGCACTGGCCGTCTGGCCAGCCGTCCCGACCAGCTTACGTGGCAGAGGGGAAAGGCACTATCGGCCACAGGGTGATTCTGGAAAGGCAATCTGGATAGCCGTATCGGCAAAAGTGACTAGATACAGGCACGCGGACCTAGCCTGGATGGCGGGTGTCTTACAAAAGCCGGGGCGAAGCCGTGCGCGCGGCCGTCGACAGGAATCTATGCCTGGTCGCCCTCCGGGCCGGCCAAGCCGCCGGCTATGCGCTGCTGCACGAGGACTTCTTTGGCTACGGTTTTGTCTCGCTGGTGGTGGTCTCGTCCGCGCAGCAGCGGCGCGGCGTGGGACTATGCCTGCTGGCGGCCGCCGAAGCCGCGTGCCAGACAAAGAAACTGTTCACCTCGACGAACCAGTCCATCCTGGCCGCGCAACGGCTGTTCGCCAGTGCGGGCTTCGTGCGCAGCGGCCAGATCGACCATCTCGACGAGGGAGACCCGGAGCTGGTGTACGTAAAATGGTGCCGCTGATTGCGCGACCTCCCGACGACGTATGGCGCGGCGCGCGAAAGGCGGCTATGCTGGCGCCACCGTCAATCAACGCCACCGACACACGCATGGATTATCTGAGCCTCAAACATTTCCACATGGGTTGCGCCGCCGCCAGTGGCTTTCTTTTCCTCTTGCGCGGTGCCTGGATGTTGCGCGCCTCGCCCGCCTTGCGGCAGCGCTGGGTGAAGGTGCTGCCGCACCTGGTCGACACGGCCTTGCTGGCCAGCGCCATCGCCCTGGCCGTGTGGAGCGGCCAGTCGCCCGGCAGCCAACCCTGGCTGGCCGCCAAGCTGTGCGCGCTGGTGGGCTACATCGTGCTGGGCACCATCGCGCTCAAACGTGGCAAGACGCCGGCCGTGCGCGGCGCCGCCTTCGCAGGCGCCGTGCTGGTATTCGCCTACATCGTCGCCGTAGCCATCACCAAACAGGCCTGGCCGCTCTGATGCATCAGAAAATGTAGCGCAGGGTCACGCTGGCGTTGCGTGGTGCGCCCCAGTAAGCCTGGTTGTACATACCGAGCTGGCTGTAGTAATGCTTGTCGAACAGGTTGTTGATGTTCGCCTGCAGCGACAGCTGGCGCGACAGCGCATATTTGGCCATCAGACTGGCCACGGCGTAACCGCCCTGCTCCACGCGCTCGACACCGTTCGGCCCCGTGGCGTCGCGGTAGGCGCCGCTCTGCCAGTTCACGCCGCCGCCCACGGACAAGGCGCGCCAGTCGCCATCGAGCTGCCAGGTGGAAAACACACGCGCCAGGGTTTGCGGCACATAGCTGTTCAAGCGCGCGCCCGCGTTGTCCTCGGCCGCCGCATGCGACACGCTGGCCGACACGTTCCAGCCCTTTGCCAGCTCGCCCGACACATCCAGTTCCACACCCTTGCTGGTGGTGCCCGATGCCGCGAAATACGCCTGCGTCAGCGAATTACCGACAACATGCCCCGTGTCTTCCTGCGCCAGGCCATCTTGCGCGATGCGGAACACGGCCAGCGCGGCATTGAGTTTGCCGCCAAAATACTCGCCCTTCACGCCCACTTCCACATTCTTGCCCTGCACCGGGTCGAGGTAGCGGCCGAACCGGTCCTGGTAGCCCTGCGGCTTGAAGATTTTGCTGTAGCTGGTGTACAGCGCATGCTGCGCATCGATATCCCACACCAGGCCCGCGTAGGGCGTCACGGCATGCTTGGCGTAGGCGTAGCTGCCGCCCCAGTCGTCAACATGGTCGGCCTTGTAACGGCTGTAGCGCGCACCGACTATCAGTTTCAAGGGGTCGGCCAGCGAAAAACGCGCCGTGCCGTAGATGCCGCGCTGCTGCACCGTATCGAGCAGCTTCCAGCGCGAGAAACCGGGATCGTTCCAGTCCGGCTCCGGCGTCACGCCCCGCCATTGATGGAAATTGCCGTAATCGACGCTGCCGCCGGCGATGCCCGGATAGCTGGAGAACTGCTTGCTGCCAGAGACGCCAAACGCCAGGTCATGCGTGCGCCCCAGCAGTTGCACCGGTCCCTGCACATAGGCATCGACGCTATCCTGGCGCCGCGTGCCTGAATAGAAGCCGGGGCCGCCCTTCATGCCCTGCCCCGTGGCCTTGTCGGGCCACAGGTAGGCGAAGGACTCGGCAGCCGAGTAATCGCCCCAGCCGTGATTCAGCATGGCCGTCAGGTTCCAGCCGCTGCCCAGGTCCTGCTCCAGACGCAGAAAGGCCGTCTGGCTGGTGCTGAACCAGCGGCTCCAGGTGGCGGCCGTGGTGGCCGAGCGGGACCAGGTGGCGCGCTCGCCGTTCGCATGCCACAGCGGCAAGCCGCCATACATGCCGCCGCGCGGGCGGTTATCCTGGTACTCATAGCCCGCGATCAGCACGCTGCCGGGCGCCAAGTCCGCTTCCACGGTGGCGTAGGCCATGGCTTTCTTGCCGTGATACAGGTTCACATACGATTCGCTGTCCTGGTAGCTGGCCACGACACGGCCACGCACCTTGCCATCCGCAGTCAAAGGCGTGGACAGGTCCGCGCTGGCGCGAGCATTGTTCCAGGAACCCAGGCTCAGGGCGGCATTCCCCGCCAGCTGCCTTGAAGACGCGCGCTTGCGCACCAGGTTGACGGTGGCCGACGGTTCGCCGGCGCCAGTGAGCAAGCCCGTGGCGCCGCGCACGATCTCGACCCTGTCATAGGCCGTCATGTCCAGCGTGCTGTCGCCCACGCTGAACGCATTGTCGACCGTGGTGGGGATGCCGTCATACTGGTAGCTGGCGATGGAAAAACCGCGCGCGAAGAACGAGGTACGGTCGCTGTCGTAGCGGTTGATGGCCACGCCGGCCGCATTTTGCAGCACGTCTTCCACCGTTTGCAGATTCTGGTCATCCATCTGCTGGCGCGTGACCACGCTGACGGCTTGCGGCGTCTCGCGCACGGACAGGCCCAGGCGCGTGGCCGAGCGCATGGTCTGTGTCGTGTAAGCGCCGCTGCCTTCCGTCGCGCCATGCGCGCTTGCGCTGGCGGTGACCTTCGTCTCGGGCATGGTCTGGCCGCCGTCGGCGGGCGCCAGGTCGAGTACGTAGCCGCCATTCGCCTGCGGCACGGCACGCAGACCCGAACCGGCGACGATGGCGCCCAGCGCTTCAGGCACGCTGTAGCTGCCCGTCAGTCCGGCGCTGCGCTTGCCGGCCACGGTGGCGGCCTGGTAGGAAATCATGGTGCCCGTCTGCTGGCCAAAGCGCACCAGCACCTGTTCCAGGGTGCCGCCGGGTATCGCCAGTTCGATGCGCGCCCCATTGGCTGCCTGAGTAATAGGTGCGACGGCCAATGCGCCGCCGGCGGCGAGCAGCCACAGGGCCTGGCTGACGGCCAGTGCCGCCACGCTGCGGCGGCATACGGTGGAAGCGGAAGCGGAAGAAGCGTAAATAGGTGTTGTGCTGGGCATGCGGACTGTTTTCCTGAAAGTGAATGAAGGGTTCACTTGCTATGTCACGCGAAAATCGAAAACCCCTCAGTTTTTCAGAAAATAGTTATGAATTCTTCCGATGCGGCACCACGGAGACCCAGAAGCGCGTGCTCTGGCGCACGTCGAGGGGCAAGGTGCGCGTCAGCATGTCAAGCACTTGCGTGGTGTCTGCCAGCGGGTAGATGCCGGACACGCGCAGCTGGGCGACGGCCGGATCGCAAGCCAGGCGCCCATGGCGGTAGCGCGCCAGCTCGCCGATAAAATCGGCCAGCGGCATGTCGTGCGCCACCATCATGCCCGTCGTCCAGGCATCCGCGCCGGCAGGCAAGGCTTGCACGGCACCGATCTGCGCCGCCGTAAAGCTGGTTTGCTGACCGGGGTGCAGCCTTTGCACGGCGCCGGGCGCCAGCTTTGGCATGATGTCAACAGCGCCCGCGAACACGCCCAGGCGCGTGGCCTCGCCACCGGCGCGCACGGCAAAGCGCGTACCCGCGGGCTGCAAGCGGCCCTGGGCCGTCTGCACGATAAAAGGCCGGCCGGCAGGATCGCGCGCCGTGCTGACCATGATTTCGCCCTTTAATACTGTCACCAGGCGCTGGCCTGCGTCATAGCGCACGTCGACGGAGGTGGCCGTATTGAGGGTGATGCGCGTGCCGTCTGCCAGCACGATGTGGCGCAATTCACCCGTGCCGGTGCGGTAGTCTGCCAGCCAGCATCGCGCCTGCTCATCGCCGCCCACTATCCATGCCCCGCCGCCCACGGCCAGCAGCGCCAGGAGTTTGAGCGACTGCCGGCGCGCCGCATTGGCCTGCGCATGCGCGGGCTTGCGCGCCAGGGTGCCATGCGCCAGCGGCGCCGGCAAGGCACGCATGCGCGCCATGCAGCCTTCCACATGCAGCCAGGCTTGCTCATGTTCCGGATCACTGTCGCGCCAGACGCGCCAGGCCTGCTCCACTTCCGGCGTGGCGTCACCGGCCTGCAGGCGCACCAGCCACTCCACGGCCTGCAGGCTGGCCGCTTCCGGCGTCAAGGCGGCCATCACGGCCCCGGCTGGGAAAAGAAGCACTGGTGCATGGCTTTGACCAGGTAGCGCTGCACGGTGGCCAGCGAGATATTCAGTTCCAGTGCGATGGCCGCCTGCGGCATGCCATCGAGCTGCGACAGTAGAAAGGCGCGACGCACGACCGGCGCCAGGCCATCGAGGCGGCGGTCGATGTCGAACAAGGCTTCGAGCAAAATGGCCTGCGCTTCGGGATCGGGTGCGTGCTGCGCCGGCAAACTGGCCAGGGTGTCCAGGTAGGCCGCTTCCAGGTCGCGGCGGCGGTACAAATTGCCCAGCACGCCCTTGGCCACCGTCGTCAGGAAAGCCCGCGGCTCGCGCGCGGCGATGGCCACGTCACGGTTCAGCAGGCGCATGAAGGTGTCGTGCGCCACGTCGGCCGCGTCAAAGGCATTGCCCAACTTGTGCTTGAGCCAGCCTTGCAGCCACCGATGGTGTTCATGATACAGGCTGCCCACTTCCTGGTGGACGCCGGATTGGGCAGCCGACACGTTGCATACTCCCTGGTTCGCAAATAGTAATGATTCGCATTCTATATCTATGCGGTGCTGCGGCGCAAGCGGCCGGCGAGGGGCATGTGGTCGGTTCTGCAGAACGCGCCAGCTTGCAAGGCAATGATAGTATTTATGACATCATGCACACGCTGACCATCCCGGCCATGCCACCACCATTGAAAGGCAAACATGCTGCTATCTGAGCTGCTGACCAAGCTGACCTGCGGTGACCTGGAAGGAGAGGAGCTCGACGAAGCCGTCACCGCCATCACCGATGCGCCCTCCGCTCCACGCGACGAGTGGATCGATAGCGATGCGCAGGCCTACGCGGTGGCGATCCTCTCGCATCTGGGCGGCTACATGGCGTCGAGCGACAAGCTCGATGAACTGCACGAACAGATACAGGAAATTTTCGACGATTTCCCCGACTTCCCGTACGAAATGCTCAAGGACAGCGACGGTAGCGCCCTGCCCTATTTCGAGTGGCTGGATACGGAACTGGCGCAGCGCGCCGTGGACGAAGGCGGCTATGAGCTGATACAGATCGACGGCAACGGCACCGATGAAATGGATGCGCTGGTGGTGTACCGGCGCGATACAAACGACATCATCCAGGCGGCAGCATTGATGGGAGTGACGATAGGCCGGCCGCTCACTTACTATCGCGGCATCGAAGCGATGGTGGGCAAGCGGCCGGGCTAAGGGCGCCTATTGCATCGGCAAGGCGCTCACATCGACGGTGGGTGCCTGCCCCGTGGCGGGCCGCGTGAAGTTCTGGCTGGTTTTCACGACATCGGCAAAGAAGCCGCCGTTATGCAGGTAGAACTTGCCGTTTTCCAGGCCGCCCGCGTAATCCATGCGCTGCGCATTGGTGGCCGTAGCGTCGCCCGTGTAGCGCCCTGCCGTCACTTCGGACCAGGTGCCGGAAACGTTCCTTGCCCACTGGTTGCCAAACTGGACGCGGCGCTCCTTGTAGCCCAGGGTGTCGATGAAGTTCTCAAGGAAGGAATGCACGCCCGTCAGGTAGGTGGAAATCGCCGGCCGCTTCCAGGTGGCGATGTAGCGCCACTTGCCCGTCTCGGGCGCGAAGAACCAGGCCGAGTAATCGCTGCCGCCCTTGCCATCGGGCCGCGCGCGCGTGATGAAACGGTACGTGGTGCCGGCCGCCCAGTCATACGACAGGTAAGTCTGTCCGCCCGTGCCCTCGCCGCCAAACGCATTGTCGACCACGCCGGCACCCTTGCTGACCAGGGTAGTCTTCGCGCCATTGTCGGCATCCCACACGGAAAACAAGATCCAGCGCTCGCTGGGCGACTTGACCTGAATGCCCATATAGCCCTGGCCGAAGCCGTTGGCCATGAAGTAGGAGCCGATGGCGTCCTGCCCCTTCGGTATCGTCATCTCGTTGTAAAAATACTCGGTATTGGCCGGCACCGCGTAGCCCATGTGCACGGACGGCCCGCGCCGCGACCAGTAGTAATTGGCCGGATCGTTGGCATAGTTCAGCGTGGCACCGGCCATCACCTTCAGCGCGGCGACCTCGCCAAACGTGGCCTTTGCGCGTGTCAGTCCCTGCAAGTCCACCTTCACATAACCGGCCGCCGGCACATTGACCGTGCCGACGGCGTAAGTCTTGCGCGCCTTGCCGGCCAGCTTGACGTCGAAGGGCTGGCCGTTGAGCTTCACGCGGATGGTGCTGTTGCCGCCATCGGCCAAGCTGGCATCGAGCGCCACCTGGACGGGGCCCGCCCCGGCCACGCGAAAATACGTGCTGGCGACGGCAGCCGGATTGCTCCAGCCGGCCAGGCCATGTTCGCCGATGACGGCGCCCTCCTGCCCGCTGGTGATGAAGGCGTTGCCGGCCAGTTCCACGGTGGCGGACGTGACCGGTGCGGCCACGCTGGCGGCCAGCAAGGCGGTGCCGCCCGTGCTGGTGCTGGTGCTGGTGCTGGTGCTGGTGCTGGTGCTGGTGCTGGTGCTGGTGCTGGTGCTGGTGGCGGTGGCGCCGCCGCAGGCTGCCAGCAGCAAGGGCATGGCGGGAAGGACTGTGTAGAGTAATGAACTTCTGTGTTTCATCAACGTCTCCTGGGATAGAAAAAACCCGCCACGGCGGCAGGCGCGGTAGCGGGTGAATGGTGCTTAGTATTTGCCGTCGAGGGCGAAGATCGGCTTGCGCGATTTCCACTGCCCGCCCGTGAAGTCGGGGAAGTCCAGGGTCTGGAAGTTGGCGGCAATCGACTGCTCGGACAGCGGCGTGATGGCGCTCCACGTCACGGCATCGTAGATATCGATCGGCATCGGCGCATTGGCTTTCAATGCTTCGACAAAGGCATGGATGACGAAGAAGTCCATGCCGCCGTGGCCCGCGCCTTCGGCCTGCGCCGCGTACTTGCGCCATACGGGATGGTCATACTTGTCCTGGTAGACCTTGAAGTCGTCCCACTGGTGCGGCTTGCTGACGCCTTCGATGTGAATCGCATTGTTCAAGTCCATCCACAGGCCATCCGTGCCTTGCACGCGGAAACCCAGCGAATACGGGCGCGGCAGGCTCGTGTCGTGCTGCAGGATGATGGTTTCGCCGTTTTCGCACGCCAGGGTGGTAGTGACCACGTCGCCGAGCTTGAACTTCACCTTGGCGTTCGCATGCTGCGCGCCGCCCGGCTGCTTGACGATGTAGTCATGCAAGCCGCGCGCCTTGCTGGCGAAGGCGTTGATACGCGTAAAACGGTTGCCGCGGTTGATGTTCGTGTACATGGCGCACGGGCCGATGCCGTGGCTCGGATACAGTTCGCCATTGCGCTCGACCGAGTGTTGCGTGCGCCAATGGGCTTCCGACCAGCCTTTTTCGCCGAATTCCACGCCGCCGCCATACGGCTTGGCCGGATTGCCGCTGTTGAATTTGACGGCGCGCAGGTCATGCTGGTAGCCGCCCTGCAAGTGCAGCAGTTCGCCGAACAGGCCCGCGCGCACCATCTGCAGCGCGGCCATCACGTCGCGGCGGTAGCACACATTTTCCAGCAACATATAGGGCGTACCCGTTTTCAACTGGGTATTCAAGACATCCCAGTGGTCTTGCAGGGTGATGCCGGCCACCACCTCGCAACCGACGGGTATCTTCGCCTGCATGGCGGCAATCGCCATGGGCGCGTGGAATTCCCACGGTGTGGCGATGATCACGCCATCGAGGCCGCCCGCATCCAGCATGTGCTTGTAGGCTTTCTCGTCGCGGTCTTCGCCATACGTGCGCGGACGCGGCTTGCCGGATTTGGCCACCTGGCCCAGCGCGTGTTTCAGCATGATCGGCTCGATATCGCACAGGGCAACCACTTCCACGTCGTCGCGGCGCACCAGCTCGGCCAGCAGCACCTGGCCGCGCATGCCCGTGCCGATCAGTCCCAGGCGGACCTTGTCGCGGCCGGCGACAGGTGCGGCGTTGGCGGCGCCAGGCAGCAAGGCGCTACCGGCCATGGCGCCACCGGCCAGCGCGGCGCTGGCGGACAGGAAATTGCGTCGATTGATTTGTGTCGTCATTGGTCTCTTCTCGCTTCCATTGGTAATGTTTGTCACCGGCCCGCCGCACGGCGGGCCGGCTGCAGTTTAATAGGTGTATTCCGCCGTGATGCGCACGGAGCGCGGCGCCGTGCGTCCATCCACCTGCAGGTAATTGCGGGAGATGGCGCCATGGTCTTCGCGCGTTTCGCTGTAGCGGGTCACGGTCTGACTGTTGAATACATTGAAGACGTCCACTTTCAGGCTCAGGCCCTTGACGGCGCTGGGAGTATAGGCCACATTCATGTCCAGCTGGGCTTGCCACGGGAGGCGGCCCTGGCTGCCGCGCGGCGCCGGCTTGCCGTTGCAATAAAAGTAGGAATCGCCGTAATCGTTCTCGAACTTCAGGTTGTCCGGCAGCGCGCCAATGCAGTTGCGCGGTGCACCCGAGATCAGCGACAGGTTGGCACCGACCATCACGTCCGGGATGACCTGCATGAAACCGTAGGCCTTGAAGGCGTGGCGATGGTCGCCCGGCAGGTAGCCATACGCGTTGTACATCAGTTCCTTGTGGTCGTCGCTGACCGTCAAGCCCACGTCGCCGCCTCCGATGCTGTCCGTCTGGCCTTCCATATTGCCCTTCAGCGCGGACAGGGTGTAGGTCAGCTTGCCGTACCAGCCGTTCGTGTACGGATGCTCGACGAACATGTTCAAGGCGCGGTAGGTGCGCGATGGCAGCGGATTGCCCCACTCTGCCGCCGAAATATCCACGCGACGCAAGCCCTTGCCGTCGTCAAAGTCCACCATCAGGCTGTTGTCGCGGCCCGGGTTGATGATGGCGCACTGGAAGCCGCTCCAGTTGCCCGTATCGACGCCGTTGCGCGTGGCCCAGGCTTGCAGCGGACGCGCGTCGCAGCTGTCGTCGTTGGTGTCGTTCAGCTTGCGGTACAGGACGCTGGCGCCCACCACCAGCTTCTTGCTCAGGGCGCGTTCGAAGCCCAGCGAGAATTCATCCTGCGACAGCGGTTTCAGGCCAACGGCCGTCACTTCGCGCGCATCGCGGCTCTGGCCGTACGCGTTGTTGGCCGAATACGGCTTGCTGATCGCATGCAGGCCCGTCGGCGCGCCCGTGACGGGATCGACGCCCGTGTAGGTGAACATCTCGCTGGTGGCCAGGAAGGGGCTGGCCATGTTGCTCGACAAATTCGACGGCACCGGCAAATGGTAGCGGCCACCGTTGGCGAAGAATTTCAGGGTGCCGTCACCCAGGTAGTCCCAGGTGGCGCCCACGCGCGGGGCGATCATGTTGCGCTGCGAAATGAAGGCCACGCCATCGGTACTGTAGTTGGTGAACTGTTCGCGGCGCAGGCCCAGGTCCAGCAGCACCCGCTCCGTGACCTGATAGTGATCCTGGATGTACTGCGCCGACTGCACGCTGGTCGGACGCGCCAGATTGGCATTCAAGTCCTTGCTGACATAATAGCCATCCTTGCCGTAGCCGCCGCCCTGGGCCGGCGTCTCAAAGGCGCCGTTGATCGGCAGATTCGCATCTTTGGCTTTAAAATAGCTCCAGCGGTAGCCGCCGGCCAGGCTCAGGCCCACTTGCGATTCCACGTCGATGCGGTCGATGCCGCCGCGCAGCGAGTGCTTGCCCAGCTTGTATTCTAGGTCCAGGCGCTTGGCTTTCTGGCGGTCTTCCGAGGAAGGATCGACCAGGGTGCCCGTCACCGCTTGCGGATTGGCATAGGAGAGGCCAGGCACCTGGGTCGACGTGTTCGACGAGGTCTGCGCCAGCAGCGGGTTGTAGCCATTCGGCGTGCGGGTGTGCGCAGTGCGCGACTGGCCCATCATGGCCGTCACCGTCAGCTTATCCGTCAGATAGCCCGTGTACTTGAAGATGTCGACATTCGCGCCTGGCGCAGCCGACGAGCCGCAGCAGTTGATGGTGGTCTCGCTCCCGCCGCCAGGCACGTTGTTGCGTTTCAGCGTGGCATAGTCGAAGCCATAGCTCTGGCTGTCCGTTGTCGTGCGGTCATACAGCTTGGTATATTCAAAGTGATGATCATCCGTCAGATTGTAGTCCAGCTTGGCCATCATGCGGTCAACCTTGCTCTTGCTCTCGCGCCAGCCGTTCGGCAGCACTTTGTCCACCAGGTCGTCGCGCGCACCAGCGACAGAGCCGCCATCCGTGCGCGTCTGTTCCAGCGCCACGAAGGCGAACAGTTTGTTCTTGATCAGCGGCCCGCTGCCGTACAAGCCGACGACCTTGCTGGTGCTGCCGTTATCGCGGTTCCAGTACTTCAAGGTGCCATCCGTCTTCGGATTGGCGCCCGTGTTCGGGTAATACCGGTTTTCCGTCGTGCCCTTCAGCGAGCGGGGGATGATGGACACCTTGCCGCCGAATTCGACCTTGTTGCCGCCGCTCTTGGTGGTGATGTTGATCACGCCGCCCGTGGAACGGCCAAATTCCGAGCCGTAGCCGCCCGACAGCACCTGCAGGTTGGAAATCGCGCCAAACGGCAGTTCCGACGCGCCCACCTGGGTCAGGATGTTGGTGATGGGGAAACCGTTGACGTAAAACGCGTTTTCCGACTGGCCTGAACCGCCGATCGATGGCGCGTTGCCATACACACTGTTGGTGCCGCGCGCCACGCCCGGCGTCAGCTGCACGATGGAGGCCACGTCATTCCCGACTGGCAGCGCTTTCAATTCCTTGGCGGTGAAGATCACGCCATTGTTCGTGTTCGACACGTCGATCGGGTTGCGCGACGCTTTCACCACGACGGTCTGCTCCTGGCCCACAGGGCCGGCCGCGCTGGCCGGACCGAAGTTCGCTTCCGCACCGGCGCCGATCAGCGCTTCGACTTCCTGCGACGCTTCGACCGAACCGGCCCGCAGCACGCGCACCGCATAGCGGCCTGGCGGCATGGAGTTGGCCACATAGCGGCCCGACGTATCGGGCGTCAAGCTGCGCTGCACGCCCGTCGCCAGGTTTTCCAGTACCACGGTGGCGCCGGCCGGCGCGCTCACTTCGCCGAAAATGGTGCTGGTGGCGTTCGACTGTGCCCAGGCTTGGCCTGGCACGCCGGCCGCCAATGCGATCACGATCGCGGCGGCACGGCTGATGTCGCGCAATTTGAGTCGGGTGCTATGCATGATTGTCTCTCCGTCTATATCGAGGGTTATACGCGCCCTCCCCGCTCCAGGGCGGAGTCGGGGGAACGCAATTTTTATGGTGGTCGTCGGCCGGTGCAGCCAGGCAGTTGCACCTTTCGGGAAATCAGTCCGTATCGGCTGATTTTCGTTTTCTTGGGATTACTTTAAAAAGAAAAATAAGTATCGTCAACAAAAAGAAAGCAATAACGCAAATTTATCGATCAATCCTGCAAATAAATGCGATTTATCTTTCGGTTTAATGGGTGGCGCGGCTGACAACTTTCGTTATCGTGGTGTGACAGATACATGCGCATGCAAGAACGTGGCCTATGAAGGACAATCCGCACAGAAATTGTGTGAGGAAAACGCGAAAGTAGACATGGTAATCCCCTTTAATTTACGTTTATCTTTCATATTGCGCATTTCGGAATATTGTTTTTTCTTTTCATGGTAATACCCGGCCCGCCACTATGCCGGCTGGCGGGCCGGGGCAAGATCACGCCTTAAAAGAACTTGTAGCTGGCCGAGAGGGCAAACTGGCGGCCGAACAGGTCCTGGCTATGGTTGTAGCCTTCCCAGCCGTTCGGGTCGTAGTACGGCTGCTTGTTGAACGCGTTTTTCACGTTCAGGCCCACGTCCAGGTGCTTGATCGGCTTCCAGCTGAAGGCCAGGTTCACCGTGGTGTACGACGGTGCGCCCTTGCACTGGCCCGCAGGCAGGGCCACGGAGGCGGCGGTGCAGTTTTCCGGCGTGTTGTCCTTGTCCCAGGGACCGTAGGCCCAGCGCGTCTTGCCCGAGTAGTTGATGAAAACGCTGCTGACGAAGTTGCGGTAGCTCCAGTCGGCGTTGACTGTAGCGCGGTAGCGCGGTGAATCATAGTAGCCGACGGTATTGCCCTTGATGTCGCTGCCGTCTTCGCTGTCATGGGTGTCGCGCTTGCGGATGGTGGCCGCGATGCCGGTACTCAGCTTGCCCCAGTCACCGAGCGCAAAGCGCGTGCGCGCATCGATGTCCACGCCGTCCATCAGGGTGCGGCCCCGGTTCGAGTACGAGTTGATCAAGCCGCCCAGGTTGCCCACCGAGTAGCCCGGCACGCCGCCCGCGCACACGCCCGCGTTGGCGGGATTGGCGCACATCGCTGCCACCGCCGCCATATTGCCCCGGTCCGCGTCGGTCAAGCTATTGCGGATGGCGCTCGATGTGCCGGCCAGGGTCGGCCCATACTTGTCCACCAGTTCCGTAAACAGCTCGTTGAAGTCCTGGCGCACGATTTCGTCGCGACGGTTGATGAACCAGTAATCGATGGAGATGCTCACGTCCTTGGCCGGCTGCAGGACCAGGCCCACGGTCGAAATCTTGGCTTTTTCCGGGCGCAGGTTCTGGTTCGGCGGCGTCAGGCCGCCCACCGTCGTCGCGCAATTCGAATTGAGCAGGCTCTTGCCCAGGTCTGCATCCGTCGCCACCTTGGACTTCAGCAAGGCGCGCGCCATGGCATTCGTTTCGTCGCAGCGCACCGTGTCGCGGATGCCGCCCACCTGCGCAAAGACGCCGCCCGACCCTGCTTCGGCCAGATTGGGCGCGCGGAAACCTTCAGAATACGTCCCGCGCAGCATCAGGTCGGGCCGCGCGCGCCAGATCACGCCCAGCTTGGGCGCCAGGTTGGCGGCAAAATGCGGGTATTTGTCCAGGCGCGCGGCCGCATTGACTTCCAGTGTGTCGCTGAGCGGCACCACCACTTCGCCAAACACGGCGGCGATGGTGCGCCGGCCATCGAACCAGGAACCGCCCTGCTGCGTGATCAAGCCATTGGCAGCATCCGCGTTGCCGGGCGTGAGGAAGCTCTCGCGCATGATGTTGGTGCCCACGGCAGCGCGCACTTCGCGCTCACCGAGCTTGAACAAGGTGCCTTCCAGCTTCGCATCCCACGTCATCAGCTTGGTCCAGGATTCGATGGCGAAGGTCGGGTAGGCGGCGCGCAGGAGCGCCGCGTTGGCGTCGCTGATTTCGCCGAACTTGTAGGCGGGATTGTCCGAGATGTACGTGCGGCCGCTGACGGGATCCTTGGTGAACGGGCCGAACGCCTGCTTGAAGCCATTGATATTCAGATTGGCCGTCTGGAACAAGGTGGAATGGCTGCCCGCAACGCTCAGCGCCGTTTCAAAATCCCAGCCACCGCCGATGCTGCCGCGCAGGCCCAACAATGCGCGGTAGTTTTCATCGACATTTTTCTGGCCGAAGTGGCCCGTCGCATCTTGCAACAGGTAATTCAAGCCGGCCGCGCCGCCCATCCTGGCCACCATGTCGGCATCGAGCTTGCCCTTCAGGTAGACGTTGTTCGGGCTCAGAAAAGGCGTGGCGAAGGTGTTCAAGGTATTGCCTGTATTGCGCGCGAACCAGTTATTCGTGCTGCCGCTATTGAAGCTGGACGGACCATTCTCGCCGCGCATCTTGATGTGGGTGAAGGCGCCTTCCGCGAACGCTTCCATGTCGCCACCCAGTTTCAGCCGGCCGCTCAGGTAGGCTGTGGCGCGCTCCGAGGTCGGACCCGTGTCGAGTTGGTTGGGCAGCGCATTCCACACGCAGCGCGTGCCCGAGGCTTCGGTGATGCTGGTGTTGCAGCCAGGCGCGGCGCGCTGGGTGCGAGCATTGTTCTTCGCCTTGTCGAAGACAAAGAAGGTCCCGGGATTCATCACGCCCGGTTCGCTGCCGACGCCCACGCGCATGTTCGGGATGAAATTGGGATTATTCACGTAAAAATACGAGGGACGCTTGCGGTAGGTATCGGCCAGCGCAATGCGGTCGCGCTGGTAGACGTTCACGGAACCGTAGATGTTGTAGCCATCGCTGGCCAAGTCGCCCAAGCCATACAGCACGCTGGCTTGGCGCTCGCCATAGGCTTTCACGCTGGGCGAAAACTCGCCATTGGCGCGCGCTTCCAGGCCTTGATACGATTTCTTGGTGATGACGTTGATGACGCCAGCCACGGCATCGGAGCCATACACGGCCGACGCGCCATCCGTCAGGATTTCCATGCGTTCGATGGCGGCGGCGGGAATGGCGTCAATGTTGACGAACATGGTCTGGAAGCCGGCCGGCGCACCGTAGAACGACAGGCGGCGGCCATTCAGCAGCACCAGCGTGCCTTGCGCACCGAGGCCGCGCAAGTTCGCTTGCGAACCGCCATCGGACCCTGTGAACATCGAGCGGAAATCCTGCTGCGCCGGACGGGCGGCGGGCAGGTTGTCGAGCACCTGCAGCAAGGTGAGCGCGCCCATGTTTTCAATTTGCTTGGCGTTGATCACCTGTACGGGCGACGCCGTTTCCGCGTTGATGCGCTTCAGGCTGGAGCCCGTCACTTCGACGCGCGCCAGTTTCTCCTCCTCCGCTGCCAGCGCCGTTGAGCCCAACCCTACCGCCACCATGGCGGCCATCAGTTTTTTCAAGTGCATTCCCAACTCCTTTTTATAAGTGATTTGTTTTCGCAAGGCTGCAAGAGCCCCTCCCCGGTCCGAAGAGGGGCTCGTTTTTAGTGAAATGATGATGTGTCTAGCGCGGCTTGACTGTCGCGCCCTCCGTGCCGGTCAACACCGCGTTGGCCCAGTTACCACAGACCTGGGCCGGGTGGGCGCCGCGCGCGCCCAGGGTGCGCAAACTGAGCTGGCTCAGGCCGCGCACGTCGATTTCGGGTTTGACCACCCCGGGAGCCGTGACCAGGCCGCTGTCATACAGCAGCCGTTCACCGCTCCAGACCTGGAATTGCAGGCCGCCCGCGCTGCGGCAGCTATCGTCCACGCCCAGGTCGGCGCGCAGCAGATTCCAGTTGCCCGCCAGTTGCAAGTCGATGCGGCTGGCAGGTCCCACGCCGAGGCCCTTGCGGAACCACAGCCCGTTCATGCGCATCTCGACCGCCTTGCTGGCCGGCCGGTCGCGCGCAATATTTTTCGGCAGCGCCAGATCCGACAGATAGCGCTGCACCTCCTCGCCTTCGGCCACGCGGTGCTCGAGCACGCGGAATTCGGACAAAGTGACGGGCGCCACGTCGGTCGCCAACGCTGCATCGAACGCCCGCGCCACCGGCCCGACCTGCGCCGCAGTCACCATCGGATCGGTGGACGCCGCGCCATCGCCTTCCGGATTTTGCGTGCTCATCACGCGGAAGCGCAGCAAGCGCCCGGCCGTGGCGGGAAAATTGATCGTCTGCGTGCCTTGTTCCAGTTTCAGAGTGCCGCGTGCAAGCGGCGCGCCCCACTCGCCGTTGTTGTCGCCGATGTAGATTTCATAGTCGCGCACCTGGCCATGTTTCCAGTGCTGGTCGTTGCGCGGCGCCAGTTCGATGCCGTCCACCAAGCGCCGCTCCGTGAAGCCGATCACCCATTCGTGCGGCCCGCTTTTCACGGACGGACTGCGCACGGTGCGGAACCACGTCTCGGGCTTGCCATCGAAGGCGTTTTCCAGCGGATAGCCGTTTTCCTCAAAGGGACGCGCCACCACCTGCATGGCGTCGGCCGGCAAGGCGCGGCCCGGCACGGGCGCGGCCGGGAAATCGGCATCGATTCTCGCCACGGCCAGCGCGCCAGCGACTTGCAAGGTCAAGGGCTGGCGGATATCGTGCGCCGCCACTTTCACGTGCAAGGTACCTTGCCGGTCGGCCGCGTCGAAGAACCAGCCTTCGACCGCCTTGTCATAGGCGGCACGCTCGCCGGATGCCGCGATCAGACGTTCGCCAGCCCGCACGGCGGCCGGTGCCCGGCCCGCCAGCATGCGCAGCGCATAGCCACGACGCGCTTCCTGACCCGCGTATTGGCCTGCCACGGCGCCGATGTCGACCTGCACGTCGCCGCCCGTTTGGCGCATGCGGATGATTTGCTGGCTGTAGGCACCGCCCTGGTACTGGCGCGTGTTGCCGTCGTCTTCATACAGGGTGTATTCGGAATCGCCGTGTGGATAAATATCGAGGGTCAGCTGATCCTTCGGCTTCTGGCCGTCGTACAGCATTTCCGGATACATGGGCAGGATGGCGCCGCCGCGCACGAACACGGGCAGCTTGTCCAGCGTGACCTGCAAGTCCAGATCGCGGCCTTTGGCGTCGGCCGTGGCCTGGCGGCCATCCCAGTAGTCGTACCACGTGCCCTGTGGCAGGTGGATGCCCTTGCGCCAGCCGCCGCTGACGGCCTGGCTGCGGTAGACGGGCGCCACCAGCACGTCGCGCCCCAGCAGGAATTGATATTTATAGGCTTCCGTGTAGGCGGCCGGGTCTTGCGGGTAATCCCACATCAGCCCCCGCACCAGCGGCGCACCCGATAGCTCGGCTTCGCGCACGAGGGTATACATATACGGCGTCAAACGCATCTTGAGTTTTAGGTAGCGGCGGTTGATGTCGCGGTACGGTTGCTCGAACCACCACGGATGCTTGCGCTCAGCCGCAGCCCAGCCGGACATGCCCATCAGGACGGGCGTAAAACTTTTCCACTGCAGATCGCGCAAATAGGTTTCCGGGCTGCCGCCGAAGATCGCGTCCACGTCGCCCGATGCATACGCCTGACCGGACAGGCCCGAGCCGATCAGGGTCGGGATGTGCCAGCGGATGTAATCCCAGCTGGCGCTCTGGTCGCCGGTCCACGCCACGGCGTAGCGCTGGATGCCGGCCCAGCCCATCACCGTCCACAGGAACGGGCGGCTGTCGGAATTGTTCAGGATGCCGTCGTAAGCGGACTTGTTCGCGTCCATGGCGAACTGGTAGCCCTTACCCGTCCACGCCACGTCCAGTTTTTGTACGCGGCTGCCCGCCTGCCCCACTTCCCAGGCGATCTTGTCGACGCCGTTTTCCGTCCACAGGCCCGTGCGAAAACCGTAGCCGGCCAGGCCCTTTACCGTCTCCGGCAAACTCGTGTAGCCGCAGCCATAGCCGTCGTTGGGCAAGATCCAGCCGCCCGGCATATCATGTTCACGGTACTGGCGCGCCACGGTTTCCACCACGTCGGGCGTCTTGCCCGTCGGGCCATCGCTCCAGCCCTTCGGCACGGAGCCCGGTTTTTTCACGTTGTCGCCATCGTTGTAGCAATCGGCGTCGCCGTATTCCAGCGCCCAGCGGGGCAGCATGCGCGCGCGGCCCGTCAATTCCGTGTATCGGGCGACGACGTCGCGCACGTCCTTGCCGACGAAGAAATACGCATCGAAGCGGCCTTCCGCGTGCTGCAGCGATATCTGCTCCTTGTCACGCAAGTCGTAATGACCGTCGGACCAGGTATTGCGCAGCATGCCCCAGCCGCGTGAACTCATCAGGAATGGCGCGGGGTTCGGCCGATCGCCCTCTTCCCAGCCGCCCGAATATGACACGGGCACCTGCTTGCCCTTGAATTCGAAGCGGCCATTCTGCTGGCCGCCGCCAAAGTAACGTTCGCCCGGCAGACTGGAAAGCACCTGCACGCCCTGCTTGTCGTCGAGCGACAGCGGCTGCACTTCGCGCCACAGCGGCACCGCGTCGCCCTTGCGCAGCAGGGTAAAGCGCAAGGGTTGACGGTCGATGCGCAGGCTCAGGGCTGCGGTACTGATCAGGATATGCTCGGTCTGCTCGCTGAACTCGTACGCCACTTGCGCGGCCGGCTGACCCACGACGATGGGCGCGGCCTTGTCGCCCGGCCCCGTCAAACCGGCCTTGCCGCCTGCCTGGATACGCAGCACGTCCGCCTGCGGCAGGCTGATACGCAGCTGCATGCCCGTATCGCTGCGCACATCCCAGCCCAGTGCCTTCCCCTTGGCCACGTCGACCGCGTGCATGGCGGAAATCGTCTGCAAATTGCCGATAGTCGCGGCATGCAGGCCAGGCGCAGCCAAGGTGGCGAGGGCGGCGAGGACACAGGCGGCAAGGGCGCGGCGGGGAAGCGGAAGTGGTTTCATCAGGCGGCTTTCAGAAAATCGAAGTGATGGAAATACTTTAAGAAGAAAAATAAATATCGTCAATCAAAAGAAAGTTTTACCACCAACTTATTAATAAAATGCCCAAAATTGGCGCAATTTTCTTACGTTTCACCAAAATGTCACAAAACATACTTTCGTTATCGTCGCATTTCAGCGACAAGCGGCAGCAGCACTGGGGACTGGGCTTAATGCGGCACCGCAACATGATTTGAACCGGGATAGCGCCAATGAGAACGACATTATTTCGCAAGCAAGAAAAGAATTTACTTTCGTTTTACTTTCGTATTTGACTTTTCGAAATTTAGTATTTATGCTTTCCCCAACAAACACTTTACTGACACTCCATGACTACCCTTCTTCAGCGTGACATTCAAACCTGGCGCGATATCGGCGGCCTGCACACGGCCGAGGAAATCGCCCACCAGCCGGCCATCTGGCGCGCACTGGCCAGCATTTTGCGCAGCGAGCAAGCCAGCCTGGCCGCCTTCCTGGGCGACGCGCTGTCCAATCCCGCGCAGCGCGTCATCCTGACGGGCGCCGGCAGCTCGGCCTATGTGGGCGAAATTGTCGTCGACACCTTGAATGCCGCCTGGCCCGCGCACATCCGCGCCATCGCCACCACCACCCTGCTGACCCACCATGAGCTGTACCTGGAAGCGGACGCGCCCACCCTGCTGGTCTCGTTTGCCCGCAGCGGCGACAGCCCGGAAAGCCTGGCGGCCGTGGAGCTGCTGCGCGGGGTCGTGCCCGGCGCGCGCTTTTTGAACATCACCTGCAACGCCGACGGCAAGCTGGCGCGCCAGGGCGCGAACGACGCCAATACGTATAACCTGCTGATGCCAGCCGGCAGCTGCGACCGCGGCTTTGCCATGACCAGCAGTTTCAGCAGCATGCTGCTGGCGGCCCTGTCGGTGCTGGGCAAGGACACGGATCTGACTCGCCTGGAGACGCTGGCGCAACTGGGCGAACAAGCGTTGCGCGACTGGTCGGCTCCCGTGGCGGACCTGGGTTCGCAGCCAGTGCAGCGCGTGGTCTACCTGGGCAGCGGCCCGCTGGAAGCGCTGGCCAAGGAAGCGGCCCTGAAAATCCTGGAACTGACGGGCGGCCGCGTGATGGCGATGGCGAATACCGCGCTGGGCTTCCGCCACGGCCCGAAATCGGCCGTCACCACGGAGTCGCTGGTGATCCTGCTGCGCAGCAGCAAGCCGCTGGCGCGCCAGTACGAGGACGATCTATTGAAAGAACTGCAGCGCGACAGCGTGGCGCAGACGTGCCTGACCGTGGGCATCGGCGGCGACCTGTCGGCCGATGCGCCGGCCTGGCCCGACGCCTGGCTGGCGCCATTGTGGCTACTGATGGCGCAGCAATATGCGCTGCACCAGTCCGCGCTGCTGCAACTGCGCCCCGACAATCCATTCGCCGGCGGCATCGTCAACCGTGTCGTGCAAGGCGTCACCATCTATGGCCATGACCAATTCTAATCAGACAACGGGCTACCACGCGGGCTACCACGGCATCGACATCGGCGGCAGCAAGATGGAGCTGGTGGCCTTTGCCGACCGCGACGGCGCGCTGACGGAAGTGTTCCGTGAGCGGGTGGCCACGCCTGGCGACGATTTTGCCGCCTTCGTGCAAGCCATCGTCGACCTGGTGGCGCATGGCGACGCGGCACTGGGCACGACGGCGCCCGTCGGCATCGGCTTGCCTGGCGTGATCGACAGCGCCAGCGGCCGGCAACTGAGCTCCAATGTGCCCGCCCTGAACGGCCGCCTGGTGGCGCAAACCTTGCAGCAAGCCTTGCAGCGCCCTGTCGCCATCGGCAACGATTGCCAGTGCTTCGCCCTGTCGGAAGCGCAAGGCGGCGCGGCCGAGAATGCCGCCAGCATGTTCGGCGCCATCCTCGGCACGGGCGCCGGCGGCGGCTATTGCGTGAGCGGCCAGCTGCTGCGCGGCTTTAACGGCGTGGCCGGCGAATGGGGCCACTGGAGCCTGCCCGCCACCCTGCTGGCGCAGCATGGCCTGGCCGAGTATTGCTGCCCATGCGGCAAAGCGGGCTGCCTGGAACGCTATGTCTCCGGCCCCGCCATGAGCAAGTTATATGCGCATTTTGGCGGAGAAGGCACAGAGCCGTTGGCCACGCTGGCCATTATCGCCCGCGCCAACATCGGCGACGCCGTGGCCCAACGCACGGTGGCCGTGCACCTTGATGTGCTGGGCCACGCGCTGGCCGGCCTGGTGCTGGCCTACGACCCGCACGTCATCGTGCTCGGCGGCGGCCTGTCCAAGCTGCCGCACCTGTACGACAGGCTGCCGGCCGCCGTCAAGCGTCATTTGTTCCCCGGCGTGCACGTGCCGCCCATCTTGCCGCCCCGCTTTGGCGATGCCGGCGGCGCGCGCGGCGCGGCCCTTTTGATACGACAACATACCAAGGCGTAAACATCATGAAGCAAGTGGAAAACCCGACTTTTACCTTGTCCCCGATCCAGCAAGTGATCAAGGCGCACCGCCGCGGCGAACGCGTGGGACTGTACGCCGTCTGCTGCAGCCACCCGAGCGTGCTGCGCGCCGCCATGCGCGTGGCCAGCGACTATGACACCGTGCTGCTGGTCGAAGCGACGTCGAACCAGGTCGACCAGTTCGGCGGCTACACGGGCATGACGCCGGCCGTTTTCCGCGACACCATGCTGGCACTGGCGCGGGAACAGGGTTTCCCGACCGAGCGCCTGGTGCTGGGCGGCGACCATCTTGGCCCGAACGCCTGGCAGCACCTCGACGCGGCCACCGCGATGGCCCACGCCGAGACCCTGATCGCCGCGTATGCGTCGGCCGGTTTCCATAAAATTCACCTCGATTGCAGCATGCGCTGCTTTGACGACCCCTTGCAGCTCGACGATGAAACCGTGGCCGCACGTTCGGCGCGCCTGTGCATCGTCGCCGAAGCGGCGGCCGCCGCCGCCGGCTTCGAGCCGCCCGTCTACGTGATCGGCACGGAAGTGCCGATTCCCGGCGGCGAAGCATCGCTGGCGCAGGCCGGCGCCGTCACCAGCCCGCAAGCGGCGCGCCGCACGCTGGACGTGCACCGCCGCGCCTTTCTCGACAAGGAACTGCATGGCGCATGGCGCCGCGTGATCGCCATGGTGGTGCAGCCGGGCGTCGATTTCGACCAGAGCAGCATCCAGCACTACGACGCGGATGCCGCCACCGAGCTGTCGGCTTTTGTCGCCGAGCAGCCTGGCCTGGTATTCGAAGCCCATTCCACCGACTACCAGCGCGAATCGGCTCTGCATGCCATGGTGCGCGACCATTTCGCCATCCTGAAAGTGGGCCCGGCCGCCACCTTCGCCCTGCGCGAGGCGCTGTACGCGCTGTGCCAGATCGAGCAGGAACTGCTGCCGGCGCACGCCACCTCGCAGCTGATGCAAGTGCTCGACGACGTGATGGCGGCCAAGCCGAAGAACTGGATCAAGCATTACCTGGGCACGCCGGACGAACAGCGATTGATGCGCCGCTATGGCTTGAGCGACCGTTGCCGCTATTACTGGGGCGAGCCGGAAGTGGCTGCCGCCGTCGACAAGTTGCTGGCCAACCTGGACGCGCTGACGATACCGCTGCCGCTGTTGAGCCAGCATTTGCCGGAACAGTACCTGGCCGTGGTGCAGGGCAGCCTGCCAGCACAGGCGCCAGCCTTGATCGAGCACAAGATCGGCAGCTTGCTGGCGCAATATGCGCGCGCCTGCAACCGCAATGCGGCAGTCCCCGTCATTGCCGAAGCGGCAATCTGTTAAGCTCGGTATTTTCATTTTTTACTGAGCCCGCCACCATGCGAAATACCAGCCAACGCCGTGAATCCATCCTCCAAATGCTTGCCCAGCACGGCTCGGTGCAAGTGACCGATCTGGTGGAAAAGCTCGGCGTGTCCGCGGTCACCATCCGCAGCGACTTGAATGCGCTGGAAGCGCAAGGCATGGCCACGCGCAGCCACGGCGGCGCGACGCTGACGCGCACGCCGCCGCTTGAACACACGATACGCCAGAAAGATGCCATCAACCACGAGCAGAAGGAGCGCATCGGCGCCTTCGCGGCGCGGCTGGTGGAACCGGGCGACAACATCATCATCGACTCGGGCACCACCACCATCTCGCTGGCGCGCCATTTGCGCGATGCGACCGGCGTGACGGTGGCCACGAATGGCCTCAACATCGCATGGGAACTGGCCGACGCTCCCGGCGTGGACCTGATTCTGACGGGCGGCTTGCTGCGCAAGCAGTCGCTGTCGATCCAGGGCAGCCAGGCCGAAACCTGTCTGCAAGCGTACAGCTTCGACAAACTGTTTTTGGGCGTGGACGGCTTCGACCTGCAATTTGGCGTGACCACCCACCACGAAGCGGAAGCGAGCTTGAACCACAAGATGGTGGAACGGGCCAAGAAAATCATCGTCCTCACGGACGCCTCCAAGTTCGGCCGCGTCAGCCTGCACCGCATCGTGCAGCTGGACCGCGTCGATACCGTCATCACCGATGCCAGCATCAGCCAGGAATACCGCGAAGGGCTGCAAAAGCTGGGCATCGAACTTTTTATAGCGGAATAACACATGCTGAGCGGCAGAATCCTTACCCCATCTGGCTGGATCACGGGCACCATCACTTTTGATCAGCGTATCGTCCAGATACAAGAAGACCCTGCCGCCGACAGCGCGCTGACCATTTTGCCCGGTTTTATCGACCTGCACGTGCACGGCGCGGCCGGCGTCGACATCATGGAAGGCGGTGACGCGGGCGCCACCGTGGCGCAGGTGCATGCGCGCCACGGCACCACGGCCGTGCTGGGCACCACCCTGACGGCCAAGGAACCCTCGATCCTGCGCGCCCTGCAAGGCCTGGCCGGCGTCATCGCCGAGCGCCCGGCCAACGGCGCGCGCATGCTGGGCGTGCACCTGGAAGGACCATTCCTGAACCTGCACCGCCTGGGCGCGCAGCCGCCCGACGTGGTACAAGCCAGTCTGGCGCTGGTGCAGCGCTTTCACGCCATCGCCCCCATCAAGGTACTCACCATGGCACCGGAAATCCCCGGCCATTTGGCACTGATCCCGCAACTGACGGCGCTGGGCATCCGCGTGCAGATCGGCCACAGCGCCGGCACGTATGACGAAGGTGTCGCGGCCCTGAAGGCGGGCGTCTCCGGCTTCACCCACCTGTACAACGGCATGACGGGCATGACGCACTACGACCCCGGCATGGTGGGCGCGGCGCTGGCGCATGCCGAATACGCGGAAATCATCCCCGACCTGCAGCACGTGGCCAAGGGCGCCCTGCGCGCCGCCCTGCGCGCCATTCCGCGCCTGTACGGCGTGACGGATGCCACTTCGGCCACCGGCATGCCGGACGGCGAATACGGCCTGGGCACGCAGCGCGTGTACAAATGCCTGGGCTGCGTGCGCCTGGCCACAGGCTCTTTGGCCGGCAGCGTGCTGACCATGGACCAGGCGCTGCGCAATTTCGTCGACCTGGGCCTGGACCTGGCCGACGCCTCGAACCGTTTGTCGCTGTATCCCGCCGACTACCTGGGCGAATCCGAACGGGGCCGTTTGGCGCCCGGCGCCTGGGCCGACATCGTCGTCCTCGATGCCAACTTGCAGCCAGTGTCCGTCTTCGTCGAAGGCGCGGCCATCGATCTTTCCACCCGCTAGACCACCTCCCCCAACCTCAACCCCGTCCCGGAGTTTTCATGCACGACACGTCACACAAGGCCCCTGTGTGGGCCATGCGCTACCTGCTATTTATTGCCGGCATGGGGGGATTGCTGTACGGCATAGACATCGGCATCATCGCCGGCGCCCTGCCTTACCTGGAATCGACGGCCTCGGTGGCCTGGAAACTGACAGCCCAGCAGCTGAGCTTTATCGTCGCCGCCGTGCTCTTGGGTTCCGTCCTGTCTTCGCTGTTCGCCGGCGCCCTGGCCGACCTGCTGGGCCGGCGCTGGGTGATGTTCCTGGCCGGCGCCCTGTTCAGCGCCAGCATTCCGCTGATCGCGCTGGCCGACGGCTACACGCCGTTGCTGCTGGGCCGCCTGCTGCAAGGCATCAGCGGCGGCTTGATCGGCGTCGTCGTGCCCCTGTACCTGGCCGAATGCCTGCCCGCGCAACAGCGGGGACGGGGCGCGGCCCTGTTCCAGCTGCTGCTGACCATCGGCCTGGTGGCGGCCGCCCTGATCGGCCTGCTGCAGGCGCAGACGGTGGATACGGCAACGCAAGCGGCGCAAGCCTTGCCGGAAGCGGGCCGCATCGCCGCCATCTTCACGGCCAAGGACCACGCCTGGCGCAGCATCTTCTGGGTCTGTTTGACGCCGGGCCTGGTATTTACCGTCGGCGCCCTGCTGCTGGCCGAATCGCCGCGCTGGCTGGCGCAACGGGGCCGCATCGGGCAGGCGCGCCAGTCCCTGCTGCGCACGCGCCTGCCCGCAGCCGCCGAGCTGGAATTGCGCGAGATGCAAGACACGCCAGAGAACGCGGCAAAGGCGAGTGGCAAGGCCAGGGATCCGCTGCTGAGCCGCCGCTACGTGCTGCCCTTCCTGCTGGCTTGCCTGATCCTGGCCTGCACGCAGGCGACGGGCATCAATTCCATCCTTGCGTATGTCGTCAACATCCTCAATCAGGCGGGCTTGTCGGGCGCCTCGGCCAACATGGCGGACGTGCTGCTGAAGGTACTGAATGCCGTGATGACGGTGGTGGCCGTGCTGCTGGTGGACCGCAAGGGCCGCAAATTCCTGCTGATGCTGGGCACGGGCGGCATCGTCATCTCGCTGCTGGCGGCCGGCTTGCTATTCCGCGGCGCCGAAGCGCACCTGGCCGACGTGCGCCCCGCCATCGCCACTCAGGTACAGGCGGACGGCCTGACCCTGCACCTGGACACCGCCACCCTGCAAGCCCTGGGCGCGGCGGCCGACGGCACGCCGCAACAACTGACCATCGCCTACGCCTACGGCCCGTTCACCAACGTGAAAAGCTTGCGCAGCGACGATCCCGTGCTGCGCCAAGTGTCAATCGCCCGCGAAGACGCCGTGCAGGCCGACAGCGTGATTGGCGTCTTCTTCCGCAAGCTGCACCTGAATCCGTTCGCCGACCCGGCCGCCGGGCGCGAGGCGCCGCTGCGCATCGAAAAGGCCAGCCTGGGTCCCGTGCCGTCGTCCACGCATGGCTGGCTGGTGGCGATTGCCATCTGCGTGTTTGTTTCCAGCTTTGCCGTGGGACCGGGCGTGTGCGTGTGGCTGGCCCTGTCCGAGCTGATGCCGACACGCATACGCTCGAACGGCATGAGCATCGCCCTGCTGGTGAACCAGTTCGTCTCGACGGTGATCGCCGCCATCTTCCTGCCGACCGTGGGCTTGCACGGCTATTCGACGCTGTTCTTCTTCGGCGCCGGCTGCACCGTGCTGTACTTCCTGGCGGCCGCGTTTTTATTGCCAGAGACGAAGGGCAAGACGCTGGAAGAAATTGAAGCGCATTTCGCTAAGTAAGCCAAAGTAACCATTTGTAGCAGTCTCCTTTCCAGCCCCGGCCACATCCGGGGCTGTTTTTTTGCCTGCAAGGCAAGCTTGCAGGCTGGCGCACACGGCAAAGTACAGTTTTCCTTCTGGAATCTTGGCCGCCTGGGCTAGAATCTGGCTGCGTCGTGCTACTCACGAGGCGGCAATGGCGCCATGACAAAAACTACCAGGAGACACAGTGAGCTTATTTAGAACCAAGAATTTGGATGACATGATTGCCCACAGCAAGAAGCCGGGAGGACTGGCCAAGGTGCTGGGGCCCTTCGACCTTGTCCTCATGGGCATAGGCGCCATCGTCGGCACCGGCATTTTCGTGCTCACCGGCACGGGTGCGCTGACGGCCGGCCCCGCCCTGTCGTTATCGTTTGTCGTGGCCGCTGTCGCCTGCTGCTTCGCCGCCCTGTGCTATGCGGAATTCGCCTCCACCGTGCCGGTGGCCGGCTCCATCTACACCTACAGCTATGCCACCCTGGGCGAGCTGGCCGCCTGGATGATAGGCTGGGACTTGCTGCTCGAATACGGCCTGGCCGCGGCCGCCGTCTCCGTCGGCTGGTCCGGCTACTTCCAGTCGCTGCTGTCGGGCTTTGGCATTACCCTGCCTGCGGCCCTGACGGCCGCCCCGGGCGCCCTGCCGGGCGTAACGACCTTCATCAACCTGCCGGCCCTGGTCATCATGCTGCTGCTGACGGCCATGCTGGGCTGGGGCGTGCGCGAATCGGCGCGCCTGAACAACATCATGGTGGCCATCAAAGTGGGCGTGGTGCTGCTGTTCATCATTTTCGGCGCGCGCCACGTGCAGCCGGCCAACTGGCAGCCCTACATGCCGTTCGGCTACCATGGCATGCTGAGCGCCGCCGCCCTCGTGTTCTTCGCCTTCATCGGCTTCGACGCCGTGACCTCGGCCGCCGAGGAAGTCAAGAAGCCGTCGCGCGACTTGCCAATCGGCATTATCGGCTCCTTGGCCGTGTGCGCCGTGCTGTACGTGGTGGTGTCAGCCATCATGACGGGCATCGTGCCGTATCAAAAATTCCTCGGCGTCGACCATCCCGTCTCGCTGGCCCTGCAATACGCGGGTGAAAACTGGATCGCCGGCTTCGTCGACCTGGGCGCCATCCTCGGCATGACCACCGTGATCCTGGTGATGGCCTTCGGCCAGACGCGCATCATCTTCGCCATGTCGCGCGACGGCTTGCTGCCAAAACGCCTGTCGACCGTGCATCCACGCTTCCATACGCCGTTCTTCGCCACCTGGCTGGTCGGCATCGTGTTTGGCCTGATCGCCGCCGTGATCCCACTCAACATCCTCGCCGAGCTGATCAATATTGGCACCCTGGCCGCCTTCACCATGGTCTCCGTCGCCGTGGTGGTGCTGCGCAAGAAGCGTCCCGACCTGCCGCGCGCCTTCCGCTGCCCCGGCGTGCCGTATGTGCCGGCGCTGGCCGTGATCCTGTGCGTGGGCCTGATGACCTTCCTCAGCTGGGTCACCTGGATGGCCTTTACCATCTGGCTGGTGATCGGCCTGGTCATCTACTTCGGCTACGCGCGCCGGCGTTCGCTGCTGCACCCGCCGCAGTAAAAAGTCCAATGCAGCGACATATTCTGTCGCTGCCGCGGTTAAGATGGCGGTCTCGCAAGCAACGCAGGCCGCCATCCATGCAACGTTCCCCCGACCTCATCGCACAGCTGGACCAGAGCACGGACCAGCTCAAGCGCGCGCGCCTGCGCAACATGCAGCTGCTGGCCGCCGGCCTGCTGCTGCTGGCCGCGCTGGTCTTCGCCGTGGCCCGCTCGCAGCGGGGCGGCCATCCCGCCTGGGGCTATGTCGAAGCATTCGCCGAAGCGGCTATGGTGGGGGCGATAGCCGACTGGTTCGCCGTCGTCGCCCTGTTCCGCCACCCGCTGGGCATTCCCTTGTGGCATACGGCCATCATCCCTAACAGCAAGGCGGACATCGGCCGCAGCCTGGGCGCCTTCGTGGAAAACCATTTCATTACCGAGCAAGGCATCGCCGAACGCATCGTGCAAGCCGATCCTGCCGCGCGCCTGGGCGCCTGGCTCAGTGACGAGGTCCACGCGCAGCAGCTGGGCATGGCCAGCGCCGGCGTGGTGAAACAGCTGCTGGCGATGGCCGATCACGACAAACTGGGCCGCCTGTTGCGTGTACAGGCCAGCAACTACCTGGGCCAACTGAATCTGTCGGACGTGGCGGCCGACTGCATCGATGCGCTGATCGCCGACGGCAAGCCGCAGGAACTGCTGGACTTCCTGCTCGACCGCAGCGCCGCCTACCTGGACGACGAGGCACACCACGCCGCCATCGGCGACTTCGTGCTGGGCGCCTTCCAGATCGAGAACGCGCTGGTGAAAAAAGCCGTGAAAGCGTACGAGCCGCGCATGATCGCCTCGCTGCAAAAGTTTGCCCTCGCCGTGCGCATCGACCCGGCCCACCCGCTGCGCCAGCGCATCGCCGGCTGGATCGCCGACAGCGCCTTGCACCTGAAGGCCGACCCGCACTGGCAGGATACCGTGCGCCGCTACCAGTTGCAGCTGATCGCCAGCGATACGCTGCAAGCCATGCTGGGCGACGTCTGGAACCACATCCGCACGCGCCTGCTGGCCGACCTGCACGCGGACCAGCCCGTGCTGGCACAAGCGATCGCCAGCCTGGCGCGCAACACAGGCCAGGTGCTCGGCACGGACCAACATGCACGGGAATGGCTGAACGATGCCATCGTCGCCGGCAGCGGCTCGCTGGTGCGCCGCTACCGGGGCGAAGTGGGCACCTTCATCGCCGGCCGGCTGGACCTGTGGAGCAAGGACGAAATGAGCGAGCGCATCGAACTGGCCATCGGGCGCGACCTGCAATTCATCCGCATCAACGGCACCATCGTGGGCGGCCTGGCCGGTTTGCTGATCTACGCCGTCAGCCATGCGTTTTAAGCCTGCAAGCCATCGTCACCAGCGCTGCGCGGCTCCGCCTTCGAAGATGATTTTCTGTTGATCCGCGCAGCCGAGCCGGGCCAGGGCCTGGCCCTTGTGCCGCAGCTGTACGCGCAGGAGGAAATCGCCGCCGGGCGCCTGGTGCATGTGCTGGACTTGCCCTGGCCCGCGCGCTTTGCCTGTTACCTGGCGGCGCGGCCCGACACGGCCACGCGCCCTGCAGATCAGGCATTCATGGCATGGGTCTGCGAAGAGGCGCAGGCGGCTAAAGCGCCCCATCTCCGTCCGCGCACGACACCACGCCGCACACGGTGCTGAACAACATCGGCACGCCGGCGCGTCCCATGGCGATGCAAGTCACGGCCGGTATTACAGCCAATAACAGAGCCAGGTAGGCGATCGCCTTCAGACGCCGCACGGGTGAGCGGAACACGCCCGCACCCGGCCCTTGCGGATGGCGCGCGCTGCCGGACGGCCGCTGGTCCTTGTACACCGCTTCGCTACCCCTTGCCGGTATTTTCGTAAGCATGTCCGTCTCCTCCATCCACAGTGACCAGCCTGGCATGTCAGGCCGGGCGTGCCTTCGCATGCCGATCTGCATGCATTCTATTTTGCCGCATAAATTTACCAAATACAATAAATAAATCCACAAAAAAATAGTTTCCTCTATCAATAGGTAAGCAGCATGGCGGAAAAATTGCCTTACCCGAGAGTGAAGATGCCTACAACACGCTGCCGCTCCCGTCAAGACTTACATTTCCCAGCGCAGGAAAACTAAATTAAATCATTAAAATCATAATATTTGTTTAAATCATTTTTATTTAATGTATGATGGTTTTCAAGGAAAAATCAAGGCGATACAGCAGCTCTCCTTGCTTCGGTCGCCCGACATCTCTGCCTTCTTTATAGGAGACAAGCACATGAACAAAATCCTGGCCTTGCGCCTGCTCGACGCCGCCGATGACGCCGCCATCATCATCGATGCCGGCTCGCGCATCCGCTATGCGAACGACGCCATGTACGCGCTGAGCGGCTATGCCTCGGACAGCCTGACGGACCGGCAGCTCGAAGCGCTGCTGCCGGACGCCGTGCGCGAACAGCATGGCGCGCAGATCGGCGCTTATCTGGCCGGTGAAAAGAAGTCCACGGTACTCGGGCACAAGCGCCATTTCGCCATGCGCCACCGCGATGGTTCGATGCTGCCCATCGTGCTCAAGGCCATGGATCTGGGCAAGCTGGACGATGAGAACTACATGGGGGCCTTTTTCATCGACCAGCGCCACGAACTTGCCATGGAACAGCAGAATGCGGCCCGCTGGAAGCAACTGCAGCGCAGCGCCCTGAGCGACTCCCTGACCCGCCTGCCCAACCGCCGCGCCTTCGAGATCGACGCCGCGCGTGCGGCAGCGCAGGCCCGGCGCGCGGGCAGTCCGATGACCATCGGCATCGCCGACATCGATTTCTTCAAGAAGGTCAATGACCAGCACGGCCACGCCGCCGGCGACGCCGTGCTGCAAGCCATCGCGGCCGTGCTCCAGTCCCAAGCGCGGGCATCCGATATCGTCGCCCGCGTGGGCGGCGAGGAATTCGGCCTGCTGTTCCCCCATACGGACATGGCCATGGCGCGCCAGGTGGCCGAACGCATCCGCCTTGCCGTGGCCGCAACGTGCGTCGACTTCGAGCAGACGCCCATCACGGCGACGATCAGCATCGGCCTGGCGCCGCTACCGGCAGACGGCGACTGGAACGCCGGCTTCGAACTGGCCGATACCGCGCTGTACCAGGCCAAGAAGAATGGCCGCAACCGCGTCGAGGAAGCTGATAGAGCAACATGTGTGTCAAATCAGCAGCAGCTATTCATGCAGGAAACGGGCGCGGCCATCCAGGCGGCAAGCCGCACGCTGCATGCATCCTGGCAAACTTGATGTAGATCATAATTTTTTGAACAAGCTCTTGCTATCCTGTAAAAAAATGACGGGAGTCCTGGATGAGCAAGACGCAGCCGAGCAATGTGGAGCGACAAATTGAACATGAGCGCCAGGGCAGCGCTTGGCAAGGCACGCCGGCGCCCGACTATCCGGAAAACGCACCGGAAGGCGCCACGCTGGACCTGCTGCTGAACGCCTGGATGGGCAAGTTTACGGGCGGCATTTCGCCGGCCGCGCTGGGCAACGCCTATACCGACTGGCTCAGCCACCTGGCGCTGGCACCATCGAAGCAGCAAACCCTGCTGCAGGAAGCGTGGAAGAAAATCGGGCGCTGGCAACAATTTGCACTGCAATCTGCGCTGCAGCCGGCCCGGGCCGGCAGCGCCAGCGAGCCAGCGTGCATCGCACCGCTGCCGCAGGACCGGCGCTTCGAGGACCCGGCGTGGCAGCGCTGGCCGTACAACCTCATCTACCAGGGCTTCTTGCTGCAGCAGCAATGGTGGCACCGCGCCACCACGGGCGTGCGCGGCGTCTCGCCGCACCACGAGGATGTCGTCACATTCACCGTGCGCCAGTGGCTCGACATGCTGGCGCCGTCGAACTTCATGCTGACCAATCCCGTGGTGCGGCAGGCAACCTTGGCAAGCGGCGGCGCCAACCTGGCGAACGGCGCGCAGCACCTGGCCGACGACTGGCGCCACGCCGCCATGGGAGCATATGCACCCGACCAGCGCAGCTACAAGGCAGGCGACAAGGTGGCCGTCACGCCCGGCAAGGTGGTCTACCGCAATGACCTGATCGAGTTGCTGCAATACGCGCCGACGACTGCGACAGTGCACGCCACGCCGCTGCTGTTCGTGCCGGCGTGGATCATGAAGTACTACATACTCGACCTGTCGCCGCACAATTCGCTGGTGGGCTACCTGGTGGACCAGGGCCACACGGTGTTCATGATTTCATGGAAAAATCCGCTCGAAGAAGACCGCGAGCTGTCGCTGGAAGACTACCGCCAGCTGGGCGTGATGGACGCGCTCGACGCCGTTGCGCGCATCACGGGCGCGCCGCAGGTGCACGCGGCCGGCTACTGCCTGGGCGGCACCCTGCTGGCGATTGCCGCCGCAAGCATGGCGCGCGACAGCGATGCGCGTTTGGCCAGCCTCACCATGCTCGCTTCACAGGTGGACTTCAAAGAACCGGGCGAACTGTCGCTGTTCATCGACGAGAGCCAGGTGAGCTTCCTGGAAGCTGCCATGTGGAAGCAGGGCTACCTCGATACGAAGCAGATGGCGGGCGCCTTCCAGCTGCTGCGTTCGAACGACCTGATCTGGTCGCGCCGGCTGCGCCATTACCTGCTGGGCGAAGACGAGCGGGACAGCGACCTGATGGCCTGGAATGCGGACGCCACGCGCATGCCTTGCCGCATGCACGCGGAATACCTGCGCCGTTTGTTCCTGCACAACGACCTGGCCGAAGGGCGCTACCGCACGGCAGGCCGGCACATCGCCCTGCCCGACATCGACGCGCCCATCTTTGCCGTGGGCACGCTGACGGACCACGTGGCGCCATGGCGCTCCGTCTACAAGCTGCAACTGCTGACCGACACAGACGTCACCTTCCTGCTCACCTCGGGCGGCCACAACGCGGGTGTGGTCTCGCCGCCGGGCCAGGCACGCCGCAGCTACCAGCTGGCCACGCACCGTCACGACGCGCCGTATATCGACGCGGACAGCTGGCAGCGCGACGTGCCGCGCCACGACGGTTCGTGGTGGCCCGCCTGGCAAGCCTGGCTGGCAGAGCGCTCGGGCGCGCAGGTGGCGCCTCCGGCCATGCCCCCTGGCCTGGCCGACGCGCCGGGCGACTACGTGCTACAGACTTGACAACCGACTTCCGACAACCGAGGAAAACGCCATGCCCTACACTACCCTGCTGGTCCACGTAGACAATTCCCACCACTGTGCCCAGCGCATCCGCCTGGCCGTGCGCCTGGCCATTGCAGAAGGCGCCCACCTGATCGGCTCGGCCATGAGCGGCATCTCGCGCTATGCGTATGGCGGCGGCGTCAACGCGCTGCAATTCGCGCCGGCGCAGATGCAGGCGCTACGCACCCAGGCCAGCGTAGCCTTGCACGACTTCGAGCGCATCGCCCGTGAAGAAGGTCTGGGCACCTACGAAACGCGCTTCGTCGACGACGACGCGCAAGGCGCGCTGCTGCTGCAGGCGCGCTATTGCGACTTGCTGATTCTCGGTCAGACCGACGCGCAGGATACGCCGTCGCGCGTCATCGCCGGCACGCCCGAATACCTGATGCTCCATTGCGGCAGGCCCGTGCTGATGGTGCCGCATGCGCCGTCCGCTGCGCTAGCGGGCAACGCGCAGCATCCGCTGCTGGCCTGGAACGGCAGCGCCGAAGCGCTGCGCGCCATCACCGATGCGCTGCCGCTGCTGCAACGCGCGCAGCAGGTGACCCTGGCCGTCGTCAATTCGCACGCCCAGCCGGCCGCGCACGGCGAGCAGCCGGGTGCCGACCTGGCCCTGTACCTGGCGCGCCACGGCGTCAACGTCGAAGTGCTGCAGCACGACACTCCGCCGGGCCAGGACGTGGGCGCGGCCCTGCTGGCCATGGCGACGCAGCGCCAATGCGACCTGGTCGTGATGGGCTGCTACGGCCACATGCGCCTGCGCGAAGCGCTGCTGGGTGGCGTCACGCGCACGGTGTTGCAGGAGATGACCTTGCCGGTACTGGTGTCGCACTGACAGCATCAAGCTGCCTCGTCCTGCACGCCCTTGCCGGCCTCAAGCATCTGCTGCCGGACAAGGACGGGGTTTTCCAGCGCATGCTGTAGACGGGTGGCGTGCCATGATGGTTATCTGATAACAGCAAACGATGGCGGTCCCGGCTGGAAACCAGCCCGCGCCGTCCGCAAAGCCCGGCGCGCCGTACTGATGCCGCCGAAGACGGTCTGTCCCGTCTGCGCGGCGCAGTGATCGAGCGCCTGACGTAGCAAAGTGTCGACATTGCGCAGCGAAATGCCGTGGCGCGCGGCCACCTCGTCGCGCGTGGCGTCCTCCAGGCGCAAGCCGAACAGCACCTGGCGGTGGCGCCGCGGCAGGCACGCCACCGCCCGGTCGACGGCGGCCAGCTCGGAACGCACTTCGGCCAGCGTGGCCGGTCCCGCCGCGCCATCTGCCAACTGTTCCAGCACTGCTTCGGCGCCTTCCGCGTATTGCCAGGGCCGCGCCTGGCGCAGCCGGTCCATGGCCAGGTTACACGCCACGCGGCAGACGTAGGCATCCATGCTGCAGGCGGGCGGTGCCGGCTTGCCCGCCAGGCGCAGCCAGGCGTCGTGCAGGCTGTCACTGGCCAGCTCCGCGCAGCCCAGGTAGCGCGTCAGGCGCCGGTGCAGACGCACGTAGTGCGTGGCCAAGTACGCTTGCAGGCACGGCGACAACGCTTCCACGCTGGCCATCACAGGTCCAGCTCCTGCTGCTCCTGGTGCGTCAGGTGGGCGCGCTGAGTGGCACCCGTACCGCCGAGGCCCAGGATGGCGACGGGGCTATCCGGCCGGTAGCTGGCCGCCTTGCCACGCTTCTCGCCGTCCTCGATCGGCTCGTTGCCAAAGCCCAGCACGCGCACGGAAAAGATCGATGGCAAGCTGCCGCGCGCCGCCGCCCGCTCGCGCTGCAGCGCTTCCTGCGCCGCGCCCGTCGCCTGCGACGCCGCCGCACTGGCGTTGCTCAGGGCGGCCACATTCACGGCAGCAAGCACCGGCATGCCACTCGATTTCCCCTGCACCTGGATGTTCGCCGCGTTCAGCACCTGCAGCGCCGCCAGGTTGATATTGCCAGAGACGCGGATGCCCGCCTCGCCCGCGTCGATGGTGCCCAGGGGAGCGATCAGGTCGATATCGCCGGCAGGCACTTCCGGAATCGGCGCCAGCGTGGCGATGCCGGCGCCCGTGCTCGGCACGTCGGACGCCAGCGTCACATTACCCCATTGGTCATACACGCGCTTGGGCGGCGTGTAGACGATGGTCGACTTCGAACCGCGCCCCGCATTGATATCGCCCAGCGCCGACCAGCCCAGGATGGCGCCGCCGAAGGTCGTCATGATGCGGCTTTGGCCCAGCAGCATGCTGTCCTGGGCGTACAGCGCGATATCGCCCGCACCCTGCGTGAGCACGCCGGGCACCAGGCGCGGCACCGCGAGCGGCGCCTGGCCCTCCGTGCCGAATACCTGCTTGCCGCCCGGCGCGAGCATGCTGATATCGCCGCCAAACAGGGTGTTGACACCGGACGGGCCATACATGCTGATATCGCCCTGATAGCGGATGCGCGCGCCGTGCGCATCCTGCGCGGGGAACAGCGCCGCAATGGCGTTGCGGCCGCGCAGGTAGCTGCCGAAACGCGGACCTTGCGCATCGTTGTACTCGCGCCCGCCCGCCTTCAATTCATCGAAGAAGACCTGGCGCGCGAAGATCCGCTGCTGCTCGGCCGGCAAGGCGGAAAAACGCGTGCTCGCCTGTTGCGGCGTGCCGGCGAAACCCTCGCGCGCCGCCAGCCAGGCGGCCAGCTCCAGCGCATAGGTCTTGGCGACCTTGTCCGCCTGTTGTGCCAATGGCACGCCAGGCTGGGCCAGGTTGGCCGGGTCCAGGTAGCGCTGCGCGAAGGCGGCGAAATCGACGCCATTGACGCCATTGACGCCGGCTTCGCCCAGCCCCGCCTGCAGCACGATGCCGGCGCCGGGGCGTTTATCGCCGGCAAGCACGGCGCCCAGGCTGACCAGCGCCCCCTGCTCTTCCATGCGGATATGGCGCCCCGCCGTCAATTCCAGCGTGCCGGGACCGGCCACGTTGAAGCTGCTATGCAGGATGTCGCGGCCGGCCGCCACGATGGACACGTCCGTGGCGCGCTCATGCACGAACAGGTTGCCCGTGCTGCCGCCATTGCCATACGGGTTCTCGCGGGTATTGGCGATGGCATTCGGCAGCGCCGTCGGCTGGCCCGGCTGCGTGCCGGAGTTGACGATGTCGCGCCCGGCCCTCATCCATACGGGCGCGACACCCTCGTACCACGTCTGTCCGGCCCGCTGGCCAGCGGCAAACGCCAGGATTTCACCGCTGCGCAAGCCGACGATATCGCCTTTGCCCGCGTACAGACGCGACGGCGTGCCGGCGGCGTCGCCCAGCGGCGCGGCGCTGGGGCTGCCAAACGCGAACAGGGGAAAGCGCGCCAATGACGATTCGATGCCGTCAACGCCGCCATTGCCCGCCACGTAGGTGGCCGGCTGCTGATAGCCGGCGAAGGCGGGATGAACCGGCGTCGGCAGGCTCGATGCGGCGGCGCCCGAGCGGCTCACGGCATAGCCGCTGGCATACAGCGAATCGCCCGCCAGCAAGTCGAGCCGGCCGTTGGCCGATGGCGCCAGCAGCATGGAATAGCCGGGCGCATAATAGTCGTTTCCGCCCAGCGCCGACTTGCCCAGGAAGATGCTGCCATTGGCGGCCACCGCTCCCAGCTGCGAAGGGAACAGGAAACGCCCGTCCGAATCGGCATGGTTGCCCTGGCTGGCCGGCGTCCTGCCCGAATTGACGTCGCCCAGCTGCACGCTCGGCGCCAGGCTGCCGCCGGCGGAGAACAAGTCGATCGCCGTGCCGTCCGTCCACAGCGAAAACCAGCCATAACCGCCCTGCGCATAGGCCTTGCCATTGGCCGTGAACGCGGACGAATGGGCTGTCTTCACGCGGCCCGGGTCGCCCGTGCCGGCCAGCACCAGGTTGCCCCGCGTGGACACGCGCGCCGCCGCATCGCCCAGCATCAGCGTCGCGCCACCGGTGGCCGTGCCCAGCGTGGCGCCGTAGGGATCGTAGGCGCGCTGCTCCTTGCTGTCGTGCTGCTGCGGCATGCCGCCATAATTGAAGGCGACGCCGCCCAGGCTGCCCGTCTGCAGGGCCAGGGCGCCGCGCAGATTGCTCAATACGCCGTTCAGGTTCAGGTTCTGGTTCTGGTAATCCGTCGCCGCGCCCGGCTGCATGCCAAAACCGTTGTTGACGGCCGCCCTGGCCTGCAGGCCGGGATTGAGGTCGCCACCGATGCGCACGTCCATGTCGCCGCCGCCCGTCAGCAGCATGCCGCCGTCGGCGCCGACCCGGCCCGTGCCGGCCACGGCCAGCACCAGTCCTTCGCTGCGCGGCGACTGGTCGCCATCGGCCGAGCCGCGCCGCGCCTGCATGCCCGCATGGCCGCCCACATCGACGCTCAGGTTGCCGCCGCCCAGCGTGCCCATGCCCGTGAAGCCCACCAGCATGGGCAGCTTGTCGATAATCGGCTGGTCGGGCTGCAAGACGCTCGCGCCACCGGCTTCCTTGATATACGTGCCAAAATTGATCCACCAGCTGGCGGGCATGGGGTCGACGCCGGCCGTGCCGCCCGTGCCCTGGCGCCACAGCCAGTTGCCCACGTTGGCGCTGGCCGCCTGCCGGCGCAAGTCTTCCTGGCGCGCAACGCCGAACGCACTGACGATGTCGCCCGTCAGGTTGCCGCCCGCGCGCAACAGCACATTGCCGCCATGGTCGGGGTACCAGGCCGCATAGGGGCTGGCCGCGCCGCCATCGACCAGGGATTCATACGCGGCGCCGCCGCTGCCCAGCACCGTCGCGCCGTCGCCGGCGCGCCCGCGCGCCTGATTGTAGGCGGCATTGCCCAGGCTGGCGGTGGAGGTGCCCGCCGTATAGATGCCATATGGCGACAGGGTACTGACGTTGCCGGCCGCGATCAGGTCCAGGTCGCCCGTCCCGGTGCGCAGCACGCTGAAATGCTGGGTCGCAGGCGTCACGCTTTTCAGCGCGCCGATTTCCACCCGGTCCGGGGTGCCGGGAATCGCCTTGCCCAGCGGGATGCAAATCTCCGTGTCGCACTGTCCTTCCACAGCCAGCGGCACCGGCTTGCCGGCCAGCCAGGTGGGATCATACAGGCTGGCGCTGTCGCTCCAGGCATAGTTGTGGCGGTCGCAGGCGCCCTCTTCGCACCAGACTTCAAGATCTGGCGCTACCGGCGTGCCTGGCTCGTACCCCAGTAGTTCGCCCCCGAACGCATTCCAGAACCAGGCACCGCCCGGTCGCGCCGGCGTGCCCGGGATGATTTTCCGATCATACGTTTCATACAGCGCGTAATGGCTGTCGGCCAGCCGCAAGTCGCCCGCCAGCACGGGCCGGATGCTGCGCGTGTCGGCCGCGCTGGTATCGGCGCCGGACACGAGCCGCATCGACCACGACAGCGAGCCTTCCGGCAGCATGGGCGCCACCGCCCAGTTACGGCCCTGCACGCCACCCGTGATGGCGCGCAGCGGCACGCTCAGGGCGCCGCCCGGCAGCTTGACGCGGGTATCGGCGGGGATCAGCGCACCCACGCGCAAGGCCAGCGCACCGGCCAGCAAGACCCCGTTCGGCTTGAGGTAGTTGTCAAACTGCGCCAGGCCAGGCAGGGGCACGCCGGCCGGCCAGGTCAGGCCTTCCAGCGCGGCCGTCCCGGGCAGCTGCGAACCGGCGCCCAGCTGCGTGCCTTTCGGCAGCAGCAGCGGCTGGCCCGCGACCAGCGTGCCGGCCGCATGCAGCAGGCGGCCGGCGCTGTCGCGCACGTCCGCGCGCAGCACCGTATCGACCGGCACTTCCAGCGCCGCTGCCAGGCTGGCCGCCACCGGCAGCACGGTGCCCACGGCCAGCGTCGCCGACTGGATGGGCAGGGCATAATTCAAGACCTTGCCGGCAGGAAACAACGTGCCCTCGGCCAGCACCACGCCATGGCCCGGCACCACCACGTCGCCGCCGTAGGCCTGGCGGCCCGGCGTCAGCACCCAGCCCTTGTCGTCCGGCGTGGCGGGCGGTGGCGCAAAACCGTCGTTGATGCTGCCAAAGATGTCGAGATTGCCGCCCGCGCGCAACACCAGGCTGCCCGGTTCGCCCGAGCCGGCCACGGCGGTTTTTGGCGTCTTCGCGTTCAGGCCCGCATAGCGGTGCGCGGACAGGTCGACGTCGCCGCTGACCACCAGGTCGCCCTGCGTGACGATTTCCACGCCGGGCCGCACATGCAGCGCCTCGGCATGCGCGGCCGTCCGCAAGCCTGCCAGCTTGTTTCCCAGCAAATTGGCGTTGGCCAGCGCCGCCGCCATGAAGTCCGTGCTGTCCTCATGCTTGCTATCGAGGTAAGCCTGGTCGATGAACTGGTACGGCCGTCCGCCCGCCGCCAGGTCCGCCTGCGGCAAGCCGTCCGGGCCCGGCACGACCTGGCCATTGGCATCCTTGAACACGCCTTGTGGCGCATCGCCGTAACGCGCCGTGCCGTGCACGGCGATATCGCGCGTGCCATCGATGCGCAAGCCTGCCCCGGCCGCGATGGCGATGTCGCCGTGCGTGGCCGCGTCGGCGTCGGTGGCGCCACCGGCGCTGCCCAGGCGCGCCGCGTGCAAGTCCAGCGTGCCGCGCGCCTGGCCGTCATGCCGGCCCTTGCCCGCGCCGCCGGCGGCCGTGCCGTGGCGCAAATCAAGCCGCGCGCCGCTGTCCAGGGCCAGCACGCCATCGCCCGCATTGATTTCGATCAACGCCCGGTTCGGCGCGTCGATGATCTTGCCATAGCTATCGACGCGCAGCACGCTGCCATGCGCATCGAGCACGGCCGTGCCGGCCAGCGTCACGCCATGCTTGCCCGCCAGGCGGATGACGCCCACGCGCTCGCCGCTGGCGTCGATGGCGCCCGCCACCGTCAGGCGGCCATTGTCGAGCGAAACATTGACGCTGCCCGCCCTGATCTCGTCGCCGATGGTCAAATCCCCCCGCTTGATCTGGAAACTGCGTTCGCCGTCGACCTTGCCGTCATTCAGGCGCCGGTTCAGGGCCGCGAAATCGCCCACATCCTGCGCGCGGATCTCCACGGCGCCGCCCTTGTAGGGCAAGACGGTGCCACCCGCGTCATAGCGGCCGCTGGCGCCGCCCAGCAGCCGGCCCAGCAGGTCGACCTTGCCTGCGGCCGCATCGAGGGCGATGGCTTGCACCTTGCCGCCCTGGTTGTTGCGGGCCGACACATCGATGCCGGCAGCGGCGGTCTGCGCGATATTGCCGCTGCGGCTGGTCAATATCACCTCGCCGCCCCAGCCGTACTTGTCCGCATCGTGGATGCTGACCTTGCGCCCCGCCAGGTCCAGCTGCGCGCCGTCAAGCAGGCGCACGTCGCCCGTGGCGGCCAGGGTCAGTTTACCACTAGGCAACACCACGGCCGTATCCAGCGTCACGCTATTGCCCGCCAACAGCAACTCCGCGCCCAGCGCCTCGCTGCCGGCAAGCGCCGCCGGTCCGCCCGGTCCCACTCCCGCTCCCGCTCCCGCAATATTGAGCGCCCCGCCTGCCGTGATGCGGTTGACGGAACCGGCTTGTCCCGTCAGCAGCGGCGTGTTCAGGTACAGATCGCCGCCTGCGTACGCGTAGCCCTTGCCCGTCGCATAGGCGCCCTGCGACTGGTGCACGGCCAGGCTGCCCTTGTGGTTGGCCGTGATGCGCTCGCTGGCATTGAGCCTGACGTCGGCGAAACCCAGGATCAGGCGCTGCGCGTCGGCCAACGTGTCCGGGCGCGTGTCGGGGCCATAGCCGAACTCGATGCGCCGCGCACGTACGTCCAGCGTGCCGCTGCCCGTGCCGGCGCCGCCGGCCAGCACGGCGCCGGGCAGCGCTGCCGGGCCGGCCGTGCCGCCATTCCAGACGAGGGTATCGGTGACGATGCGCGCCGCCTCGCCCGCCTTGCCGCCGCCATACATGGCCGGCGTCGTCAGCGACAACTTGTCCAGCAGCGACTTGCCGCTGGCATCCATGGTGCTCAGGGTCGTGTCGCCGTAGAAATTGAGCGACTGGGCGGCCGTCAGCGACAAGGTCTGCAAGGCCGGCGCGCCCGTGCCTGCATCGCCGCGCAGCAAGCGGTCCAGGACCTCCTGGTTCAAGGTCAGTCCCGGCGGCAGGGCGCCGCGCGCGGCGGCCGCATCGAGCGCCTGCGCACTGCCCACATTGATGCCGCCGACCGCCAGGGTCAGGTGACGCGTGCCGTAGCGCACGGCGTCGCCAAGCTCGAAGGCACTGCTGGTGGCAAAGGCGATCGAGCCTTCCGAATACAGCGACGTGACTCCCGCACAAGCTGCCTGCGCGCAAGTGCCGATGCGGATGCTGGCCGGCGTGCCCACGCTATTGTATTCCGGCGCCAGCATCTGCAGGCGGCCGTTGGACACGGCCAGCACGCCGCGGTAGCCGGGTTGGTAGACGAAGCCGTCGTCGGCATCGAAGGCGGACTTGCCGCGCCCCAGCGTGCTGATGGCCGCCCCCTGCTCGACCTTGATACCGGCGCCCTGGTTTGCCACTGTTGAGTTAGCGATGAGCAATACTTCGGCTGCCGACAGCGACGCCCCGTCACGCACGGTGATGGCGCCGGCGGCCCCGCCACTGGAGAAGTCGAGCAGGTTGCCGCCCTGGCCGTAGCGCACCACGGGCAAGCTGCCCAGCGACAGGCGCGCCGCGCCCACGGCGTTGACGTCAGCGGCGCGCAGCGATACGGTGCCCATGTCGGCGCTGGTCTGGCCGCCGGCCGCCAGCACTTCCAGATGCCCTCCGTCCATCGGGAAGGCCAGCGTGCCGCCATGTCCCTTGTCGGCGGGCTGAAAGCGGGCCTGGCCCTGGAAATGGAAATCGATGGCGTCGCCATTGCCTGGCATCAACTGGACCAGCATGGTCCGCGCATCCGCTTCCAGCATGGCGCGCGGTACATCCAGCCTGGCCGCGTCGGCGCGCACGAAATCGGCATAGCTGGTTTCCCGGTACTGCGAATAACTGCGCAACACGCTCGCCGGCGTCACGATCATCTGTCGCGACAGGGCGTCACCGATGCCCGTGCCGGCCACGGACAGGCGGCCGCTGGCGGCCCAGGAGCCGTTGCGCATGGCATTCGGCGCGGCCGGCGCGATGCCGGCCTGGCCATTGATTTCGACGCGGAAGGCGCCCGGCAGCAAGGCGTAGGTCGACGGCAGCAAGGTGTAGCTGCCGGCCGGCAAACCGGGCACGCCGGCGCCTATCGTCACCTGCTGGCCCGGCACGGGCACACTGGCGCCGCGCTCGCCATCGGCGGGGGCCACCGGCGCTTGCGCACCCGGCACGATCGCGTACACGGGATTGCTGGCCAGTTCAGGCAGGATGAAGCCGCCGTTGGCCCGCGTCTGCACCAGCGGATGGTAGCGCGCATCGGTGGAACCGCCACGGCCGGCCACGAAGGCGGCGCCCAGCAACTGGCCGCCGCCCGACAGATCGAGCACGGCGCCCGGCTGCACGTCGACCGCGCGGCTCTTCATCGCCAGCCCCACCTTCAGATTGGCCGTCGTGCCATAGGTGCCGCCCGCGCCCAGCAGGCTGACATCCTGGCCATCGTAGCGCCAGCTGACGCCATCGGCCGTGCCGCCATACGGCAGCATCAGGCCGGCGCCGCTGACCGACGTCACGCTGTCCGGCAGGAAGCGCAAAGAACGCGTGTCCGACATGCTGGCGCCCGTACTGACACCCAGCACGATGCTGCCCAGCGGGGCCAGCAACACGCCGCCCTGCTCGATCGCGGCGGCGCCCAGGGTCAGCGCGCCGAAAGCGGAAGATGGCGGCAGCGGCGGCGCTGCACCATCCGTGCCGGCGCGGCCTATGCGCAGCAGGCGCTGCTGCGCATAATCGCTGCCCCCGCCCAGGTAGCCGGCCCGCACGATGGCGCTGGCGCCCGTTGCCGGATAAATGCGGGCCGCCGTCAGCAACAGGTCGGCCGGCGTGTTCAGGACGGTATTCTGGCCGCTGACGGTGGCGCCCAAGAAACGCAAGTCGCCATGACTGGCCAGTTCCACGCTGTCGAAGGCACGCCGGTCAAGCACCATCGGCAGTCCTTGCGCGCGCTCCTTGCCGCCGTGCGCACCCGTCGTCAGCACGTCGCGCACATCGAGCAGCTGCTGTGCTTCCAGGCGCAGGCTACCCACGGCCGCTTGCGTCGATACGCCGCCCGTCAGCGTGGGACGTATCTGGCCGTCGCCCGTGCCGACGGCGCCGATGCCTGCCAGGCGCATGTACGGTGCCGCCAGCAGCACGCGCGTGGCCGCCGCCGCGCCGTCGGCCAGTACCAGGGTGGGCGCGTACAGATGCAGACTCTGGCCCAGCGACAGGGACAGGTCGCCATCGAAGCCGAGCATGCCGTTGCTGAGGATGGACAGGTTGCCGAAGCCGCCAGCGGCCACCTGCGAGGCGGCCAGCGCCGCGTGGCCATACACGAACTGCGCGGCCGCCTGTTCCGGCTGCGTGCCGGCCAGCGTGCCTCCGGCCGGCTGCTGGCGCAGCATGAATTCGCGCGCCTGGCGCAAGCGCGCGCCCGCTGTATCGCGGTACAGCGGCGTTTCCAGCGCCAGAGCGAGCGTGCCGCCGGCCGCGCCGGCGCCACCCGCGCCGGCTTTCATCAGGCCGTCAAGGTACAGGCCGTTGTTCGACGCCAGCGCGATGCTGCCGCCACGGCTGGCCACTTGCGTGGCGCCCAGGCCCGCCACGTCGAGCTGTGCCTGCGTGCCGGAAGCGTCAAGCAGCGCGCCTTCGCGCACGGCCACGAACAGGTGCGCCGCATCGGCCTTGCCCGTGGCATGGTCGAGCGTGCCGCCCACCACGATGCTGCCGCCGTCGCGCACCAGGCCATAGCGCTGGCCGCGTGCATCGACGGCCGTGGCGGCGCGCGCCGCCACGTCCAGCACGGCCCCGTCACCGATCCAGATCGAGCGACCATGCCCGGCGCCGTTGGCCACCTCGGCCGCCTGCACATCGCCCGCCATGCCTTCCAGCACGATCTTGCCGCCCCAGGCATTCAGGCGGCCATCGAGCGTCAGCTGGCCGATGCTGGCGACCGTGATCGACTGGCCAGGATCGACTTCCAGCATGGCGCCGCGGCCGATACGCGCCTGGACGCTGGCCATGTCCGCGCCGCCGGAGACCTCCGCCACACCTGCCTGCAGCCGCAAGCTGGCGCCGAGGCGCTGCGTCAGCACGCCCTTCCTCGCGTCTTCGCGGTATACCGGCGACAACCACGCTTCCACCTCCTGCCCGGCCAGGCGCAGCAGCGGCATCGTCACCGCGACCTGCGCGCCGTCGGCCACCGTCAAGCCGCCGTTGCCGCCGATATCGTAGCGGGAAAAACCCTTGTCAAAAAAGCCGCTGTCGAGCTGCAGCGTGTCGGCCGCCGCCTGCGCCGCTCCGCCGATCAACACCTTCGCCGCGCGCACCTGCAGCGTGCCACCGCCCTCCATGCCCTGGCCCAGCAGCGCGCCATCGAAACCCAGGCTGGCCGCGCGGTCGCTACCCTGCATGCGCGTTTCCAGCGTCACGTTGCCGCCCTTGCCGCCGCGTACCGCACCGCCAGCCAACTGCGCCGCGCCCGAGCGCACATCGATGCGGCTGTCCTGGCGCAGCAGCACGTCGCCGCTGCTGCGCAGGGAAACACTGCCGCCATGCCGGTATGCCAGCTTGGCGCCAGGCAAGGCCTCCTCCTGCAAGGGTTTGCTCCACAAGCCGCTCGCGTCCAGCGTCACGCCGCCGGCCACCTGCACGCCGGCCTTGCCGCCGGGCGGCGCCTTCAGCACGCTGTCCTCGATGCGGCCGTTGACAGCCTGCCGCAGGATATTGCCGATCTGGATGCCGCCCGCGTGCGCCGTCACGTCGGCATTGACCGCCACGTCGCTGCCGTACAGGGTCACGTTGCCGCCGTCGGCCACCCGCACGGCGCCATTGACGGCGATCGTGTCCGTGGCGGCAATGCGGATGGCGCCCAGTTCGAAGCCATTCAGGCGTGCCGTATCGAGCACCAGGCGCCCCTGGCGCGACGTTGGCAGCAGCGTGCCCAGGTCCAGGCCCGCAGCGATATCGTCCGCGCCGCCGGCCAGTTGCACCTCGCGCATGACGGCACCCAGGCTGTCGTACGTCAGGCCGGTGCTCTTTTCGAACATGGGCACGGAGCGGCCGACGATCAGCTGGCCGCGTGTGGCGGCGGCCTTGTGCGACTGATGGTAGCCATCGACACCGGCCTGCGCCGCCTGCTGCTGGCCCGGACCCTGGACGGCGCTGGCGTCGATCAGCCCTTCCAGCACGGCCGCCTGCGTGCCAATCACCAGGCTGCCGGCATCGCGCCCCACCGTATACCCGTTTTCCAGCCGCTGGAGCGGCGCGATCAACGGACTGCGGTAGGAGGCCGTGGCGGACTCGCCCCAGCGCGCGTGCAACTCTTCAAAGCCCCGGTACAGGCCCGTGTACAGCAGGTCGCCGGGCGCGCGCGATGCTTCGTACTGGCGGCCGTCGGCCCCATTCAGCCAGGTCTGGCGGATCGCGCCGCCTTCCACCCGCAAGGTGCCACCCGACAGATTGATGCTGGAACCGGCCTGCGTGACGACGTCCTTGCCGCCAAAACTGAGCGTGCCGCCCTGCGCCATCCATTCTCCCACCGTGTGTCCCTGCATGCCCAGGTAGCCACCCACCTCGAGCAAGCCGCCCGCCGTGTACCAGCGGTCGCTGTCATAGCCGTTCGTTCCCTTGGGAACAAACACCAAGCTGCGCCTGTCCAGCCAGATATCACTGCTATTGAGCCCCTTGCCATCGCGGTTGCCTGGTGCGTCGCGCTGTTCGTTGCCCTGCACGTTGACCTTGACGTTGTTGCTTTCCATGGCCAGCCTGACCCCGGCCGCGCCCGCTACGTCGATCCGCGCGCCATCGCGCACCAGGCTGCGGCCGGCCGCATTGACGCTGATCTGCCCACCTGTGGCCAGCGTCAGCGACGCGCCCTGGAAATCCACCGTGCCGGCGCTGTCGATGGCGATGCGCGACTGGTCGCGCCGGTCCGCCAGCGGCAGCATGGACTCGGCGCCGGCCACGGCCGGGACGCGCAAGCCATCGCGCTGGCTGTCGAGCGCCGTATTCCTCGCATCTTCCTCGATCAAGACGGCTGTCGTGGCACCCTGTCCCAACACCACGGCGGCCTGCTCGCCCAGTGCCTGCAGGTGCACCGTGCCGCGCGCATTGACGCTGGTGCTGGCCAGCAGCACGCCATCCTGGCGCACCTCGCGCCCGGCCAGGGTCACATCGCCTTCGCGCGCCTGGATCAGCCCCGAATTGGCGACCTTGCCTGTCGCACCCGCCACGCCGGACCGGGGCACGACCTCATTGCCACGCGTGGTGGACAGCGCATTGCCATCCGTGCCCACGCCCTTGCGGATGACGAAGCTGTCGCCAGCGGCCAGCAGTGCTTGTCCCTTCGGCGCCAGGATCTCGCCGCCGTTATGCACCTCGGCGCCCGCCAGCAGCACATAACCGCCGCCCTCGGTGGAATTGGCGGGCGCGCGCGTGGCAAGGCGCGCGCCGCGCAGCACATCGACCTTGCCCAGTGCATCGCTGATCGATGGCGCGCTGCCATTGCTGTAAATGCCGCGCTCGCGGAACTGCGCGTCGCCGATGCCGGCTGCGGCAGCTACCAGGTTGCGCGTATCGACCTGGCTGGCGCCATGGAAGACGATGCCGTTGCGGTTGACCAGCAGCACCGTGCCGTCGCCCTCGATGCGGCCCTGGATCTGGCTGGGACGCGCCAGCGGATCATTGACCCGGTTCAGCACGGCCCAGTCCTTCTGCTGCTGGAAGGACAAGATCGTATCCTTGCCGACATTCAACGTTTCCCAGTTCAGGATGGCCTTGTCGGCCGTCTGCCGCACCAGCACCGTCGTCTTGCCTCCCTGTACCGTCTGCACGGGCGCCTGGGCGTTGAGCCAGCCAGCCGTCAGGCTGTTGGCATCGATCTTCAGGCCGCCATTCACCAGGCCATCGGGCGCGCCGGGCGCACCGGCCGCTGCCTGGCGCGCCTGTGCCTGCGCCGCCTGCTGCGCAGCGATGGCGCGCGCGGCCAGATTCAGGTTGTTGAGCGAACGCTGCAACTGCTCGCCAGCCTGCTGGCCGGGCGCCGCCGGCCGTCCGGCCAGCAGCACGCCGCCAGGCTGCCGCCCCGTTTGCACCACTGTCGCCTGCGTCGCACCCTTGCCGGCAAACCAGGCGCCGCTGAACGCTTGCTGCGCCTGCGCCTGCTGCACCGTGCCACCCGCCGCCAGCAGCACGGCCACGGCATAGGCGAGTGGCGTAAGCCGCATGGCCGCTTGCGGCGCGGGCACGCGCAGCGTCTGTGTCATGGTCTTGCGCCGGGCAGTGTGAAACATGGTCATGGCAATGATTTCCTGGAAAAATAAACGTGCTGGTTGGTCAGGGAAGGCGCGCTGAAAATGCGCTGCTCATGACTGGGACGCATGGTGCCCGCCTAACCCGCATTTATTTTTTGGCACCGTACCCGGCCAGCCATGAGCTGCCGAAGTACCCGGGCTTGCGCTGGCGAAGCGACCCCGGGCACATGCGTTTTCCAGAAACACGATTGAAGACAACGCTGGTAGCGTTCCCATAGTTGAAGGTGAGATACTGTGGGTCCACGCCCGGCTTGATGCGCGCGCGTGTGACAGGGCCTAGCTGAGCAAGACCAGATTGCCAGGCAAGTAGGTGAGTCGGGCGCCGTACAGGTCGCGGATCAGCGCCAGGGCGACATCGAGCTTATCGATGGAAAACTGCGCCTGGACGCGGCGCATGCCCAGCTCTTCGCTTTGCAGGAAGATCTTGCCGGGCCGGTATCGGTTGAGCTCCTCGACGACCTGCGCCAGCGGCGTGTCATTGAACAGCAGCAGGCCGCGGCCCCAGGCCAGCACGGCATGGGAATCGGCCGGCGCGGCCAGGCGCAGCACGGCCGCGCCGTAGCGCAACTGCTGCGACGCGGACAAGGTGGTGCGCCGCTGCGGGTGGTCGACTTCGACCCGGCCTTCCAGGCAGCTCAATTCCACGTCACCATCCGGAAGGTAGCGTACGTTGAAACTGGCGGCGCGCGCCTGCAGCCGTGCGCCGCCGGCCAGCACGGTACACGCCTCACGGCCACCCGTCACGATCTGCGCTTCACCGGCCAGCAATTCGATGAACGCGGCCTCATCCGCGCCGCGCAGGTTCAGGCGTGTCTGCGTATTCATGCGCACTTGTGCGCCGCCGGCCAGCGCCAGTTGGCGCTGCTCGCCCGTGCCCGTGCGATAGTCGGCGGCCAGTTCGCCCACGGACGGCCACAGGGCCAGCGGCGGACGCAAGGCCAGCAGCGCCACCCCCGTGGCCAGCGCGCCGCCCAGGAAGGCGCGCCGGCCGCGCGACGGTGCGCGCATGGCTTGCTCGCGCGCCACCGCGGGCGCCGCCATGCGCAGGCCGCGCCACAGCTGTCCCAGTTCCCGCGCCGCCCGGGCATGGCCGGGACTTTGCGCGCGCCAGCGGGCGAACGCCTGCGCATCGGCCTCGCTCGCCCGGCCCGACCGCAGGCGCACCAGCCATTGCCTCGCCTGTTCCTCGATATCGCCGTCGCTGTCGTTGCTGTGTTGGGTCATGATGAAGAATCGTATCAGAAGCGGCGCGGGCCGCCACGGGCGGCCATGTCGGCCGGCGCGCCCACGTATTGCTGGCAATGTCGCAGGGCGTGCCGCAACTCTTTTTCCACCAGGCTCAGCGAAATATCCAGGCGCGCGGCGATCTCGCGATTGAGCTGGCCATCGATATGCGCCGCCAGCAGGATCTCGCGCTGGCGCGGCGTAAGCTGGCGCAGCGCCGCTTCCAGGGCGATGATCTCGCTGCGCGCCGCGACGATGCGTTCGGGATCGGCCAGTTCGTCTTCCACGTCGAACAGGGCGTCGATATCGGCATCGTTCAATTTCCGGTGTTCGCGGCGGTACTGGTCGGTGGCGACGTTAACCGCCATCTGCAGCAGGTAGGCGTCGGGATTGCGCACGGCTGTATTGCCGGGCATCGACTCCAGGCGCAGCCAGGTCTCCTGCAGGGCATCGCTCGCGCGCTCCCCGGTGCCGACGATGTACTCAAGCTTGCGGCGCAGCTGGCCATAGCGCGTCACCAGCACGCCGCGCAGGCGCGCGCGCAAGCTATCGGGCATCAGCCTGGTCCTCCACGGGCGCCGGCTGGCAGGCGCCGCCCGAGTCATCCGGGCGCAGCAGAATGGTGATCGGCTGCGGCATGGTCGGCGGCGGCGGCTCGAATACCTGCGCACGCAAGCTGCGCGAAATCACGGCATCGCGCAGCGGGCGTCCCGTGCTGCCCGCCTGTTTCAGCGTCGCCACGCTGCCCGACGCGGCGATGCGCAAGCGTAGCGCCAGACGATAGCTGCCGGGGCGCGTCAGGGTCGAGCGGCACAGGGCGCGCAGCAATTGCGTCTGCACGCCACTGACATAAGCGCCATAATCAGCACCGTCCGCACGCACGGCATCGATGGCGTCCAGGGCGATGGCACCGCTTTCTGGTGGGAGTGGCGGCGTGGCCGGGGTATCGCCGGCAGGCAGCTGGATGATGGCGGCATTCGCCGCCGGAAAACGCGCATGCAGGCCGGTGCCCGACAGCAGGCGTTGCAGCGCCTCCGGCGCCGGAAAGCTGCCTTGCACGGCACTGCTGTAGCGCTGGCGCAAGGCGCCGCTGGGCGCCAGCACGGAAATCCCCGTGATCAGGCCATACGCCCTGAGCGCATCGGCGAGCGGCTGGGCTGGAATCTGGAACGCATACAGCGGCGGCGCGGCGTGCGCCGTTCCTGTCGCGGCGAAGCCGGCCAGCAGCAGGCATCCGGCCAGCGCCAGCACACTGAGCGACGCCGGGCTTGCTGTCATCACGCTATCGTCCTGTTCTCGAAATGGGGCTGTTGCCGACGAATGCTCCATCGACAGCAGCAGGCTACACGGCAAAAGTGACACCATCGTGACACGCCGTGACCAGCCGCCGCCTTCCGCCATTCGTCACCCCATGCTCGGCCGCGCTGCCGGGCAGGCGCCGCCCGGCCATCGACAATGGCAAGCACGGCGACTTCTTCATCGAGTACGCGTCGGGTACGAGGCGGCGGTGGTCAACGCCATCGCCGCCCTGTCCCGTGCCTCAGCGCCTGACTACATGCGCTGGCAGGCGGCCGGCTGGCCGTTTCGCGCAGCCGGATGCCAGCTCTTGCCCGAGCTTTTCACCTTGCAGTTATGCGCATCGCGATTGCTCAGCACATCGCCGCCACACTGGGCCGCCGAGCAGCACTGCTGTACCGTGGCGTTGACATTGCATGCCGCGTTGGGCCCGGCGACCGGGGCCTCGGGCTTGGCCATCTCGCCGCTGGCCGGTTTCGCCGGCTTGTCCTGGGCCAGGGCCGGCGCCTGCGCCAACACAAGGAAGGACATCGATACCAACAGGGCGCTCAGGAAATGACGTTTCATTGCTGCTCCTCGAAAGGTAAACCATGAACCGGCCCACGGCTTGCATCAGCGCTTGTGCGAGACCGCGCCGCGACTCGGCAAGGGACGAGCCGCCGCCGCGGGCATTTCCGCATAAGCTAACTCGCAAACGGTATGACGAATCCATGGTAGCAGCTAATTGCGCGCCAAATCTCTCGAATGATTGCAGCCGCGCCTGGCGCTGGCGACGCCCGCAGGCGTCTACAATAGGGCTGGACCGGCATGCGCCGGCCGCCGCGCCGCAGCCTGCTGACAGGCGGCATGGCATGCAAGGTCAGCCCCCGCCACAAGGAGTATCGGCATGAACAATCAGACCACCATCGTCCTCGTCCACGGTTTCTGGGGCGGCGCCGCCCACTGCAGCTTTTGCCAGAACCTCGATGCGGAAGAAGGCGCCGTGCTGGGCGTGATCCAGAAGGCGCCGCTGGCCAGCATCTTCGGCGACAACGTCAGCGACCCGGCCTGGAAGCATAAACCCAGCTGGTACCAGATTTCCAGCGCCGACCGCCTGCTTTCCCCCGTCAACCAGGAACGCATGGCAGCGCGCCTGAATGTCCGCAAGGTCATCACCCTGAACGCCAGCCAGGCCTCGCTGGCCTCGCGTCCCGTGGAAGTGGCGGCGCTGATACTGGAAGCGGCTGGCGCGGTGGCTGACGGGTAAGCCTGCTGGCTACAGCCAGCCCTCGCGCTTCAGGCGCCGGTGCAGCCAGTAGCAGCCGGCGATGATGACAACGATCACGGCCGGATAGCTGCCGCGCCACTTCAGTTCGGGCATGAATTCGAAATTCATGCCGTACAGGCTGAAGACCATGGTGGGCACGGCCAGGATGGCGGCCCAGGCAGCCAGGCGCTTGACCACCTCGTTCTGACGGATAGAAATCTGCCCCAGCGCCACCTGCATGGCCGAATTGACCAGTTCGCGCATCTGCCCCGCCGTATGCGTCACCCGTTTGACGTGGTCGAGAATGTCGCGGTAATAGATGCGGTTTTCCTTGGGCACAATGTCGCCATGGAAACGGATCAGCTGGGTGCAGATGTCGTGCAGCGGGTTGACGGCCGCGTCGAGCTTGAGCAGTTCTGTCTTGAGCTGGTAGAAATCCTGCAGCTTGTCTTCGCTCAAGCTGGGCTTGAACAACTGCAATTCATGGTGCTGGAACCTGGCCTGCAAATGATCGATGCAGGGCTGGTACTGGTCGACAATGAAGTCGATGATCGAATACAGCACGTAGCCGGGGCCGCTGGCGAGTTTCTCGGGCACGCTTTCCTTGCGCTCACGCAACTTTGCATAACCGGCCGAGGCGCCATGGCGCACCGTGATGATGAAGCGGGGGCCGAGAAAGACGTGGGTTTCGCCATACACGATGACGTCGCCGTCCAGGGTGGCCGTGTGCATCACCATGAACAGGGTGTCGCCATACTCTTCCAGCTTGGGCCGTTCGTGCGCGCCCTGCGCATCCTCGACGGCCAGCTCGTGTAAACCAAAGGCCGATTGCAGCGCCTGCATGGCGGCCGCATCGGGGCCGGCCAGGCCTATCCACACGAAACAATCGGGCTCGCCAAGGAAGTCGCCCACCTTGTCGATATCAAAGTGCGCGATCTTCTTGCCGTCGCGATAGGCTTCGCCATTGACAACGGCGGCGTGGGTACTCAGGTCCATGGTGATTTTCTGCTAATGGCGGCAATATTGGGGGGCCAGTATAGCGGAGACCATGATAAACATGCCAACTGAGCGAGCGGATTGACATGCGGGTACGCCAATACAAAAATTTGAAACAAGGATAATCGGGATTGAACGACCTCGGCGGCCTAGCCCGTCGACATGACCGCATTCAAGGCGCGCCGCAATTCCTTCAACCGGGGCGGCTTGCCCAGCACGCAGTTGACGTGTTCGGGGTAGTCGCTGTCGGCCGCCAGGCGCTGGCCCCAGCCCGTGAGCATGATGATGGGCGTGTCCGGCGAACACTGGCGCACCGCGCTGGCCACCTTGCGCCCGTCCACGTGGGGCATGCCCAGGTCCGTGATGACCACCGCAAAGTGTGCGTGCCTGTCGCGCGCGGCCAGGAAGCAGTCGATGCCGGCCTGGCCCCCATCGGCGGCCACCACCTCGTGGCCGTCGATTTCCAGGATGTCGCGCAGGGACTTGAGCACCATCGGGTCGTCGTCCACCACGAGGATGCGCAGGCGCGGCGGCACGGCGTGGGCCGTGTCGGGCGCTTCCTCCCCCTTGCCCACCACGCAGGCGGGAAAAGCCAGGCGCACCGCCGTGCCCTGCCCAGGCGCCGTGAGGATGTCGATGCTGGCGCCATGGCGCTCCATCATGCCGTACACCATGGCCAGGCCCAGGCCCGTGCCCCGCTCGCCCTTGGTGGTGAAAAACGGTTCCAGGCAGCGGCGGCGCGTATTCTCGTCCATGCCGATGCCCGTGTCGCCCACCTCGATCTGCACCTGGCGCGCCGTCTGGCCGGGCATGCCGATGCAGCTGGTGCGCACGGTCAGGGTGCCGCCGTCCGGCATGGCGTCGACGGCGTTGAAGACCAAGTTGGTCAATGCTTCGCGGATTTCGCCCACACTGCCGGGCAGCATGGGCAAGTCATCCGCCAGCTCCGCACGCAGGGCGATGACGATGCCGCGCTGCTGCGGCATGTCGCTCCAGCGCGCGCGCGTCAGGTCCAGCACCTGCTGCGCCACCAGGTTGGCGCTGATGGGCGACAGCGCCAGTTGCGGTTCGCGCTGGCGGTAGAATTCGCGCATGCGCGCTACGGTGGCGGCCACGTCGTCGATGGCGCGCTCGATGACTTCCAGGCAATGCCGGCCCTGCGGACTGAGATTGGTTTCCGTCTCCAGCAGCGATTCCGTGTACAGCGCCACGGGAGAAATGGCGTTATTGATGTCGTGCGCGATGCCGCTGGCCATCTGCCCCAGCGCGCGCAAGCGCTCCTGCTGCATCACCGACTGCTGCGTCTGGCGCAAATCGTCGTACGCGCGCTGCAGCGCGCCATAGAGCTGTGCCTGGTTGGCGGCCAGCGCCACATGCTCGCTCAACTGGCTGAGAAATTCGCATTCGCCGCTGGTAAAGCTGTGCGCCGCGCGGCGCGCCACGATCAGGATGCCGAAAACCGTGTTTTCAGCCAGCAGCGGCGCCATGACGAGGGCGCTCAGCCCCCCTTGCGCCAGCCGCTGCGGAAACGGAAACGCCACCTCGGCGATGTCGGCTTCATACACGAGCTTGCCGCGCACGCAGCTCGACAGGCCATTCTCATCGATGGGGATGTGCGCCTGTTCGCCCATCATGAAGGCATGCGCCAGCGCTTCGCTGCGTACGCCCACGCACGTCACCTGCAGCGCGTGCTGGGACGGCTCGTACAGGCAGATGCAGCTGAAATCGATGGGCAGCTGGTCTTCCAGGCTGCGCACCACCACCTGGAAGATGCTGCGCAAGTCCTGCCGCTCGCCGATCGAGCGCGTGATCTGCTGCAGCAGGTTCAGGCGTTCGAGCTGTTCATGCACCTTGCGCTCGGCCAGCTGGCGCTCGGCGATCTGCGTTTCCAGGGCGGCATTCGTGTGCGCCAGCTCGTCGCGCGAGACGGTGGTGCGCCGCAGCTTTTCCGTCATGCCGTCGAAGGCGCGCGCCAGGTCGCCGATTTCATTCTTCGTATGCACGCCGAGCGCAAAATCGAGCTTGCCGGCGCCGACGATCAGGGTGCCCTGGCGCAACTTTTCCAGCGGTCCCGTGACGCTGGTCATGGTGAAGTAAATCAGGCCGGCCACCAGCGCGATGATCATGCCGCCGAACAACATTACGGCCACGTTGGCCCGCTGCTGCGCATCGAGCACGCCTTGCCGGCTCAATTCGGACAGCCTCATCGCGTCCGAGATCATGCCCTGCACCTTGCCCATGATCTGGCCGGACAGGCGCGACTCCAGTTCGCCCAGCACCTCGCGCCGCTGCGGGTCCTGCCCCAGCTCCCGGTGATTCGCGACAAACAGCTCGAACAGAGAGCCCACGCCGGCCAGGTCGCCCTGCAATTCGCGCAACAGCGCGCGCTCCTCGCCGGTGCTGAAGGCGGGCGTGGCCAGCAGGCCCGTGGCCAACGATTCGCTGCGTAGCTGCCACTGGGCCCGCGTGCGCGCGCTATGGTACAGCGCATACTCAATCGACAAGTAGCGCAGCGACGTGACGGCTTGCAGGATATCGCCTGCGGCCTTGTTCTTCGCCAGTTCACGCTGCATCGCCATGGTGGTGGAGAACAGCACGGCGACGATGATGGCCACTAGCACCACGCAAAACAGTTGGGCCAGCTTGAAGCGCGTTACGATTTTCACGGTGGCTTTCTCAATGAATGACCGTCACGGCCGATGGCGCCACGACTTCCAGGCCATCCAGGTAGACGGCATCGAGGAAGTTCGGCATATCGCCGTTCCCGGGCAGGCGGTTCTTGATGGCCCAGCGCGCCTCGTCTTCCAGCGCCAGCAGCAAGCCCTGGTCGAGCACAATGCCAAACTGATAACCGTGCCAGGCCGCCTGCAGGCGCGCCGCCTCGCTGGCCGAGGCGCTGGAAAACAGGGCGCGCGCGGCGTCGGGCTCGTCGCGGCAAAAACGCGCACCGGCCAGCAGCGCGCGCAGCACCTTGCGCATGGTCGCCGGGTGACTGCGCACATAGTCGCCCGTGCCGGCCACATTGAACAGGCCCGCATACACGTCCTCGCCATAGAAGATAGCCGCGTTGCCTGCAATCGCATGCGTCAGGCCCGTCAGAAAGGGTTCCCAGCCGGCCGCCGCGTCGACCTCGCCCCGCGCCAGCGCACCGGCAAGCTGGTCCGGCGTGTAGTTGCGCAAGATGACTTCGCCGGGCAGCAGCTTCTGGCGGTTCAGGAAAGCGTCCAGCGTGAAATGGCCGGACGTGCCCAGGGTCACGCCGATGCGTTTTCCCTTCAGGCTGGCGGGCGTGGACACGCCACGGTCCAGGCGCCCCACGATGCCGTGGTCGCGCTCGGCCTCGAAGATGCTGGCGATGATGACGACGGACTGGTTCTGCAGGCTGGCCAGCACCACGGGGATGTCGGACACGGTGCCCAGGTCGGCCCTGCCCTGCAGCACGGCTTCCAGCGATGCCTTGCCCGACGAATACGGCTGCAGTAGCGCCTCGATGCCCTCGCGCGCGAAATAGCCCTGGGCGCGCGCGGCAAGCACGGGGCAGCTGCCCACGTACTCGGCATTCACGGCCAGACGCAGCACTTCCACGGGGCCGGGCGGCGCAGCGGCACGGGCATTGAGCCGCCAGATGACCGCGGCGGCAAGCGCCAGCAACAGCGCGACGGCCGCCAGCCAGATCACCCGCCGCACCGGCGCTGTGCCGTTCATGCGCTGCGCTGCGCCGTGGCCGACTCCAGCGCGCTGTTGATGGCCTCGGAAAACGCCACCACGTCGATCGGCTTGCTGAGATAGCGGTAGAAGCCCGCCGCCAGTCCTTGGCGGATATCGCCTGGCCCGGCCACGGCCGTCAGGGCGATGACGGGGATATGCGCAGTGCGGGCATCGGCGCGCAGCAGCTGCATCACTTGCGTGCCGCTGATGTCGGGCAGGTCGCTGTCCATCAGTATCAGCTGCGGCAGGTGGCGGCGCGCCAGGTCCAGGCCCGCCTGGCCATCGCCGGCCGACAGCAGGTCGAGGTCGGGGCGAAAATGGATCAGGCCCGCCACCAGCGCCAGATTCAGGGGATTGTCTTCCACATACAGCAGCGTCTTGCGGTCCGGCAGCCGTATCGTTTCAGCGGGCCGGGCAATGGCGGGCAGGCGCGCACTTTCCTGCAGCGGCTGGAGCGCCGGGCAACTGGCGATATCGAGCCAGAAGGTGCTGCCGCGTCCGGGCGTGCTGGCCACGCCTATCCTGGCCTGCATGGCTTCGGCCAGGCGCTTGCTGACCACCAGCCCCAGGCCCGTGCCCTCTTCGTCGCGCGCATCGCGTCCCAGGCGGTTGAAGGGCTGGAACAGCGCTTCGAGCTGCGCGGCGCTCATGCCGCCGCCCGTGTCGCGCACGGACAGGCGCAGCTGCCGCGCATCGACGGGTTGGCAATCGACGTGGATCTCGCCCTGTTCGCGGTTGTACTTGACGGCGTTTGACAGCAAATTGAGCAGCACCTGCTTGAGGCGCGTGCGGTCGGCCAGCACGTGCAGTCCGCCCGCTTCCACGAACGTCAAGGTGATGCCGCGCTTGTGCGCCAGCGGTTCCATCATTTGCCAGCATTCGTGGTAAATGTCGGCCAAACCCACGGCTTCCATCGACAGCGACATATTGCCCGACTCGATTTTGGCGATGTCGAGGATATCGTTGATCAGGGTCAACAGGTGCCGGCCCGCGCCGAAGATGTGCGACGCAAAGGTTTTCTTTTCCTGCGCCGTCGAGGGGATGGAATCGGACATCAGCATCTGCGAAAAGCCCAGGATGGCGTTGAGCGGCGTACGCAGCTCGTGGCTCATGCTGGACAGGAAATTGGTCTTTTCCTGGTTCGCCCGCTCGGCCACTTCGCGGGCCAGCTGCAAATCCTTGTTCATGGCGTCAAGTTCGGCCGTGTGCTGGCGCAGCAGCAATTCCAGGCGCGCATTGGCGATGCGCAACTGGCGCGTTTCCAGCGCCCGCGCCAGTATCAGCAGGATACCCGAGACCTTGAACGGCTTGACGACATAATCGAGCGCACCCGCCTTCATGGCTTGCACGGCCGAGGCGATCGTGCCTTCGCCCGTCATGATGATGCAGGCCAGGTCCGGATCGATCTGGCGCGCCGCTTCCACCACGGCGATGCCGTTCATGCCCGGCATCATCAGGTCGACCAGTAGCAGGTCGAACGATTCGACAGCCAGCAGGGACAGCGCCGCCTCGCCCGAAGCCAGCCCCGTCGTGTCGTAGTACTGGCCCCGCAGGGTGTCGCACAGCGCGCGCACATGCGCCAGTTCGTCATCGACGATCAGTATCCGCGGCAGCATTGATGAGCTGTTCATGCATTCTCCTGACGGCATGACCTTGCGGACCGGGAACTTGCCCCGCAACATGCGTTCCGAGCATAGCACTTGAAAATTACTAAAAATACACGCATTGTCACGCGCGCGGCGGCGCAAGGGTGCTAGGCGACCTCGGGAAGCCCCCGCAGCAACTTATCCAAGGTCACCGGATACTCACGCACCCTCACCCCCGTCGCGTTATACACGGCATTGGCGATGGCGGCCGCCACGCCGCAGATGCCCAGCTCGCCCACGCCCTTGGCTTTCATGGGCGAGGACATGGGATCGGTTTCATCGAGGAAGATGACGTCCTGGTGCGGGATGTCGGCGTGCACGGGCACTTCGTAACCGGCCAGGTCGTGGTTGACGAAAAAGCCGCGGCGCAGGTCGACCACCAGTTCTTCCATCAGGGCCGCGCCCACGCCCATGGTCATGGCGCCGATCACCTGGCTGCGCGCCGCTTTCGGGTTGAGGATGCGGCCGGCCGCGCAAACAGCCAGCATGCGGCGCACACGCACTTCGCCCGTGTCGCCGTCCACGCCCACTTCGACGAAATGCGCGCCAAACGTCGATTGCTGGAATTTTTTGTCGAGGTCGCCGTATTCCATATGGTCTTCGGCCACGACATCGCCATGGAAGGCGGCGGCAGCGAGCGGCACGCTGCGCTCGCCCTGGCTCACTTGTCCATCGGAAAAACGCGCTTCCTTTTCATCGAAACCCAGCTTGCCGGCGATGGCCTGGCGCAGGCGCACGCAGGCCGCGTACACGCCGGCCGTGGCACTGTTGCCGCCCCACTGGCCGCCCGAACCTGCCGAAACGGGAAAATCCGAGTCGCCCAGGCGCACGATGACCTTGTTCAAGGTCACGCCCAGCATTTCCGCCGCCGTCTGGGCGATGATCGTGTAGCTGCCCGTGCCGATATCCGTCATATCCGTTTCCACCGTGATCATGCCCTTGCCATCGAGGCGCACGCGGGCGGCGGATTGCATGACGAGGTTGTTGCGGAAGGCGGCCGCCACGCCCATGCCCACCAGCCAGCGGCCGTCGCGCCGCGTGCCCGGCTGGCTTTGCCGTTCCTTCCAGCCGAATTCCACGGCGCCCGTGCGCAGGCAATCGATCAGGCGGCGCTGGGAAAACGGCCGGCTGGGCTTTTCCGGGTCCACTTTCGTGTCGTTCAGGATGCGCAAGACGATGGGGTCCATATTCAGTTTTTCCGCCATCTCGTCCATGGCGATTTCCAGCGCCATCAGCCCCGGCGCCTCGCCCGGCGCGCGCATGGAGTTGCCTTCCGGTAAATCGAGCACGGCCAGGCGCATGGCCGTCATGCGGTTCGGCCCCGCGTACAGCAGCCGCGTCTGCATCACGGCCGTTTCCGGTTGGCCGCCTTTGAGGTCGCCCGACCACGATTCGTGGCCGATGGCCGTGATCTTGCCATCGCGCGTGGCGCCGATGCGCAGGCGCTGGATGGTGGCGGGCCGGTGCGTGGTGTTGTTGAACATCAAGGGTCGCGTCAGGGCCACCTTGACGGGGCGCCGCACCGCGCGCGCGCCCAGCGCCGCCAGCAAGGCTTCGGCGCGCAAGAACAACTTGCCGCCGAAGCCGCCGCCGATGTAGGGCGAGACGATGCGCACCTGGTCTTTTGGTATGCCCAAAGTACGGGCCAGGTCGCCGCGGCCCCAGTCCACCATCTGGCTCGCCGTCCAGAGCGTCACCTTGTCGCCCTCCCAGGCGGCTATCGAGGCGTGCGGCTCCATCATGGCGTGCGACTGGTCAGGCGTCGTGTAGCTGGCGTCCAGGCGCACGGGGGCATGGGCGTAGGCGCCGGCGAAGTTGCCCGTCTTGCTGTCGGGCTTGCCGTCCTTCGGCTTGGTCGCGCCGCCCTTGGCCTTGGCCAGATTGAACGCGCCCTGCTGCTGGACATACTTCACGTCCAGCAATTGCGCGGCCGAGCGGGCTTGCTCGAAGGTTTCCGCCACCACCAGCGCGATGGCCTGGTGATAATGCTGGATCTCGGGGCCACCCAGCAGGTTTGCCGTGTTCATCTTGCCTTTGCCCAGCTTGCCCGCCGATTCTGCCGTCACCACGGCCAGCACGCCCGGTGCGCGCCGCGCCGCGCCGGTATCAAGCGAGGCGATGCGGCCCTTGGCAATCGCCGCGCCCACCACGTAGCCGTAGGCAGCATGTGGCGCGGCGGCGTGTTGCTCATACGCGTACGGCGCCGTGCCCGTGGTTTTCAGGGGGCCGTCGATACGGTCCGTGGGACGGCCAACGACCTTCAACTGGTCGATAGGGTTGGTGGTCGCAGGTGTCGTAAATTTCATGGCCCTAGCCTTTCTGTGCGGGTGCTGTCGCCATCACGGCCGCTATTGTGCGCTGCGCCAGGATGACTTTGAAGGCATTGTCGGCCGTCGGCTTGGCGCCCGCCAGCAGGCGTTCACTCACGGCGCCGGCGCCGGCGGACATGGCCTGCTCCGCGCCGGCAACCCGCCACGGCTGCGGCGCCACGCCGCCCAGGGCCAGCCTGCCCTTGCCATCGGGCAAGATAATCGCCGCGACGGATACCAGCGCAAACGCATACGAGGCGCGGTCGCGCACCTTGCGATACACGTGCGTGCCGCCAATGGGCTTGGGCAAGGTCACGCTGGTGATCAGTTCGCCCGGCTGCAGTACGCTTTCCAGTTGCGGCGTGTTGCCCGGCAAGCGGTAAAAATCGGCGATGGGGATGCTGCGTACGGCGCCGTCGGCCCGCACCGTATCGATGCCTGCGTCGAGTACGCGCATGGCCACGGCCATATCGCTGGGGTGCGTGGCAATGCAGGCATCGCTGCCGCCCAAAATAGCCAGCGGCCGGCTGAAACCGCCGATGGCGGAACAGCCGCTGCCCGGCACGCGCTTGTTGCAGGCCTGGTTCGTGTCATAAAAATATGGGCAGCGCGTGCGCTGCAGCAAGTTGCCGGCCGTCGTCGCCTTGTTGCGCAATTGCGCCGAAGCGCCGGCCAGCAAGGCGCGCGACAGCACCGCGTAATCGCGGCGCACCGTGGCGTGCGCCGCCAGCGCCGTGTTGCGCACGAGGGCGCCGATGCGCAAGCCGCCGTCGGCCGTCGTTTCCACTGTATCCAGGGCGAGACCATTGACATCGATCAAGTGCGCGGGGGTTTCGATTTCCAGTTTCATCAAATCGAGCAGATTCGTGCCGCCGGCAATGAACTTGGCGCCTGGCGTGCGCAAGGCTTCGGCGGCCGCTTCGGCGGGTGTGGCCGCCTTCTGGTAGCTGAACACTCTCATGCCGGCCTCCCCGCCACCTCGGAAATCGCCTCGATGATGTTGGAATAGGCGCCGCAGCGGCAAAGATTACCGCTCATGCGCTCGCGCAATTCTTCCGACGTCGCCTGCGGGCGCGCGTTCAAGTCCGCACTGACGTGGCTGGGGATGCCCTGACGGATTTCTCCCAGGGCGGCGACGGCCGAGCAGATTTGCCCCGGCGTGCAGTAGCCGCATTGATAACCGTCATGCGCGATGAAGGCGGCCTGCATCGGGTGCAGTTTGCCGGGCGTGCCCAGCCCTTCGATGGTGGTGACACTGGCGCCATCATGCATCACGGCCAGGCTCAGGCAAGCATTGATGCGTTGGCCGTCGAGCATGACGGTGCAGGCGCCGCACTGGCCATGGTCGCAGCCCTTTTTTGTGCCCGTCAAGTGCAGGTGCTCGCGCAAGGCGTCGAGCAAGGTGGTACGCGTGTCGAGTTCCAGGCTGTGGCGCCGGCCGTTGACTTCCAAATTGACGTTCATCAGCACGGGCGGCGGCGAGGCAGCGGCCTGGCTGGCCGCAGTCACCGCTTCCGCCGCTCCCGCCACGCCGGGCACTGCCACTGCCGTGGCCGACAGCGCGCCGGCGATCAGCAAGCCTCGCCTGCCGGCATTGATGTGATTACAGTCTGTCATCTCGCGCTTCCTCCTGGCTGTGAACTGGCTGGGTGGGCGCATGCAGGCCCGAAGTACCAGTCTGGCAGCAGGAGATTTACGCGTCTGTACGCGAACGAACGTTCAGTCTCAGGCTGCGCCGGGACGTGCCGACGCCACCCTGTGCCGCATGGCCAGTGTGGCGCGCGCAATGGTCGAGCGCCTGGCGCAGAGCCGTATCGACATTACGCAAGGACATGTCGTGCCGCTCGGCCACTTCCTGGCGGGTCAGTTCGTCCACGCGCAACGCTTCAAGCACTTGCTGGTGGCGCCGCGGCAGCAAGTCGACAGCCTGCGCCAGCCGGCGCACGTCGGCATGCAGCTCGGCCAGGCGTTCCGGCCCGGCCGCCATATCGGCCAGAAAATCGACTTGGCCAGCGGCGCCGTCCCCATCGCCCTCGTCCGCATACAGCCAGGCGCGGTTGCGGCGCAGGCTGTCCATGGCCGCATTGCAAGCCACGCGAAACACATAGGCGACGGGGCTGTGCGCCAGCGGCGCCCCATCGCCCGCCGCCAGCGTGCCCAGGCGCAGCCAGGCGTCGTGCAGGCTGTCGCTGGCCAGCTCGGTGCAACCCAGGTGGCGCGTCAGGCGCCGGTGCAAGCCCCGGTAATTGCTTTCCAGCACAGCCTGCATCTGCCTGCCCTGCCCCGGCAACGACGCTGGCGCTGGCGCCATGTCGTTGGCCGCCCGCAGACGGGGCCGGATAGCGGGCAGGCACCAGGCCATGCCGGCCGCGCGCAAGGGCAAGGGTTCGGCCAAGCGGGCCATCATGGCGACAACCTGCTGCGTTCTTGCGCCGTCAGCTGACGCGTGGCCGATTCCGGCAGCGGGCCCAGGCCCAGCACGCGCACGGCGCTGCGCGGGTTGTAGTCGGCCGCCTCGATGCGCGCGCCGTCCTGCGGCATCGCTTGCGCGCTGTCAGGCGGCGCGTCGCTGCCAAAACCCAGCACGCGCACCGTGAACACGGATGGCTGCGCCGAACGGGTGGCGGCGCGTTCGCGCTGCACCACGTCCTGCGCCGCCGCCGTCGCCTGCGTGGCGGCCGCGCTGGCATTCGTCATGGCAGCCACGTTGACGGATGCCGCCGTCGGCATACCCTTGGCTTCGCCCTTGACCTGGATGTTCGCCGCGTTCATCACCTTCAGCGCGGCCAGGTTGACGTTACCCGAGACGCGGATGCCCGCCTCGCCCGCGTCGATGGTGCCCAGCGGCGCCAGCAAGTCCACGTCGCCGGCCGGCACTTCGGCAATCGGCGCCAGGGTGGCGATGCCGGCGCCCGTACTCGGCACGTCGGATGACAAGGTCACGTTGCCCCAGTTGTCATACACGCGCTTGGGCGGCGTGTAGACGATGGTCGACTTCGAACCACGCCCCGCGTTGATGTCGCCCTCCGAGGACCAGCCCAGGATATCGCCGCCAAACGTGGTCATGACGCGGCTCTGGCCCAGCAGAATGCTGCCATGCGAGAACAGGTTGATATTCCCGCCGCCCTTGGTGATGACGCCCGAGGTCGACGGCGGCGCCTCGCCTTCGATGCCGAATACCTGCTTGCCGCCCGGCGTCAGCAGCGCGATATCGCCACCGAAGTTGGTGTGCACGTAGCCGCTGCGGGGAACGATGCGGTCATTGTTTCCCGAACTCGGATTGTAGAGAGCAAACGTGCCGCGGTACATGACGATGTCGCCCGCATAGGAAATCGCCTTGCCGCCGGCGTCGGTGGCCGGCGCCAAGCCTGCGATGGCGTTGCGGCTGCGCAAAAAGCTGCCGTAGCGCGAACTGTCCCAGTCGTTGTACTCGCGTCCGCCCGCCTTCAGTTCGGCAAAATACACAGTGCGGGCAAACACGCGCTGCTGCGGCTCGGGCAAGGCCAGGTAGAAGGCCAGCGCTTCGGCAGGCGTGCCCTTGAAGCCGTAGCGCTCGACTAGCCACGCAGCCAGCTCCTTCTCGTACGATTTCACGACCTTGCCAGCCTGCTCGGCCAGCGGCACGCCCGTCTGCGCCACGTTCGCCGGGTCGAGGTAGGGTTTGACGAAGCGCAGATAGTCGAGACCGGCCGCGCCCACGCCCGCCTGCATGGCGATGCCGGCGCCCGCACGCTTGTCGCCCGCCACAACGGGGCCGAGGCTGACGACGCTGCCCTTGTCCTGCATCAGGATATTGCGCCCGGCGCTGATATCGAGCGTGCCGGGGCCGGCCACGTTGAAGGAACTGCCCAGGATATCGCGCCCGGCCGAGACCACCGATACGTCATGCGCATTGTTATGCACGAACAGGTTGCTGTAGGTGTTGAATAACATGCCGCTCTCGCTGCCGCCCACGCCTTCCAGCAGCGCCGTGCCGCTGCTGACGATGTCGCGTCCGGCCTTCATCCAGACCGGTTGCGCACCCTCATACCAGGTGATGCCCGCATGCTTGGCGTCGTAGAACTCGACGATGCGACCGACGTTGACGCCGAGCAAATCGCCCTTGACGGCATAGATGCGTGCCGCTTGCGTGCCGCTGTTGCCAGGGCCGGCGGCCGAATCGGGACCGAAGGCGAACAGCTGGTATACATCTGCCCTCGCCGGCACCCCCGTGCTGGACAGATTGCTGGCCAGCGGACCGGTCGACCATGAATTCGGGGTCAGGGCGAGGTAGGCGGGCTTGAACGGCGTCGCCATGCTGTCCGCTGCCGCGCCGGATTGGCCGATGGTAAAACCGCCAGCATAGATGGAATCACCGGCCAGCCACTGCAGTTGTGCATTCGGCGAAGGCGCCAGCAGCAATGGTGCGGCATAGCTATTGGCAGCATTGCTGTCCACAATCGTCTTGCCGTAGTACAGGCTGCCATGCGCTGCGGCAACGCGCACGATGGATGGGTAGATGGTGGCGAAGTCGGTTTCCGTGCCGATCGACGCCGTCAATGGCGTCAGATTGCCGCCGGCGGAGAACAGGTCGAGCGCCGTGTGCGGTGTCCACAGGCTGAACCAGCTGTTGCCGATACCCAGTTCGCCGGATGGCGCAAGCGCCGATGTCGGGTTGAGCATCAGTACGCGGCCGGGATCGGCCACATCTTGCAGCACCTGGTCGCCCAGGGTCGCCACGCTGAACGTGGCGTCGCCCGGCACCAGGGTCATGCCGCCCTGCGGCGTGGCGCGCGTGGCCGTGAAGGCATCGTAGGCGCGTGTTTCTTTCGGCGCGTGATCGGTACTTTGTGTGCCATATTGCAGCTTCAGGCTGCCCAGTTGCGCGGCCGACGTTTCCGCGTGGCCGCGCAAGTCGACCAGGGCGCCATTCATGTGGCCAGCATTCGGCACGCCTGCCGGGTTGATGGCGCCGCCCACGCGCAGGTCCAGGTCGCCGCCGCCCGTCAACACCATGCTGCCATCGGCATTCACGCGGCCCGTACTGCCCACGGCCAGCAGCAAGCCCTGCGAACGGGTATTGATATTGCCGTCATAGCTGCTGCCCTGCGCCAGCGCCAGCGCGCCGGCGTCACCCGCCACGTCGGCGCGCAGATTGCCGCCACCCAGGGTACCGAAACCCGTAAAGCCCAGGACGTCGTCGGCCAGGGTGCTGCGGCCCACATAGGTGCCGAAATTGACCCACCAAGCCACCGGCTGCGCCAGGCCACCGATGGCGAGACCGCCGCTGCCCTGGCGCCACAGCCAGTTGCCCACGGCCGTGCTGTCATAGCCCGCGTCCGCCGTCACGGGGCGCAAATTGATCGCGGCACTGCGGCCCAATAACGAACCGCTCAGGTCACCGTCGACCTTCAGCAGCAGGTTGCCGCCCTGGTCGGGGTACCAGGCGCGGTAGATGCTGCCGGTGCCGCCATCGACCAGGTGTTCATGCTCGCCGTCCAGATTGTTCAATACCTTGCCGTCGGCATTGCGCGCCCGTGCCTGGTTGAACGGGTCGCCCGGCAACGTCGCCGTGGACGACATGCCGGCCGTGTACACGCCATACAGGCTGTCCATGCGCAAGTCGCCGCCGCTGAGCAGGTCCAAATCGCCCGTGCCCGTGCGCAGCACGCTGTAGCGCAAGCTGGACGCCTTGTAGTCAAACGTGGAACTGGAGGTGCCGCACCAAGTGGGATTTTCCTCGCAAATGGTCAACCACTTCAGCGCCACCGGGTCGACCACGTCGCCCGCCTTCACGCTGTCGTCGGCAAACTCTTCCGCGCCGACCTTGGTCCAGATGTACGCTACCTTCAACACGCACATGGTCGGGTCGCCGGCACAGAAATCCACGATATTGGTATCGAACCGGCTAAGGAATTCGTCAGTGATAATTTCACCGGCCACGATGCCTTCGATACCCAGGTCCGCAGCAGCCTGACTCCAGTACTGCACGCCCTTCGGCGGAATCAGGATCCCGGACATGCCGTAATGGCTGTCGGCCAGGCGCAGGGTGCCATGCTCGGGATGAGCCTGCACGCTGCGCGTGTCGGCTGCATCGAGGTCGGCGCCCGCCACCAGGCGCATGCCCCACGCTTGCGAGCCTTCGGCCAGCATGGGCGCGATGGCCCACAACTTGCCCTGGCTGCCCGCCACTTCCGGACGCAGCTGGATGGACGCCACGCCGGCCATCAGCTTGACGTCGGTGCCGGACGGGATCAGGGAGCCCACAGCCAGCGCAAGGTTGCCGTTGAGTATGAAGATGGAGCGTTCGCCCGCCACGCCAGGCAGCGGCATGCCCTTGGGCCAGGTCATGGCGCCCACTTTCACCGGTTGCTTGAGCACGCTGCCTGCGTCAAGGCGCATGCCGGCGTCCAAGGTTTGCGCCGTGGCCAGCAGGCTGCCGGCCGCATGGATGATATTGCCGGCGCTGTCGCGCACGGCCGCCGCCAGCACCGTGCCGGCCGGCAAGGTCACGGCCTGGTCCAGGGTCACGGCCGCGGGCAGGCGCGTATTGGCGCCCAGATTGAAGCCCTTGATGGGTAAATCGTAGTTGAGCGCGATGCCGCCCGGGAACAGCGTGCCATCGGCCACGGTCACGCCCTGGCCCGGCACGATGACGTCGCTGCCATTGATGTCGCGGCCCGGCAGCAATACCCAGCCTTTGTCATCCTTGGTGGCGGGCGGCGGCGCGAAGCCGTCATTGATGCTGCCGTAAATGCTCAAGTCGCCGCCGGCGCGCAGCAGCAAGCTGCCCACCTCGCCCGAACCGCGCATGCCCGTCTGCTGGAAGCGCGGATTCAGGCTGGCGTAGCGCATGCCTGACAGGTCCAGGTCGCCCTGCACCACCAGGTCGCCATCGGGCGTCTTGCTGACGATATCGACGCCTGGGCGCAAGTGCAGCGCATCGGCATACGCGGCCGTCGTTAAGCCCGCCAGCTTGCCGTTGCGCAATTTCGTGTTGGCCAGCGCCGCATCGATGAAGGCCGTGCTGTCCGCATGCTTGCTGTCGAGATACGCCTGGTTGATCACCTGATACGGGCGGCCGCTGGCCGACAGGTCTTGCACCGGCTGACCATTGGCGCCAGGCACCATGGCGTAGGCTGCGTCGTCATAGCGCTGCATGGCGTTGACGGCGATGGATTTCGCGCCGCGGATGGTCAAGCCGCCGCCGGCCGCGATGGCGATGTCGCCAAAGGTGGCGGCGTCAACGTCCGTGCGGGTGCCGCCGCTGCCCAGGCGCGGCGCGTTCAATTCCAGCGTGCCGCGCGCGGCGCCGTCGTACTGGCCCTTGCCCTTGCCGGCCACGGCCGCCGTGCCGTGGCGCACGTCGATCTGCGCGCCGCCGGCCAGGTCCAATGTGCCCTCGCCCGCGTTCAGCTCCACCATGGCCCGGTTCGGGCTGTCGATGATCTTGCCATAGCTGTCGACGCGCAAGACGCTGCCATGCGCGTCAAGCACGGCATTGCCGGCCAAGGTCAGCCCATGCTTGCCGGCCAGGCGGATGCTGCCCACGCGCTCGCCGCTGGCGTCGATCACGCCGGCGACGACCAGGCGACCGTTGTCGACGGACACCTGCACTTCACCCGCCTTGAGCTCATTACCTATCGTCAGATCGCCCTGTTTCAGCTGGAAGCTGCGCCCGCCCGTCACGCCGCCTTCCGTCAGGCGCGTGTTCAGCGCGGCGAACTGGCTGTCCAGCGTGCCGCCCGCGTCCAGCGTCAGCGCGCGCACATCCACGCTGCCCTTCTTGTATGGCACCACGGTGCCGCCCGCGTCGTAGCTGCCGCTGGCGCCGCCGAGTATCTTGCCCTGCAAGTCCACCATGCCGGCCGCGCTATCGAGCGCCACGGCCTTCAGGCTGCCGGCGCGGTTGTTCTCGGCCGACAGATCGATCACGGCACCCGCAGCCTGGCGAATATCGCCGGCGCGGCTGTCCAGGGTGACGTCGCCGCCCCAGCTGTATTTATCCACGTCGAAGAAGGTGCTCTTGCGGCCCGCCATGTCGATGCGCGCGCCGTCGGCCACGGTAATGTCGTGCTGCGCGTTGACGGTGAGCTTGCCGCTAGGCAATACCAAGGCCGTCGCCACGCTGACGCTATCGCCATGCAAGGCCAGCTGGGCACCCAGCCCATCGTTGTTTTTGACGGCAGCCGCTGGCGTCGCGCCGGCCGGCGCCGCCACCGTCAGCGCGCCGCCCGCCGTATAACTGTGCGCGGAACCAGCGTCGCCCGTCAACAGCGGCGTGATGATGTTCAGCTTGCCGCCACTGTACTGAACACCCTTGCCCGCCTCGTAGGCGCCCTGCGCCTGGTAGACGGACAGGCTGCCCTTGTGGTTGGCCGTGACCTGGCCCGACGCTTTCAGGTTGACGGTGCCAAAACCCAGCGCCAGGCGGTCGAACGAGGCGACGCCGGCCGGTTGCGTGAACGGGCCGAAGCCGAAATCGATGCGTTCCGCTTCCAGGTTCAGGGTGCCGCTGCCCGTGCCGGCGCCATGCGCGATGATATTGCCAGCTGGAGACAGCGCGCCGCCCCAGATCAGGTTGGCCGTGCGGATGGTAGCCACGGTATCGGCGCCGCCCTGGCCGTACATGGCCGGCGTGGTCAGCACCAGGCGCTCCAGGGTGGATTTTCCCGTGCTCTTGTCGTAGGTATCGAGCACCACGTCGCCATAGAAATTGACGCCGTCTGCCGCACTCAGCATCAGCGCCTGCAGCGCCGGTGCGCCCGTGCTGGTATCGCCGCGCAGCAGGCGGTCCAGCACACCTTGGTTCAGGGCCAGGCCGCTGGAACGCGTGCCGTTGGCCTGCGCCGCCGCCAGCGCTTCGCTGCTGCCCATGTTGATGGCGCCCACGGACAGGCTCAGGTTGCGCGTACCGTAGCGGGCCGAGTCGTCCAGCTGGAAACTGCCATTGGTCGACAGCAGCAAGGTGCCTTCCGAGTACAGGCTCGCTGTACTGGTGCCGGCGCAAGCGTCGTCGCACACGCCGATGCGGATGCCGCCACGCGCCGAACCGCCAACCGGCGCCGCATTGAGCAAGCCGTTCGACGCGGCCAGCACGTGCATGTCCGCGCGGGTCTTATAGATGAAGCCGTCGTTGGCGTCATACGCGGCCTTGCCGCGTCCCAAGGTGCTGATACCCGCGCCAGGCGCGATATCGATCAAGCCATCGCCCTGCATCTCATTGCCCGGGTCCTGGGCCACCAGGAATACCTCGGGCGCCGACAGGACGGCTCCCGCGCGCAGGTAGATGGCGCGCGCCGAGTTGACGCCGAAGTTCACGTAATTGCCGCCCTGGCCGTATGCCACCGTCGGTATGTTGCCCACCACAATGCGGGCCGCACCGATATTGTTCAGGCTCGAGGCGCGCACGCTGACCAACCCGGCGCCGCTGGTGGCCGGCGCGCCATCGGCGAGAATTTCAATCTCGCCATTGGAGACATTGCTCGATCCCAGCATCACGGTGCCGCCATAGCCGCCTTCGGCTGCGGCGAACTTGCCGGTGCCCCGGAACTGGAATGTGTCCAGACCGCCATCTTGCGCCAGGGTCAGCTTGAGCGTCTTGGCATCGGACGGCAGCATTGCCCGGGGAATGCCGCGCGTCTGCGCATCGGCCAGGGCAAACGCGGCATAGCCCGTTTCATTGTATTGGGAATACGTGCGCAAGACCTTGGCTGGCGTGAGTATCAGCTGGCTGGCCAGCGGCGCGCGGATATCGGTGCCGGCAATCGACAAGGTGCCGGGCGCGGCCCAGGAACCATTGCGCAGCTGCTGCGCCAGGGCGGCGCTTCCCCCCTGGCCCGCCAGGCCGTTCAATTCGACGCGGAAGGCGCCCGGCAGCAAGGCATAGGTCGAGGGCATCAGGGTGTAGGTGCCGGCGGGCAAGCCCGGCACGCCATTGCCGATGGTCACCTGCCGGCCCACGGCCGCATCGGATGCCGCCTTGTCTCCGCCCGAAGGCGCCTGCGGCGTTTGCACGCCCGGCACGATGGCGTACACAGGGTTGGTCGCCAGGCCCGGCAAGACAAAACCACCATTCGCGCCCACCTGCACCAGCGGATGATAGCGCGCGTCGGTGGAGCCGCCGCGGCCGGCGATGAAACCGGCACCCGTCAGTTCGCCGCCGCCGGACAGGTCGAGCAGTGCGCCCGGCCGCACGTCGACGGCCACGCCGGCCATTTCCACGCCGACGCGTAGCAGGCCGCCCTGCCCACTGAAGCCGCCCACGCCCAGGAGGGCGGCCGGCTTGCCATCCACATTCCAGGCCTGTCCATCGACGGTGCCGCCATACGGCATGACCAGGCCGGCGCCGCTGACGGAGGTGACGCTACCAGGCAATAGATTCACCGTCAGGCTCTTGTCATTGTTATAGCGGGCCGCGCCGATCGCCAGACGGCCCAGCGGCGCGCGCACCACGCCACCCTGCTCGATATGCGCAGCCTCCAGTTCCAGCGAACCGAAGGCGGAATACGGCATGGCTGGCACGCTGTCGGTCGTGCGGGCGATGTTCAGGCTGCGCGCAGGATCGTAGCCGAACTTTCCCTCCACCAAGCCAGAGCCAACGCGCACGGCGGCACCGGCGCCCGTTTCCGGATACAGCTGGGCTGCACTGAGGGTCATGTCGCCCGGCGAGGACAGCACCGTCGTCGCTTGATTGCCATCCCAGCCCAGCGGGGACAGCAGGAAACGCAGGTCGCCGCGGCTGGTCAGGCGCACGTCGTCGGCCAGGATGGAGACCATGCCGCGCACGTCGATCAAGTCACCCGCGATGTTGATCTGCCGGGCGACCGGCGATTCTCCCGCGCTGCCTGGCGTCGTATAGAAATCGCGGCCGACAGGCTTGACGCTGGCCAGGCGCACATACGGCGCCGCGATGCTGACCTTCGCGCCAGGCTTGCTGCCAGGCGACAGCATGGGCGCACCGTACAGCTGGAAGCTTTGCTGCAGCCTCAGCGACACGTCACCATCGAAGCTTGCCGCGCCAAGCAGGGCCAGGTTGCCGAAACCGCCCGCGTCCACCTGCTCCACCGAAAAACGGCCATGGCCGTACTGCAGCGTTTGCGCCCCGTCCTGCGCCGCCTCCTGTGCACTGACGCCATCGGCCAGGTCGCTGGCGACCTGCTGCTGCGTCAACTTCAACTGGCGTCCCTGCAGCACCCTGGCCTGCGCCAGCTCCTTGCGGTATTCGGGCGAACCCGTAGCCACGGACAGGGTGCCGCCCGCCGCGCCCGCGCCACCCGCCCTGGCCAGCAGCTGGCCATCGAGGTACAAGCCATTGTTCGAGGCCAGCGCGATGCTGCCGCCCGCGCTGGCCACATCGACCGCCACACCATTCACACCATTCACACCGTTCACATCGAGCACGGCGTGCGCGCCGGAAGCGTCGAGCACGGCACCGTCGCGCACGACGACAAACAGGCTGGCCGCCGAGGTACTGCCCTGCGCATGGTTGATTTCGCCGCCGACAACGATGCTGCCGCCATCGACCACCTTGCCGTAGCGCCGGCCCTGCACGTCGGTGGCCGTCACGGCGCGCGACGCCACGTCCAGCACGGCGTTCTCGCCGATCCACAGGGAACGGCCATGGCCGGCCGCTTCCACCGCTTCGGACACATTCACGTCGACGCCCACGCCGCCCAAGCTGATCTTGCCGCCCCAGGCGTTCAAGCGTCCTTCCACCGTCAACTGGCCCACGCTGGACAGCTTGATGGCCTGGCCCGCATCGACATTCACCACAGCGCCCTTGCCGACCAGCAGTTCGGCGCTGGCCATGTCGGCCGCGCCGGACTGGATATCGCCCACTTGCAAGGCCAGGCTGGCGCCCTTGCGCTGGGTCAAGGTGCCCTTGAATGCATTTTCCGTGTATTGCTCCGGCGTCCACAGGGCCAATTTTTCATTGTCCACCACGCGCAGCACGGGCATGCGCACGTCCACCAGCGTGCCGTCCGCTACCGTCAAGCCCTGCTTGCCGAGCAGGCTATAGCTGGAAAAACCCTTGTCGAAGAAGTCGCCGCCCAGCTGCAGGCTGCCTTTCTGTGCGGTATCGGCTGGGCCGACCAGTATCTTGTTCGCCTGCAATTCCAGCTTGCCGCCACCCGCCACGCCATGGCCGCGCACTTGCGCGCCCTCGCCCAGCAGCAGGTCGGCCTTAGGCCCATAACTGGCCAGGGTCAGGTTGCCGCCCTTGCCGCCCTGCTGCTTCGCCTGTGAAAGAATGGCCGCGCCCGAGCTCACGTCGATCAGGCTGCCATTGCCGATGCGCACGTCGCCAACCGCGCGCAGGGAAACGCTGCCACCGTTCAGGTACGGCAAGCCGGCGGCGGCCAGCGGGTCGCGCAGCACATTGGCCAGCAAGCCGCTGGTGTCCAGGCTCACGCCATCGGTCAGCACCAGCTTGCCGGCGGGTCCGCCCGGAATGACGAAGGTGTCAGCCATGCCCGCCGCACCGATCTGGTTCAGCACATTGCCGGCCGCAATGCTGCCGCCATGGCTGCGCAGGCTGGCGTTCAGCGCCACGTCCGTGCCGTACAGGGTGATATTGCCGCCGTCGGCCACCTGCAGCGCGCTGTCGACCGTGATCGCGCCTTTCGCGGCGATGCGGATGGCGCCCAGCTGTTGTTCGTTCAGCAAGTTGGTATCGAGCAGCAGCTTGCCCTGGCGTTCCACTGCAAGCACGTCCGCCACCTCGAGGCCGGCGGCGATGCCGTCCTGCACGCGCGTCAAGCGCACCTCGTCCATGACGGCCGACAGCGCATGCTGCAGCACGCCCGTGCGCTTGTCGAACATCGGCTGATACTGGCCAACGATCAACTGCCCCCGCTGCGCGGCCGCCAGTGGCGACTGCTGGTAGCCGTCGAGCAGCGCCTGCGGCGCCTGTATCTGGCGCTCGCCCTGGAAAACGTCGCCCGCGATGCCCCCTTCCAGCACGGCCGACCCGGTGGCGATCACCAGCTTGCCGGCGTCGCGGCCCACCGTGTAGCCGTTTTCCAGCCGCTGCTGCGCGGCGATCAATGGACTGGCGTAGAACGCGCTGGCCTCCTTGCCCCAGCGCGCATGCTCTTCCTCGTAACCCTTGTACACGCCCGCATACGGCAAGTCGGCGGGCGCGCTGCCCGCTTCAACCAGCTTGCCATCGGCGCTTTTCAGCCAAGTCTGGCGCAGTGCGCCCGTTTGCACATCCAGGGTGCCACCCGACAGGTTGATGCTGGAGCCGGCTTGCGTGACGACATCCTTGCCGCCGAAGGTGACGGTGCCGCCCTGCGCCATCCACTCGCTGACGGAATGGCCCTGCGTGCCCAGGTAACCGGCCACTTCCAGCAAGCCGCCGGCCGTGTACCAGCGGTCGCTGTCATAGCCGTTCGTGCCCTTCGGTACAAACACCAGCTTGCGGCGGTCGACCCAGATATTGTTGTTGATCAAGGCTTTGCCGTCGCGGTTCACGGGCGCATCGCGCTGCTCGTTGCCCTGCACGTTGATTTCGACATTGTTGGCCGCCATGGCAACCTTGACGCCCACGGCGCCGGAGACGTCGAGCTGGGCGCCGTCGCGCACAAGGCTGCGGCTGGCGGCGTTGACGGCGATCTGGCCGCCCGTGGCCAGGGTCAGGGAATCGCCGAGGAATTCCACCGTGCCGGCGCTGCCGATCTCGATGCGCGACTGGTCGCGGCGGTCGTTCACGGCGAGAATATTTTCCGTCGACGTCACGGCCGGGCCGCGCATGGCGTCGCGCTGGCTGTCGAGCGCCGTGGTCTTGCCGTCGTCTTCGACCAGGATGGCCGTTGTGGCGCCGCGTCCCACGGTGACGGCCGCGTCACTGCCCAGCGCATTCAGGTGAATGGTGCCGCGCGTGGCCGTGGTGGTGGACGCGATCACGACGCCATCCTGGCGCACTTCGCGCCCGGCCAGGGTGATGTCGCCTTCGCGCGCCTGGATCAAGCCCGTGTTGACGACCTTGCCCGCCGTGCTGCCAGCCGCGAACTGCGGCGTGACTTCGCTGCCGCGCGTGCTCGACAGCGGGTTGCCATCGGTGCCCACGCCTTTTTTAATATTAAAGCTGTCGCCGGCGGCCAGCAGGGCCTGGCCTTTGGGCGTGCTGATCTCGCCCGCATTGTGGACTTCCTTACCCAGCAGCATCACATAGCCGCCGCCTTCCGTGCTGCCCTTGGGCGCATTGCTGGCGATACGCGCGCCCGCCTGCACCTGCACCTTGCCGGCCGCATCGGTGAACGTCGTGGCGCCGGCCGTGCCGGAGCTGTGGATGCCGTTCTTCTGGAATTGGGTATCGCTGACGCGAGCCGCGGCCGCCACCAGGCTGCGCGTGTCGACCTGGCTCGTGCCGGTAAACACAATGCCGTTGCGGTTGACGAGCAGCACCGTGCCGTCGGCCCTGATCTGGCCCTGGATCTGGCTGGGACGTGATTGCGGGTCGTTGACGCGGTTCAGTACGGCCCAGTCTTTTTGTTGCTGGAACGTCAGGGTCGTATCCTTGCCGACGTTAAACGTTTCCCAGTTCAGAATGGCCTTGTCCGCCGTCTGCCGCACCACCACGGCCATCTTGCCCGCCGCCACCGTCTGCACGGGCGCCTGGGCGTTGAGCCAGCCGGCCGTCAGGCTGTTGGTGTCGACCTGCAAGCCGCCCTGCGCCAGCCCATTTGGCACGCTGGGGTCGCCAGCGGCCTGCTGGCGCGCCTGCGCCATTGCCGCTTGCTGCGCGGCAATGGCGCGCGCGGCCAGGTTCAAGTTGTTGAGCGAGCGCTGCAGTTGCTGATTCGCTTGCTGGCCCTCGGGGCGGCTGCCCAGCGGCAGCGGCTGACCATTCGGCAAGCGGCCCGAGCTGGCCGCCGTATTTTGCGCCGCGCCCTTGGCCGCGAACCAGCCGCCGCTGAACGCCTGCTGCGCGCGCGCCGGCGTGGTAAAGGCGCCCGCCATCAGCATCGTGGTCAGTGCGTAAGCGAGCGGCGTGAGCCGCAAGCGGCTGCCCAGCGTGGAGGACCGCTGCGCGCCCGTGTCAACGTTCGGGACTGGGCGCTGGGCAGTGTGAAGCTTGGTCATGGCAATGGTTTCCTGGCTAGAGAGTAGGGAACGGAGCCTGGCGGTGGCGCAGGCGTCCATGCCTCCATGACGTAGCTCGATGGCGGAAGGGATAATGTTTTTTGAAAAATATTTTTGACCAGCCCCGGCAGAGAAACCCGGAATCAGCTGAGCAGCACGATGCCGCCTGGCAAGCTGGTCATTTGCGCTCCATACAGGTCGCGTATCATCGCCAGCGCGCCATCGGTTTGCCCGATGGAAAAGCGCATGCGCACCAGGCGGCGGCCCAGTTCGGGATTGCGCAGCAGCACCCGGCCGGGCCGGTAGCGGTTGATTTCATCGACTACCTGGGATAGCGGTTTGCCGACAAACGACAGCGCACCCGTGCGCCAGGCGCTCGCCTCCTGCGTCGGCGCGGCCGTGGCCGCCTGCGCGCTCCGGTCGTCGTACACCAGTTGCTGCCCTGCATCGAGGGTCTGGCGCCGCTGTTGCCACAGCACGTCCACGGCGCCCGCCAGGCAAGTCACGCAAACGACGTCGTCCGTGTGACGCACATTGAAGCGAGCCGACTGCGCCAGCAAGCGCCCCGCTCCCGCCAGCACCGTCACGGGCTGGCGCGCGCCGCTGGCCAGGATTTCCGCCTCGCCGCCCAGCAGTTCGATAGCTTCCGGCGCCCGCACATTGATGCGCGTCTGCGTATTCATCTGCACCGTCATCTGTTGCGACAGCGCCACTTGCCGCTGCTCGCCCGTACCCGTGCGGTAGTCAGCGCTCAACTCTTGCAGCGAAGGCCAGGCCCCCAGCGGTGGACGCAGCGCCAGCACGGCCACGCCGGCCGCCAGCGCGCCGCCCAGAAAAGCACGCCGCCCCGGCCGGACGGGAAACGCCAGCACGTTCGCCCGCTGTGGCGCAGCGGCGGCGGCATGGGTCAACGCTGGATCGAGCGCCTGCCACACTTGTTTGAGTTCGCGCCAGGCGCGCGCATGGTCGGGGCTGCGCGCGCACCAGGCGCGCAAGGCGTCGGCGTCGGCTTGCGTAAAATCGTCGGAACGCAGCCGCGCCCACCAGGCAGCGGCTTGCTGGCCGATGGCGGTGTCGGTATGGTCAGAAAAGCGTGGATCGCGGTCAGGAGCAGTCATGGGATTCATCAATATTTACGGCGGCCCGACACATCGCTGCGCTGGGCGGCCTCGGCGTCGGCCATGCACGTTTTACAGTGTTGCATGGCGGCCTGCAATTCTTTCTTCACCATCGCCACGGAAATGCCGAAGCGCTCGGCAATCTCCGCGTTGAGCATGCCATCGATGCGCGCCGCCGTCAGGATGGCGCGGCGGCGTGGCGACAGGCCCGCCAGCGCCACGTCGAGCGCCTGCACGTCGAGACGCGCCGAGACGATGCGCGCGGGATCGCTGATGTCGTCGCCAATCTCGTCGGCCATGTGCATCAGCTCTTCGCGTTCGCGCTCGGTGACGATGATGTGGTCGCGGCGGTAGGCATCGGTGGCGATATTGGCCGCCATGCGCAGCAGATAGGCGTCGGGATTGTGGATGGGCGCGGCGGCGGGGCCAGGTGCCACCATCGCTTCGAGCCGCAACCAGGTTTCCTGCAGCGCATCGGCCGCATTGTGCTTGCAGCCGACCACGCGTTCGAGGCGCCAGCGCAGCACGGCGTAGCGCGAACTGAGGTGGCGTTTGAGCTTGGTGCGCAGGTCGGGCATGCTCATGGGGCGGTCCTACCCGGCGCGCTGGCGGCGCAATCGACTTCGCTGCCCGGCCCTTGCGGCAGCAGCAGGATGGAGACGGGCTGCGGCATCGAAGGCAGCGGCGGCGCGCCCACGCGCATGCCCAGCACCACGCGCGCGATGGCCGTGTCGCGCGCGCGCAGTCCCGTGCTGTCAAGCAAGTGCACGCGGTCCACCACCCCGGCGCGGTTCAGATACAGCTGCAGGGCCAGGCGGTAGCCGCCGGGACGCGTCTGCGCCGCGCGGCACAGCAGCCCCAGCAGCATATGCTGCAGCCGGCTCACATAGGCCGCATGGTCGCTGCCGCCCTGCAGGGCGCCGGGGATGTCGGCGGCGGCCACGACGGCGGCCGGCGGCAAGTCCGCCGCCGCTGCAGCCGGAGTGCCGGCAGGGGCATACACGATGACGGCTTGCGCGTCGGACAGGCGCGATAGCAGCCCCGTGCCCTCCAGCAAGACTTGCAGGGCCGCGCCTGCCGCATACGCGCCGCGTACGGCGGCCGACTGACGCTGCGCGTAGCGCTGATCCATCAGCACGGCGATGCCCGTGCGGCGGCTGTACAGGTCGAGCGCATCGCCGAGGTTTTGCGCGGCAATGTCGAACTGCAGCACGGAACCCTCGGCCGACTGCGCCCGCACTGGCCCCACCGCGGTCAGGAAGCCCAGCAGAACCAGGTATCCCGCCAGCGCGAGCACATGGACGGATGCCGGGCTGCCTGTCATATCGCTATCGTGTCGCTATCGTGTGAGGGTGGAACTGCGTGGAAATGAGGCATTGCCAAGTAACAATTCTTGCGTCAACTGCAATAGCCTACACAGAAAAAATGACGGCTTCGTGACATGCTTGCCATCCATATATTTCGCCATGCGGGACGTCTGGTGCGGCAGTTATTTCGGCTACACTGACTGTCACTTTCCCTTTCAGACGCCTGATGATCGAAAAGAATCTGCCCGAGCTGGTCATGTTGAAACGCCTCATCGACGAGGGTGGCAGCCACCTGGAAGTGGCCGCGCCCTGCAGCATCGCCATGGATGGGCGCGAATTTCCCGTGTACACAATCGCGCTGGGCAACCCCAGCCCTGACGTGCCCGTGCTGGGCTTTTTTGGCGGCATCCACGGCCTCGAACGCATCGGCACGCAAGTGCTCCTGTCCTTCCTGGAAAGCCTGATCGCGCGCCTGCGCTGGGACGCCACCCTGCATCAGCAGCTGGAAAGCATGCGCCTCGTGTTCATGCCCTTGGTCAATCCGGGCGGCATGTGGCAAGCCACGCGCTGCAATCCGCGCGGCGTGGACCTGATGCGCAACGCACCGCTCAGCGCGCGCGAAAAAGTGCCGTTCATGCTGGGCGGACAGCGCTACAGCGCCCGCCTGCCCTGGTACCGTGGCGCGGCCGGGGGACCGATGGAACTGGAAAGCCAAGCCGTGTGCAACCTCGTCGAGCGCGAATTGCTGTCGCGCCAGTTCAGCATCGCCCTCGATTGTCATTCCGGTTTCGGCTTGCGCGACCGCATCTGGTTTCCCCATGCACATACCAAGGTGCCGATCAAACACCTGGCCGAGATCGGCGCGCTGGAAGAGCTGTTCAGCCAAAGCTACCCCAACCACAACTATGTGTTCGAGCCGCAAAGCCGCCAGTACCGCACGCATGGCGACCTGTGGGACTATCTGTACCTGAACGGCACCAGTTACAGCGGGCGCGTGTTCCTGCCGCTGACCCTGGAAATGGGCTCGTGGCTGTGGGTCAAGAAAAACCCGCGCCAGTTGTTCAACCGGGTCAGCATCTTCAACCCCACGGCTGCGCACCGCTTGCAGCGCGTGCTGCGGCGGCACCTGGTGTGGTTCGATTTCCTCATGCGCGCCGCCAGCAGCCACGGCCGCTGGATGCCGGAAGGCTTGCTGCGCAAGGCGCAGCGCCGGCGCGCGCTCATGCAATGGTACGAATCATGACGACGCCCACCTGGATTTTATTGCGCGGCCTGATGCGCGAACAGCGCCACTGGGGCGAGTTTCCCGCCAGCCTCGCGCGCGCCTTGCCCGGCGCCAGCATCATCACGCCCGACTTGCCCGGCAATGGCAGGCGCCATGCGCAGGACAGCGCCACCCGCGTGGCAGACATGGTGGAAGCCTGCCGTCAGGAAATGCTGGCGCGCGGCATCGCTGCCCCGTACCACTTGCTGGCCCTGTCGCTGGGCGGCATGGTGGCCGTGGAATGGGCCAGTCGCTACCCGCAGGAAATTGCCCGCTGCGTGCTGCTCAACACCAGCATGCGGCCGTACAGTCCGTTTTACCGGCGCCTGCGCTGGCAAAACTACGCTGCCCTGCTGCGCCAGCTGCTGCTGGGCGATGCACACAGCCAGGAAGCGCTGATCCTGCGCCTGACCAGCCGCCGATATGCACAAGGCAACCCCGCGCTGCTGGCCGACTGGCGTGCATATCAGCAGGAATACCCCGTCAGCCGGCGCAACGCGCTGCGCCAGCTGCTGTCGGCCGCCCGCTACCGCGCCCCCTCCAGCCGCCCCGCCATGCCCGTGCTGGTGATTGCCGGCGCGCAAGATCAATTGGTCGACCACCGCTGCTCGCAGCAACTGGCGCGCGCCTGGCAGGCGGACTGCCTGATTCACCGCGACGCGGGCCACGACCTGCCCTTGGACGAGGGACTGTGGGTGGCGCTATCGGTGGCGCGCTGGCTGGGGGTGGCAGCGCCAGAACATGAGCTGAAAACAACATCACGATGAGCATGCAGATAACAGACGATCCGGCCGCGCCGGGCGGCCAACTGGCAGAGCTGGTGCAGGCCGGCGTGCAGGAACACATTTTCCCAGGCGCGGCCTGGGCCATGGGCACCATCCATCACAGCGTGGCAGGCGCGGCCGGACGGCTCACGCCCGAGCCCGCCAGTGCCGCGATGCAAGTCGACACCTTGTTCGACATCGCTTCGCTGACCAAGATCATCAGCGTATGGTCGCTGACGGGCTGGCTGGTGCGCCGCAATCGCCTGCGCCTGGACAGCTGCCTGGCCGACGTGCTGCCCGGCACGGCTGGCCATGCGCTGGCGCCCATCACCATGTTCCAGCTGCTCACCCATACGGCCGGCTTGCCGCTGCGCGCCCGCCTGCGCGCCAGCTATGGCGAGGTGTACGACGATATCGTGCGCGGCGTGCTGCGCGAACCGCTGGAAGGCACGCCGGGCCAGGCCGTCGAATACACGGACCGCGCGGCACTGATCCTCGGCCTGGTCATTGAGCGGCTGCTGGGCCTGCCCCTGGACCAGGCCCTGGCCGAGCATGTCCTGCGGCCGCTGGGCATGGCCGCCACGGGCTTTGGCCCGCTGGCAGCTGCGCATGGCATGCAGGTCGCGCCCACCGAGTATTGCGAGCAGGCGGGCGCGCACCTTTCCGGCGTGACGCATGATTTTTCGACCCGGCTGCTGGGCGGCGTGTGCGGCATCTCCGGGCTGTTTTCGAACGTACCCGACCTGCAGCGCTTCCTGCTGGCAATGCTGGCGCCGCAAGCGGGACGCCACGGCGAGGTGTTGGACGCCGACTGGGTGCGCGCCTCGCTGACGGTGCAGACCGGTGCCCTGACTCCCTCGCGCGGCCTGTTCTGGCACCCGGCGGCGGGCACCAGGCCCGAAGACGACGTCTGGTGCCATCTGGGCTTCACCGGCACCGCCCTGTGGCTCAGCCCCCGGCGCGGCCGCTATGCGCTGCTGCTGACGAACAAGCTGTACTACACACGCGATTTCGCCAGGATCAACGCGCTGCGGGGCGACTTCATGCGCTGCGCATTCGATCTCTGATTTTTACAAGCGCAGGCTCACGGCAATAGCCAGCAGCAACGCGCCGGCCGCCGCCAATAGTGCGCTGTTGAAACTGTGCGATTGCGCATACAGGCTGCCCGCCAGCACGGGGCCGATGATCTGGCCCACGCCATACACCACCGTCATGATGGCCATCATGCGGGCGCCCGCTTTGCCGGCGGCCCGCTGCGCGGCCGGCATGGCGATGGTCACCTTGCCGACAAACGTGCCGCCGCCGAGGATGTCGCTGAGCAGATCGCCGGCGGCCAAGGGCGCCAGCACGGGCAGCGCCACGCCTGGCGCGTGCCGAGGCGCTCGTGTAGCCGGTGCCTCCGGTGCCAGCGTCGACGCAGCGGGTGCGGGCGGTGCGCGCTGTGGGCCTGCGCACGCATGGCCGGGATGGCGCCCAGCAAGTAACCGGCATAGTTGGCCGTGAAGGCGAAGCGGCCGAAGCCCATGCCGATGGCGAGGATGGCCGCCCCTGCGATGGCCGCGCGCAGCCTTGCCGGCGCGTTCACGGCGCCATCTCGCCCACTTGCGCCAGCAAGTGTTGAAAGGCGGGCACGTCGAATCCCGCGCGCCACACCAGCAGAGTGTCGGCTTGCCCTACGGAAAGCGTCTTCAGGGTAGCCGGCGCATCGGACAGCGCCAGCACGCTGGCCGGCAACAAGGTCACGCAGGCGCCGGCCGCCACGCAGGCGATCATGGTGTGATACGAACTCATTTCTTGCACCCGCCATTGCGTGCTGCCGGCCACGCCCAGCACCTCTTCGGCGATGCCGCGGTAGGTGCAGCCCTGCGGGAAGGCCGCCAGCGAGCGCGTGCGCACATCCACGGCGCGGCGCGCCTGCGTTTCGCTGGCCGGCAGCAGCAAACACAGTTCCTCGCGCCACACGGCTGCCGATGCCAAGCCCAGCTCCACCAAGGCGGCAACGCCGCCGAACGATGGCAGCAAGGCAACAAAAGCGCAGTCGAGCAAGCCCGTGCGCACCTGCTCGATCAGGGGCCGCGATGGCCCCGTGCTCAGCGCCAGGCGCGTCGCCGGATAGCGGGCGTGATACGCGGCCAGCAGCGCCGGCAGGCGGCTGGCCGCCGTACTTTCCATGCTGCCGACGCGCAAGGTGCCACCCTCGCGCCCGCCAGTGACAACATGCCTGGCCTCTTCCGCCAGCGCCAGCAGGCGCTGTGCATACTCGAGAAAGCGCTCGCCCGCCGCCGTCAGGGCCATTCGCTTGTTGGTGCGCACGAACAATTCGGCGCCGATATCGGCTTCCAGCTGCTGAATGCGCGTGGTGACGCTGGACGGCGCGCGGCCCAGCCGCGCTGCGGCCTGGGTGACGCTCAGTTCACTGGCCACGGCACAAAAAATCGTCAATGACTCCATATCCATCATGTTCTTTCTTTTGAAATGATTGTGATATTATATTCTCAAAATAAGAATACGAATATGCGTACGACACGGCATCCTCAACTTCATGAAGGAAACAGCATGACCTCGTCCCAGCGCTTCCTCGACCGCCTCGGCTTGCGGTACCCCATCATCCAGGCGCCGATGGCGGGCGTCTCCACGCCGCGCCTGGCCGCCGTTGTCTCGAATGCGGGCGGCCTCGGTTCGCTGGCTATCGGAGCGGGCACCGTGGCGCAGGCGCGCCAAGTGATAGCCGACACGCGCGCGCTGACCGACGGCCCCTTTAATGTGAATGTGTTTTGCCATGCGCCGGCGGTGAGGGATGCGCGGCGCGAAGCCGCTTGGCTGGCCCATCTGGCACCCCTGTTTGCGGAGCTGGGTGCGGCCTTGCCGGTGGAACTCGACGAGATCTATACAACCTTTATCGGCGATGAACCGGCATTCGCCCTGTTGCTGGAACAGCGCCCCGCCGTCGTCAGCTTTCATTTCGGCTTGCCGACGACACAGCAAATCGCCACCCTGCGCCAGGCCGGCATCTACACAATGGCGACGGCCACCAATCTGCGCGAAGCGGCCCTGATCGAACAGGCGGGTGTCGACGCCATCGTGGCGCAAGGCGTGGAAGCGGGCGGCCATCGCGGCGTCTTCGATCCGCAAGCGCCGGACGAGCGTCACAGCACGTCAGTGCTGCTGCGTCTGTTGGCGGGCCGCACCGCCCTGCCCCTCATCGCCGCCGGCGGCATCATGGATGGCCTAGGCATCCGCGCCGCGCTGGACCTGGGCGCCGTGGCCGCCCAACTGGGCACGGCGTTCGTGCTGTGCCCGGAATCGTCGGCCAATGCGGACTACCGCGCCAAGCTGAAAAGCGGGCGGGCGGCGGCCACCCGCCTGACCAGCGTGCTCTCGGGCCGCCTGGCGCGCGGCATGCTGAACCGTTTGATCGAACACGGCGAAGCGCCAGGCAGCCCGCCGCCGGCCGCCTACCCCGTCGCCTACGATGCCGCCAAACAATTGAACGCGCTGGCAAGCCAGCACGGCGACAGCGAATTTGCCGCGCAATGGGCCGGCCAGGGCGCGCCGCTGGCGCGGGAAATGGGGGCGGAGCAGCTGGTTTTGACCTTGGCAAACGAAATGGCGCCTTAATTTCAGGATGCCGCTGACATGGGACGCCGCCATGGACACGTATGCCACAGGCCGCACGCCAGCGAAAGAGAGAAAGGTGGCTGAACGCTGCGACTGCAGTGTAGTGTCCGCTTCCGCCCAGAAGCGGAAGTTCCCGCGCCTATCAGCACTACGTTTCCGTAGGACTGGGTGTGGAAAATTGCCCATCAAAATTAGGATGGCAGCTCACTTATCTTCGTGGTTCTTGTTAGGCAAGAATCGTAGGTATCCAGCAATGCTGAGACCGCTCCCTGCAACTTTATCATTGGGATGAATGCACCCTTCATTCATCGGTATTTCTTCAAAGTCAAATGGACTGATTCCGTCCAGGCAAGCCGCATTTATCCCGTATTGATACGGATTAGACCGGCGCTGATGGTGCGTGTAGATCCCACACTTTGAGCAGAAATAGTGCTTTGCTTGCATCGTGTTGAACTGGTAAACGGTCAGCGACTACTCTCCGGCAATGATTTCGACGTCCCTTAGCGCCGCTGAGACTGCGATCGCTCCACGCATTCGGCAATATGAGCAATTGCAACGCCGCGCGGTATTCAGCTCGTCGGTGAGCCGGACATGAAATTGTACTGTTCCGCAATGGCATGCCCCCCGCATTTGACGAACGTTCTTTTCCACACTTTTCTTTTTTCAAATGACGGCCATCGGCTGCCGGAAGCGGCCACTCAGCGAATGTACGGGCAGAGCCTTCAGCTGCCCACCTCACCCCGCAATAGTGCATACACATTCATATCGACATATTGACCACGCACGAAATTGGCACCGCGTGATATCCCCTCTTTCTGAAAGCCGCTTTTAATCGCCACCTTTTCCGATGCCTCATTGCGCGTGTCCAGACGAATCTCTAGTCGGTTGACCAGGGTGGAATCGAACAAGTAACGCACCAGCAGCCGCACAGCCTCCGTGACAAAACCCCGGCCACGGTACTCATTCGACAGGGTATAGCCAATCTCGCGCGCATTAAAGTAGGGCACTGCCTTGAAGTGCCAAATCGTTCCGATGACAGTGCCGCCGGGCGGTTCAACAATCACAAACCATACCAGGGCATCGCTTACCATGCCGTCGGCATTGAGGTTGCGCTCTAGTTCAATTGGCGAATGTATCGCATTCGTCAAGTATTCTCCACGCACATCAGGGGCGTTTAACAAAGTCGTCAGTGCAGGGAGGTCGCTGTAGACAACATGACGGATAAGGAAATTTCTTGCTTTGAATGATAAGGTGTATTTCCCGATTTATACTGCAAGTCTGTTTCTGGCCGCTTGCTGTCGTCTGAAGGTATCTTTGGCTCGACTATATCAGTGCCGTTACTCGACTGAATCCGATGGCGTTGTTACGTGCGTGTCGACCGAAAATATCGGCCCCTGCCATTGCTCATTGTCGAAGACGGCTAACTGATGCCTGCCCGGCCAGGCTGTATTGATGAGTGTTTCCCAAAAGTGCCGCGCAGCAGGGTTTTCTTCAATGACACTAACCTCCCATTTGGCCGGGAACATCGTCATGATGGTTTCCGCAGCCATCCTGCCTAGTCCTTGACGTCGGTACTTGCGAACGACGAAGAACTCTACGATTGCATGCGTATTTCCCTGGATCTGGACCTCATCGTTTGTCAAAACAAAGCCTGCCCACCTATTGTCGACCTTCATGACATACGCTGACCACGTAGGGTTTATCCAAAAGCAGTCTAAGTCGTAATAACCGTATTGACCATGTTCGTCCAAATCTGTGCCGTCAAGCTCGGAAAAATCGTGCTGATACAGTTCCATCAAGTTTCTGACTATCTGGCGTTCTGTGAACTCGGCGCGTCGAATTTCAATCTTCATTTATTAAGGTTCGCATTTTGACTCTATCGCATTGCAATATTGCCGTTCCAAGTTGAGAAAACATCTACACCGTTGTGTTGCAGGTCAAACGTCAACGGCCGCGCCTGGCTGAACGTGGACTTCCCCCGGAAAGTCAGCACCCCTGGCCCAGAACATGCCGACATGCGTGCCACTTTTACGCCGCGTGGGATTGTAGCCAGTCATGGGCAGGTTGGGCTGGGCTGTACCTTCTTCCACTTCCGTACGGCTAACCTTGTAGTACCAGCGAATGGGGATGCCACACGCGGTTTCGTCTTGCCGAGGGGGACAGGGTGATAAATCCGCCCGTATTTCCCCCATCACCTTGCCTGATATCCGGTCGAATGCCAGCAAAGGCTCATATGCCGCCCGCAACGCTCCTTCCGAGGGAAACAAGCGAGGTGGGGAAATGAAATTCTCGATTGGCCGGCCAGCAGTTCCTTGCGCATGCAGCGAAGAATGCGTCGACACGCAGGTCAATCCAAGGCACAGCACACGGAAAAAACGCCTAACGCAAACCGACTGTTCAAATATTGCGTTCACGCTTGCTTCCCCGATTCGTACAATGCAGTATTCTCGACTGGCCGCTCTTGGCTGCGCAATCAATCGGCCAGTTCAATCGGTAAGCCGGTGCCGCAAGGTCGGCTCGATATTGCGCGCATGCAGCCAGTTCACGATGTCTTCCAGTGTGGCGTCCTGCAGCAGCAAGCCCGGCGCAGTGGCGGACGTTGCCACTGGCAATGCGGCAACGACGGGAGCGGGCACGGCGACAGCCAGCCCCGCATGTCCCTGCAACTTCGCCAGCGCCTGCGCGAACTGGGCCGGGTTGATGCTGCGCAAGCTTTCCAGGAAACCCAGCTGGGCCGCTGGCGGCGGCGGCATGTCCAGGCCCGGTTCATCGACGAAGGCGGCGCCCATGCTGGGGTGGATGAAGGCGGCCCACTTGCCCGATGGCTGCAAGCATGGCGGCAGCGCCACCTGCTCCACGTCAGCGGGGGGTGCTGCGGCAAGGATGTCGGTCGAGGCAGGTAAAAAGGTTGAACGCAGCAGTTGCACGAACTGGCGCGCCTGGGCGACGGGCACGGGCGTGGCCAGCGACAGCCATAACTGGAATGCCGTGCCCGAGATGCTGACGGCGGGCGCCGGCAAGTCCAGCTCGTGCTGCACGGCATTGGCAATCGTGCATAGCGCGCTCCAGTGCGCTTCGCCGCCGCCCTTGCCGCCAAACTCCAGCACCAGCGCACGCGTCAGGCCGCCCTCGGTCACGAGTTGCACCGCCACCGTCTGCTCGCCCGACAGATGGCGCGCCAGCACGGCCGGCGTCAGCGGCTGCGCGCCGCCATCCGCCTCCAGATAGTGCTGCTGTTCATCGAACAGATACAAGCGGGTGAGTTCAGAAATCAGTTTATGCATGGGCGGCCTCGTAATGACGTTAGGCAACACTTGCCAACGTGCCCAGATTATAGCCTCCCCTGCTCCCGGATTTCAGCGCACCGGCAGCCCGGCAGGCGGCCACGCCGCCATACAGCATCACGGCGCCAAAACCTTGTACCAGCGCAAGCTTTGCCACGCCAGCCGGCAGGGTTTGCGCGCCGCCGTACTGGCCGGGCTGGCGATCACGGCCCTGCCGCAAGGCGACCTGGAGGCGGGCATGGTGGTCATCGATGGCCAGCATGGCTTGCCCGTCCTGCCCGCAGCCCAGTTCCAGCTGCTCTGGCGCACCGCCAGCACGACGGCGGAGGCCGATGCGTTCGGACAATTGCTGCGCGAGTGGTCAGCTGCTGCGGCGGCATGACAGCACCAGCAGCAAGGCCGGCGCCAGCATGACGGCCGCGCTGCCCACGGCCACCAGTGCCGCCAGCGCCGAAGTTGACCAGGGTCATGGGCAGGAAAGCCAGACCCGTCCGCCTCCAGGGTTCCTTGCGTCAGGGCATCGCCCCAGCCGGCGCCAGCCGAGCGGATCAAGCCGTACACGAGGGCCGTCATGCCAAGAGTGGAACTGACGGCGCAGGCCACGTCGAAGCGGCCACGGGCGGTTTTATTCTCGGCGATGTAGCGGCGCGCCGCCACCAGCATGGCGGCGCCGATAGGCAGGTTGATGAAGAAACCCACGCGCCACGACAGCCATTCAGCCAGCACGCCGCCCAGCACCATGCCCACGCTGGCGGCAATGCCGGCCACGGCGCTGTACAGGGCGATGGCCCGCGTGCGCTCGCGCCCCTCCGCAAACGTGGTTTGCAGCAAAGCCAGGGTGGATGGTGCCAGGATGGGCGGCACGCGCGGCCAGCAACAGCAAGCCGCCAAACGTCAAGGTGTAGGCGCTTTGCACCCAGGCCAGGCCCGTATCTGTAAAGCCCAGGTCATGGTGTATTTTTGACAAGCCCGTCAGCACGATGGACGTATCGAGCACGATCATCACATAGCTGACAAGGATGATGGCGAGAATGGCCGCCTTGTGCGGCGCGGCGGAGTTAGCGGGAAGATTTTTCATACCGCCACTGTAAGGCTAACGCATTACCATGAACAGATGCTAAAGCCTGCGTGAACTTAGTAGCTAGGCTAATGAATTGCACAGAGCAGGGATCAACGGACCAGCCGAGCCGCCAGCATTGCCGCTCCGATGGCAAGGCATGGCCAGCAAGCCAGGAAAATGTCGGCCGCATACGGTGTGCGGTCCCAATAACTGTCGCCGGGCGGCAGTTGCAAGACCAGGCCGCCCCACAGCAACAGGGCGCCCCATGCGATGACGCTGGCAAGGACAAAACCCAGTAGTGAGCAAAGAAAAGTTTTCATCAGGCGATAGTCCGGCCACATGGCAGGGAGATGCTTGCAGAATAACAGCATAACGCAGCGTGATGAATGACTGAAAGGTGACAACATGGCACAAACCAACTTCAACGACATTCTCGCCTTCGTAGCCGTGGCCCGCGAAGGCAGTTTTACCAGGGCGGCAGCCAAGCTGGGCGTGTCGCAATCGGCGCTGAGCCAGACGGTGCGCACCACGCGCAGCGCCCGGCGCGACAAGCCGGCCGGCAACATCCGCATCAGCGCGGGAGAACACTCGGCGCTGACGGTATTGCAGCCGGCCATCGCCCGCTTGCTGCCGAACTTTCCGGATATTAACATCGAAGTCGTCGACAACGGCATGACCGATATCGTGGCCGCGCGCTGCGACGCGGGCGTGCGCCTGGGCGAGCAAGTGGCCAAGGACATGATCGCCATGCCCATCGGCCCCGATTTCCGCATGGCCGTCGTCGTTGCGCCCGCGTTTACCTTGCTGCTCGACACCTTGCGCTATCCCGTGGTTTGAGCCAGCGCAATCCTTCACCGGGCAGAAAGTGTGACCACACGAACACACGTTTACCGTGCGGCGGCGCAGGACTATAGTGGCTTCTTTCCCACCTGTTCAAGGATCGCCATGAAACTCTTTTACTCGCCGGGCGCCTGCTCGCAGGCACCGCACATCATCCTGCGCGAAACGGGCACGCCGTTCACCCTGGTCAAGGTCGACCTGGGCCGGCACCGGACGCAGGAAGACGGCAATTACTACGAGCTCAACCCGAAAGGCCAGGTGCCGCTGCTGGCGCTCGACGATGGAACTACCTTGAGCGAAGGCCCCGTCATCGCCCAGTACCTCGCCGAACAGGCGGGCAGGCAGGATCTGCTGCCGCCCGTGGGCAACTTTGCCCGCTACAGGGTGCTGGAATGGCAGAACTACATCACGTCCGAGCTGCACAAATCGTTCAGTCCCCTGTTCGATCCCCGCTACGACGCCGCCACCAAGGCCTTGTTCAATGAGCAACTGGGCAAGAAATACAAGTGGGTGGACAGCCGCCTGGAAGGCCAGCCCTACCTGACCGGCGACACCTTTACCGTGGCCGACGCCTATCTGTTCGTCATCACGGGCTGGGCGCCAGGCCTGGGCGTGGATTTGTCCGCGCTGGCCAATGTACAGGCATTCCTGGGCAGAATGGCCCAGCGCGACAGCGTCAAAGCTGCTTGGGAAGCGGAAGGCCTGGCAAAAGCCGGCTGAATCGCGTGCCGTGGTGCACGGATCAAGTCTTTTCCGACTTGCCGTGCATCACTATGATGGTTTGCTGCATCAGCGCGCACAAGGCTTCCCGGCCATCCTTGACGGCGAACACTTCGGCCTGCGTGACGATCAAGGTGCGGCCCGGACGCACCACCTTGCCGCGCGCAATCAGTTTCTCGCCATCGGCGGGCGCCAGCAAATTCATCTTGTATTCCACCGTCAGCACGGAAGCGCCGTCCGGCACCATGGTCATGGCCGCGTAGCCGGCGGCCGAGTCCGCGATCATGCCGACCACGCCGCCATGCACGAAGCCATGCTGCTGCTCGATGCCGCTCCAGTGCGGCACGTGGATTTCCGTGCTGCCATGTGCCACCACGGGCAGGCTGGCCTGGATCAAGGTCATGGCGTTTTGCAAATCAAAACTGGCACGGACTTTCTCGGCGAATTGCGGGTCAGGAAGACGGGACATGGTTTTGTGCTTTCAGGATAAGTTCTGCATGGAAGAGATCATGCGACTGTACCCGCTTATGGCCCGCCCCGGCCATCCGCTGTCGTCATTTTCACCGATTGCGACGTACAGGCCGCGAACTGCCCGGTACACCCCGCGCTGTGCGAAAATGCCCGCCTTTGCCATTGTCGAACTCTGCCATGAAACCAGCCGCCATCGATACCCTGAGCGAGTGCGACGCGCGCCGCATCGCGCGCCATGCGCAGGCGGCCGACGCCGCCCGCTTTTTGCATCCGGTCCAGCAGGCCCTGCTGCACCAGCGCGGCTGGCTGACGATGCTGGCACCGCGCAGCGCCGGCGGCGCCGAACTGCCCTTGCCGCAAGCGGTGCGCCTGGAGGAAGCGGTGGCCGCCATCGACGGCAGCATGGGCTGGGTGCTCACCTTGTGCGCCGGCGCCGGCTGGTTTGCCGGCTTCCTGGCACCGGAACTGGCGCGCGCCATCATCGGCACTCCCCGCGTCTGCCTGGGCGGCAGCGGCGCGCCAACCGGCTACGCCGAGCAGGAAGGCGCCGGCTACCGCATCAGCGGCTGCTGGGACTACGCCAGCGGCGCGCCGATGGCGACTCATTTCACCTTGAACGCCCAGCTGCGCGCCAACGGCCAACCGCTGCTTGACGAAGCGGGCGCGCCGCGCATACGCGCCTTCCTGGTACCTGCCGCGCTGGTGGACATCGTGCCGACGTGGAACTGCATCGGCATGCGCGCCAGCGCCTCGCACAGCTACCGCATCGACGGGCAATGGGTGGCCAGGGAACACGGCTTCGCCATCGACGCCGCCTTTGCCACGGCCGCTGGTCCCTTGTACCGCTATCCGTTTTACGCGCTGGCATATGTGACCCTGGCGGCCAACATGGCCGGCATGGCCAGCCATTTTCTGCAATTGGCGCGGCAGTGCATACGCCATCGCCGGCATGCCGGGCTAGGCTTGCCGCTGCTGGAGGTGCCGGAAGTGGCTGCCTTGCTGCGCGACAAGCAACACGCTTTCGCCGCCGCCCGCACGCATTTCTATGCCGTGCTCGACGCTAGCTGGGCACAGGTGGCCGCCGCTTCGCCGCTGGACGCGAACGCCATGCGCTCGGTGCAAGCGAGCTCGCTGGCACTGGTGGCCATCGCGCGCGCCGCGGTCGATGAGCTCTACCCCTACTGCGGCCTGTACGCGGCCCGCGAAGACAGCCCCATCAACCGCGTCTGGCGCGATTTCCATACGGCCAGCCAGCACGCTTTGCTGCTGCCGTAAAGCTGCCGCGCCTGTTCGACGCAAGCACTGACATGCTGGACGGCACAGCCAAGTCATGCCGTCTTGCGCCACGGTGCGCCATCGAACGGCACAGGCGGCGAATTTGACAGATAATGTTAGGCTATTCCATACAGCAAACTCTTTTCTATACACTACCCATGCACGTCAATACGCTCAACAGCTTGGCGCAACTCCTGGCCAGCGCCGAAACGGAAACCCTGGCCTTTCCCACCAGTATCAACACGGCCCTGCTCCTGCAAAAGGAACTGGCCAATCCGGATTGCCATTCGGCCGACATCAGCCGGCTGCTGCTGTGCGAACCCACCTTGTCGGCGCGCGCCGTGGCGCTGGCCAACTCGGCCCTGTTCGCGCCGGGACTGGCGCCTGCCATCACCAGCGTGCGCGCCGCCGTCGAACGGCTGGGCCATCGCAACCTGTATGCGCTGGCGACGGCGGCCGTCATCCGCCAGCTGAACGCGGGCATCCGCGACGAAGCGTTGCGCGACCGCGCCACCCAGCTGTGGGCGCACACCGTGCATGTGGCGGCGCTGGCGCATGCGCTGGCCGGCGCCGTCACGCATACGGATGCCGATACGGCGCTGTTCGCCGGCATCGTCCATGAAGTGGCCGGCTTTTATATGCTGGCCCAGGCCGACAAGACCCCGGGCCTGTACGCCCAGCTGGAAACGCAGATGGCGTCCACCCTGGAAGTGATCGGCCGCGCGCTGATGCGCCAGCTGGGTGTGCCGCTGCCGGTGGCCGATGCCGTCAATGCCTTGCCCGGCTCGACCATCATGCTGCCGCCCGAAGGCTTGCGCGACACCCTGCTGCTGGCCAAGGCGCTGGCGCCCGTTGCCTCGCCGCTGCCGCAGGCCAGCGTCACTGTCAGCGCGCCGCTGCAAACCTATCTGGAGCACGATCCCGTGCTGCAGGCGCTGCGCACGCAGCCGTCGGCCGAAGCAAAAGCCCTGATCGAGGTACTGCTCAGCTGATGGCCGATCTGCTATGATGGCGCTGGCCGGGATGGACCCGGCCCGCTTTCATTGATGTAATGGCTACGGCTACTCAGTCCACTGGAAAACTGCCTTGACTACCTCCTTACGCATGCTCGGCCTGGCCGCAGCTCTGACCGTGGCCTGCAACGCCAACGCCGACAGCTTCGTTTCATCGGCCTCCAGTGCCGGCTCCCAGTCGAGCGGCAGTATTTCCGATTCGCTCAACGGTTCGAGCAACAGCTCCTCGCGCGACAACAAGGTGGCCAATGGTCCCTACCGCATCATCGACGTGGCCGCCGTGCCGGGCCGCAACGGCATGACGCGCCTGACGATGCAAGCGGACGCCACGGCAACGCCGCTGGTGCTGGACTTGCCGCAAGCGGCGCTCGACAAGCAACAACTGGCGCAAGGCGACGTGGTGCATGCACAAAACCGCAGCTACGGCATCGAATTTTCGCGCAACGACACGCGCGCCGCCTTCTTCCTGGTGCTGGCCGACGACTGGTACGGCGAAATGGCCACGCGTCCCGTCAGCCTTTGATCCAAAGTGTGACCCTGCACAAGCTGGCGCGGCTGCTGGCCGGCTGCGCCGCACTCGCCCTGGCTGGCGCGGCCCATGCGGGCACTTCACTGGCCTCGGCGCGCTTTTGCGACCGCGCGCAGGAACTCACGGCCACGGAACAGGATCGCCTGTTGCGCTTTGCCGCCGTGGTGCGCGAAGAACTGGCCGCCAGCGAGGGCAGCGTGGCCCTGATCAGCCGTTCCGGCCTGGACCTGGCACGCTTCGGCATCCGCTATTCGCATGCTGCCCTGGCCTGGCGCCACGACAATGACAATGGCTGGTCCGCACGCCAGCTGTACTACGCCTGCGATGAAGGCCGTCCGCGCATCTTCGACCAGGGCACGGCCGGTTTCGTCATGGGCACGGACAATCCGGCTCTTGGGTACATCTCGCTGGTCAAACTGCCGGCCGAAACCGTGCCGCCCCTGCGCCGCGCCCTGCTCGACCCCGTGCGCGTGCAGCAGTTGCTGGCGGGCCGCTACAGCGCCAACGCGTATGCCTTCAATCTGAAATACCAGAATTGCAATCAGTGGGTGGTGGAATTGCTGGCCACGGCCTGGGGCGAGCTGGCCGCGGGCAGCGACTTGCGCGCCCGCGCCCAGAACTGGCTGCGCGCGGCACCGTATGCGCCCGCCCCCGTCGACGTGGGTGCGCGCTGGCTGATGCTCGGTTCGATCTTCGTACCCCTCGTGCACATGGACGACCACCCGCCGGAAGCCATCGGCACGATGCGGCTGGAAGTGAGCCTGCCGGCCAGCCTGGAAGCGTTCGCGCGCCAGCGCCTGCCCGCCAGCGAGCGCGTGGAAATCTGCCACGACGGCAAGCAGGTGGTGGTGCACCGGGGCTGGGAACCAATCGCCGACGGCTGCGTGCCCGGCGCAAACGACCGGGTTATCGCCCTCGATTGATCAAGCCTGCGCATCAAGCGCCTCGCCGATCGCATAAAAGCGCCCGCCCGCAATGTAGTGCAGGCTGCGCCAGGATGGATCGGCCTCCTCGAAATGCCAGTGCCCGTCGCGGAACACGCGCGTGTCGGCCCAGGCGCCCACCACTTCACCGATGAACAGGTCGTAGGCCGCCTGATTGTGCGGCTCGGGGATCAGACGGCAGGCCAGCCAGGCGGAGCATCCCGCCACGAATGGCACATCAAAGCCTTCCATGTGAAACAGCTGCACGCCGGCGCGCGCCAGTTTATCGGGCTGCGCGTCGAGGCTGTGCGTGCCTACGGCGTGCGTCAGCTGCAGCTGCGCCGCCGTCGGCACCTGGATGACAAACGTGCCGCTGCCTTCGACCAGCGCGCGCGTGCGCGTGGCTTTGTCCAGCACCACGGTCAGTTTCGGTGGCGCGAAGTCGAGCGCGCAGGCCCAGGCGGCGGCCATGACGTTGTCAACGCCCGCATGGCGCGCCGAGACGAGGATGGAAGGGCCGTGATTGAGCAGGCGATACGCTTTTTCCAGCGGCACGGCGGCGATATGGCTACGATCAGCTTCCTTGTTTTTCAGGGACAGGACCATATCCCACTGGTCGATGCCTGGCCCGAAGCCATCCGGCGTCACGTTAACTGGTTGAAAGCCGAAGCGCGCATAAAAACGCTGCGTGTGCTGGCTGGTTTTCATGCTTACGCTGGCGACCCCAGGCATTGCACGGATGGCGTCCAGGCGCGCCTGCGTCAGCGCGCGGCCCAGTCCCTGTCCATGCAGATCCTGCGCCACCATGCCCCAGCACAGGCTGGCGACGGTGCCGCCCGCCTCGAGCGCATGGCCGCCGCAGGCGACGATGTCCCCGTCACGTTCGATGACCAGATACGGGTGCGTCGATGTGTCGAGCCAGGCGGCAAAGCCGGCGCGCTCCGACGGGTCGAAAAAGCGCGGCGTGTTGCCGTCGAAGAGGGCCAGGCAGCTATCGCGGTCGCTGGCACGGTAAGGACGTACTGTCTGCATTGTTATCCTTTCAAAAACAGGAAGAGAAATTATACGGCGCCGCCCTTCACAGCAAGTGTTCCGACGTCACCACATGCAGGCCTGGCGCAGCGGCGATGGCCGCCTCCAGCAAGGCTTGGGCGATGCGCGGCGCCGGATTGATGCGCCAGCGCGCCGGCAGCACGGGACCCAGCACGCGCAGGAGGCGCAAGGCGGCGCCCTCGCCTGCCCGGGCCACGTCGCGCTCGCCGCCGATCAGGCCCGGGCGCACGTGCGTGAGAGAGTCAAAACCCAGCGCTTCCAGGTCGCGTTCCAACTCGCCCTTGACGCGGTTGTAGAAGAAGCGCGAGGCGGCGTTGGCGCCGGCGGCGGAATTGAGCGCATACGTGCGCGTGCCGGCCGCCAGCGCCAGGCGCGCCACGGCCAGCGGATAGTCGTGGTCGACTTTCCGGAACGCCTGCCGCGTGCCGGCCACCTTCATGGTCGTGCCCAAGGTGCAGATGAGGGCGTCTGCCTGCCACCAGGGCGCGTCGGGCGGCAAGTGATCGAAGTCGACGAGGGGCGCATTAAGCTTGGGATGCGCCGGCAAGGGCCGTCGCACGGGCGCCACGACGTAAGTGACGCGCGCGTCCGTCAGCGCCAGGCGCAGCACTTCGCGGCCCACCAGACCCGTGGCGCCCACAAGCAGTAGTTTCATCGTTTCCCAGTAAAAAGTTGCTGTCAGCCACCACCATACAGGGAATTCAGGAAAGGCGCAGCGCCAGCGCGGTCAGGGTCAGCAGCAGCACGGGCACGGTCAGCACGATGCCAACGCGGAAATAGTAGCCCCAGGAAATGTGAATATTCTTGCTGTCGAGCACATGCAGCCATAGCAAGGTGGCCAGGCTGCCGATGGGCGTGATCTTCGGCCCCAGGTCGCTGCCGATGACGTTTGCGTAGATCATCGCTTCGCGCACGGCCCCTTGCGCCGTCGTGGGATCGATGGCCAGCGCGCCCACCAACACCGTCGGCAGATTGTTCATCACGGACGACAGCAAGGCCGTCAGCACGCCCGTGCCCATGGCCGCGCCCCATACGCCATATTGCGCAAAGTAATTCAGCATGCCCGTCAGGTAAGCCGTCAAACCCGCATTGCGCAAGCCATATACGACCAGGTACATGCCCAGCGAAAAGACGACGATATGCCACGGCGCATGGCGCAGCACGTGGCGCGTGGAAATCACATGCCCTTTGCCTGCCACGCCCAGCAACAGCGCGGCGCCCACGGCGGCGATCAGGCTGATGGGAACACCGAGGGCTTCTTGCGAGAAAAAACCCACCAGCAGCAGCGCCAGCACCAGCCAGCCGGCGCGGAAGGTGGGCAAGTCGCGGATGGCGGCGTCCGGGCGCTTCAGTTGCGACGCATCGTAGTCGCGCGGGATATCCTGGCGGAAAAAGAGCAGCAAGACGCCCAGGGTGGCGGCCACGGCGACGACGTTGACGGGCACCATCACGGCAGCGTACTCGGCAAAGCCGATCTTAAAGAAATCGGCGGAAACGATGTTCACCAGGTTCGACACCACCAGCGGCAGGCTGGCCGTGTCGGCGATAAAGCCGGCCGCCATCACGTAAGCCAGCGTGGCCCTGGTGGAAAACTTCAGCGCCCGCAGCATGGCGATGACGATGGGCGTCAGGATCAGCGCGGCGCCGTCGTTGGCGAACACGGCGGATACCGCCGCGCCCAGCAAGACCAGCAGCACGAACAGCTTGCGTCCGCTGCCGCCGCCCCAGCGCGCCACGTGCAAGGCGGCCCACTCGAAAAAGCCGGCCGCGTCCAGCAACAGGCTGATGATGATCACGGCGACGAAGGTACCGGTGGCATTCCACACGATATGCCAGACGACGGGGATGTCGCCCCAGTGGATCACGCCTGCCAGCAAGGCGACACAAGCGCCGATGACGGCGCTCCAGCCGATGCCCAGGCCACGCGGCTGCCAGATGACCAGGGTCAGGGTGGCGAGGAAAATGAGGAAAGCGGTCAGCATGCGGTGATGGTCCCGTGCAAATGCGGCGTCGCGGGCACCATGCGCCGCAGCCTGTGAATGTCAACAATAATTCCATAATACTGGAATTATTGAATGAATGCAAAGGCCGCGGCGGTACTCCCTTACTTCAGTGCGATGGCGATATCGACCAGTCCCACAGCGCCATTGCCGATGGCGGATGCGGCCGGGGTGGCCGCGCCGCCGCTCAGCACCGCCGCGCCCGTCGCCAGGTCGATGCGGTACAGGGAGCTGGGGCCGCCGGCCGTCGTGCGCAGGGCCGCCAGCGCCAGCCCGTTGGCGCCGCCTGTAATATCGAAGCCCACGTCGCCCGCCACCGCGACACCCAGCAGCCCTATATTGACCAGGGTGCCGTCATTCGGTGGATTTTGCAAGGCGAGCGAAACGCTGGCCGTGTCGATATCGAACAGCATGGTCGCCGTAGTGCCCGCAAAGCTGTTGGTATAGGCGGCTGCCGTGACGATGGGCGCCGCGCCCGTGCGGTTGACGGCGCCGTCGGTGGTGGTCGCGCCCGTGTCGACATTGATGCGCAGGCTTTGCCCCGTATTGCCGATCACGCGCAGGCGGTCGGCGACGGGGTTGAAATCCACGCCGAAGGCCGTGCCGGCGATGGCTGCGTAGGGTGCGGTGGTATCCAACGCATCGGCGGTGAGCGTCGCCTTGACGCTGGCCACGCCCGTGGCCGGGTCAATGGTGACGATACGCCCGGCCGAGGAAATCCCGTACAGCAGGCCATCCTTGGGACGAATGTCAAAGCCCAGCAGGCGCTCGCCCGCCGCCAAGCCCGTGACGGCCACGTTGGCGTCCAGGGTGTTTGGCGTGGCCGTCTTGAAGGTGACGATGCGATTGTCGTCCGTCAAGCCATAGGCGCTGGGCGTCGCCGGCGCCTTCAAGGCGATGCCGCGCAGTTCTTCCGTCACGCCAATGGCCGCCACCAGGGTCGCCGGCGCGGTGCTAGCCGCCAGATTCAGGGTGTACAGGTTGCGCGCGCCGGCCACCGTCATGACGGCATAGCCTGTGTTCGTGCGTGCATCGATGTCGAAACCGGATACGCTGGTGGCCGCCACGCCCAACGGCACGGCGCCGGCCAGGGTGCCGTTATTCGGCGGATTTTGCGTGTATAGGGTGGCGTTGGCCCCATCGATGACGTACAGGGTGGTGCTGGCCGTACCCGCGAGGCTGTTGGTATACGCTGCAGCCGTGATGGCGGTGCTGGCCACGCCGCCGTTGATGTTGCCATCCGTGGTGGTGGCGCCCGTATCGGCATTGATGCGCAAGCTTTGTCCCGTGTTGCTGACGATGCGCAGGCGGTCGGCGACCGGGTTGAAATCGACGCCAAACTCCGTACCGGCCAGCGCCGTGTAGGGCGACGTCGCGTCGGCCGCATCGGCCGCCAGGCTCGCCTTCAGGGTGGCCGCGCCCGTTACACCATTCAAGGTGTAGATGCGGCCCGTGCTGCCGACACCATACAGCTGGCCATCAGCGGGACGGAAATCGATGCCCAGCAAGTTTTCGCCTGCCTGCAGGCCCGTCACCGTCACCGCTGTGCGGATGGTGGCCGGCGTGGCGCGGTCGAACGACAGCAGCTTGTTGCTGTTTGTCAACACGAAGACATCGCCGGCCACCGCCACGGGCGGCGGTGGCGTGACGACAACATCATCATGGTCATCGCCGCCGCAGGCGGACAAGGTCATGGCGATGGCGGAAACGAGCAGCAGCTCGGCAAATGGCAAGGTCGGTAATATCGGCATGGTCGTGGCCCCTGAAAGAGTGAGTGGAAGTGCCGCTCGTGCCGCCGTTGCGGCGAGCGCACCCCTGTACTACTCGCCATGCGCGCATTTGGATGCAGCGGCGCAAAAAAATTTTTGCCGCCCCCGCTTGTGCTTACCTTTGGACAACTTAATTCAAGTTGAGCCTTACGGAAATCCTCTGCACCTACAGCGTGCAGCAGGCGGACGGCAAGACTGCCGCCCAACACACGGCGGGCTGGAGCCTGGCACGCAAGCGGCCTATCGGCGCCTTTACGGGCTAAGCCCGCAAGGCGGCTACTCCTCCAGCCCTCCCCCCAGCGCCTTGTACAAGGCCACAGACGACTTGAACTGGTCGCGCCGCACGTCGAGCAGGGTTTGCCGGGCCGCATACGACTGGCGCTGCGCATCGAGCAATTCCAGCCGGCTGTCCTGGCCCGCGCCATAGCGCAAGGCCGACAGCTTGCGCCGCTGTTCGGCGGCCGCCACCACCCGCTGCTGCGCATCGATCTGCTGCGCATACGTGGCGCTGCCCGCCAGGCCGTCGCGCACGTCGCGGAAGGCTGTCTGAATGGCTTGCTCATATTGCAACACGGCCACGTCCTTGCGCAGGCGCGACAGTTGCAGTTCCGCGCGCAGCTGGCCGCCCTGGAACAGCGGTTGCGTGACTTGCGGCGCGAACGACCAGCTGCGCGCGCTGCCACGGAACAGATCACCGAGCTCCGGGCTGGCCAGGCCCAGCGACGCCGTCAGCGACAGGCGCGGGAAGAAGGCGGCGCGGGCGGCGCCGATTTCCGCATTCGCCGCCACCAGCGCATATTCCGCTTGCAGGATGTCGGGACGGCGCGCCAGCAAGTCCGACGGCAGGCCGGGCGGCAGTTGCGTCAGCACGGGCTGGCCATCGAGCGGCCGGCCAGCCGGCAAGTCCGTTGGCAGCGGCGCGCCCAGCAGCAATTCCAGGTTGTTGCGCGCCAAGGCGCTGGCCCGCTCCCGCGCCTGCACGTCCGCTTCCGCCGTGGCCGCCTGCCCTTGCGCTTGCGCCACGTCCAGGCCACTGCCCTGCTGCGCGCCGTGCAGGCGCTGTGTCAGGACCAACGCCTGGCGCCAGTCGGCCAGGGTTTGCCGGGCCAGCGCCAGCTGTTCCTCGGCCAGCCGCTGTTCCAGATATGCATCGGCGACGGCGCCGATCAGGGCCATGTGCGCGGCGCGCTGGCCCTGCTGCGTGGCCAGGTAACGGGCAAACGCGGCATCCGACAGGGAACGCAGGCGGCCGAACAGGTCGATCTCGAACGCGCTCATGGCGATGCCCGCCGTGAACTGATTTTGTGTCACCGCATCGGCGCCGCGCTGGCGCACGCCGCCCGCATTGGCGCCGATGGCCGGATAGCGGCCCGCATCCTGGATCTGGTACTGGGCCCGCACGGCTTCCACGTTGAGGGACGCCACGCGCAAGTCGCGGTTGTTTTCCAGCGCCAGGCTGACCAGGCGCTGCAGGCGCGCATCGAGCAGCATCTGGCGCCAGCCCAGGTCGGCGGCACTGCCCGCGGCGAATGACGGCGTCGCCTCGTAACTGGCGGGAATGGGCGCCGCCGGCTTGACCAGCGGCGGCGTCAATGAACAGGCCGACAAGGCCAGCGCGGCCAGCGGCGTGATAAAAAACAAACGCATTACAACTCTCCTTCCACCGCTTTAATCGCAGTGTGATTATTGCGTTTCTTGAAATAGCTGCCCATCTTGTCGACGGCGCCCAGCACCACGACAAAGAACACGGGCACGAAAAACACGGCCAGCACGGTGGCGGTGATCATGCCGCCGAACACGCCCGTGCCGATCGCATGTTGCGTTTCGGCGCTGGCGCCCGTGGCCAGCATCAACGGCACCACGCCCAGCGCGAAGGCCAATGATGTCATCAGGATCGGGCGCAAACGCAACCTGGCCGCTTCCACCGTCGCCTCGACCAGCCCCTTGCCTTGCGCCTGCAACTGGCGTGCATATTCGACGATCAAAATGGCGTTCTTCGCCGACAGGCCGATGATCGTGATCATGCCCACCTTGAAGAAGACATCGTTCGGCATGCCGCGCAGCATCACGGCCAGTACGGCGCCCAGCAAACCCAGCGGCACCACCAGCATCACGGAGACGGGAATGCTCCAGCTTTCATACAGGGCCGCCAGCACGAGGAACACCACCAGCATCGACAGCGCCATCAGCATGGGCGCTTGCGACGCCGATTCCTTCTCTTGCAGCGACTGGCCCGTCCACGCCAGCGCGAAGCCGGGCGGCAGCTGTTTCACCAGCCGTTCCATTTCCAGCATGGCGTCGCCGCTCGATACACCGGGTGCCGCGCTGCCGGAAATGCGCGCCGCCGGATAGCCCTGGTAGCGCACCAGCTGCAGCGGCGATTCGCTCCACACGGGGCGCACCAGCTCGCCCAAGGCCACCATGCCGCCCGCGTTATTGCGGATGCGCAAGGCCAGCACATCGTTCAACTGCATGCGCGACGGCGCATCGGCCTGGATGATCACTTGCTGCATGCGGCCAGCATTCGGAAAATCGTTGACATAGGTCGAGCCCATGGCCGCCGTCAGCATGTCGGCAATGGCCGTAAATGACACGCCCAGCGCCTCGGCCTTGGTGCGGTCGATATCGAGGCGCACGCTGGCGCCGGGCGGCAAGCCGTCCGGATACACGCCCGCCACCTTGCTGCTTTGCGCGGCCAGGCCCAGCAACTGGTTCTGCGCCGCCTGCAGGGCGGCGATGCCCTGGTTGGCGCGGTCTTGCAGGCGCATGGAAAAGCCGGACGAGTTACCCAGTTCATCGATGGCGGGCGGCATCAGGCTCATGATCACGCCCTCCTTCGCCTGCGACATGGCGGCCTGCGCCAGCGCCACTTCTTCCTGCGCCGTGGCGCCGTTGCGCTGTTTCCAGTCCTTCAGCATGGTGAACGCCAGGCCCGCATTCGGCCCCGCGCCGGAAAAGCTGAAGCCGAGGATCGATTGATTTACCTCAATGCCGGGCCGCGTGGCCACGTGCTGCTCGTACAATTTGACGACATCGAGCGTGCGCTCCATGGTGGCGTCGGACGGCAGCTGGATCGAGGTAATGAAGTATCCCTGGTCTTCTTCCGGCAAAAAGGCCGAAGGCAGTTGCATGAAGGCCACGCCCAGCGCCGCGACGATGGCGCCATACAGCACCATCGAGCGCCCTGCACGCTTCAGCATCGCCACCACGCCCTTTTCATAGCGCGCCGTCATGCGTTCGAACTGGCGGTCGAACCACAGGAAGAAGCCCTTCTTGTCGTGGTCGTGCGGTCCGATCGGTTTCAACATGGTGGCGCACAGGGCCGGCGTCAGGGTCAGTGCCAAAAACGCCGAAAACAAAATCGACACGGCCATGGCCAGCGTAAACTGACGGTAGATCGCGCCAACGGAGCCACTGGCCAGCGCCATCGGGATGAACACGGCCGTCAGCACCAGGGTGATGCCGACGACGGCGCCCGTGATTTCGCGCATGGCTTTCGACGTCGCTTCCTTCGGCGACAAGCCTTCGGTGGCCATCAAGCGCTCCACCGCTTCCACCACGACGATGGCATCGTCGACGATGATGCCGATGGCCAGCACCATGCCGAACATGGTCAGCACGTTGATGGAATAGCCGGCCAGCAGCATGACCGTGAAGGTGCCCATCAGGGCAATCGGCGCGACGATGGCGGGAATCAGGGTGTAGCGTATCTTTTGCAGGAACAGATACATGACGAGGAAGACCAGCACCATCGCTTCTAACAGGGTGACGATGACCTTTTCAATCGAGATTTTCACGAATGGCGCCGTATCGAACGGCACCGAATACTTGATCCCGGCCGGCATGGTGTGCGCCAGTTCGGCCATGCGCGCGCGCACGGCGCTGGCCGTCTGCACGGCGTTGGCGCCCGGCGACAGCATGATGGCGGCGCCCGACGCGGCTTGCCCGTTTTCGCGGATGCTGAAATTGAAGCTTTGCGCGCCCAAGGACACGCGCGCCACGTCGCCGATGGTCACTTTCGAGCCGTCCGCGTTCGCGCGCAGCACGATGGCGGCAAATTCGGCCGGTGTTTGCAGCTGACCCTGCACCGTCAGCGGGATGGTGACGCGCTGGCCTTCCACGGCGGGAGAATCGCCGAGGCGGCCCGGCGCGATCTGCGCATTTTGCTGCGCGATGGCGGCCGTCAGCTCTCCCATGGCGATGTTGTACGACACCAGCTTGGCCGGATCGACCCAGATGCGCATGGCCCGCTCGGAGCCGAACAGCTGCACCTTGCCCACGCCGGGAATGCGGCGCAGTTCTTCCGTCACATTGCGCGCCAGGTAGTCACCCAGCGCCACTTCATCATGCTGGCCATTGTCGGAAATCAAACTGACGATCATCAAAAAGCCCGACGACGCCGATTCCACCGTCAAGCCATTTTGCCGCACGGCTTGCGGCAGGCGCGGCTCGATGGCTTTCAAACGGTTCTGCACATCCACCTGCGCCATTTCCGGATTGGTGCCGGGCTGGAAAGTGACGGTGATCGAGGCCGAACCCGAGGTATCGGTGGACGACTCGAAATACAGCAGGTGCTTGACGCCCGACAGTTCGCGTTCAATCAGGCCCACCACGGAATCGTTCATGGTTTGCGGCGTGGCGCCAGGATAGTTGGCGCTAATGCTGACGCTGGGCGGCGCCACGGAAGGAAAACGCGCAATCGGCAATTGCGGTATGGCGATCAGTCCGAACAGGACGATGAAGACCGCCACCACCCACGCAAAGACGGGGCGGTTAATGAAAAATTGAGGCATGTAATTAAACCACTTTCAATAAGTACGCTTTCAATGCGTACACTTTCAATGCATACGGATCAGCGCACGGCGCTGACGGGAGCTGCGGTGGCAACGGCGGCGGCGCGCTTCCAAGGCTGCGGTGCGGCGGTGGCGCCCGGCTGCAAGCGTTCCTGGCCTTCGATGACGACGGTGTCGCCGGCTTTCAAACCGCCGTTGACCACATACTGGTGCTCGACCACGTCGCCCACGGTAATTGGTTTCAGGCTGGCTTTGTGCGTGCCATCGAGCACCCAGGCCTGGGCCTGGCCGCCGCTGCTGTGCAAGACGGCTTGCTGCGGCACGAGCACGCCATTCGGCTGCACGGCGCGGGCAATGCGGGCGCGCACAAACATGCCCGGCAGCAGCTGGCGCTGCGGATTGTCGACCAGCACGCGGATGACGGCGTCGCCCGTGCCCGCATCGACGCTGATGCCGGAAAACAGAATGCGCCCCGTGACGGGGTGCGGCTGACCATCCGCGCCGAGGATGGTCACGGGCAGCTTGTCCGCGCCTTCGTTGCCTGAGGCTTGCAGCGCCGCCAGCGCGGCGGCCGGCTGGCGCACGTCGACATACACCTTGTCGATCTGCTGGATGCGCGCCATCGGCGCCGCGTCCGCCAAACCCACCAGCGCGCCTTCCGTCACCAGTTCGGAGCCGATGCGTCCGGCAATTGGCGCCTCGATGCTGGCAAAGGCCAGGTCCAGGCGGCGGCGCGCCAGGCTGGCCCGCGCCTGCGCCAAGGTGGCCACGGCTTGCTCGCGCTGGGCCACGGCATCGTCATACGCCTGGCGGCTGATGGCGTCCGCTTCCACCAGCGGTTTGAGGCGATCGGCCTGGCTGCTGGCGCGCTTCGCTGTGGCCACCGCATGCTGCAGGGCGGCGGCGGCCGAATCGACGTCCGCCTGGAACGGCGCCGGGTTGAGCTGGAACAGCTTCTGCCCCGCATGCACTTCGGCGCCCTGCTCGAACTGGCGGCGCAGCACGATGCCGCCCACCTGCGGGCGGATGTCGGCCGTGCGGAAGGCCGCCACGCGACCCGGCAATTCATCGCTGAGGACCACGGAGGCCGCTTGCAGCTTGAGCACCGTGACGGCGGCGGGCGGCGCGGCGCCTTCTTGCGTCGCGGGTTTGGAACAGGCGGCAAGGCTGAGCAGTGCCGCGGCGATCAACATGTTTTTCTTGGAGAGGTGGCTCGGATGCATGGTCTTTTCTATGGCAGATCCCAACCGGCGGTCCGGTCGACAGATAAGCGCAGCATAAAAGGCCAAGGTGGATATTTCGTCAAAGAAATGTGGAGATTCGATGGAGAGAAAGAAGAATGCTAGACTATTTAGATGAACTATCATCACAGCGCCAGCCAACCCTCTTTTCTTGCCACCACGCCGCCTACCGCCCTCGTCCTGATCGCCGAAGATGAACCGCAAATCGCCCGCATCCTCGCCGGTTACCTGGAGCGCGACGGCTATCGCACGGCCTTTGCGCACGATGGCCAGGAAGCGCTGAACCAGCACCTGGCGCTGTCGCCGGACCTGCTTCTGCTCGACGTGCAAATGCCCCGTGTGGATGGCTGGGGGGTGTTGACGGAAGTGCGGCGGCGCGGCGAAACGCCCGTCATCATGCTGACGGCGCGCGACCAAGATGCGGATAAACTGGCCGCCTTGCGCGTGGGCGCCGACGACTACATCATCAAGCCCTTCAATCCGGCCGAAGTGGTGGCGCGCGTGGCGGCCGTGCTGCGCCGCTCGCGCGTGCGCCACCACCCGATAGGCGGCCAGCGCCTGCGCTGCGGGCCCATCGAGATCGACCAGGAAACGTATGTGGCCAGCGTGTTGCGCGACGGCGTGCCCGTACCTTTGAGCCTGACGCTGACGGAGTTCCGCTTGCTGGCGCACCTGGCGCGCACGCCACGGCGCGTCTGCAGCCGATTGGAACTGCTGGAGTCGTGCATGCCCGAGAGCAATTCGATGGAACGCACGGTGGACAGCCACGTCAGCAAGCTGCGCAAGAAGCTCGAAGAAGCGGGCGTCATGAACATGCCGGCCAGCCTGCGCGGCGTGGGCTACCGGCTGGAAAGCGAGCTCTGATGCGCTTCACGGGCCTGAACCGGCAGATCGTGCTGTCGATGTCCGTGCTGATGGTCAGCAGCATCCTGCTCATCTGGATGGGCTCATGGATCTTCTTTGCCGTTGCCTTCAAGATCGACCCCGGCATGCTGTCCGAGCCGGACGACTGGTCGCCCAGCACCGTCGAGTGGCTGTGGATCTTCGCCATCACCATCTTCGGCTTGCTGCTGGCCGCGTTTTTCGCCATCAAGCTGGCCGCGCGCATATTGAAGCCGATCAATTCCGTGATGGACAGCGTGCGCCGCGTGGCGCATGGCGACCTGTCCGCGCGCGCCTTCGCTGGCGACCGCAGCCTGGGCGAGACGGCCATGCTGGTCGATGACTTCAACAGCATGGCCGAGCGCCTGCAGCGGACGGCCAAGGAAAGCGAGACATGGAATGCGGCCATCGCGCACGAACTGCGCACGCCCGTGACGATCTTGCGCGGCACCTTGCAAGGCGTCGTCGATGGCGTCTTCAAGCCCGAGGAAGTGCCGTTTTCCAGCCTGCTGTCGCAAGTCGAGGACCTGGGCCGCCTGATCGAGGACTTGCGCACCCTGAGCCTGGCCGACAGCGGCTACATGCAGCTGCGCATGGCCTGGACGGACCTGACCCTGGAAATCGAGGAAGTGGGCCGCCTGCTGGCGCCGGACATGGAAGCGGCCGGCTTTACCCTGCAATTGCACCTGTCCGACCATCCCGTCTGCTGCGATGCGGCGCGCATCCGGCAAATCGTGCTGGCCCTGCTCGACAACGCGCGCCGCTACGCGCATCCGGGCCTGCTGCGCGTGCGCACCCGCGTGCAGGCCGGCCAGTACTACCTGAGCGTCGAGGATGCGGGCCCCGGGATTGCCGACGAACTGGCGCCGCATGTGTTCGAAGCGTTCCGCCGCGGCGACAGCACCAAGGTCGACTTGAACGCGGGCAGCGGCCTGGGCCTGGCCGTGGTCGAAGCCATCGCGCGCGCGCATGGTGGCAGCGCGGTCTGCACGCGTGGCAAGGCGGGCGGCAGCCTCGGGGGAAGCTTATTTACCGTCAAGTGGCCGGTCGAGCATGGCGCGTTACCGCCCGTCGGCTGACTATGTCGGCGGCGCGCGCAGCATATCGACAAAGGCGCGCAATACAGCCGGCATCTGCCGCCGGCTCGGGTAGTACAGGAAGTAACCGGGCGGCGGCGGCAGGCAGTGCTCCAGCACGCACACCAGGCGCCCCGCCGCGATATCGGCGCGCGCATCGGCTTCGTACACATACGCCAGTCCCGCGCCATCGCGGGCCGAACGCAGCATCAGCTCATCGTCATCGAACACCAGCGGGCCGCCGACGGCGATGCTGACGGCTTCCCCCTCCAGTTCGAACTCCCACGCATACTGGCGTCCGCTGGTAAGACGCCGGCCTATGCAGGCATGCTCGAGCAGCGCGCGCGGCGTGACCGGCGCACCGTGCGCCGCCAGGTAGGCGGGCGACGCCACCACCACGAACGGTTGCGGCGCGCCCACGGGCACGGCGATCATGTCGGCCGCCACCTGTTCGCCAAGACAGATGCCCGCGTCAAAACCGTCGCGCACGATATCGATCATGCCGTCATCGGTGACCAGTTCCACCTGCACGCGCGGATAGCGCGCGACAAAACCGGCCAGCATGGGCGCCAGCAGCAGCCGGGCGGCCGGGCGCGGCACGTTCAGGCGCAGCTTGCCTGCGGGCACATCCTGCAAGGTGCTCAGGTCGAGCAAGGCATCCTCAATTTCGCGCATGGCCGGCGTCAGGCGCGCCAGCAACTGCTGCCCCGCCTCGGTCGGCGTGACGCTGCGCGTGGTGCGGTTCAACAAGCGCACGCCCAGGCGCTCTTCCAGCGCGCGCAGCGCATGGCTGAGAGCAGAAGCGGACACGCCATGAGCTTTGCCTACGGCGGCGCGGACGAGGCAGCATCGCTGCGCGTGCTGCACCGCGCCGTGGAGCTGGGCGTCACCCTGATCGATACCCCTACGCCAACGAGGAACTGGTGGGCCGCGCCTTGAAGGCGCTGCGCGGCAAGGTCAAGGTCAGCGTGGCCACCAAGTTCGGCTTCAAGATCTTGCCCCATGGCCAGGGCGTGGAACGCATGGCGGGCGTGAGGCGATGGCGGCCAACGCGAACATGGTGGCCGAACTGCAACGCTTGGCGGCGGCGCGCGGCGCCACGGCGGCACAACTGGCCCTGGCCTGGCTGCTGGCGCAAGGCGACGGCATCGTGCCGATTCCCGGCGCCCGCAGCCTGGCGCATCTCGAAGAAAATGTCGGCGCAGCGCAGATCAAGCTGAGCGACGCCGAGCTGGCCGCCATCGGCGCTGCCATCGCGCCCGCTAGCGTGCAGGGCGCGCGCTACCCGCAACATGAGCTTGTCATGCTTGGCCTGTAGACAACCGTGCTGGAGTGCGCTAACTTGAGTACGCTAACTTGGGTGAGCAATACAGGTTTTTTGCCCCTTTGCACTTGAAATGCCTGAATCCGCTATCATTTCCAATCTGAACTATTCATTTTGAAAGGGATTTACATGTCCGATTTGCTCGAAACACTGCAATGGCGCTATGCCACCAAGAAGATGGACCCGACGAAAACGGTGCCGCAAGACAAAGTCGAGCGCATCCTGGAAGCCGTGCGCCTGACGGCCAGCTCCAGCGGGCTGCACCCGTATGAAGTGTTCGTCGTGACGAATGCTGCCCTGCGCGAGCAGATCAAGCCGCATGCGTGGAACCAGTCGCAAGTGACGGACGCTTCGCATCTGCTGGTGTTTGCCGCGTGGGACAATTACACGGTCGAACGCATCAACAAGATGTTTGACCTGGTCAACACCGTGCGCGGCTTCAAAAATGAAGGCTGGGAAGCGTACCGCCAGCAAATCCTGGCCACGTATCCGCAGCGCGATGCGGAAACCAACTACCAGCACGCGGCGCGCCAGGCGTATATCGGCGTGGGCACAGCCCTGATCGCCGCGGCGCAGGAAAAAGTCGATTCGACGCCGATGGAAGGCTTTGACCCGGCCAAGGTCGATGACATCTTGAACCTGCGCGAAAAGGGCCTGCGTTCCGTCGTCATGCTGCCGCTCGGCTACCGCGCCGACGAAGGCGATTGGCTGGTGGACTTGAAAAAAGTGCGCCCTGCGCGCGAGCAATTCATCACCGAGCTGGCGTAAGCGCCTCGCCCGTGATTGAAAAGCGGATGCCCTCACCGGCATCCGCTTTTTTTTGACCGTTCAGGCCACTTGCGGGAAGCGCACCGTCACTTGCAGGCCCCGTCCCGCTTCCCCATCGTCCAGCGCGATCTCGGCGTGGTGGTGCTCGGCGATATGACGCACGATGGACAGGCCCAAGCCGCAGCCCCAGGCGTCGTTGCCGTCGGGCCGGAAGAAGCGGTCGAACAGGCGCGCATGGTAGTGCTGCGGCACGCCGGGGCCGTTGTCGGACACGCGCAGCAGGGGCCGGCCATCTTCCAGTGCCGCCTGCAAATCGACCCTGCCGCCCTGCTGCGTGTAGCGCAAGGCGTTGTCGATCAGATTATTCAGCAACACCTGCAAACCGTCGGGATCGGCCTGCACCCTGGCCTGCAACGTTTCCACCACGCCCAGGTCGATTGCGCGGCTGTCGGCCAGCGCGCTGTGATCGGCCACGGCCGCTTCCAGCAATTGGCCCAGGTCCACCGTGTGCAGCTGGCTGGCCGCCAGCGCCGTTTCATGGCGCGCCAGACTCAATAGCTGACGCACGAGGTGCGTGCTGCGGTCCAGCCGCTCATGCAGCCGCGCCAGCGCCACGCGGCGTTCTTCCTCGCTGCCGGCCCGTTCGGCCACCTGCAACTGCAATTTCAGCGCCGTCAGCGGCGAGCGCAGTTCATGCGCGGCGTCGGCAACAAAGGTGCGCTGCGCCGTCAGCGCCGCCTCGAACTGGCCCATCAAGCTGTTGAGCGCCAGCGCCACGGGCCGCAACTCGGGCGGCATGTCGTCGGCGGCCAGCGGCGTCAAGGCGTCCGGCGAACGGCCCGCCACCGATTCGGCCAGCCGGTGCAGCGGCGCCAGCGCGCGCCCTACCACGGCGACGATCAGCAGCGCCAGGATCAGCGCGAACACCAGCAGGGGTACGCCGGCGCGCCTGCTCATCTGCCAGGCCAGCTGGTCGCGCACGGCCTGCGCCTGCGCCACCTGCACGTAGCGGCCGCGCCGCGTCTCGCCGTACAGGCGCCAGTCCTCGCCGTGCAGCACGACATCGGCAAAGCCGGCCAGCGCATAGCGCGGCAGTGTCGGCTGGCCCTGCAGGACGGGCAATGGCTGCCCGTCCTCGTCCCACGCCTGCAGCACGAACGCTTCTTCCGGGTCTTGCGCGGCGGCCAGGCCCGCCTGCGGCGCAAATTCATCGGGCAAGGCCACGGCCAGCTGGCGCAGCTGCAAATCGGCCAGTTCATTGGCTTCTTCCAACAGCGAGCGGAACAGCGAAATACCGGCGCCGAGCACGCACAGCAAGGTGGCGGCCAGCAAACCGAGCAGCAACTGGCGGCGAATCGTCATCAAGATGCTACCCGCATCTTGTAGCCCACGCCGCGCACAGTCTGGATACAGTCCACGCCGAACTTCTTGCGCAGCTGGTACACATACACGTCGACGGTATTGCTTTCCACTTCGCTATCCCAGCCGTACAGCTTTTCGCTCAGCTGGCGCTTCGACACCACCTTGCCCGGATGGTCGAGCAAGGCGCGCAGCACGGAAAACTCGCGCGGCGCCAGCTTGATCTGTTTCCCGTCAAACGTGACGTCGTGGCTGGCCAGGTCCAGGATCAGCGCGCCATGCTCGATGACGGAGCGCGAACGGCTGACCCTGCGCCGCAGCAGCGCGCGGATGCGCGCCAGCAGCTCATCGAGGTCGAACGGTTTCACCAGGTAATCGTCGGCGCCGCTGTCGAGCCCCTCGACGCGGGCAGGCGTGCCGTCGCGCGCCGTGATGATCAGCACGGGCAAGTCGGCGCCCCGCGCACGCATGGCGCGCAGCACATCCATGCCCTCCTTGCCGGGCAAGCCCAGGTCCAGCAGCATCAGGTCGTAGGCGAAACCGGCCAGCGCCAGCTCCGCATCGTGGCCGTCGCGCACCCAGTCCACGGCATAGCATTCGCCGCGCAAGCCCTCGACCAGGCTTTCCCCGATCATCGGATCGTCTTCCACCAGCAACACGCGCACGCAGGCCCCTCACAGTCCAGAAAATACCGCTATCTTAACGTGGCTGGGGAAAGCCGGCTTGCGCCAGCCACGTCAGCAAGCACGTGCCCCGGCACCAGGACTGGCACTCCACGTAATCTTCATGTCGTCGGCGCCATAGCTGTGCACGTCGATCCGGATTTGATGGTCGTAGACGAACGATTCGGTGGTAGCAGGCACACAAAGCAACAGGCCCTGGCGAATGCAGGGCCTGTGCGGGGTGTTACGTGACGATTACTGCGCCAGGTAGCGTTCCGAACGGGGGCCGTACAGCAAGCCATTCGGCACGCCGGCCGACAGCATGCGCGCATTGGCCGTGCCGGCCAGCGGATGGCTGGCATCGGTGCTGGTGTTGATGATCTGCTTGACGGCCGCCGTCACCAGCATGCCGACCAGCCCGCCGCCACCGCTGTTATTGCCTTCATTGCTCGATGCGCTGGCCGCGCCCTGCCACAGCAAGGCTCCCGTCTTCAGGTCGACCAGCTTGGCATCGACCGACACCACCGTCACGCTGTCGATCACGGCATAGGTCGTGCCGTACTTGGAAATCGTCACGTACAGGCCCGCATCGGCGCCAAAGATCTCGTTGAGCTTTTTCGCATCGACGCCGTGGATATCGGCGGCATTCGTCAAGCCGTTCTGCTTGAAGGTTTCACCGACCACGGCCACCGGCAGCACGTAGTAGCCCGCTTCGGCCAGCGGATAGGTCACTTGCGCGTAGACGCTGTTGCCGGCATTGACTTCCGGCGAGTTGTTCAACGGCGGCAAGACCACGATCGAACGCGGCTTGGCCGCCTTGAAGGCCGTATAGTCATAGGCGGCCTGCTTGGTGGCGCAACCGACCATGAAGATGGCGGGACCCAGGCACAGGGCCATTTTCAACATACGCGACATCATAATTTCTCGCCTTTTTTCAATTTACCCAACAGGAAGTCCATGTACGGCGTCGATTCCGGGAAGAGTTTTTTCTCGTCTTCGAATTGCGCGGCGACCTGCTCCGGCTTGCCCGCGATCGAGTACAGCATGCCCAGGTGGGCATGGAAACCCGGCGGCGCATGGTTGCCCTTCGCAGCGATCACTTGCAGATCTTTTTCCATGGCGGCAATCTGCTGCTCCGGACTTTCGCCCTTCAGGTATTCGTACACTTGCGGCTGGTAACCTTCCCATTGATACAGGGTCTTCGATTGCGTGGCGCAACCGGTCAGTGCGGCACAGGCGAGCAGCGCCAGCAGGGCAGCGCCCTTGTTCATCATTGTTTTCATGGGATACCTTATTGTTTGCGCAGTGCGCCCGCTTCGACACCGGCCACCAGGCGTTCGACCGCTTCGCGCATGGCCAGGTCCAGGACTTTGCCGTTGAGGGTGGCGTCATAGCTGGCGGTGCCGCCAAAACCCAGCACTTCACGGTTCGACAGGCTGTATTCGCCGGCGCCGCCGGCCGAGTACACGACTTCCGAGGTGGCGATATTGACGACGTTCAAGGTGACCTTGGCATATGCCACTTGCGTCTTGCCGCGGCCCATGATGCCGAACAATTGCTTGTCGCCCACTTCCTTGCGGCCGAATTCGGTCACGTCGCCCGTGACGACGAAATCGGCGCCCTTGATATTCTGGCCCTGCTTCTTGAATTCGGCTTCTTGTTTGAGCTCGGCCATGTTGTCGCGGTCGAGCACATTGAAACGGTTGGATGTTTGCAGGTGCGCAATCAGGATCGTTTTCGACTGGCTGCCCAGGCGGTCGACGCCATCGGAAAAGATGCCGCGCATGAAGTTCGAGCGATTGTCGAATTTACCGACAGCGATCAGGGTGCGTGGACCAACGTAGGGACGGGCTGCGCTGGCAACCGTGGGAACAGCCAAGGCTTGCGAGGATTCGGAAGCGCAGCCAGCCAAAGCCGCGCCAATCAGCGCTGCAATCAACAACGCGCCGGGTTTATTCTTGTTCATAGTGCCCTTATGATGTGGATGATCAGGAGCAACCTGCAAAATTAATTTTAGGCAAGTTAATTTCCCAATTGCAATTATATGGTATTGCATGTCTCACAATTCTCTCCAAAAGTAACGATGGCAAGGATTGCATGATTGCCAGTGCTGTTGAGGCCTGGCCCTACTTGACTTCCCAGGTCAGATTCGTTAACTTGGTAGTAAAAAAGCGTGTAGTCAGCGCCGCTACCAATGTCCCTCAAAGACCTCGCCCGCCGACCTGCCCCATCCCGGCGCCAACTCCACTGCACGTTTGCACATAGACGGGTCTCCAGGCCATGCCGACACACGATCATTCCCCTGCCCATCCGCTGGCCACGGCGCTGGCGCTCTCGCTGGGCGCGGCCGTCGCCCTGGGCCTGTCGCGCTTTTCCTACGGCTTGCTGCTGCCGCCCATGCGTGACGACCTGGGCTGGTCTTACCTGCTGGCCGGGGCCATGAACACCTTCAATGCGCTCGGCTATTTTCTCGGCGCCCTGGCCACGCCGGCGCTGATGCGCCGCCTGGGCGTGTGGCGCTTGCTGATCATCGGTTCCGTGCTGGCCAGCATCTTCATGCTGATGTCAGGCCTGGTCAGCGACACGACTACCCTATTCCTGCAGCGCGTGTGCGCGGGCGTGGCCAGCGCCTTCATGTTCATCGCCGGCGGCGTGCTGGCAGCGCGGCTCGGTTCCATGCACAGCCAGCGCGCCGGCTTTTACATCGGCCTGTATTACGGCGGCACGGGCTTCGGCATCGCGCTGTCGGCCCTGCTGGTGCCGGCGGCGCTGGCCGCCGCCCAGGAGCACGGCACCGCGCATGCCTGGCAATGGCCGTGGCTGGCACTGGGCATCGCGTGTCTGGCCGCCACCGCCATCATGGCCGTGCCGGCGAAGGCGATCGGCGAAGCGCCGCGTGCGCTCGATACGCCACGGCGCTTCGCCTGGCGTGATTTCGCCCCCAGTCTGGCCGGCTACTTCATGTTTGGCGTTGGCTACATCGGCTACATGACCTTCGTCATCGCCCTGCTCAAGCAACAAGGCATGCCGCCGACCTTGATCACCATGTTCTATACCTTGCTGGGTCTGGCGGTAGTGGCGTCGTCGCGCATCTGGGCACGCATGCTGGACCGCTACAAGGGCGGCGAATCGCTGGCGATATTAAATGGCGTGCTGGGCGTGGTGACCATCCTGCCCGCGCTGACCAGCTTTGTGCCCGTCGTGTTCCTCTCCGGACTGGTCTTCGGCGCCGTGTTCCTGTCGGTAGTGGCGTCGACCACGGCCCTGGTGCGGCATAACCTGCCGCAGCAATCCTGGACGGCCGGCATCAGCGCCTACACGACGGTATTCGCGCTGGGCCAGATTGTCGGCCCTATCGTGGTCGGCTGGATCGCCGACGGCCCGGCCGGACTGGAGCGGGGATTGATCGCCTCGGCCATCGCCCTCTTCATCGGCGCGGCGTTGGCTGCGCGGCAAAAGGCGCTGGCGCCGGCCGCATAGTAGACTACAGGCATAACCCACCTTCGCAGAAAGAACACGATGAACACCGATGCACGCACACTTCCGGCAACGATGGATGCCGAAACGCTGGAATTCATCCAGGGCCTGTTTGCCCTGGTGCGCGAAGGCGATACGCAGCAACTGGGGGCCATGGTTACCCAGGGCGTGCCGGTCAACTTCCGCAACGAAAAAGGCGACAGCCTGATCATGCTGGCCAGCTACCACGGCCACCTGGAAACGTCACGCCTGCTGCTCGAAGCGGGCGCCGACGCCAACGTCCCCAACGACCAGGGCCAGACGCCGCTGGCCGGCGTGGCCTACAAGGGTTACCTGGAGATCGCCGAACTGCTGCTGCGGCATGGCGCCAGCGTGGAAGGCGCCAGTCCGGACGGCAAGACCCCCTTGATGATGGCCGCCATGTTCAACCGTCTGGCCATCCTCGACCTGCTGCTGCAACACGGCGCCCGCATCGATGCCGTGGACAGCCGCGGCATGACTGCCGTTTCGCTGGCCAAGAGCATGAATGCGCAGGAGACCCTGGCTCGCCTGACTAGCCTGGGGTAGACGGCGTGAGTGCGGTGGCCTGGGCTGCCCCGGTGCTGCGGCACCCAGGATCAGTAACAATTTTACGGATGGAACGAGCGTCCGCCATTCCCACATTGCATCAACCATGCCGATAAGAAGTCACTTATCAATTATCGCAACGAACCCTCTCTAAATACATCCTCCTTATAAGCCAGCTCCATAGAGAATTTACCGGCATCAACATTTACCGTAAATTCGCAACGTGTCCATGCAGGCTGATTATTGCTGACCATGAATTGCTGATGTTCGCCAACCAAATCAAGAAGTTTCTCCATATCTAAATCACTGATGGAGAACTGGCTTTCAGCGACTCCATTATTTGAATAAAACTCAAAGCGACCAACGTCACCTTCGGGAGAGAGGACTACAATCATTAAAATTATTTTTGCATCTTCCGGAGCAATATTATATAAACATTGTCTAATTTCCTTAGATATTTCAACATCCTTCAATTCCATTTTTATCCTTTGATATTAAATTTAAAGCAGCCAGAGAAATAATATTATTCACGCAATATTATGCCGGAAATGACCTTAATCTTGCTAGCGTATCACCGGGATGGTCATGAAACCTGGAACACCTCTGGGCTACCTCTACCTGATCCCGCTCCCGCGCTCCCGCCCGCATGATCCCGCCCGCCTACTTCGGCGAGCGGAAATATGCAATCTAACCATATCTGCCTTTGAAAACTGCACCTTGCTGCGCAGAAGCCCAACCAGAGCCTGCAGGACCAAGGCAGCACCCGCTATTGCGTTTTCCTTTCCTCTTTTTTCACCAGCTTGCCATTGATAAAGGTAACGATATTGTTCGGGTCCTGTTTCGTAGGAAAATCGTAACCAGACACCGGATTGCTGACCGTGGCACAGCCTTTCGCGCCCGTGCCATAGCAGCTATGCGCACTGTATGAAGTGTTGTACACATTGATAAACTCGAATATGGAGGCGATGACGTTGCCAGGATTCATGGTCGTCAGGACAGGAATCGGATCATTTTTCATGTACGTATAGCGATACAGTTCCTTGTCCGACGACGTTTGCGTGTTCACCTTGCCGAACGAGGAATACAGATCCGTATTCGAAATGCCGGGACCGAATGCCTGCAGCGTCAGGTTCGGGTTGACAAAACCGTTACTCGCTGCAATATCCAAGCCATTCCTTGCGACAATTGCGCCACGGCTATGTGCCAACAGCAGGTTTTCCGTATCCTGGCGCCCCATCAGCACCTGCGCCAGCTCCTTGTCGCCAGCCGAGTAGCCCAATACCGGCGCCAGCAATTTTTCATAGCCAGCCAGCAGCACATCCGCAAAACCACTTTGCGTCTGCTCGATATGCATCAGGACGATGACATCCGGCTTTTTATTCTCGACATCGAGAAGCACGTTCTGGTAGGCCAGTTCCGCAGCGCGGTCCATGCCATTGCGAATGCCATTCACGGCCAGCACTCCTTTCATGGCGATGGCCTCCTCCTTGGTGATCTCTTCCTTGACAAGCAAACCAGGTTCCTTGATGCAGGCATTGCGGTCGCCTGGACAGCTCAGCTTGTAGAACTTGCTGGGTGTATTTGCCGCAATAAAGGTCTGATCCGTGTAGTAGGTGGCCTCGCCATACATGGCATTCTTGAAGCCTTGCACGATCTCGGCATTTTTCGCCAGTTCCTGGACATTCTGTTTTTCCGCCGCCGTGTGCGCCACGCCCGTATCGCGGTTCAGCGCCGCGATGGCGGCCGCGCCATCTTGCCCCGTCAGTGCCTGCTGCTGCGCATTGTCGCGTATCGTCAGCACGCCATTGCTGACGGTACTGCGCGTCAGTCCGTTCGAAGAGGCGGAATCGGAACTGTTATTGAGCAGGTTTTTCGCCACCAGCTTGCTGCCTTCGTACAGATTATCGGTGGCATTCGGCCCGCTGCCAGCGTTGATCAAGTCGGTGCCGCCCGGGCCCTTCCCCTTGCCGACATCCTTGTTGCCAGCCACCTTGTCAGCCCCCTCCTTGTTGCCCGCCTCCTTGTCTTTCTTGGCGTCCGGATCGGCAAAGCTGAAACCGCCGCTCAGCCCCATGCTGCTGGCGTCGGCCACCGAGTGATTCTTGATATCGCTCTGCGTGAGCGTCCCCGTATTCAGGCTGTTGGCGCCAGGTGCTGCGCCGCTGCTGATAATGGCGCCCTTCAAGTCCGTATTGCCGCCAACCAAGATCTGAAAACCGCCTGCACCGGCCTTGATGCCGCTTTGCTCCTGCACGCTGGCGTAATCGCTGTGCATCTTGCTCTGGCCGAAACTGGCATTCACACTGGCGCCGGCGCCATAGGTTCCACTCACGCTGACACTCTGGTTCTTGCTGTCGAACTTGGCCGTATCCTGCAAACTTTCCAGATTCAGATTGCCCTGGATATTGGCAATCACCTGGCCGGCATTCGCCACAGCGCCCTTGATCGTGGTGTCGCCACCGCTATTAATCACCAGCAACTGGCCTGCATTGACGTGGGTGTTCAGCTGGGTACTACCCTCGCCATCCTGTTTACCCTGACTGGCGCTGATGCTGCCGGTCAGGCCAAACGCCGTCCCGCTCTTGCTGATGTTGGCAGAGACGCCCGCCGAGACACTCAGGCTGGAACTTTTGGTGTGCTGGCTTTCCGTATCCTGCACCGCCAGCAGGTTGACCTGATTATCGGCGCCCAGGCGGATGATATTGCTGGCATTGAGCTCGCTGCCGAGGATATTGATGTTGCTCTCCTTGCCGCCGCCCGTCGCCGTGATGTTGATGTTCTTGCCGCTCAATATGCTGCCGCTATGCGTCGTGCTGGCCGTCGTTTGCGTCTGTTCGCTTTCCGAATGGCCATAGGTCAGACTGATACTCACGCTCGGGCCTTGCTGGGCAATCGCTGATTTGGCGTTGTTGGCGGCCAATGCGGCAGTGGCCGCAGCCATGGCCTGCACCCGCCCGTTGCTCGTCTTGCCCATGGCCTCGCCCATGCCTTGCACGGTTTGAATGGCGCTGACCACGCTGCCGCCCACGGCCAGGGTAAAGCCGTCCTGCACCGTCTTGGTTTCAAATTTCCCCTTCTCGGTATCCTGCCCTGCCGCAATCGTCACACTCTTACCGGAAAGGTCAAGGTTGCCCCCGGCACCGACATCACTCCCCTTGATATTGAGCGCGTTACCGGCGCTGATAGTCAGATTGCCGCCCACCGAACCGATCGTGCTGCGCGCCTGCCCACTTTCCGTGGTGCCATCACGTTGCTGATCCACGGTGGTCGTACGCTTGCCGTAACTGATGCCCAAACCGCCACCACCACTCAGGAATCCACTTTCCTTGACTTCGCTATGATGCAATTCATAGACGGTATTGGTCCCCGCTTCAATGCTGATATTGTTTTGCGCCACCAGGCTTGTTGCCGCATCGCTGAGAATAACGGATCCAATTACCTTGATGTCATTTCCCGCGACAAATGCCAATGTATTACCGCCAAAGGAACTGCCGATAGTGGTGTTGGTATCGACAATATCGCGTTGGGTCGTCACTTTCTTTGAAAGAAATCCGCTCTCCGTTTGCTGGCTGGCTGACTCGACATTGTTACTTGCGTTGCCGGTGACAATATTAATATCATGTCCAACGCTCACGGCCAACAAATCGCCAGCCTGTACATTGGCAGCCCTGGCGTTTACATCATTTCCTGCACTCAATACAACATTGCCCGCCCCCTGTATCTGGCTGCCAATTTCACCTGTACTGTTTTCCTTATTGTAATTCTTCGCATCATAGAATCTGCTTTCAGCGCTGGCCGTCGCCAGCGTCGCCAGGTTGATATCCCTGCCAGCACTGATCATGGTATTGCCCCCCTCGCCGGCATTTGCAATGATGCCCGCCAGCAGGTTGACGTCCCGCCCCGCTGAAGCGAGCAGTAATCCACTGCCAGTGGCGCCGTCACCAGTCACATACAGGCCCGCGATACGGTCGGCCGCCGTACGACTGGAACTGCTCTCGGCCACATTTCGGGAAGAACTATAGGTAGAGCTCGTCACATTGATATCGCGTCCCGCCGACAAGACCATCTCGCTATTGGCAGAGATCATCCCGCCAACATTATTCAAATCATTTTGTACGGTGATCGCGACAGCGCCACCGTGGATGCGCCCATTCAGATTGTCCACATTCTCCGCGTTCAACTTGACCACATTGCGTCCCGCAATCGTGCCACCGTTCACCAGATCACCAGACAGGCTGATCTCGACATCCTTACCGGCCAGCAAGCTTCCGGAACCATCCAGGTCACCCTCGCGCAAGCGCACATACACTTGCGGTACCAGCGCCTTCTCGATAGAACCGTCCGCCAAGGTGACATCCTGTTCCACCAGCCAGACAATATCGCTGGTGAGAACAGCCATTTGCCCCGGCGTGAGCATGATGCCAGGTTTTAAACCATGTTCCTTGGCAAACAAAACACCTGCATCCATCAGGGCTCGGTACTGCTGTTCATCACTCGTGTAATCGCCGGCAAAACGCTGGCCCGTCAATTCCGCAACCTGCTCGCGGACGAGGCGCTGCTCATAAAAACCATCGCCGAGGCGCTTTTGCGTCACGGAGGGGTCCATTTGCACCTGCGCCGACATGTAATCGGAACCGGTCCAGTCTCGATAACTGGTAAACCGCGAATCGGTTTCCACCAGATACCGTGCGGCCTGACCGGTATTGGTCTTGAACAGGCTGGCATTCGGCAACTGTATCGAGGGCGAAACAGTACGCACCACCTGTGCACGTCCAGACGGGTTAGCCAACGCGACCTGCGCAATACTATCGATGTGCCCCCGCGATACGCTGTCTGCTGCAGAAACCCGCACCGCGTTTCCAGTGGCTGATTGAATCGTCACATCGTCTGCCACAGCGGTGTTCGCCTTGGTCGGCCCGTTGGCTCCTGCAGCGTCTGCCGCCCGCGCTTGTGCCACGGAGGCGAGCGTCAGAGATTGTCCCGACTTACCGGTACGTTCGCTGCCATCTGCCATCACAACACCCCCAACGGTCAACGGGCCACTCTGCTTCGTGGAAGCAAGCAAGCCAGGGTCGATGTTGGCGCTTCCGTCCCCTCCGCCAACCGTATCGACATGACTGCCATGCACATTACTCGGTACGCCAGCCATGCCGGCATTGCCCGTACGCTCACTTGCACTCATGCCAGCGGCGCCATCGACACTGTGTGCGCCACCATGCCATGTGCTAGTCAGCAAAGAGGCATCGACCGCACCGGTGCCGCTCGCGCCACTCGCGGCGCCGGCTTGAACGCCGGTCACCTTGCCATATGATTCAGTTTGCCCGGCATCTCCGACGCGGGCACTGCCGTGAAAGCCGTCATGGCCAGCCACAGCGCCAACGCTCTGGCCAGCAGCACCGGTAACAGCGCCGCCAAGTTGCAGGGATGAAGCTGTGGCAGAACTGTTAGCGGCGCTGACCGTGTCGACCAGGACGCCACTTGCGCCGCCGGCAGTTCCCATCTGGCCTGCATTGCCTGTGCCTACTGCACCGTTCGGCGCCGCGCTCCCCGCTGCCGTGCCGGCGCTCTTGCCATTTGCCGCACCCACGCCTGCGACGCCCACAGCAGTATTGGTAACAGTTGTGAAAGCTACAGTGGCGTTGGCGGCGGTGGCGCCGCCAGTACCACTGCCAACACCGTCCGCAGCTTTTCCTGACGGCGATGTGTAATTGCTTTTTTGTACTGTTTCGTGGGCCGGTGCCGTCGAAATATAATCGGCCGGGTTATACGCTTCGGTACGTTGCCCGCCTCCCGAAGAACTGCCGCCCGCCCCCCCTCCTGCGCCATACATCATCGTCGTAACTGTCCCGGACTCCCGTATGAAAGTCGTGAGCATCACGTCCGGATTCCTCAACACCGCCCCCGTCATCGTCAACTTACCTCCCGTAATGACGTGACTTTGCTGATTCAAGGCATCATTTGAGGCGATGGTCAAATTCCCGCCTGCCAATACTTTTCCGGGATCAGACTCAACAATTACATCCGAACGCGAGGTACGCCTGATCACATACCGTTTGTAATTGGTCGTGGTACCGCCCGGGTAGTTGAGCGCCATCCCATAACTTGCTGACGAAGACCCGCGTGCTTCTTCACTAACGCCCGGTGTGCCAGCGCGATAGCGCTGACCATTGTATTCATACTCAATGATGTCTTCCGTACCGTTATCTAACGTCTCGACCCTAAAATGGGCATTCAGGTTTCTGAACTGGCCCGCCCCAATTTTCAGGTTCCCCAACGCTTCGATCGTCGCGCTGGCATTCGTCACCGTTCCCGCCCAGCCCGTGGCGATGCGGTTGCCGTCCAGATAGCCACCAATGGCCATGTCGCCGCCGCTGAAGATCAGGCCGTGCTCGCGGTTGTTGAGTGTGGTGACGCCGATATCGAGCCGCTCGCGCGCGGCGATGGTGGCCGCCACGCCGCCTTCCACGTCATTGTTGACGGTGCCGCCGGCTATGCTCAGATGGTCGCCATAGATGCGGCCCGTGCCGAGGTTGTTCAGCGTGCCGACGTTCAGTTGTGTGCTGATGCCATCGATCACCCCCCGGTTGTTCAGTACGCCACCGACATTGACGCGTGTCGTGCCCGCGTTGATGTCGCCCGTGCTGGCATTGTCGAAATTGGCGGCGCCCAGGGTCAGCATGCTGAGCGCCTGGATTTTCCCGGCATTGGCCAACTGCCCGCCGATGGTGATATCCGCATTGCCATTGGCCATCAGTTCTGCCCCGGCATTCAGCGTAAAATTGCCGGCCAGGTCCAGAGCCAGATCCTTCTGTGACAGCACCTTGCCGTCGCCGCTCAGGCTGCCCGCACGGATGTCGGTGCGCTGGCCGCCGATGATGGTGCCTCCCGTATTCGTAATAGCCAGGCCACGGCCGGAGCCGTTATCCAGCACGGAAACCGTGCCGCCAGCACTCAACATGCCCAGGGTATTGTTGACGCTGCCCGCGCTGTTGAGCGTCAGGTTGCCGTCCGCGCGCACCGCGCCCTGTACATTGCTGACATTGGCGCTGTTCAAGGTCACATGCACTCCTTCGATGCCCTGGTTCGCGCCCAGGGTGCTGGCATTGTCGATAGCGCCGCCCGTCACGGTGACGGCCGCGCCGGAGCGGATCAAGCCTTGCTGGTTATTAATACTGCCGCCACCCGCGTTCAGGCCGATATTGCCCAGCACCTGGATTTGCCCGCCTTGGTTTTGCAAGCCGCTCAGGGTCAGGTCCAGCGCCGACTTGCCGACGACCTGGCCGCCACGGTTGTCCAGCTGGCCTACGCTGCCCGTGATGTTGCCAGCGGCGCCCAGGTAGCCACCCGCATTGTTCCAGCTGCCCGTTTGCAGGCTGAGGCCGGCGCCGCTGCTGATGCCACCAGCGCTGCCAGGATGGCGCACGGCATACGCGCCCGCATTGGTGTTGAGCAAGGCGTTGCCGTGCGTGTCGATGACCATGGCGCCGCCCGACTGCAGCAAGCCGCCATCGTTGTCCAGTATGCCCGTCTGCAAGTTGACGGTGCCTGTGCCCGCCAGGGTGCCCTGGTTGTTGTTGAACAGCTGGCCATGCGTGTCGAGCGTGACGTTCGCGCCGGCAATGGTGCCTTGCCCGTTCCACAGGCCGCCATTGCGCAGGATGATGTCGCCACCCGCTTGCAGGGTGCCGCCATTGTTGATGGTCGCGCCGGTAGAGATCACCTGTAGCTGGCCCTGTACCGAGGCCAGCTTGCCGCCGGCGCTGTTGTCGACGCTGGCCGCGTTCACGGTCATATTGCCCGTAGCGGCCAGCAAGCCGCCCGCATTGTTCAATGCCTGCGCCACATTCGCCGTCAGTTGCCTGCCCGCCGTGGCGCTGCCGCCCTGGTTCAGCAGATTTCCTGCGCCCAGCACGACATTGCCGCCACCGGCGATGGCGCCGCCATGGCTGTTGTCCAGCACGTTGTTCGCCGTCACCGTCAGGTTGGCGGTACCGGCCGCCTGCAGCTTGCCGCCCTGGTTGTTCAGGCTCGGTGCGACAATCGTCGTGTTGCCATTGCTGGCGATCGTGCCGCCGTGATTGTCCAGACTGGTCGTCAATTGAATGGTGGTATCACCTTTACCCAGCTGCGTCAGGCTGCCGCCGGCATTGTCCAGAGTGCTACCCGTCACGCTCAGTTGCTGCGCAATGGTGCTGGCGTTGCGGTGGTCGATGACATCGGCTGTGACGACCAGGGCGCCATTGCCCGTGATCTGGCCGCGCAAGTCATTGAGCTGCGTGGCTTGCAGGCTCAAGGTGCCGCTGCCCGCGTGTTCGATCTTGCCATCCGTATTCGTCAGGGAGGCTGCCTTCAGGGTCAAATTGGCGCTGTTGACGGCGATGCGGCCGCTCGTGTTGTCCAGCACGCCCGCTGGCGATGTCAGCTCGATGACGGTGTTGCCCGTGCCTGTCTGCACGATACTGCCTTGCTGGTTGTTCAGGTTGGCCACACCAACGGCCAGCTGGCCGGCGCTGATATCGCCGCGCTGGTTGTTCCACGTCTGGCTATTCGCACCGGCCTTGATCGTCAAGGCACCCGGCGTGGTGACCACGGCGCCGCTGGTGCTGACGTCTCCCACGCTGGCCGTCAGGCTGATATTGCCAGCACTGCTGCGGCTGCCGCCGAGGTCGACACTGCCGCCGCTCAGGATGGCATTGCCTGCCGCCAATACCTGGCCATGGGCACCCAGCGCCTGCTGCGCCGTGACTTGTAAGTTGCCGCTCGTCTGCAGGCTACCATCGGCCTTCACACCCGCGCCGATCAGGCTGGCCGCGCCGCTGTCGATACTCTTCGCGCTGATCGTGTTGTTGCCTTGAGCCAGGATCACGCCGGCATTCTCCAGCGCGCCCTTCACAGTCAGTACCTGTTCTGCGCCGGCAAACAGGCTGCCGCTGTTGCGCACGCTGCCCGCCGTTGTCGTCAGATTGACGCTGGCAACGATGCTGCCCTGTTCATTGAGCAGCTCGTCCATGGTCAATTGCGCATTGCCGCCCGCCGCCTGCAATTGGCCCAGCGTATTGTCCACCTTGCCACCGGCCAACGTCAGGTCGCGCCCGGCAATAATCACGCCGCTGGTATTGTCCAGCTTGCCCGTCGCTGCCACATTGACATCTTGCGCAGACGCAATACGACCATGATCGTTGAGCAACTCGCCCGTTTCCACGCGCACGTTGCCGTTCGCTTCGATCTTGCCGCCGCTATTGTCCAGGCGCGTGCTGGCCAGTACCGTTGCCGCACTCGTGCCCAGCTGCGTGATCTGCCCCTGGCGATTGTCGAGGACGCCAGCAGAGACGTTCACCTGCTGCGCCAGCAGGCTGGCGTTGCGATGATCGATGTAATTGGCCGCCACCTGCAGCGCACCATTGCCCGTCAGCTGGCCACGTTGGCCGTACAGGTTCGTGGCGCGGATGTCCAGCACACCCTTGCCCGCATGCTCGATCTTGCCGTCGATATTCGTCAGGTCGCCCGCCTGCAGGCGCAGATTGGCGCTGTTGACGGCGATGCGCCCGCCCGTATTGTCCAGCTTGCCCGTTTCGATGACGGTGTCACCAGCGCCCGTCTGTATCAAGGTACCCTTGGTGTTGTCCAGGTTGGCAACGCGCAGGGACAATTGCCCAGCACTCAGGCTGCCGCCCTGGTTCACCAGTACCTGCCCGTTGGCGGCATTCGCCGTGATGGCCAGCAAGCCATTGGTCGACACGATCGCCTTGCTGGTCGTCACATTGCCCGTCAAGGCCGTCAAACCGATATTCGCCGCGCTGGTCTGGCTGCCGCCCACGTCAACCGATGCGCCCGTCAGTTGCAACTGGCCCGCCGCCATGTTCTGGCCACCGGCTTGCAAGGCGCCACGGGCCGTCACCGTCAGATCGCCAGCCGAGGCAAAACTGCCATCGGCGCGCATGCCTGCGGCCAGCAATCCATTACCGCTCAGACTGCCCGCCGTGATCGTCGTATTGCCCAGGGCGGCAAGCGAGCCTGTATTGCTGAGCAAGCCACCGATATTCAGGGTCTGGTTGCGCCCCGCATACAGCACGCCAGCGTTGAGCACGTCGCCGATGACCTTGGCCGTGATGTCCGTGCCCGCGCTGAGCGTGCCCTGCGCATTGCGCACGCTGGCCGCGTCCAGGCTCAAGGCGCCAGTGCCTGCCTGCAACAAGCCGCGCGTGTTGTCGATGGCACCGCCCAGGTGCAGATCGGCCGCCGCCGCGATCACGCCGTCGGTATTGACGAGTGCGCCAGTGCTGACGATGTCGGCGGAAGTGGCCGAGGTGATCTTGCCCTTTGTATTGTCCAGGCTGCCGGTCTGCACCGACAACACGCCATTGCCGGCGATTTCACCACTCGTATTGTCCAGCAATCCTGTGACGGCGACCGTCATGCCGCCCGCACCCGTCTGCAGCAAATGGCCGCCCCGGTTGCTCAAGCTGTCAGCCTGTACGCTCAGGGTCCGACCCGTGGTGGTCGCGTTGGCGTGGTCGAACAGACCGGCCTTCAGATCAACGGCGCCATTGCCGATGATGCTGCCGCCAGCGCCATGCAAGTTGGCCGCCGTGATGGCCAGGGTGCCGCTACCGGCATGCTCGATCTTGCCGCCCGCATTCGTCAAGGTGGCCGCGCCCAGGGTCAGGTCATTGCTATTGACCGCGATGCGCCCGGCGCTGTTGTCCAGCTTGCCCGTCTGAATGACGGTGTCGCCCGTGCCCGTCTGTATCAATGTGCCCTTGACATTGTCCAGGTTACCCACGTGCAGATCGAGCTGGCCGGCGCTGAGTTGCCCTTCCGTATTGCGCAAGGTATCTTGCGCATGGATCGTCAAGGCGCCAGGCGTGGTGAGCACGGCTTGATGTGTGCTGACATCACCCGCAGTTGCCGTCAGGGCAATGCTGGTCGCACTGGTCTGGCTGCCAGACAAGTCCACGCTGGCGCCCGTCAAGGCCGCCTTGCCTGCCGCCAGATTCTGACCATGCGCGGCCAGCGTTTGTGTAGTGCTGATCGTCAAGTCGCCAGACGTGCCCAGCTTGCCATCGGCCTGCATGCCCGCGCCGATCAGGCTGCTTGCGCCGCTGTCGAGACTGTTGGCTGTCAGGCTGGTGTTGCCCTGTGCCGCGATCACGCCCGTGTTGACGATGGCGCCGCTGGCGTTCAGGGTTTGATTTCCGGCCGCATACAGGCTGCCGGTATTGTTCAGGCTAGCCAAGGTGGCGTTCAGGTTGGCGCCGGCAAACACGCTGCCCGCGGTGTTGTTCAGCTTGCCAACCTTCAAGGTCGCATCGCCAGCGACAGCCTGCAATTGCCCTTTGGTATTGTCGATATCGCCACCGGTCAACGCCAAATGACGCCCTGCCGCGACCGTGCCGTCTGTGTTGTCCAGGCTGCCGATGTTCAACACGGCATCTTGTGCCGCCACGATGCGGCCTGAGTTATTCAGCAAAGTACCAGCGTTCACCAACGCACCGCCATTGCCTTCGATTTTTCCGCCCGTATTGTCGATCTGGCCCGTGGCCGTTACCGTCATCAGTCCGGTTCCCGTCTGCGTCAGACTGCCGGCGCGGTTGTCCAGGCTGCCAGCGTTGACGCTCAGTTGCCTAGCAACCGTGGTGGCATTGCCGTGGTCCAGCGCAGCAGCGGTAATGTCCACCTTGCCATTGCCCGTGATCTTGCCGTACTGGTTGTTGAACTGGCCTGCGTTGATGGACAGAACGCCCGCACCTGCGTGCTCCAGCTTGCCATTGATGTTCGTCAAGACGGTGGCGTTGAGGGCCAGGTTGGCGCTGTTGACGGCGATGCGTCCGGCCGTGTTGTCCAGCTTTCCCGTGGTGATGACGGTATCGCCCATGCCCGTCTGCACGATGTCGCCGCTGGCGTTGTTCAGATTGGCGACGTTCAATTGCAACTGACCGGCCACCAGCTGACCCTGGGTATTCACCAGCGCCTGGGCATTGTTTGCATTGGCTGTGATGGCCAGCACATTACTGGCCGAGATGACGGCTTTGTTCGTCAGTACATCGCCGCTGCGTGCGGTGATGGCGATGTTGCTTGCCCCCGTCTGGCTGCCCGACAAATCGACCGAGGCCCCCGTCAGCACGGCATTGCCCGCCGCCAGGTTCTGCCCGCTTGCTTGCAAGACGCCATCGACATTGATGGTGAGATCGCCTGCCGTGCCCAGGCTGCCATCGGCTTTCACACCGGCGCCCAGCAAGCCGCTGCTGGTGACTTTGCCAGCGGTAATATGGGTGCTGTTGACGGAGGCAATCGACCCTGTGTTGTTCAGCAAGCCACCGACCGTCAGTTGCTGGTTGCGGCCTGCATACAGCAGGCCGGCATTGTTCAGGTCAACGCTCACTTTCGCCGTCAGGTCCTTGCCGGCGCTGACCGTGCCCTGCTGGTTCAGCAAGGACGCAACATCAAGACGTAAATTGTCCGCTTGCAACACTCCGCGCGTGTTGTCGACAGTGACCCCGCCGACGTGCAAGTCGCGGGTACCCGCAATCACGCCATCGGTATTGTTCAGTACACCCTTGCTGACAATGTCCGCCGACGCAGCGGACGTGATACGGCCCTTGTTATTGTCCAGCACACCTGCTTGCAGACTCAGCAAGCCCGTACCTGCATGCTCGATCTTGCCATTCTGGTTCGTGACCGTGACGGCATCGATATT
>NZ_JAFCWA010000013.1:0-199802 GCF_049897325.1 Janthinobacterium sp. DSP2-3-3 | reverse complement strand
ACCGCCAGCGGCGCCACTCGCGCCTCGGCAATGTTCCGCCCGCGTTGTTTGCTGAAAAATTCAGCAAACAACCACAGGCGGCTTGAAACAAGAGTGTCCGCTATTGACAGTACACCTCAATAGCACCGCGCAGAACACTTCGTACAAGTCCACCGTGCTCGGTTTCGTGCGTTTCCTCACGCTTTGCAGCAGCGGCAGGATTTCTTCAAACTTTTCTCGACTGATGTCGCTGGCGTAAGGCTTTCTCATACCGCCATTATCCGGCTATTCGGATAGATTGTGAACACGTTCTAAGATGTTCGCATGTACCTATGTTTGGTCCGGCGGCTTATGGCCGAACTCTGCCGTTGGCCACTAAGATAGCATCTTGTCAATGAGAATACTCATGAGGCGGTCTTATTGCATGCTTACGAATCTTCCAACGGGCAAGCTGCAGGCCGCATAGGCTGGTGAGAAAAGAATCATCGTCCTTGGAAGATTAAATTATTAAGTCTTTGATTTATAAAAATAAATTTCTGTTCAGCGCTAGGGTTGTGATTCCTGTTGTCGTGGGTTCGAGCCCCATCAGCCACCCCACAGAATAAGTAAGAAAATCAAAGGGTTACACGCTTCGGCTTGTAACCTTTTTTTATTTTCAGGATGATTCCTTGCGAGCATCATCGCACAGGTTAATGACAGACAGCCAAGACTATCCGTCAGCCCACACAGGGTCGCCCGATTTTACGATTTCGCCGCCAGCGCAGGGTGCTGCGCATCGACACAATAACCATTCCAGTACACTTCCTCGAACGAGGTCAGGGAAATCCCTTTTTTTGACGCCTCCCTGTCCTGCATGCTGGCTTCATCCATCTCGACAATATACGTGTTAAAGGTGTTGAGCTTTTCATTATCGGCACTGACGGAAACAAAACGCGTGCCGCCGGTATATGCCCCGAAGCCATTCTTGCCGTCAACGATACCGCACACGACGATTTCCATCGTTTCGCTATCCTTGCGCTTGTGAACGAGATACGAGGAGCGGATCACCGTCGAATCGGGATCTTTCATTTTCGCCTTCAATGCCTTGAGGGCATCGTCCTTTGCCCAGCCATCGGGTCCGGCCATCTTGTTACGCACATAATAACCTGCAGCCATTAGCGATGGCACACCAATAACGAGCACCACCACAGCAATAAGCAACCACTTCAGAAATTTCATACCCACCCTTCAAAGACCAATATCAGAGAATGCACCGGCCGTGCGAATACACTGCCAGCGAGCAATAAAACTATCGCATGATCATTTGGATATGTATGAATGTCAACTTCCAAAATCCCCGGCACTCGCACAACAAGTTTGGCCAGCTTGCTCACGGCACCAGAATCCCCTGGAGCCAATAGCAACACGTTCGGAACAAGAATTGTGCGAACGCAACGAGAGACACTCGATGCGGAAGCCGTGCGTATGCTTGCGCATGGCATACGGAGACAATCCCGGCACCTGCGGGACGGAGCCTCTTCGTGCAAGCGGGGCAGCTTAATCCCAAGCAAACTAGGTAAGCAAAGGCTCGCCAGGCAGTGCTTGATGACGCGTAAACCTAGCCCGCCAGCACCGACTGGACCGTCGTTGCCAAGTCTTCCAGTCGCACGGGTTTGACGAGGAAGTGGCGGAAGCCCACGGCCAACGCATCGTCCATATACATGGGCAGGCTGTGGCCCGTGACGGCGATCAGCACGGCATTGGCCGTCTCGGGATGGTGGTGCAGGCGGCGGCCGATTTCGATGCCGCTGATGCCGGGCATCTCGATATCGAGGTAGACGGCGTCGGGCACGCACAGCTTGACTTGCTCGACGGCCATCTGCCAGTTGCGCACCACCACCGCATGGTGGCCCAGCGCTTCGAGCAGCATGGCCAGCGCTTCGCCCACTTCCTGGTTATCGTCGACCACCAGCAGATTGAGTTTGCGCGCAGCACTTGCCGGCTGGTCGCCCTGGCGGCGTTCCACGGAGGAATTGCCTGGTGTCGTTTCAGTTGTCTGGCTCATTGTACCTTCACGTCTGACGGCTGCAAAAGCGGGAGTATACAAGAGCACGTGGAATGCCGCCGCACCCCAGCAATGGTGCCAAGCGGCAATCCTGGCCGCCCGCTGTACCGCGCCAGCAACATTTCCTTCCATGCCCCGGCGAAAGCCTGCCCTACGCAGTTTGCGCGATTGACGGATAAAATGAGAATCATTATCATTCTTATCCCCTTGCGCCGGATGTCCACGCCACAATATTGGCGCGCCGCCTGATTGCCTGCGCAAACATTGTCATTACGGAGATCCATGCATGGCCGCCACACTTTCCCCACTGCCCTTTTCGCTGCGCCCATGCGCGCTGGCCATTGCCCTTGCCTGCCTGGGCGCATCCCTTGCCGCGCAGGCACAGGACGCCAGTTCGACCAATACAGCCGATAACGCCGGTCCCATCCTCGAATCCATCCAGGTCAGCAGCAACCTGCTGGGCACCAGCATGGCCGCCAGTACGAAAAATTTCGCCGGCGCCCGCACGGTGGTACAAAAAGACGACATCGAGAACTCGGGCGCATCGAGCCTCAGCGACGTGATGCGCCGCATTCCCGGCGTGCAGATCAGCGACAACTCGGGCAGCGCCGGTAGCGCCATCTCCCTGAATATCGGCGTGCGGGGCCTGGCGGGTCGCTATTCGCCGCGCAGCACGGTGTTGCTCGATGGCATCCCGATGTCGGTGGCGCCGTATGGCCAGCCACAACTGTCGTTCGCGCCCGTCAGCCTGGCCAATGTCGAGACGATCGACGTGGTGCGCGGCGGCGGCGCCGTACGCTTCGGCCCGCAAAACGTGGGCGGCATCATCAACTTCAAGACGCGCCGCGTGCCCACCACGCCAGGCGTCACGGGCGACGCCAGCGTGCGCTACAACGCGTACAGCGAAGTGGGCCACAACACGCAAGCCAGCGTCTTTGCCGGCACCCAGCTCGACAGCGGCCTGGGCCTGGCGGTGCTGTATTCCGGCATCCGCGGCAGCGACTGGCGCGTGGGCAGCGATGAAAAAGTCAACGACTTCGCCCTCAAATTCCGCTACGACCTGAGCCCGACGGCCGAGGTGTACGGCAAGCTGTCCTACTATGACGTGACGTCGCGCACGCCGGGCGGCCTGACCGCCGCCCAGTACAAGGCCGACCCGTTCCAGAACACACGCCCGACCGACTACTGGAACGGCGAGCGCAAGGCCTTCGACATCGGCTACCTGAATGCCCTGTCCGGCACGCAGGAAGTGGAAGTGCGCGCCTATTACAACAAGAGTTCGCGCGAAAGCATCCTGATCAATGCCGGACGCACGGGCCTGGGCCACCAGCCGCGCAACTATGAAACGACGGCCATCGAGCCACGCTACACGCAGCGCTTCATCAAGGGCAAGGTATCGCAGGACATCACCGTCGGCTACCGCTACCTGGTTGAACGGGCCGACGAGACCATCTACAACGTGGTCATCGCCAGCGGCGTACAACAAAAGCCGACGCGCTTCGCCGACAATGCCACCGATGCACAGGCCGTGTATATCGATGACAAGATCGCCATCGGCGCCTGGCGCATCACGCCCGGCGTGCGCTACGAACACATCAAGACGGAACGCTACAACCACTTGCCGACCGACCAGAAGATCAAGTTGCTCAACAACAAGGCCCTGCCCTCGCTGAACGTGGCCTACTTGCTCAACAACAACGTGACCCTGTTCAGCAACTACAACAGCTCGTTTGGCGCCGTGCAAAATACGCAGCTGAACTCACAGTCCAGCAAGAATCCGTTGCAGCCGGAACTGGCCAAGACGGCCGAGCTGGGCGCGCGCTGGAAGAGTGGCCAGCTGTCGGCCGAAGCGACCTTGTTCAACATCAAGTTCGATAACCAGATCCAGTCCGTCGGCAGCGGCGATAACGCTGTCTTCTACAACGTGGGCGCCACACATCACCGGGGCCTGGAATCGGCCATCGACTACCATTTCGCCAAGTCCGGCCCACTGGCCGGCTTGAACGCCTACACCACCTACACTTACACCAAGGCCACCTTGCAGGATGGCGTGAACGCGGGCAATGACGTGCCCTTCTATTCGCGCACCACGGACACCGTCGGCGCCCACTACCAGCTAGGCGCCTGGGGTTTCGACCTGTCGAGCAGCCACCAGAGCCGTCAGTTCGCCGACGAAGCCAACACCGTGGCGGAAAATGCAGCCGGCAACCTGGGCACCATTCCCGGCTTCCGTACCTGGAACACGCAAGTGAAATGGAAAGTGCCGGGGCAGAACGGCCTGGAGCTGGTCGCCGGCATCAACAACCTGAGCGACAAGCGTTACTTCACGCGCACGTCGGACGGCAACCTGGGCAAGATGGTGGGCGCGCCGCGCATGGTCTACCTGCAAGGACGCCTGGCGTTCTGACGTTTTGATCCCATGCGCGCGGCGGTGTCTATCGAAACGATATGCAGCCACGTACGTTTGCGGCATGAAAAAACCTGCATCGTTGTTGTAACGATGCAGGTTTTTTTACGCGCTGATGTCACAAAAATACTGTGGTGCAAGCAGCACCAAGGCACAGTTCCCTCTGGAGTGACGTTGTAATTAATTCAGCATGGAAATTCATTGCCTTGTAGATATAAATGATTTCACAATTGCATTTATTTTTATCTGGCGGCTATTCTTTATGTGAGTTTTGGTGATATTCTTTAAATGTCATTTAGAAAATCAAATTAATCTTTAACCAACTAAAACGGATCACTCATGAAAACGCCTGCCACTCTCTTCAAGATCGCCGCACTGGCCGCCCTGGCCACCGCTGGTGCCGCCAACGCCGCGACCGAACTGGTGGTCAATGGCAGTTTTGAAAACAACGTCATCGCCTCAGCCTGGGCCCCGCTCAGCAGCGTGACAGGCTGGACTTCATCGGCCAGCGGCAACTCGGCCTTTGAAATCCAGAAAGGCGCCACGCAAGGCGGCCAGGGCGGATTCAATCCCGTCGCCGCCAACGGCACGCAATACCTGGAACTCAATACCGACCAGCTGACCTCCGTATCGCAAGCCATCGGCACCACCGCCGGCGGCACGTATGCACTGTCGTTTGCCTACTCGGGACGTCCTAATACGGCTGGCGGCGCTAACAGCCTGATGAACGTGTACTGGGGTTCCACCCTGCTGACCCCGACGGCACTGGTCGGCAACACCGGCGGTGTGTGGCAAAGCTACAACCAGAACCTGACGGCGCTGGGTAGCTCGACCGTGCTGCGCTTCGAATCGATCGGTCCGGTCTCCGCGCCCACGTACGGCTCCTACCTGGACAATGTCTCCGTGATGGCCGCCGTGCCAGAACCGGAAAGCTACGCCATGATGCTGCTGGGTCTGGGCTTGCTGGGTTTCATGGCACGCCGCAAGACAGCTGCCTGAATCTGAACAGTCGTCGCGCAACAGCCGCCCCGCCGCCTGGCCGGGCGGCTTTTTTCATGGAAAACCAGGGCATAATTCTCAGGAAATGTTGCCAAGAAGAATTAAATTGACGCTACAATAGCGGGGTATCAAGCAATGCCAAGCATCGCTCCGCCAGGGCCCCTACCCCGCCCTGATCATCAGCACGCATTTTTTGAACAGGATGACTGGCGCTGCCGGGCACGATTGCGCTCCCGGCACGGCCACCAGACACGCACCATGTCAGCAGAAAAACCCATCACCGAAACGAGTTCCTACGGCAAGGAAACACCCGTGGGACGTCCCGACATCGATGGCCGCGCCGGCATTTTCGTGCCCACAACGGAATTTGACATCGCCAACACCACCACCATTCGCAAGGGCGCGGGCATTGTCGGCTTCGGCAACCTCGATGGCACCTTGACCGTGTACTTCGAAGCGAACCGTTTCGACGAAAGCAATCTGCACAAGTGGGAACACAAGGCGCGCAAGGCGTATGACCGCATGGTCATGGGAGCGCCCACGGTGTCGAAGGCGAAGATCGATGCACGCATGCTGGAACAGGTCGGCATCATCGATGGCATGGGCATCAATCTCAAGCATCCGGAACGCCTGACGCACTGGCTGGCGATCTCGAACGTGCCTGACACGGCGCCGGAAGAGCCTGTAGTGCGCTGGAAAAACCGCTAAGCGGCCGGAGGACAAGGCAGCGCGCCAGGCACGAGGTATTGTCCTACATGGTGGCGGACATTCATCCGATGCCCAAGGGCATCAACTCATCCTATGATGAAAGCCTGACAACACCTCACACAATTCAGGAGTACGACATGTCCCGCCTCATCCCGATCAGCTTTGGCGCCTTGCAAATAGGTCTGGCAGCGGCGGCGATGTACATACTGTGCTCGGCGGACGTACTGCACCAGAGCTCGGTATATTTCCACTGATTCAACTTCCCGGCAGCGCCCGCCAATGACAATGCGCGCCCTGCTGCGCATTTCACGCAGCACGACGCGCACTTGCTAGCAATGCTGTCTGCGGCTAGCGTCTAGCGCCGGCCGTGGTAGCGTCCATGGCCGCCCCAGCCGCCGCGGTGTCCACCGTAGCGCCCAAAGCCAAACATGAAGTCCAGCCCGATCGTCACGGGCGGATTGTAATAATACGGTTGCGGCGCGTACACGGGCGCCGGCATGTACACGGGCTGCTGCACGTACACAGGCTGCCGCTGCACATACACGGGTTCATTCGTGTATTCCACGCGCGGCGCGCTCATCACACGGCCTGACTGCACCGGCTCGGACGAGACCGTGTGCCACTCATAGGGATTGTAGGCGCCCTGTGGCGCGCGCGAACCGTAATACGCGGGACCGGGGGGCGCCACGGCGCAGCCACCCAAGGCGGCCAGCGACATTACTGCCAACAGGGTTTTCATCGCAATTCTCCTAATCTGTACTACCTTAATTAAGTACTATAAGAAATTACGCCGTGTTTTGCTGCCCTTTTACCGATTGTTACACCCCGACGCACGCCGCAACATGAAATGTGGCAAAGCCGCCACAAGCCGCCACAAGCGGCCCGCGCGGCATGTTTCCTCAAATAAATGGAATCGCGCAAGTATCGATGACCTTGCCGGCGGCATCGTAGCGTTGCACGCACACTTGGTAGCGCACGCCGTAATCGAGCTCGACCTGCTCGACTTTGCCATACTTCAATTTCCAGCTGGGCTGCAACTGTTGCCGGCCAGCCAGCGCGGCCACATCCTGCGGAATCGCCATTGCCGTTTGCATCTCGCCCTGGCGCGCATCCTGGCGTCGCGCCACGTCGATCAACACGTTCAACGCCAAGTCCACGCCGCCGTCCACAAAGCTCAGCGTGGGCGCGCTGCGCTGTGCCCGCATCACGCCCCAGGCGCAAGACTTGCCGCCCGCCTCGCATTGCTTCAATTGCGCCAGCGGAAAATATTCTGGGGCAATCTTGCCATCCTTGATAGGCCAGCTGGTGCGCACGCCGTCGCGCTTACCCGTCAGGGGATTGTCCCAGCTCAGGCTATTCACGACGGCCACGGTCTGCCCCGCCTGCAAGCCCGCAGGCGTGCCCAGCGACGCGCAGGCGGAAAGCAGCAAGCCGGTGGCGGCCAGGGAGGAGAGTGTCAGGATGCGCTGCATGGTAAGCCTCTTGTGGTGGGATATCCCGAAGGTATGTTTCGAGGGTAACAGAATCGGCGGCGACAGCGCCGTTGGCTGGCACACATAACAGAACGGGCGGCACCCTTGCAGGCGCCGCCCGTAGCGGATACGGCCATGCCGGGAACGACGCTCCCGGCGATGCGTGGATCAGTCCAGCTTCCAGGCGTAATCGACCTTGGTCCAGGTTTGCGCCGCGGCGCCATCCTTGGTGCCCGGCTTGAACTTGCACGCCGACAAGGCTTTGATGGCGGCCTTGTCCAGGTTCTTGAAGCCGCTGCTCTTGTCGACTTTCGAATCGGCAACGCTGCCATCGGCATTCACCAGGAAGGACATTGACACGGTGCCTTGCTCTTCGTTCATCAACGAGGCTTTTGGATAGTCGGCCTTGCAGTTCTTGGCATCGAACGACGCCGGTACCTCGGCCGCGAAGGCGACGGAAGAAACGGACACCAGCAAGGCTGCTGCAACACTCATCAAACGCTTATTCTCAAACATGTGCTTCCCCATGATTATCAGATACGGTAACTACAATTTCCTGTGCGCTGTTGGCCGCGCTTAAAACTCTTCCCACTCGTCATTACTGCCGGCGCCTGCCGCCTTGCGTGGCGCCGCGGCAGCCACGGGAGCGGCCGCTTCGGCCTTGCGGGTCAGCGACTTCACCGGACGCAATGCCGGCGCCGGCTTGCGCACGGCGACGGGTGCGCTAGCCACGGGGGCCGGCACATACGCTGCCGGCTTCTCTTCGCCCTCGACCAATTTGAAGATGCTGACCACGTGGGCCAGTTCGGCCGCCTGGTCTTGCAAGCTTTGCGCCGCAGCGGCCGCCTGCTCCACCAGCGCGGCATTTTGTTGCGTCATGCCATCCATTTCGATGATCGACAGGTTGACCTGTTCGATGCCGGCGCTTTGCTCCTGGCTGGCACTGGCGATCTCGCTCATGATGTCGGTTACGCGGCGCACGCTGTCGACCACTTCGCCCATCGTCACGCCAGCCTGGCCCACCAGGCGCGTACCGCGTTCGGTCTTCTCGGCCGAATCGTCGATGAGGATCTTGATTTCCTTGGCGGCGCCAGCGGAACGCTGGGCCAGGTTGCGCACTTCCGAGGCCACCACGGCAAAGCCGCGGCCTTGCTCGCCGGCACGCGCCGCTTCCACGGCCGCATTCAGCGCCAGGATATTGGTCTGGAAAGCGATGCCATCGATGACGCCGATGATGTCGACAATTTTCTTCGCCGATTCATTGATCGAGCTCATGGTGTCAACCACTTGCGACACCACGGAGCCGCCCTTCAAGGCCACGTCCGAAGCGGTGGCGGCCAGCTTGTTGGCTTCCCGCGCATTGTCCGCATTCTGTTTCACGGTCGAGGTCAACTCTTCCATGGCCGACGCCGTTTTTTCCAGCGCGCTGGCTTGCATTTCCGTGCGCGACGACAAATCGATATTGCCGTCGGCGATCTCGCGCGACGCCGTGCCTATGGTTTCCGTGCCCACGCGTACCTGGCCGACGATGCCCACCAGGCTATCGCGCATTTCCTTCATTTCCGCCAGCAGACTGGACGTATCGGAAGGCTGGGTGTGGATGCCGATCGACAGGTCGCCATTGGCGATGCTGCCGGCGATCGATGCAGTGTAGTCAGGCTCGCCGCCCAGCTGTTTCAGCAAGCCACGGGTAATCACCAGTGCCGCCGCCACGCCCATCGCCACGGCCAGTACGCCGAGGATGATCATGAACAGGCGCGCGCTGTCGAAGGCCTTGCGGGCATCCGATTGCATCTGCTCATTGAGCTTGTCTTCCAGGGTGGCCAGTTGCTCCAGCGCCTCCATCCATTTTTTCTGTACCGGCCGGATTTCCTTGATCATCACGCGTGTGGCGCCTTCCGCGTCGTTGGCCATCCACAGTGCGGATGCCTTGGCGATGGCCGGCATGGCGGCCGCTTCGTATTCCTTGATCGAAGTCAGCAGGGCTTTTTCTTCAGCAGTCGACTCGACGGCGAATTTCTCTTCGAGCTTCTTCTGCGTTTCCTGATAGGTGCTGGTCTGCGTCTTGATACGCGCCATTTCCGGTTCCATATCGCCCGCGTCGGTCATCAGGGTCAGGATGCGCAGCGAGGTAATGCGGTCGCTGACGTTGCCACGCATGTCGATCACCAGGCGGGTGACGACGTTGTTGACATTGATCACGTGATCGAGACGTTCCTGGATTTGCGCCATGCGCGCGATGCCGAGGACGGTCACGGCCACCAGCAGAACCAGTACCAGGGCGAATCCCAGGCCCAGGCGGGTACCAACCTTCATTTTTGCTAAATTCATTTCGGCTCTTCGTAAATGAAACTATTGATAAGAATTTTTGCCCGGCACGACAAGACGAAGGCCGCGCAACACCGGTATCCGCCCTTACCCATTGGTATGCTGGCGGTATCCGGCCGCACGCAGCCTGGGGTACTTCCTGGTCTACAACAGCCCTGAAAACGCCAGTGACTGCGAATGCAAATTTATCCCACACACTGAATTTCTGACACGATTGATGTGAGATCAGCATCAAACATTCATATGAGAAATATTTGTCTATAATCAATTATAGGTGTAAATTTTGCCTCAAAGCAAGCAATAAGTACCTGAATAAATGCCTGATTAACTTTCTTCGGGGAAATGGCAACAACGCCGTTTCTTGCCCCTTAGAAATGCCCCACGGCAGTGCGGGCCGGCGCCGAAACAGCGCATTTACAACACATGGCATAGCCAGTGACATCGTTTTGGGAGGGGTGCTCAGAGGAAGGGGGAGTGCGGACAATACCACTGCCCCGGGACAGCGGTATAGACAAGTTGGATCAGCGGTCCCAGCTGCAATGCATTACATAGGCGTGGCACTCTGTGCCAAAGACAAAGACGCTCCAGATGGCGCCCAATTGACCGGCCAGGCTGCGCTGGCCCGACGATACCAGTTGATACCAGTGCGGCTCGCTGCCCAGCAGCTCGGCCAGTTCGCGCTCGAAACCGTCGAACAGACGCGCGTCGAGCGGCTGGAGGTCGGCCTCGCTCATCGGGTTCAAGCGCTCAAGCAGCCACTGGCGCGGCGTGCACAAGGCGCCGCTGCATACGACCGTCACGCTCGGCTGCAGGCGCAAGCCGTCCGGCGCTATCTTTAGCGCGCGGCACAGCGCGTCAAAGGACGCCTGCGGCGGCAGCGCGCCCAGATAGGAGCACCGGAAGAGACTGCCGTCATCCTTCAGCGCGCTGACGGCCAGCAAGTAGCCGCCAATCTGGTGCGCAAGGCTGTGGCAGTCGCTGCTCATCAGCCAGGCAGCGACAATCGCGCCGCCGCTTCCAGCAGCAAACGCGGGTCGCCCGAGGCCAGCTTCTTCGAATCCGACAGGGTCTGGCGGAAGCCGCGCGCGCCGGGAAGGTTTTGCATCAGGCCCAGCATGTGGCGCGTGACGCTGTTCAACTTCAGCCGCCCCGCTTCCTTCTCCAGCTGCGCACTAATATACGGAATCATCGCCTCGAGCACTTGCTCGCGCGTCTTCACGGGCGTGTCGTCACCGTAATAGCGCTGGTCGAACTGCGCCATCACGTACGGGTTGTGATACGCCTCGCGGCCCAGCATCACGCCGTCCAGGTGCTGCAGGTGCAGGTCGATTTCAGCTAGCGTCTTGATGCCGCCGTTGATGATGAACTCGAATTGCGGAAAATCACGCTTCAAGCGGTAGGCATAGTCATACTTGAGGGGCGGCACTTCACGGTTTTCCTTCGGACTCAGGCCTTTCAGGATGGCATTGCGCGCATGCACGATAAATGTCTTGCAGCCGGCATCGGCCACGGTGCCCACGAAATCGCGCACGAAGTCATACGACTCGCTGTCGTCGATGCCGATGCGGTGCTTCACGGTGACGTCGATATCGACTACGTCGCGCATGGCTTTCACGCAGTCGGCCACGAGTTGCGGCTCGGCCATCAGGCAGGCGCCAAACGCGCCTTTTTGCACGCGCTCGGACGGGCAACCGCAATTGAGGTTAATTTCGTCATAGCCCCACTGCTCACCGAGCTTGGCGCTGGTGGCCAGGTCCTTCGGGTCGCTGCCGCCCAGCTGCAGGGCCACCGGATGCTCTTCCTCATTAAAACGCAAATGGCGTTCCACGTCGCCGTAGACCAGCGCGCCCGTCGTCACCATTTCGGTGTAGAGCCAGGTGTGGCGCGTGATTTCGCGGTGGAACTTGCGGCAATGGCGGTCGCTCCAGTCCATCATCGGGGCAACGGACAGGCGGCGGGAAGGCAGGGTTGGGACAGTCACAATACGCTCGCTACAAAAAGGGAATCCAGAACGGCAAACCCGCTGCGTCGCATCACCGCAAGGTCATGCAAGCACAGCGGGTCTGGTTGGCGCGGCGACGCAGCGCCACGCCACTACAACAATTACGCGTCGCGGCCGGCGCGCTTACGCTCGTTTTCTTTCAGGAAGCGCTTGCGCAGACGGATCGATTTTGGCGTGATTTCAACCAGTTCGTCGTCGGCGATGAATTCCACCGCGTATTCCAGCGACATTTGCACTGGTGGTACCAGGCGCACTGCTTCATCGGTACCCGACGAACGCACGTTGGTCAGCTGCTTGCCCTTGATCGGGTTGACGACCAGATCGTTGTCACGCGAGTGAATACCGATGATCATGCCTTCGTACACTGGATCGTTGTGGACCACGAACATGCGGCCGCGATCTTGCAGTTTCCACAGGGCGTAGGCAACAGCGGCGCCGTCATCTTGCGAGATCAGCACGCCGTTACGACGGCCAGCCATTTCGCCACGGGTGTTGTCGACTGGCGCGTATTCGTTGAATACGTGGCTCATCAAGCCGGTGCCGCGGGTCAAGGTCATGAATTCGCCCTGGAAGCCGATCAGGCCACGCGCCGGGATCAGATACTCGAGACGCACGCGGCCCTTGCCATCCGATTCCATGTTTTGCAGGTCGCCACGACGACGGCCCAGCTCTTCCATGACGCCGCCCTGGTTGACTTCTTCAACGTCGACCGACAGGTTTTCAAACGGCTCGTGGCGCACGCCATCGACCATCTTGTAGACCACGCGCGGACGCGATACGGCCAGCTCGAAACCTTCGCGACGCATGTTTTCGATCAGAATCGTCAGGTGCAATTCGCCGCGGCCCGATACTTCAAAGATCGTGTCGTCGTCGGTCGGCGCTACGCGCAGAGCAACGTTGGCTTTCAGTTCGCGGTCCAGACGGTCACGCAATTGACGCGAGGTCACGAACTTGCCTTCGCGGCCAGCCAGTGGCGAGTTGTTGACCATGAAGTTCATGGTCAGGGTTGGCTCGTCGACGGTCAGCATCGGCAGCGCTTCCGGGGTATCCAGTGCGCACAAGGTCGAACCGATGCCGATTTCGTCGATACCGTTGATCAGGCAGATGTCGCCGGCAACCGCTTCGTCTACCAGCACGCGCTCCAGACCCTTGAAATTCAGCACCTGGTTGATGCGGCCTTTGACAGGCGTGGCGCCTGGACCGTTGATGACCAGCACGTCCTGGCCGACCTTGACGGTACCGCGGTTGACGCGGCCAATGCCGATCTTGCCGACGTACGACGAGTAGTCGAGCGAGGTGATTTGCATCTGCAGCGGGCCTTCCGGATTGTCATCACGGACAGGCACGTGTTGCAGGATCGCATCGAACATCGGCTTCATGTCGCCGCTGCGCACGTCTTCGGTCAGACCGGCATAGCCGTTCAGGCCCGAAGCGTAAATGATAGGGAAGTCCAGTTGTTCTTCGGTAGCACCCAGTTTGTCGAACAGTTCGAACGTCTGGTTGATGGCCCAGTCCGGACGTGCGCCTGGACGGTCGATCTTGTTGACGATCACGATAGGCTTCAGACCCAGTGCCAGCGCTTTGCGCGTGACGAAACGGGTTTGCGGCATCGGGCCTTCTTGTGCATCGATCAGCAGCAATACCGAGTCAACCATCGACAGGACGCGTTCCACTTCGCCGCCGAAGTCGGCGTGGCCTGGGGTGTCGACGATGTTGATGTGGGTGCCTTCGTACTCAACAGCGCAGTTCTTCGACAGAATCGTAATGCCGCGCTCCTTTTCCAGGTCGTTCGAGTCCATGACTCGGGTGTCGACCGCTTGGTTTTCACGGAAGGTGCCGGACTGGCGCAGCAGCTGATCCACCAGCGTGGTTTTGCCGTGGTCAACGTGGGCGATAATGGCGATATTACGAATTGCGCGTTTTGTATTTGACATGGTCGTAGTAGTTACTGAAAAACTGCGGAGTGCGTACAAGGTGTACGAGATACCCGAATGCTAATCTATTTCCGGAACCGCGTAGTATAGCATGTTGCGTTGCAACGCTATCTAAAAATGCTGGCGGCTCCCGCAGTCGGGAACGGTTTGTTTAAAAAAGCAACACTGGTTGAAGAGTATCGCTGGGTGATGACGTTGCTGTGACTTATTGATGCGCCGTGGCGATAAGCCTTTCTGGCGCCAGGATGCTATATTCCTGCAACTGGCCCGTACCCAGCAGCTTGCTGTCGTGATACACGCGCACCCTGCCCGGTTCAGCCGGCACGGCGACGTCTTCCTTGCCCAGCGCGATACGCTGGCCATGCAGGAAACGCTTGGCCAATTCTTGCGTCAGCTGGACTGCCGGGAAACTCGACAGCAAGGCATCGACGGGCGCGAGCAAGCTCAACGGCGCGGCATGCGCCGTCAGCTCCTCCAGCGTGACGACGCCATCGAGTGTCAGACTGCCCACTTGCGTGCGGCGCAAGGCGTTCAAATGGCCGCCGCAACCCAAGGCATGGCCGATATCTTCGCCCAACACGCGGATGTACGTGCCCTTGCTGCACATCACGGACAATTTCAGGAACGGCGCTTCATAGCCGAGGAACTCGAGCTTGTGGATGGTCACCGGGCGCGCCTCGCGCTCCAGGGTGATGCCTGCCCTTGCATACTCATATAAGGGCTTGCCATCGCGTTTCAAGGCCGAGTACATGGGCGGCGTCTGCAAAATCGGCCCGCGGAACTGCGCCAGCACGGCTTCGATCTGCTCCGGCGTCACATGCACGTCGCGCGTTTCCAACACTGCGCCTTCCGTGTCGCCCGTATCCGTCGTCTGCCCCAGGTGCACCAGGGTTTCGTAGGTTTTATCGGCTTCCAGCAAGTCCTGCGAGAACTTGGTTGCCTCGCCAAAGCACAGCGGCAGCAAGCCCGTGGCGAACGGATCCAGCGTGCCCGTATGGCCCGCTTTTTTCGCATTCAGCACGCGCTTGGCCTTGATCAGGGCATCGTTGCTGGACCAGCCCACCGGCTTATCCAACAGCAATACGCCATCGACCAGGTCGCGCACCCGCTTGATGCCGGGCGGTTTCTTCGGACCTGCCACGCTTATTGCTCGTCCGCTTTGTCTGCTGGCTTTTCGTCCGGCTCGGCATCCGCCGCACGCGTGGCGTTGGCCTTATCGATCAGCAAGGACATTTCCATGCCGCGCGAAGTCGAGCTATCGTGCACGAAATGCAACATCGGCAGGGTGTGGATATGCAGGCGCTTGCCCAGCAAGCCACGGATGAAACCAGACGCAGCCATCAGGCCTTCGGTGGTGTTCTTGATGGCTTCCTTGCTGTCTTTCAACATCGTGAAAAACACCTTGGCATGTGCGTAATCGGGCGTGATCTGCACTTCGGTGATGGTGATCATCGTGCCCACGCGCGGGTCTTTCAATTCGTAGGCGACGATTTCAGCCAGATCGCGCTGGATCTGGTCGGCCACGCGCAAGCCGCGCGCTGGCATGGTTTTGCTATGTTTAGCCATGATATATGCTGTCCTAAGTGCCGCAGGGCGCATGAGTCAAACGGTTGCCCGTTGACCAATGCGCCCCACGTGTTTGCGCGGACAACACTATGTCCGCGCCATTGTTCTTGCTGAGATTACAGGGTACGAGCGATTTCCTGGACTTCGAACACTTCCAGCGTGTCGCCAACCTGAATGTCGTTGTAGTTCTTCAGCGACAGGCCGCACTCCAGACCGGCGCGAACTTCTTTCGCATCGTCCTTGAAGCGTTTCAGGGAGTCGATCTCGCCGCTCCACACCACAATGTTGTTGCGCAACAGGCGGACGGAAGAAGCACGCTTGACCACGCCATCGGTGACCAGGCAACCGGCAATCGCGCCCACTTTCGAGACCAGGATAACCTGGCGGATCTCGACCTGGCCGATGACGGTTTCGCGTTTCTCTGGCGCCAACATGCCCGACAACGCCGATCTGATCTCATCGATCGCATCGTAAATGATGTTGTAGTAGCGAATGTCCACGCCATTCGACTCGGCCAGCTTGCGTGCCTGGGCATCAGCACGGGCGTTGAAGCCGATGATGACAGCTTTCGAGGCGACTGCCAGGTTGACGTCCGATTCCGTGATGCCGCCGACGGCTGCGTGAACAACTTGTACGCGCACTTCGGAGGTCGACAGTTTCTGCAGCGAACCAACCAGCGCTTCTTGCGAACCTTGCACGTCGGTTTTGATGATCAGCGGCAAGTTTTTCACTTCGCCTTCGGCCATCTGGTCGAACATGTTTTCCAGTTTCGCAGCTTGCTGCTTGGCCAGTTTCACGTCGCGGAACTTACCTTGACGGAACAGACCGATTTCACGCGCTTTACGCTCGTCCGCCATGACGACGACTTCTTCACCGGCAACCGGCACTTCCGTCAAGCCCTGGATTTCGACCGGAATCGAAGGACCCGCTTCAGCGATGGACTTGCCGTTCTCATCCAACATGGCGCGAACACGGCCATACGAAGAGCCAGCCAGAATCACGTCGCCGCGCTTCAGGGTACCGGACTGCACCAGGATCGTCGCGACAGGACCACGGCCCTTGTCCAGACGCGCCTCGACAACCAGGCCGCGCGCAGGCGCATCGACCGGTGCTGTTAGTTCCAGCACTTCGGCTTGCAACAGCACTTGTTCCAGCAGGTCATCGATACCTTGACCCGTTTTGGCCGAGACCGGCACGAATGGCGATTCGCCACCGTATTCTTCCGGCACGACTTGCTCGGCGACCAGTTCCTGCGTCACGCGGTCCACGTTGCCACCCGGTTTGTCGACCTTGTTGATCGCCACCACCAGCGGTACGCCGGCTGCTTTCGCGTGGGCAATCGCTTCTTTTGTTTGCGGCATCACGCCATCGTCGGCGGCAACCACCAGAATGACGATGTCGGTTGCCTTGGCGCCACGGGCACGCATTGCGGTAAACGCTTCGTGGCCTGGGGTGTCGAGGAAGGTGATCATGCCGCGTGGCGTATCGACGTGGTAAGCGCCGATATGCTGCGTAATGCCGCCCGCTTCGCCGGATGCCACCTTGGCGCGACGAATGTAATCGAGCAACGAGGTCTTACCATGGTCGACGTGACCCATGACGGTGACCACCGGTGCGCGCGGCTTCAACTCGAAGTGCGCGTGTTCGCCCACATCGGCCAGCAGCGCTTCCGGATCATCCTGCTCGGCGGCAAACGCCTTGTGGCCCATTTCTTCCACCAGAATCATGGCGGTTTCCTGGTCCAGCACCTGGTTGATCGTGCACATCTGGCCCAATTTCATCAAATGCTTGATGACTTCGGATGCCTTGACGGACATTTTGTGCGCCAATTCGGCCACGGTGATCGTTTCCGGTACGTGCACGTCTTTGACGACGGCTTCCGTAGGAGCCTGGAAGTTCGATTCACGGTCGTCATGGTGCGTCGGGCGACGGCCCTTCGCGCCACCGCGCCAGCTGTCACGGCCGCCTGGGCCGCTATTACCGCGTGGCTTAGGACCGCCGGTGGTGCCGCGTTTTTTCGCGTCATCGGACCAGGTGGACGACACATTCGCCGACTTGATGGATTTCTTGTCTGCAACAGCAGGCTTCTTGTCGCCCGGCTTGTCGCCAGGTTTCTTGTCAGCAGGCTTGTGCAAGGTGCCTTCCGGCGCCTTCGGCTTCACCGGAACCGGTACGGGTTCAGGAGCCTTGATGGCGCGGCGTGGCGCGTTCATCATGGCCTTGATCTGGGCAACTTCGTCGGCCACAGCCTTGCGTGCACGGTCAGTGGCTTCCGCTTTGTCAGCGGCTTCCTTGGCGGCAACAGCAGCGGCAGCGGCTTTCTTCTTCGCTTCTTCAGCGGCAGCAGCTTTTTTCGCTTCGGCAGCGGCGTCGTCAACGACAGGCGCAGCGGCGCTGGCGGCAGGCGCGGCAGCAGCCTTGGCAGCCGCCTTCTTCGCTTCCGCTTCAGCTTCTTTCTTCGCAGCCAATTCAGCCTGTTGCGTGGCTTTCGCCTGGGCTTCTTTTTCCGCGTCGAGCTTGGCCAGACGTTCTTGCTTTTCGCGCAGATCGGCTTCCTGGCGGGCGATCAGTTCAGCCTGTTTACGGGCATCTTCTTCACGGCGCGCCACGTCGGCGGGATCGATCACCGGTGCGGCAGGCGCGACCGGTTCTGCTGCGACCGGCGCAACTTCGTCACGCTGGACGAAAGTGCGTTTCTTGCGCACTTCCACCTGGATGGTGCGCGATTTGCCGGTGGCGTCAGCTTGCTTGATCTCAGTCGTTTCCTTGCGGGTCACGGTGATTTTTTTCTTTTCTGTGTCAGCCGCTGCGCCGTGTGTGCGGCGCAGATGATCCAAAAGCTTGTCCTTATCATCTTTCGACAATGGATCTGACGTCGAACTTTTCTCGACGCCGGCAGAACGCAGCTGCGTCAGCAGCAAATCTGCAGGCATCTTCAGTTCGGTGGCAAATTGGGCTACGTTGTTACTCGCCATTCAGTCCTCTTTTCTATGTGTCGCGGAGATGATAAAGATACTCAAATTAAGCCTTTGCGGATTCGGCCAGACTCCATGCCTTGGCTTGCAACGCCTTGGCACGATCGTCATATTTCGAGTCAACCAACTTCATCTCATCGTCGGTCACATCTTTAAATTCACTTGTAATCAGTTCACGCGCACGGTCCGCAGACAAGGCCAGGATTGCGCCAAATTCGTCGTATGCCAGTGCTGCAAATGCTTCAACGGTCTTGATACCAGCCAGACCCAGCTTGCCGGCGGTGATGCGGTCCATGCCTTCCAGACCTACCAACGCCTCGTCCATGCCTTCCAGACCCTCTTCCGAAGCAATTGCTTCGGTAACCAGCGCATCACGCGCACGGGTACGGAGTTCATTGACGGTATCTTCGTCAAACGATTCGATTTCCAGCATTTCGGAAATTGGCACGTAAGCGATTTCTTCCAGACTGGCGAAACCTTCTTCCACCAGAATATCGGCCACTTCCTGGTCGACATCGAGCTTTTCCATGAACAGGATGCGCACGGCAGCCGTTTCCTGGGCAGCTTTGTCAGCCGATTCTTCGGCCGTCATGATGTTGATCTTCCAGCCGGTCAGGTCCGAGGCCAGGCGCACGTTCTGGCCGGAACGACCAATTGCGATTGCCAGGTTTTCTTCGTCCACGACGACATCCATCGCGTGTTTTTCTTCATCGACCATGATCGACGACACGTTCGCCGGCGCCAGGGCGCCGATGACGAACTGCGCCGGATCTTCCGACCACAGCACGATGTCGACGCGTTCGCCACCGAGTTCGCCGGTGACAGCCTGCACGCGCGAACCGCGCATGCCAACGCAAGTACCGATCGGGTCGATGCGCTTGTCGGCCGTGTAGACGGCGATCTTGGCGCGTACGCCGGCATCGCGGGCTGCGGATTTGATTTCCAGCATGCCTTGCTCGATTTCCGGCACTTCCAGTTCAAACAGCTTCATGATGAATTCTGGCGCGGTGCGCGACAGAATCACTTGCGGGCCGCGCATGTTGCGGTCGATGCGCAAGATGTATGCACGGACACGGTCGCCGATACGCAGATTCTCTTTCGGGATCATCTGGTCGCGTGGCAGACGCGCTTCGATCTTGCCCGATTCGACGATGGCATCGCCACGTTCCATGCGCTTGATAGTACCGGTGACGAGCGAATCGCCGCGTTCCAGGAAGTCGACCAGGATCTGTTCACGTTCGGCATCACGCACGCGCTGCAGGACAACCTGTTTGGTATCCTGGGCGAAACGGCGGCCGAATTCAACGGATTCGATCGGCTCTTCGATGTGGTCATCGACTTCGATATCGGGAATCTGTTCTTTTGCCTCGAAATGCAGGATCTCCTGATCCGGCAATTGCAGGCCCGCTTCATCGGGCACCACGTGCCAGCGGCGGAACGATTCGAATTCGCCCGTTTCGCGGTCGATCGAAACGCGGATGTCTACCTCACCCTCATACCGTTTCTTCGTGGCTTGCGCCAACGCGAATTCGAGGGCGCCGAAGACGACATCTTTATCGACGTTTTTTTCGCGCGCCAGCGCGTCAACCAATAATAAAACTTCGCGGCTCATGCTTTGCGTCCCTTAAAAACCACCTGCGGCACCAAGCGTGCCTTATCCACATCGGCGAGCGTAAACTCCAACATCGCCGGACCATCCTTACCTTCAAATTCCAACGACAATTTATCGCCCACGGGTTCTTGCAAGATCCCCTGGAACGATTTCCGGTTGTTCGTACCCGGCATCGCCACAGTCAGCTTGACGATGATTTCCTGGCCTGCGAAACGGACAAAGTCTTCCAGCTTGCGCACCGGACGATCCAGACCCGGGGAAGAAATCTCGAGACGCTCGTAAGGAACGTTCTCTACCGTCAACACATGCGATAACTGGTGACTCACCGCGGCACAGTCCTCGACCGTGATCGGACCTTTTTCAGCGGCATCGGCGGCGCTGAAATCAATAAAGACGCGCAGCAGTCCGCGCTCGGCACGTTCGACATCAACGAGCTCATAGCCCAGACCTGTAACTGTCTTTTCAATTAATCCCAACTGCTGCAAGAAATTCTCCAGAAATAAGGCCCGTTTTCAGCATGACGGCGCCGCATTGAGCGCCGACAACATGCAAAAACACGCATTCAAGTCATATATGGCCCCTTGCGGAGCCATGACAAACGGTTCAACAAAAAAAAAATGGGCATCTGCCCATCTTCTTGTATTTCCCCAACCAGATAAGCACTCTCCACCAAACAACCCTGCGGAGAACTTTTATTAGGCTGCAGATTATAACCTCTTATTAACTTCGCCGCAATGCCGCACACAAGGAGCGGCCCGGCTTACAACAGTAACAAGAGCACGCGCCCGCAGCAGATTATCGGGCGCGCAAGAAGAAATTCCCTGAATTAACCTTTGCTGCGGCGGCGCGGCATGCCATCCATGCCGCCACGGTCCATGCCGCCACGCGGCTGGCCACCGGAACGCGCTTGCCCACCGGCACCGCCCGCATTGCGGCGCGGCCCCGTGTTGGCGAAGCCGAAGGTCGTTTGCAGCGGATCGGGCTGGCGCGGACCACGCTGCGGCGCGCGGCCTTCAGCACCGGCCGGACGCCCCTGCCCCTGACCCTGACCCTGACCTGCCGCACGCGGCGGACGGCCCTGGCCTTGCGGCGCACCTTCGAACGATGCCGACGAGCGTGGCTGACCACCCTGGAAAGGACCTTGCGGCTGACCACGACCCGGACCACGCGCTTCGCCTGGACGACCGGCGCCGCCTGGACGACCCTGGCCTTGCGGACGGGCAAACTGGCCCTGCGGCTGACCACGACGCGGCGCGACGGGGAACGGATCGGCGTTGCGGTTGCTCACATCGATGCGGTTACCGTTCGGCTCGTCATCGCGGCTGGCCTTGCGCGCTTCGCGGCCCTTGGCGGCACCAGCGGCACGGGGGTCGCCCGATGCCGGCATTTTCTTTTCGATGCCGTAGGCCGTCAGCAGGTCGCGCACGGTGTTTTCATCCATCTCTTCCCAGCGACCGCGTTTCAGGCCGCTCGGCAGGGTCATGGCGCCGTAGCGGGTACGGATCAGGCGCGAGACGGTCAGGCCGATGGCTTCAAACATGCGACGCACTTCGCGGTTGCGGCCTTCGCCGATCACCACGCGGTACCACTTGTTGATGCCTTCGCCGCCGCCATCGGCGATCTTCGAGAACTGTGCCAGGCCGTCTTCCAGCTCGACGCCGGCCAGCAGCTTCTGGCGCATGCCCTCTTCCAGCTCGCCCAGGGTACGCACGGCGTACTCGCGGTCGATGCCATAGCGTGGGTGCATCAGGCGGTTGGCCAGATCACCGGACGTGGTAAACAGCAGCAAGCCTTCGGTGTTGAAGTCGAGACGGCCAACGGCCAGCCACTTGCCTGCCTTCATGGTCGGCAAGCGGTCAAATACGGATGGACGGCCGTCAGGGTCATTATGGCTGACGATTTCGCCGGCCGGCTTGTGATACACCAGCACGCGTGGCGGCTTCTTGCTGACGCGGCGCTGGATCAACTTGCCATTGATGCGCACGTGGTCGGTCGGCAGGATGCGCTGGCCGATGTGGGCTGGCTCGCCATTTACGGACACGCGGCCCGACATGATCAGGTCTTCCATGTCGCGGCGCGAACCGAGACCGGCTTCGGCCAGCACCTTGTGCAGCTTCGGCGCGTCGTCGTCGGACGTCAGGTCGCGGCGCACCGCCACTTTTTGCACGCGGCCCGTGCCGCCTTCTTCGCTGTCGAACGCGTCGGAGGTAACAAACGAGAACACGGCGTCAGCATCGCTGAGCTTACCGGGCGCAGCCTGGCGGCCCTTGCCCTTTTTACGGCTCTTGCCGGCATTTTTGCCAGCGCCCGGCACGTCGTTGCGCGGACCGCGCGGCAAGCGCGGGCCGGAAACGAGGTTGCCGTCGGCATCGAACACATCGGCGACAGGCGCGGCAGCTTGCTCTGCGGCAGGCGCTGTTGCAACTGCTTCAGCAGCCTGTGGCGCTTCGGCGCGCGGCGGCTGGCGCAGCGCGCGTTCCGCTTGCACGCCACGCATCTGGCGCGGACCGCGGGTCGGGCGTGCTTCGGCCGGCTTGTCAGCGACGACTTCCGGCGCCGCTTCAGCGACGGCGGCAGCGGCCTTGGCGGCGGCGCGGGCACGCGGCGGACGCGGTGCCGAGGTGCTGACAACTTCAGCAACCGCCTCGGCAGCCGCTTCCGCAGCGTCGGCCACGGCCTTCAGGGCTGGCTTGGCGCGGGTTTTCTTGACGACAGGCGCAGCTTCTGCAGCAGAATCGCCGGCGGCGACAGCGGCGGAAGATGCAGCAACTGAGTCGGCGGCCACGTCGGCTTTCGTGCGGCGCTTCGGCTTGGCAGCGACGCTGTCGCCGGCAGCGGCAGCCGTTGCAGCCACTGCGTCGGCTTCGATCTGGGCCTTGGTGCGGCGCTTGGGCTTGGCAACGATGGCTTCGTCGCTGGCGGTTACTGTCTCGGGTGTGTTCGGATTATTCATTCTTCGTTTCGTGGCTGTGCTGACCTGGCGCAGCGTCAACCGTTAGTTCTGGCGCAGGGTCGTGAGTGTAGGCTTCGTCCATGGGCGAAGCATCGGGGCCGGCATCAAGGCTTGCTGTCACATCTGTCACAGCCGTATTGCTACCTGCACCAAGCTGGGGGGCAAGCTCATTGCTTGCCTTGTCAAAATTTTCCTGCAGGGCCGCTTCCAGGGCTTCGAGCCCATTGCCCTGCATTTCACTGATTTGCTGCAAAGGCGGCAACTGGGACAGCGAATGCAAACCCAGGTCATCCAAAAACTGCTTGGTGGTGGCCAGCAAGGCCGGCCGTCCCACCACGTCGCGGTAGCCGATGGCATCGACCCAGCCACGGTCTTCCAGCATCTTGATCGTCTGCGAATTGACAGCAACGCCGCGAATCTCCTCGATATCGCCGCGCGTCACCGGCTGGCGGTAGGCGATGATGGCCAGGGTTTCCAGGGTCGCCCGCGAATACTTGGGCGGCCGCTCGGGCGTCATGCGATCAAGATACATCTTCATTTCCGGGCGGCTTTGAAAGCGCCAGCCCGAAGCCAGACTGACGATCTCGATGCCACGCCCTTCCCACTCCTGCCGCAACTCTTCCAGCAATTGCTTGATCGTGTCGGCACCGACGCCGACACCACGCACGCGACCGTTCTCGTCCGCATCAACGAACAGCTTTTTCAGGCTGTGGATCGTCAACGACTCACGAGCGCACAGCAACGCGGTTTCGAGGACTTTTTTAGCCTCAATTGTATTCATAGCAATTCTGTGCGGATGTGTGTTGCAATTCGTATGCAGAGAAAGAAAACAAAAACGTTCATTTCAACGTAACAGATGGCAGACATCGATGATGACGCCGTGCTGGGTTACTAATTGAGGCTGTTTTTCCGACGCCTTGGCCGATGCGCGCAAAGCGGGATTGAAGCGGATGCAGTGAAAGTCCTGCCATCCATGGCGCTGGCCTTAAATAACCAGCAATGAAACGAACTCTGCAGCAGCTACTTTTCCCGCGGCGACTAAGCAGCCAGACGGGAGAGCGACAGTCGTTGTTTCATCCAACGATGTCAATTGTACCTGATAAAAAGCGGAAAAGCGCAAAACCGGGCAAAACACGCGTTTTACCCGGCCCTGGCGCGACATATCGCCCGCACCCCGCGCATCACAGGGAGGCGAGTTTCTCCGAGAGAATGGCCGATGCGCCCAGGAAAGCTGGGTACTGCGCCGTGATGACAAAAGTCGGCACTTGCGACACATAATTGGCAAAGCGCCCCTTGCGTTCGAAACGGGCGCGGAAACCGGAGCGGTCGAAGCGCGGCCCAAGACGTGGCACGATGCCGCCGCCGATATATATACCGCCGAGCGCGCCCAGGGTGACGGCGACATTGCCCGCCACCGTGCCGAGCATGCAGCAGAACGCTTCAATGACGTCGTCGCACAGCTGGGATTCGCCGGCCAGCGCGCGGCGCGTGATTTCCGCTGCCGGCAAGTCTTCGGCCGGCACGCCCGCGCGGTCGGCCAGGGCGCGGTAGATCAGTTCCAGGCCATCGCCGGAAATCAGGCGTTCGGCCGAGACGTGCTCATATTCGCGCCAGGCAAATTGCAAAATGCTCACTTCCACTTCATTGAACGGGGCAAAGCTGACGTGGCCGCCTTCGCTTTGCAGGGCGATCCAGCCGCCGTGCGACGGAATCAGGCCCGATACACCCAGGCCCGTGCCGGCGCCGATCAGGCCGATGGCCGTGTTGGGACGGGCCGTGCCCGCGCCCACCTGGTGCTTTTGCTCAGCGGACAGCTGCGGCAAGGCGCGCGCCAGGGCCGTGAAATCGTTGACCACATCCAGTGTCGTGAAACCGCACTCTTCACGCATGGCGCGGATCGAGAACGACCAGTGATGGTTCGTCATGCTGAGGAAATCGCCGTCGACGGGATTGGCGATGGCAATCATGGCATGGCGCACGGCTTGCCCGCCAGCGGCAGCGATGTGCGGCAGAGCCAGGTAGGCTTGCAAGGCGGCGGACAGGCTAGGGTAATCGGCACAGGGCAGCACTTCCACCAGGGTAATGTGGCCGGCGGCCACTTCCAGGGCGAAACGGGCATTGGTGCCGCCCACGTCGGCCAGCAGGCGCGGTCCATCGGCAAAGGCGGAAGTCGGCAGTACGGGAGAAGACGAAGCGCTCATGATTTTAAATGATGAAGTGGGACGCATGGGACGCCAAGCTTAAAGGATGAATGCGCCCGGAGGCAAGCAAAGTTTGTAGTTTAAGTACATCAAAACAAGCCTTTATTGGTAGTTCCACTCCAAATGCAACAGGCAGCATCAAAATTGCATAGAAACAATGATTTATAGTAAGCACTTGCACTCATCAGTAACAAGAAAAGCATGCTGCACAGCAGCAGGAATCACCTTGAAAACAGAGTATGCCGGAGTTTGCGCAAAGTCGCTTTGTATGCAGCGGCGCAGGTGTGGCGCTGCCTTCCCGGCAGCCCGGCAATGATGTTTTCGTATTATTACTACCGGTTTTTACTGCGGGCTTTTACTGCCAGCTTGGCGCGCAGCATGCAACGGTGATCAAGACGGCAAGCCTTCGCCCAATAGGCTGGCGGGCGCCGGCAGGTCGGAGCGGTAGGCGGCATTCCACGCATCGAGGCCGCCATGCAGGGGCTTGGCGCGGTGAAAGCCGTGCTGGCGCAGCAGCTTGGCCACTTGCGCGGCAGTCACGTCGTTGGGGCAGCTGCAATACACGATGATGTGGCGGTCCTTGTCCATGGCGATCATGGCCGGCACCGGTTCCTTGCCATTGAAGAACAAGGCGCCCGGCACGGCCGGTTCCAAAGACTGCGCCGTGGCGCTGCGCGCGTCGACCATCAGCGGCTCCTCGCCCTGTTCGATCAGGTCCAGCAATTCATCGATGCCGATGCGCTCGATCTGCAAGGCCTGGCGGAAACGCCGGCGTTCAAGGAATTTGTACAGCAGGAACAAGCCCAGCAAGGTGGCCAGCATCAGCAAGGCGGTGCTGCCCATGGTGCTGAGCAAGTCGAGCACCTGCTGCACGCTGGCGTGAAAGATCACGCCGACCACGATGCCGGTGCCGCTCCACAGCAAGGCACCCAGGCCCGCATATAGGAAGAACAAGCTCGGTGGGGTGCCCAGCGCGCCGGACATCGGTGCGGCCACCGTGTTAAATCCTGGCACGAACTTGGAGACGATCAGGGCTTTCGGCCCCCAGCGCTTGAATTTATCTTCCGTCTGACTGACGCAGTAATCGGGCGACAGCGAGATGCGGCACAGCAGCCGCAGGATGCGCTTGCCGAAATGCCGGCCCGCGCGGAACCACGTGAAGTCGCTGATCAGGCAGGCGCCCAGCGCGGCGGCCAGCACCAGCCCCCCATTCATGTCGCCGTCGACCACCAGCGCCCCCGCCACCACAAGGATGGGGAAGGCGGGAATCGGCAGGCCGAGCTGCTCCACCAGTACGATGCCAAAGACAATCAGGACACCGTAATGTTCGAGCAGGTAAATGAGGTTGGGCATGGGCGCTATCTTACCGTAAAAGCGAATTTAAGCCTGGACGCCTTTCGGGATAGCGCTCAACAAGGTGCGCGTGTATGGATGCACGGGATTGCGGTACAGCTCATCCGAATCGGCCAGTTCCACCACTTGCCCCTTGTGCATCACCATCACCTGGTCGGCGATGTATTTGACGACGGACAAATCGTGCGAGATGAAGATGTAGGACAAGCCGAATTCATCCTGCAAGTCCTGCAACAAATTGAGCACCTGCGCCTGCACCGACACATCGAGCGCCGACACGGATTCGTCGCACACGAGGATTTCCGGCTGCATGGTGAGGCAGCGGGCAATCGCAATGCGCTGGCGTTGACCGCCGGAGAACTCGTGCGGGTAGCGATGAAAAGCCTGCTCCGGCAAGCCAACTTTGTCGAGCAGCCAGTAGGCCTTGGCGATGCGTTCCTGGTCGTTCGCGCCGATCTTGTGGATGCGCATCGGTTCGAGCAAAATCTGCCCCACCGTAAAGCGGGGATTCAAGGAGGCATACGGATTCTGGAAGATGATCTGGATGCGGCGCTTATACGGCAAATACTCTTTGTTCGGCATGGCAATCAAATCCTTGCCGTGGAACATGGCCGTGCCGCCCGTGGCCTGGTGCAGGCGCAGCAGGGTCAAGCCCACCGTCGTCTTGCCGGAACCGGATTCGCCCACCACGCCCAGGGTCTTGCCGCGCGGCAGGGTAAATGACACATCCTTGACGGCCTGGAATTCGCGCTTGCCGAACAGGCCTACACGCGTATAAAAGCTCTTGCTCAGATTATTCACCACCAACACGGGTTCATCGCCCGGCGTGTAGCCGCGCGTGCGCTGTTTCACTTCCACGCCGGGGCCGGCCTTGCCTTCCAGATAGTCGGCAATGACGGGCAGGCGCCACGGGCGCTCGTCCAGCGACGGGCGGCAATGCAGCAGGGCTTTGGTATAAGCGTCGGTCGGCGCTTCAAACACCTGGCGCACTTCCCCCGTCTCGCGCACTTCGCCATGGCGCATGACGATCACCTGGTCGGCAATTTCACCCACCAGGCCCAGGTCGTGGGTAATGAACAGCACGGACATTTGATGTTTCTTTTGCAGCGCCGCGATCAAGTCCATGATCTGCTTTTGAATCGTCACGTCCAGCGCCGTCGTCGGCTCGTCGGCGATCAGCAGTTTCGGTTCGCAGGCAATCGCCATGGCGATCATCACGCGCTGCTGCTGGCCGCCCGACATCTGGCTCGGGTAAGCGTCGATCTTGGTGGCGGGATCGGGAATGCCCACTTCCTCGAGCAGCGCCAAGGTGCGCGCCCGCGCCTGCTTGCGGTTCATGCCCATGTGCTGGCGCAACACTTCGGCGATCTGGAATCCGACCGTAAACACGGGGTTCAGCGACGACATCGGCTCCTGGAAGATCATCGAGATATCCTTGCCGCACATGGTGCGCCGCTCGGCAATCGACAATTGGAGCAAGTCGCGCCCGCCGAAGTGGATGCTCGATCCGGGGGCTATGATGGTGTTATCCGGCGGCAACAAGCCCATCACGGCCAGCGAGCTGACGGACTTGCCACTGCCCGACTCACCCACCAGCGCGACGGTGCTGTTGCGCGGCACGTTGAACGAGATGCCCTTGACGGCTTCGAACGTGGTCTTCTTGTCCAGGCGGAAGGTGACGCGCAGATCGCGCACTTCCAACAGGTTATTCTGGTCCATGAGCAACTCCTATTTCACTTTGGGGTCGAGCGCATCGCGCAAGGCATCGGTAAACAGCGAGAACGCCGTCACCAGCACGGCCATCGCCGTGGCGGCGGCCGTCAGCTGCCACCATTTGCCCAGGATCAGTTCATTTTGTGCCTCGTTGAGCATGCTGCCCCACGAGACGGTGCCCACCGGCACGCCAAAGCCGAGGAAACTCAAAATCACTTCGGCCTTGATAAAGCCCACGACGAGGATGGACATTTGCACCAAAGCCACGTGGCTCACATTCGGGAAGATGTGCGAGAACATCTTGCGCCAGTGCGAGGCGCCGATGGCGTCGGCCGCCATCACGTATTCGCGCGCCTTGTGCTTGATGTACTCGGCGCGGATCAGCCGGTACGGCCCCGTCCAGCCCGTCAAGCCGAGGATCAGCACGATGGTCAGCACGCCCTTTTGCTGCAGCACCGCCGCCACTGTCAAAATCATCAGGATCGATGGAATCGACGTAAAAATACTGTAGAACCAGTTGAAAAAGTCATCGACGATGCCGCCGAAGTAGCCGGACACGGCGCCAAACAGCGTGCCCAGCACCACGGCCAGCAAGGCTGCCACCAGGCCAACCACGATCGACGTTTCGCCGCCCTTGATGGTTTTCTGGACGATGTCATGCCCCCACTTGTCGGCGCCGAACGGTAGCGTTGCCGCCTTGTGCGTGACGAGTTTCCTGGCCTTGCCCATGCCGGAGCGCAAGGCCGTCAAGTCGTCGGCCAGCGGGTCGGTGACGCCGTACATTTCCACGCCGGCAGAAGGATTGCTGCCCATCTGGGCGCGCAGTTCGGCGATATCGTCGGCCAGCGGGTCCAGCACGTTGACATGTGTGGGCGCGCTGCGCTCGTCCGGCAAGGGAATCGCGCCATCACCGGACGCGGACGCGTCCTTGTCGGCGCCCACAAACGTGGGCGGCGCATAGCTGACGGCCACTTCATCTTCCCAGTTCGAGGCCACCAGGCCGCTGGCGGACGCCAGCACCAGCAGGAAAAACGCGCCGACTATGGCCAGCGATACCATTGCGATCTTGTCGCCGCGCAAACGGCGCCACGCCAGGGCCCACAGGCCGGGCGATGTATGAGGTTTCGACATCGTCTCTTTCTACTTCAGTTGAACGCGAGGATCGACCGCCTGGTACAGCAGGTCGGTGAGCAGGTTGAAGAGCATGGTGGCGGCGGCGACATACACGGTGATCGCCTTGATCACCGGAAAGTCGCTACGCTCGACGGCCAAAATCACTTCGCGCCCGATGCCGGGGATGCCGAAAAAGCGTTCCAGCAGGAAAGCGCCGATCAGCAGGGCCGGCAAGTTCGACATCACATAGGTAATGATGGGAATGCCGGCGTTGCGCAGCACGTGGACCCACATGATGCGGCCTTCCTTCAAGCCCTTGGCGCGCGCGGTGCGCACGTAATCCTGGTTCGCCTCGTCCAGCACGAAGGTGCGGAACAGGCGCAGGGTCGGTGCGATCGACACGGCAAGGCCGATCAAAATCGGCAGGGTCGAATAGCGCAGCAGGTTTTCCCAGAAGCTGTCGCCCCAGCCTTGCACGGGGAACAGGCCCAGCTTGTAGGCAAAGCCATACTGGAAGACGATGATGTAGACGAGGATGGAAATCGACATGCCCACCGTGCAGGCGATCATGACGGCGCGGTCCGTCAGCGAGCCTCGCACGAAGGCGATGGCCAGCGCCAGCGCTACGCCAAAAAACGTTTCCAGCACGGTCAGCGGGATCAGCACCATCATCGACGGCCCCAGGCGCGAAGTGATGATGTGCGACACGGATTCCCCCGTCGCCCAGCTCTGGCCGAAGTCAAAGGTGACGATCTGCTTGATGAAGATCCACAGTTGCACGTAGTACGGCTGGTCGACACCGAGCTGGCGGCGGATGTTGGCAATGCTTTCCGCACTCGACATCTTGCCGGCCAGGATGTAGGCGGGATCGCCGCCCACCCAGTTGAACAGAATAAACACCAACAGGACGACACCCAGCATGGTGGGCAGCATCTGCCACAAGCGGCGCAGGATATAAGCAAACATAATGATTCCTTGTTGTATATGTTGTTATAAGCGCTGCGCTTATTTCTTAGCCGAGTCAGCAGCAGGCGCCACTGGCGTGCCGGTGCTGTCGATATCCATGTACGCCCACTCCTGGAACAGGATCGGGTGCTTCTTGTAGCCTTGCACCGACTTTTGCGCCAGCATGTTGCGGTAGCGCGCATAGCCGATCAGGGCGCCCGCATTGACTTCCAGGCGGCGCGCCATCTTGTGGAACAGCTCATCGCGCTCGGGGCTGGCCGGCATGGCCTGGCTGGCCGCGTACCATTTATCGTACTCGGGGTCCTGGTAGCAGCCATTGTTGTTCTGATGCGTGTTCGGGCCGTAGAACAGCTGCATGAAGTTGTCGCCGTCCGGATAGTCGGCCAGCCACGGCGCCGTGCGCGTCTGCATCTTGCACTGCTTTTCCGTTTTTAAAATATCGGAAAAAATCATGCGGTCGTTTTCCATGCGGATGCCCAGCGAGTTGTACGTCTTGCGCCACATTTCCGCTTGCAGCACGCCGTTCGCTTCGTTGCGCGAAGCGTAGCGGATCAGTAGCGGCTTGCCGTCAGGCAGGGTACGCCAGCCATCGGCGCCCTTCTTGTAGCCGAATTTATCCAGCAGTTTATTGGCCAGCACAGGATCGTATTGCAGCAGGCTCTTGTAGTGCGGGTCGTAGCCGACCACGCCCGGCGGTATCGGATAGTCGAGGCGCTTGGCCTGGCCATTCCAGATGATGCGGATTTCTTCATCGATATTGTGCGCCATGGCAATCGCGCGGCGCAGGGCAATCTTTTCCTTGCTGAAGCCGCCCAGGGTGGGATCTTCCATATTCCAGTAGTAATAGCTGATTTCCGGGTCCAGCAGGCGCGACAGTTGCACGCCCTTCTCCGCCAGCTCGGGACGCAGCTTGCCGTTCAGCAATGCCTTCGGCGCCAGTGGGCCGTCGAGCCAGAACACATCCGTGCCGCCGCTCTGGAAAGACAGCCAGCGCGACTGATCTTCGATCATCACGGAAATTTCGATGCGGTCGATGGCGGGAATGCGTTTACCCTGCATCTGGCGCACGATGCGCTGGTCGTCCGGGTCGTCGCCGGCCATGAAATTCCACGTTTCCGGTAAATGCTGCGGGTTGCGATTCAGGACGATGCGGTTGCCGCGCGTCCATTCCCCCAAGGTGTAATAGCCGGTGCCAATGGGATTCGAGCCCACTTCGCCCTTCACATCGCCGTATTTGTCCACCACTTCGCGCGCCACGGCGGCCGTCGGCACGTAGGCAAGGATCATGGGGAAATTGAAATCGGTCTTGGTCAACGTGATGCGCAAGGTGTACGGGTCGAGGATTTCCAGACCGGCCACCTTCTTGTTGAAATCGAGCTTGTTCGACTTGGCCGCTTCCTTCGCCAGGTCGTCCAGCCCGACCACCTTGCCTTCGAACAGCCAATTGTGCGGCGAAGCCAGGCGTGGGTCGAACAAGCGCTTCCACGAATAGACGTAATCGGCCATCGTCAGTTCGCGGCGCTTGCCGCCGAACGCGGCATCGGGCGTAAACAGTATGCCTTTTTTCAGGCGGATGGTGTAGGTCTTGCCGTCGGCCGACACTTCCGGCATGGCGGCCGCAGCTCCGGGCACCACCTTGACGGGGCGCGCCAGGTAATCGTAGGTGTACAGCGTGTCGAAGACGGCCTGCGTGATGTGGTTCGAATACAGGTCGCGCGAGGTAGCCGGATCGAAACCCGTCTCGGCGGCCGGCAAGATATAGCGCAAGGTTTTCACCGGCGCGGCCGCAGGGGCGGCATCCGCAGCAACGGCAGTGGCCGCCAGCGGCAGGGTGGCCAGACAGGCGAGCAGCGCCACGCGCCGCATCCATGGTGACTTCATGTAATACCCTTCATCTCGATTATCTGTCGCACCGTATTGGTGCGCTTGTACTGGTTTCCCCCTGGGATACAGGATTCCACCGCCAAAACCAGTCCATCCTCGCAAGATCTATGCCTTGTTAGCAGCCAGCCGCGTCGGTGGTTTGACGAGCTGGAAAACGCGTAACGATAACGCATATTTTGCATGCCGGGCGAAAAGCTGCGGTACTTCTGGCGTGCGCGGCAACAACCAGCCGCGTCACGGGAGAAATCTTCCGCACCGCAACATCGCCTGGACAATGCGGCGCAAAAGCGCATTAGTAGAAACCCTTACATCCGTGAATGAGCGCACTTTTTATTGTCGAGCGGAAAACGCTTAGCGCACCGCAATATTTAAATAATTGCCAATATTGAAATATTCGAACATTATCAAAAACACTGTTGTTTCCATCCCGAAATGTCACATTTGCGCGTTGACAAGGTTTCTCGGCAAGTGGTCTTATCAAGCACGGCAACGCACAGTATGCCGTTCAGCCCACAACTATGTCTCCCTGCCCGGCTGCTCTACCTTGTCCGTGTCTTCGCCGCAAGATCCGAAGGGTGGCTGCCTGTGGCACCACGACCAGTTCCGCTCGATGCAGCCGAAGATCGAATCGGTCAACCTGTACACGCGCGGCACCTGGCAAGTCAATGCTGACACTCAGGTGTACGCGGAAGCGGGCTACTCGAAGCGCGATACGGCCTTCACCCTGATACCGCCATCGGTCACGCCGACCATCGCCTTCCCGCCGAATGCCACCAGCCCGACTGGCGTCGTCAACTACGGCTCCGGCGCCGGCACCACCATTGTGCTGGCCGCCAACCATCCGCAAAATCCGTACGGCGTGCCGGTGCGCGTGCGCTACCAGGCTTTCGACGTCGGCGCCAGCACGCGCCAGGCCAACAATGAGTTCAACCGCATCGTGCTCGGTGTCAAGGGCAACGCTATGGGTTGGGACTACGATGCCGGCTATACCCATTCGGAATCGAAGCTGCACCTCGATTACAGCAACATGCTGAACATGGCCGTCGTCAAGGCGGCCCTGGGCGATTCCAGTCCGAGCAGCAAGTATTTGCCCTACTACATCGGTGCGCAGGCGGGCAAGAATCCCGCCTCGTTGTATGCGGCCATGGTGACCAACGCCACCTCCGACTCCACAACCAAGCTCGACATCATCGACTTCAAGGCCTCGCGCGAACTGATGCAGCTGCCTGGTGGCGCCATGGGCCTGGCCGTGGGGGCAGAACACCGCCGCGACAAGCTCGACAACCCATCGTTGTCGGGCACGGAAAACGGTTCCATCAACTCCAGCTATGTCGCCGCCAAGGGCGACAGCAAGGTCTCGGCCGTATTCATGGAAGTGCTGGCACCCGTCTTCAAAACGGTGGAACTGTCGGGTGCCTCGTCTCGGAAACGGCCACGCCGCTGTCCATCTTCAAGGCCGAGGATTTTGCCAAACAGGGCCTGACCACGGCCCAGGAAGTGCTGAGCAAGATACCCTCGAATTCTTCCAGCATGGGCAGCGGCAATGCCGTCGGCGGCAATACCAGCGGCTTGCCCACGGGCGGCCAGGCCAGCGCCGACTTGCGCGGCCTGGGTGGCGACAAGACCCTGGTGCTGCTCAATGGCCGGCGCATCGCCAACCATCCGTATGACGGCGCCAGCGTCGACCTGAACATCATCCCCATCGCCGCGCTGGAGCGCGTCGAAGTGCTGCGCGACGGCGCCTCGGCTATCTATGGCACGGACGCCATCGGCGGCGTCATCAACTTCATCACGAAGCGCTCAGTGAATGTCACCAACATCACCGCCGAGGTCGTCGCGCCCGAACACAAGGGCGGCGGCGAGCACCGCATCAACCTGTCGACGGGCTTCGGCAAGCTCGACACCGATGGCTACAATATTTTCGGCGTGGTCGATTACCACAAGCAAAATGTGCTGACCTCGCAAGACCGCGATTTCTCCAAGACCGGCATCATTCCCGAGCGGGGCCTGTCGCTCACCAGCGGCACCACCTTCCCCGGCAACTACTTCGATGCGGCGGCCAACGGCGGCAAGGGCCTGGCAGGCAATCCGTATGCGGCCACGGGCTGCAATCCGCCCCTGTCCGTGGCGGCTGCCAACGGCACCTGCCGCCAAGACTACACGCGGCAGATCGACGACCTGCCGGCGCAGGAGCAGGTGGCCTTCTTCGGCAAGGGCGCCTTCAAGCTGGGCGGCGGGCACCTGGCCACCGTGGAATACCTGCATTCGGAAAACAAGGTCAAGGCGCGCACGGCGCCACCGCCGCAAACGGGCTTGATCTTGCCCATTAGCAGCAAATACTACCCAGGCAATGCGGGCGGCGTGCCGGCCCAGCCAGGCTTGTCGGGGCAGCCGCTGAGCGTCAACTGGCGCCCAGTGGAAGCGGGCCAGCGGCAGATCGATTCGGACGGCAAGGCGGACCGCCTGGTGCTGGCACTGGAGGGTGAACTGGCGGGCTGGGACTACAAGACGGGCCTGAGCCACGCCATCAGCAAGTCATCCGAGAAATTTACGGGTGGCTATGTGCAGGATGCGTCGTTTGCTGCCGGCGTGCTGAACGGTATCCTGAATCCTTTTGGCATGCAGGACACGGCCGGCAAGGCCTACCTCGACAGCACCGCCCTGCGCGGCGAAGTGCAGAACGCCAAAGTCACCACGACGGGCTTCGACATCAAGGGCAGCCGCGAACTGATGCAGCTGGCCGGCGGCCCGCTGGCCATCGCGCTGGGCGGCGAACTGCGGCGCGAAAAGGCAGAATTCAACGTCAACCGCGATATCGCCAGCCAGGCTGCCAGTTCCGGCTTGTCCGGCTCGCTATCGAAGAGCGGCTCACGCACCATCCAGGCCGTCTTTGGCGAAGTCAACTTGCCGCTGATCAAGGACCTGGAAGTACAGCTGGCCGCCCGTTTCGACCATTACAGCGATGTGGGCAGCACCACCAATCCCAAGCTGGCCCTGCGCTACCAGGCCAGCAGCGCGCTGGTACTGCGCGGTTCGGCCAGCACGGGCTTCCGCGCTCCCACCCTGTTTGAAAAGAATGCGCCGCCGTCGAAGAACGATACCAACGATTCCTACGACGACCCCATTCTGTGCCCGGGCGGCGTGCCGCAGCCGGGCGCCAACCCCCTGCGCGATTGCGACTTGCAACAATTCAAGCTGCAAGGCGGAAATGAAAAGCTGAAACCGGAAAAATCCACCACCTTCGCTTTCGGCCTGGTGCTCGAACCCGTCAAGGAAGTGACGGTGGCCATCGATTACTGGAACATTCACCTGAAGAACAAGATTTCGTCCCTGCCCGAGCAATCGATCTACGGCAACTACGAAAAATACAAGGCCTTGTTCCTGCGCAATCCCGACGGCTCGCCTTTCGCCATTCTCGACCTGAACGACAACCTCGGCGAAGTGAAAACCGACGGCATCGACGTCAGCCTGAATGCCCGCCTGGGGCGCGGCGCCTACGGCGATTTCAGCGTGTCGGTGGACGGCACCTGGACCCACAAGTATGACTACCAGAACGAGCGCGGCGGCGAATTCATCGCCAACGTGGGCCGCTATGCGGACAACAATCCCGTGTTCCGCTGGAAACATACGGCGGCGTTGAACTGGCGCATGGGCAACTGGGGCGCCACCCTGTCGCAATCGTTCAAGTCCGGCTACACGGACCAGAACCAAGTCGATCCGCAATACCGCCACGATGTGCCGTCCTACAGCCTGCTTGGCGTGTCGGGCAGCTATGCGTGGAAAGGCTTGCTGCTAACGGCCGGCGTGAAAAACCTGCTGGACAAGGAACCGCCGTTCTCGAACCAGGGCACCCTGTTCCAGAAAGGCTATGACCCGCGCTACACGGACCCGCTCGGGCGCGCCTACTACTTGCGTGGCAGCTATACGTTTTAAGGGAGATTGGCTGAAACAGAGATGAACAGGGCAGCGTCAACCAGCGTTTGCCAGCAGCACCAGAGACGGCGCCAGCAGCTATGCTGTGCGCCGTTTTATTTTACGCATCTGAGCACATCTGACAAGGGCTCACGATACTTTATTACTGAAGGATTATGAAAAAAACAGGAAAATGTTGCATTTCATCCAAAAAGTCCGCGCGAAATTGACAATCTGAATCGTGAATGTTTTGATGGGGGCCGTGAAAATTTACAGAATTTTCATTGGTGGATTTTCAAAAAGGCAAATAAATTGTTGGTAAGCAACAAGTTATTTCAAAATAATTGCCGCCTTTATCACAATAACAAGGAATTTCAGATGATGATAGAAAATGTAATATCGCGGTCGCTGCGCCTGATGTTTGCAGGCGGCATGGCCCTGAGCATGCACGCCGCGTATGCACAAGAAACAACAGATGGCACCATGCAACGCGTGGAAGTCACGGGTTCGAGCATCAAGCGCATCGCTTCCGAAGCGTCGCTGCCGGTGCAGTCATTCAACCAGAAAGACATCAAGAAAACGGGCGTCACCACGGTGACCGATTTCATCCAGCAAATTCCTGCGATGCAGGGCTTCTCCGTGGCCGCCGATTCGGTTGGCGGCGGCGGCGGCGGCGTCACCACGGCCTCGATCCACGATATCGGTGCGGCCTACACACTGGTGCTGCTCAACGGCCGCCGCGTGGCGCCGTCCAATTCCGGCACCACCATCGACCTGAACTCGATTCCCCTGTCGGCCATCGAGCGCGTGGAAGTCCTGACGGACGGCGCCTCGGCCCTGTATGGCGCCGACGCCATCGCCGGCGTGGTCAACTTCATCCTGAAAAAAGGCGCATCGCCGCTGGAAATCAATGCCAAGTACTCGCGTCCTGAAGAAAAAGGCGGCGCCAGCAACTCGATTTCGATCAGCAAGGGCTTCGGCGACATCGACGAAGACGGCTACAGCATCTTCGTGTCGGCCAGCCATGACGAACAAAAATCGCTGAAAGCATCGCAGCGCAGCTTCGCGAAAAGCGGCATCATCAATTTCAACGATCCGAAGACCGGCAAAGCGCTGCAATTCATCAACGGTTCCTCGCGCTCGGCACCGGGCAATGCCAGCGTCAACTACAACCGTACCGATGCGAACGGTAATGTGGTGATCAATCCAGAAACCAAAAAACCGTTTGTCGACAGCGTCAACCTGGCCAATCCGTATGCGCTGGCCCATGGCGGCAAGTGCGCGCCTAGCAATATGGACTTCTACGGCGACGGCAACTGCTATTTCGACTCGCCGTCGACCATTGAAATCAATCCGGAATCGAAGCGCGACTCGCTGTTCAGCTCGGGCACCGTCAAGCTGGGTAAGACCGGCTGGCAGGGCTTCTATGACTTCGCCTACACCGAGGCGAGCATCAAGGCCAGCATCGCGCCGTACCCGGCCGATTTCTCCATTTCCCCGAATTCGCCACTGTTCAGCAAGTACCTCGCCTCGCAGTTGACCCCGACGCAACTGGCCAATGCCGTGAGCGGTGTCGCCAAATACCGCCTGTCCGAAATGGGCAACCGCACCTACGACTATGGTACCAAGGCCACGCATATCGTTGCTGGTGTCGACGGCAATGCATTCGGCTGGGATATCAACACGGCCGTGACGTATTCGAAGAACAAGCAAACGCAGGACTACGTCAGCGGCTTCCCGCTGGCTGACAAGTTCAACGCCCAGATCGACGCCGGCAATATCGACCCGTTCGCCTACCCTGTGGGCGCCATGCCGGACGCCATGCGCCAGGCACTGCTGGGCACGGGCTTCAGCGGCACCTACAACACGCAAACGGTAGAAATGAAGGGCATCGACGGCCGCGCTTCGCGCCCTGTGTTCTCGCTGCCGGGCGGCTCCGCCATGCTGGGCGTGGGTGCCGACTACCGCAACACCTCGTTCAAGATGCAACAGGCAGACGTCGCCAAGCAGGCGCAAATCCTGTTTGACAATCAACAAGTCGACAGCGAATACGCACGCGACAACGCGGGCGCATACGCCGAGCTGATGCTGCCGATTTCGAAGAAACTGGAAATGACGGGCTCGCTGCGTTATGACCAGATCGGCGCCATCGATGACAAGTTGACGGGCAAGACGATAGGCAAGAAGGAAAACGCCACTACCTGGAAGGTCAGCGGCAAGTATTCCGCGACCAAGAGCCTGATGTTCCGCGCCGCTGCCGGCACCGGCTTCCGCGCCGCCAGCATGCAGGAAATCGCCGGCCCGCTGGAAGACTGGGGCGTCACCGGTGGTAACTACCAATGCCCGTTGACGGCAGCGAACGGCATGGGCGGCCACCCGCTGGCCGGCTACTGCAGTGGCGTTGTACGCCAGCAATTTGAAGCCTTCCAGGGCGGTAATCCTGATCTGAAGCCGGAAACGTCGAAGCAATGGAGTATCGGTACCGTGTTCGAGCCAATCGACAGCCTGTCGATGTCGTTCGACCTGTGGAACGTGGAAATCCGCGACCAGGTGACGGCGGTCTCGGAAGGCTTGATCTTCAACAATCCGGCCAAGTATGCCAACCTGTTCACCACCAAGCACATCAGCTCGACGGGCCTCGACGTACTGGCCATCAAACTGCTGCCGATTAACATCGGCAAGGTGGAAAACCGCGGTATCGACTACGACTTCACCCACAAGATGAAGCTGCTGGACGGCCGCCTGACGAGCCGCCTGATGGGTACCTACCTGCTGCGCTCGCGCTACACGACGCCAGGCACCGATGATCAATGGGAAACCAGCCTGAATCGCTACGGTTCGAACGACAAGGTCAGCTTCCGCAACATCATCCGCGCCACCACCTCGTATGAGACGGCCAAGTTCACGCATACGCTGAGCGCCAGCTACCGCAATGGCTACACGGACAAGGAACAGACGGTCGACGATTGCGCCGTGATCGTCGCCGGCAGCCCTGGCGAATGCTATGGCATCCAGCTGGAAGTGCCAAGCTACACCACCTTCGACTTCCAGACGGCTTACCGTCCGATGAAGAACGTGGAAATCACGGGCGGCATCCTGAACCTGTTCGACCGCAATCCGCCGTTCACCCTGCGTAACACGGGTTCGCATCAAGTGGGCTACAACCCATCGTACTCGAGTGCCCTGGGCCGCCAGTTCTACCTGAGCGGTTCCTACAAGTTCTAAGCTGATTGCATCTGCTCCTGGCTAAAAACTGAAAAGCCCGGAAAGCTTAGCTTTCCGGGCTTTTTTTCATGCTGCGCGCCACCTTATTCCGCGTCACCCTGCAGGCGGCGCAGCTTGACGGCCGCGGCCAGGTTTTCCAGCACGGCCACGCTGGCGCTCCAGTCGATGCAGCCATCCGTGACGGATTGGCCATAGATCAAGTCCTTGCCCGGGATCAAATCCTGGCGCCCCGCCACCAGGTGCGATTCCACCATCACGCCAACGATGCGGCCATCGCCGCCTGCCACCTGGCTGGCGATGTCGGCGCACACGGGGATCTGGTTTTCCGGTTTTTTCGAGCTGTTCGCATGCGAAGCGTCGATCATCAGGCGCGCCGCCAGGCCTTGCGCGGCGATGGCCTTGCAAGCGTCGTCCACGCTGGCCGCGTCATAGTTGGGCGCCTTGCCGCCGCGCAAGATGATGTGACAATCTTCGTTGCCGTTGGTCGAGACGATGGCCGAGTGGCCGCCCTTCGTGACGGAAAGAAAATGGTGCGGCTGCGAGGCGGCCTTGATGGCTTCCACGGCGATTTTCACATTGCCATCCGTGCCATTCTTGAAGCCGACCGGACAGGACAGTCCCGACGCCAGCTCGCGGTGCACCTGCGACTCCGTGGTGCGCGCGCCGATGGCGCCCCAGCTGATCAGGTCGGCGATGTATTGCGGGCTGATGACGTCGAGGAATTCGGTGCCGGCCGGCAAGCCCAGCTCATTGATATTGCGCAACAGTTCGCGCGCCATGCGCAAGCCGTCATTGATGCGGAAGCTGTTGTCCATGTACGGGTCGTTGATCAGCCCCTTCCAGCCGACCGTGGTGCGCGGCTTCTCGAAGTAGACGCGCATGACGATTTCCAGTTCACCGGCAAAACGCGCGCGCTCCTTGACCAGCAGGCGCGCATATTCCATCGCCGCCTTGGTATCGTGGATGGAGCAAGGCCCGATCACCACCATCAGGCGGTCGTCCTGGCCGTGCAGGATACGGTGCAGGGCGATGCGGGCGCTGGCAGCGGTCTGTTCGGCTTGCTCCGAGCAGGCGAATTCGCGGATCAGGTGGGACGGCGGGGTCAATTCCTTCATTTCGCGAATGCGCAAATCATCGGTGCGGGGCATCATTTTCTCCAAAATTTAAGGAAGGGTAAAACATCTGGGTAAAAAAAAACCGCCATCAGTGGCGGTTTTTTAGAATTTGCTGGGATCTCGTTTTTTGCTGCTACGTGAACCGACCGCTACTCCACCGCCTTTGGGTTGGAATTGCTAAAGTAAAAATAAGCGGTAAAAAAGTGGCGAGCGAACATGCGAGTCATCCGTAAGTGATGAACGACTATAAACCTAAATTGCAAGGGTTGGCAAGCCTATTTGTCGGCAAAGCCGCATGCCGCCGCCATTTTGCACTGCAAAATACGTAAAAAAGCATAAAAAGTTGCGCGCTATCGATGCGCATCGGCTGGCTAGCAACGCTGTGGCCGGCAACTAAGCCGTGCCGCCGACGGTGATGCCATCCAGGCGCAAGGTTGGCTGCCCTACGCCCACGGGCACGCTTTGCCCCTCCTTGCCGCACACGCCCACGCCCGAGTCCAGGCGCAGGTCGTTGCCGATCATGGAAACGCGGTTGAGCACGTCCGGGCCGTTGCCGATCAGGGTCGCCCCTTTGACCGGGTAGCTGAGCTTGCCGTTTTCGATCATGTACGCTTCGCTGGCCGAGAAGACGAACTTGCCATTCGTAATATCGACCTGGCCGCCGCCGAAGTTGACGGCGTACAGACCGTTTTTGACGGAAGCGAGGATTTCGCCCGGGTCCCGGTCGCCGCCCAGCATATACGTGTTCGTCATGCGCGGCATGGGCAGGTGGGCGAACGATTCACGGCGCGCATTGCCCGTCACGGGCATCTTCATCAGGCGCGCATTCATGGTGTCCTGGATGTACCCCTTCAGGATGCCGTCCTCGATCAGGGTGGTGCACTGCGTCGGGTTGCCCTCGTCGTCGATATTCAGGGAGCCGCGCCGGCCAGCCAGCGTGCCGTCATCGACCACCGTGACGCCCTTGGCAGCCACCCGTTCGCCAATGCGCCCGGAAAACGCGGACGAGCCCTTGCGGTTGAAATCGCCTTCCAGGCCATGGCCGATGGCCTCGTGCAACAGGATGCCGGGCCAGCCCGGTCCCAGCACGATGGTCATGGGACCGGCGGGCGCCGGGCGCGCTTCCAGGTTCACCAGGGCCGAATTGACGGCGTCTGCCGCGTATTGTTCCAGCACGGCATCACTGAAATAGTCATAGCTGAAACGCCCGCCGCCGCCGGCCGAACCCGTTTCGCGGCGGCCATGCTGTTCCGCGATCACGGTGAGCGAGACGCGCACCAGCGGGCGGATATCGGCCGCCAGCACGCCGTCGCTGCGCAGCACCAGCACCACGTCGTACTCGCCGGCCAGGCCCGCCATCACCTGCACCACGCGAGGATCTTTCGCCCGCGCCATCTTTTCCACGCGCTCAAGCAGTTGCACCTTGGCCGTGGCGTCCAGCGAGGCGAGCGGGTCGTTGGGCAAGTACAGCGAGCGTCCACCCTGCGCCAGCATGTGGCCCGCGATCTTGATTTTACCGGTCCCCGCGCGCGCGATGGTGCGCGTGGCCGCTGCCGCTTCCAGCAGGGCCCGCTCGGAAATCTCGTCGGAATATGCAAAGGCCGTCTTGTCGCCGGACACGGCGCGCACGCCCACGCCCTGGTCGATGGAAAAGCTGCCCGTCTTGACGATGCCTTCTTCCAGGCTCCAGCCTTCGCTCTTGGTCGACTGGAAATACAGGTCGGCATAATCGACCTTGTGCGTAAACATCGTGCCCAGGGCTTTCAGCAGCTTGTCTTCGTCCAGGCCGAACGGCGTGAGCAGAAGTTCGCGCGCCACGGCCAGGCTGGACAGATTGGGTTCAAATGGGATCATGGCTCTCTATTCTTTCAATTTACATGGTGCGGTGCGCAAGCGCTGGCAAGGACTCGCGCACGCCAGCCAAAAACACCAGGTCGATCTCGCCGCTCACCACGCCCTCGCCTTCGGGCAACACGGCTTTCACTTCGCCCCACGGGTCGATCAGCATGCTGTGGCCCCAGGTACGCCGGCCGTTCGGATGCAAGCCGCCCTGCGCCGAGGCCAGCACATAGCACTGGTTTTCGATGGCGCGCGCGCGTAGCAGCACTTCCCAGTGGGCGCTGCCCGTCGTATGGGTAAACGCAGCCGGCACGACGATCAGCGCGCAATCGCCCATGGCGCGGTACAGTTCGGGAAAGCGCAGGTCATAGCAGATGGACAGGCCGACCCGGCCGAACGGCGTCTCGATCGCGCGCACTTGCGCACCGGGCACGATGGTGCGCGATTCGTTGTACGACTCGGAGCCGCGCGTAAAGCCGAACAGGTGGATCTTGTCGTAGCGGCCGGCCGGCTCGCCTTGCGGGTCGTACACCAGCGTGGTATTGAGGACCTTCCCCTCCTCGCCGGAAATCAGGGGCAAGGTGCCGCCGATCAGCCAAATACCGTGCTGGCGCGCCATCTGCGCCATGCCATCCTGGATCGGTCCGCTGCCGGGCTGTTCCGCATGGGCCAGCTTGTCCGTTTCCTGCTTGCCCATGATGGCCCAGTATTCGGGCAGCACCACCAGCTGCGCGCCACCGGCGGCGGCCTGCGCCACCAAACGCCGCGCCGTGGCCAGGTTGTCTAGCACGGACGGCGAGGAAATCATTTGTATTGCTGCGACTGTATGCATCCTTCACCTAACCCTTCAAGCGCACTGCGAGCTTACTGTGCGGCATTTATTTAGCGACAGCATCCTGCGCCGCCGCTGCAGCGGCGGGAACGGCGACAGGCTCCAATTTACCACCATTGAGCTTGCTTACGACGGGCGATTTCCATGGGCCGGCGATCTGCATGTGGTAAGTGAGGGCCTTCATCACGGGAGCACGCAGGAACAATTGCGCCAGGAAACTGCCCAGGCCGATGACGGGATTGACGGCCAGCGCATACACGAGCGGCCCCGTGCCCAGGTTAAATTCCGGAATCACCACCACGTGCAAATTCGTCGTCTCATTGGCGATGTCGGCCGTGCCATCCATCAGTACGGTGGCCGCCACGCCGTGCATCTTGAGGTTGTCGGTGGTCACCACGCCGCGCTTGATGCTGGCGTTGGCCGTGATGCCGTCGAAGGCCAGGCCTTCGGAAAACACGTCGTGGAAATCGAGTTTCAGCAAGCGGGGCAAGGCTTGCAGGCTGAGCACGCCCAACAGCTTGGCCGCGCCCGGATCCTGCTTGAGGAACTGTCCCGCTTCCACGTTCATCTCGATCTGTCCCGACAGGGTGGGAATGTCGAGCGAATACGGCAAACCATTCCAGGCGATGTCGCCGCTCAGACGCCCCTTGCCACGACGCACCGTGTCGGCAAAGCCGAAGCGGTCGAGCAACTTTCCCGCATCGACGATATCGAGGCCAAAACGCAGGCTGGTCGTGCTTTGCCCATCCTTGATGACCCATTTTCCATTGCCGCTCAGCGCGCCATCAGGATTCGACAGTTGCAGCTTGCCCACGCGCCACTCGCGCCCGCCCGCCGCCATGGTGTTATAGGCCTGCAACTCCAGCCGGCCAATCTTCTTGTTGAACAGCTCAAATTGCTCGGCGATGATATCGAGCGAGGGAATCGACTGGGCGCCGTTTTTGCCTTCCAGCAAATTTTTCACATCGTTGGCGGCCGACTCCGGAATGATCAGCGACGACAGGCGCGCCGTCATCTTGCCCAGACCGGATGGCGTTTCCAGCCACGTCACATAGCCCGAAACTTGTTTCGCGTCAATATTGGCTTGCCACACATCCTTTTGATGCGTGGCGCCCACCACCACGTTTTCCAGCTTGCGCTCACCCAATATCAGTTCACTGGCGCGCGCCGCCATCATGTCCGGCACCACATAATGCGCGATATCAGGTGCATCGTCGGCGTTGCCGCCCGCATCGGCCGGGGCCGTGGCGCTGCCGGCGATCTCGCTGCCGGCGGCGATCCAGCTATCCACGTCCAGCGTTTTCATATTCACGTTGAGCATCATGCCGCTGTCCGGTTCCGGCGCCGGCACGTTCACGCCGATGCCGCCGCGCACCAGGCGCCAGGCGTCCTTGCCCTGCTTTTGGCGCTGGTAGCGGGCAGCGATACCAGAACCCAGCGCGATGCGGATATCGTCCGTGCGCAGGCCGGCGCCGTTCGCCGCGTTGCCCGTCAGGGTAAATTTTACGGGCAAGCTGTCGCCGGCCGGCTTTTTTAGGGGGGCGGGGAAATCCAGGCCCAGGCCCGTCAGCGGCGACTCGACATTGACCACCACCTGGTGGTCGCGCGCCGTGATCAGGCCGCTATAGCGCGCGCCGCCATTCAAATGTTTCGCCAGGCGCTGCATCACGGGCGCCGGATATGTCTTGCGCAAGCCATCGATGGTCATGTTGCCGGCCAGTTTCACCTGAATGGAATTGTCCGCCTGCGTGCCGCCCGAGATGGCCAATGGCCCGCCCAGCAGGCTACCATTCAAGCCATTCAGATTGACGCCCTTCTCGTTGAACTCGATCTTGCCCTGCGTGCCCAGCACGGGCGGCATGTCGTGGAACAGCACCACGTCATTGCCCGCCAATTGCAAGCTGCCCTGCACGGTCGACTCCAGCATGCGCTCGATCGGCAGGTGCAGCTTCAATGCCAGCTTGGCGTTGCCCGTCGCCGTCGTTTCATCCGTGAAATGCTCGATCCAGCCCAGCACGGGGCTGGCCGTCACGTACTTGAGGAATTCCTGCATCGGGCCGGCCGCATTGCCTTCAATGTCGAGCAAGGTGTCGAACACGGTCAGGTCGGGGATCACGGCTTTGACATTCGTCAAGGCCACGCCGCCCGTGGTGGCCGTGTCGCCGCGAATTTCCATGCGCGCCCGCTCGAAGACAAAACTGCCCTTGATTTTTTCCGCCTGCGGCCAGCGGGGTGCCTTGCCCGCCAGCGGACCGTTTTCCGCAAATTCGCCGGGCGCGTAATTCAGGGAGCCATTCTCGATCTTGCCGGCCACGCGGAAGTCGCCGCGATTGCGCTGGGCGGGCGTATCAGCCTTGAAGGGGAAATGTTCGAGTTCGCCGCGCAGGCGCAGGCTGACGTCACGCGCCACGCCGCCTTCCAGCGCGCCCGTCAGCCAGTGACGCAGATGCTCGGGTGTTTGCAGCGGCAGATAGCGGCCGATGGTGTTGATCTGGAAATTGTCGATCGTGCCCGTCAAATCCACCTGGCCCAGGTTCTTGCCATCGAGCGGCAGGCGGTGCGTGCCTTGCAAGGCGACGCGCAAGCCTTGCTGATTGAAGTCGAGCTTGTCCAACCCGACTTGCAGCATATTGTCCGCTTCAAAGGTCCAGCGCGCCTGCATGGCGAATTGCTCGAACGGCAAGGCCGGTTCGCTCAAGTACGTGGGAAACTGCAGCACCAGGTCTTGCGCATCGATAGCGATGCTGCCGCCCTTGTCGTTGGCGTCGATGCTGCCGGTCAGGTGGTCGAAGCCGGGAATGGCCGGCGCAGCTGCCTGCGCGGCACTGGTCGCCGTCTTCGCCACGGCCAGGCGCGCCGGCTGCGCATTCAGGCCCAGATCGATGAGCTTGCCGCGCAGGCGGTAGCTGGCGGGCGTGGCCATGTCGCCTTCCCATTGCGCTGAAAAATCCTGCAAACGCCCGCGCGGCGCCAAGGCGTCGAGGCGCTGGCGCTGCTGCTCGCCCAGCGGCAACTTATCGGCCAGCGCGGCCAGGGTGTGCAAATCGAGGGACTTGGCCTTGATTTCCGTGCGCGCCGGCTTGCGCTTCGTGGCGGCAACAAAACGTTCGGACAAGGTCGTGGGCGGCAGGCTGAGGCCATCGCGTGTTTCCACCGCGAAATTCGTCAACTCCACCTGGTGTCCATTCGCGCCAAAGGTTGGCTTGCCGTCCGGCACCTGCGCCGACAGCTCTTCCTTTGCAGAAATACGTCCGCTGACCGACAGCAAGTCGAGCGGGGCGATATGCTCGCCCAGCTGCGCCTGCACCTCCGTCAAGCCCACATCGGCCGTGAAGCCGGCCAGGCGTGCATGATCCAGGCTTAACCAGGCGCGCAGGGCACCCTTGCCCTGGCTCAAGTCGAACGGATAATCGAGGTAGCGCCGCCAGGCGGCCAGGTCGGCGTTTTTCAAGTCCGCGTACAACTCGCCCTTCCACATCGACACGTCCGAGATGCGCTGGCTGAAAGGGGGGTGCGTGAAGTGAGCGCGCACATCGATGGGCGCAGCCAGGCTGGCGGGCGGCGTAGCCTGCAAACCCAGCCGGTGGCTGCGCCAGCGGTTGCGCAGCAGCAAGTTGACCTTTTCCAGTGCCAGCTCTTGTGTGCCGCGCGCTTCATCCGTCCAGCGCACCTTGCCATCACGAATGATGATCTCATGCTGCGACAGCAGCCAGTCGGCACCCTTGCCATCGCTGCCTTGCCTGCTGTCGATCAACACGCCGGCCACATACAGTTTGCCATCCTTGCTGCGCCGCACGTCCAGGTCGGGCCGCGTGATTTCCAGGGTAGTGAAACGCACGGAACCGAGCACGCTCCACCACGACACGGTGGCCGAGACGCTCGGCAAGCTCAGCGCCTGGCGGCCCGCCTGGTCGCGCAGGCTCACGTCGCCCAGGAAGAGATTCGGCCGCACGCCATGCCACGAGGCATAAATGCGCGCGATACTGACAGGGTTGCCCAGCGCGCGGCTGGCCGCCCGCTCGATATCGCCCTTGTAGTAATCGATATTGGGCAAGATGGCGTAACGCAGGAATAAAAACAGCACGGCGAAGGCGAAATACACCAGCAGCACCAGTTTGATGGTAAAACCCAACACGTGATGGGTGGCCAGGTTGGCCATGCGATAGGCGGCACGCAGCCGCTGCCAGCGCAGGGCCAATGGCACATGTTCTGTCACGCTTGCTTCTGGCGGTTTTTGCATCAATAAGCTAATAAACTGGCCCGGCGTCAAATAATGGCAAAAATCGTCTGCATTCGTGGTGCGCGCCTGCATCCTTGCGCTTGCTTCTGAGCAAAGCCTCCCTTACCATCGTCCGGAAGAGCACACACTGCCGACGGCATTCGCGCCAGCGGCACAATTTTACCGCATCCCCCGCCGTTCACAGCCAAGTTAAACAAGAACCATGCAAGCAGCATCCACGAGAGCCTTACCGACACCATGAGCACACAGCCTTTGATCTCCGCCTCCCGTTTCTACCAGCGCTGGCTGGGTGCAGCCCCCGAGCGCACCGCACAGGTAGCGCAACTGGTGCGCGCGCCGCTCGACGGACTCGATTTTGCCGCCGCGCTGGCCAACCAAGCGAACGCCGCCACGCCGCCGCTGCCGCCCGAGCGGGCCATGCGCCGCCTGCGCAACCTGCTCGTCTGCGGCCTGATCGAGCGCGATCTTGGCGGCCAGGCCGACTTGAACGAAGTCGTCACGGCCATGACGGGCTTTGCCGATTTCGCCATCCGCACGCATGTGGACGCCATCATGGCCGAGATGGTGGTACTGCACGGCATGCCTGTCGGCGAGGAGTCGGGCCAGGAACAGGCCTTGATGGTGCTGGCGATGGGCAAGCAGGGCGGCGGCGAGCTGAACGTCTCGTCGGATATCGACCTGATCTTTGTTTACCCGGAAGATGGCGACACGCAAGTCACCCTGCCGGGCCAGCGCAGCCTGTCCAATCACGAGTTTTTCATTCGCATGGGCAAGAAACTGATCGCCGCCCTGGCCGAGATCACGCAAGACGGTTTTACCTTCCGCGTGGACATGGCCTTGCGCCCGAACGGCAACTCGGGTCCGCTGGCCGCCAGCCTGGGCATGGTGGAGCAATACCTGATCGTGCAGGGCCGCGAATGGGAGCGTTACGCCTGGGTCAAGGCGCGCGCCGTGACGGGCAAGCCGGAAGACATCGCCTCGCTCGACGCCATCGTGCGCCCGTTTGTCTTCCGCCGCTACCTCGATTTCGGCGTCATCGATGCCATCCGCACCATGCACGGCCAGATCCGCGCCGAGGTCAACCGCCAAGAACGGCTGCACCCCGACCGCAGCAACAACGTCAAGCTGGGCCGGGGCGGCATCCGCGAAATCGAATTCTTGGCGCAAGTGTTTCAATTGATACGCGGCGGGCGCGACGCCGAGCTGCGCGAGCGTTCCACGCGTGCCACCCTGCGCACGGTGGCAGACAAGCGGTTATTGGAACCGGCCATCGTGGAACAATTACTTGCTTCCTACACTTTCCTGCGCAACCTGGAACACCGGCTGCAATACCTGGACGATGCGCAAACCCACACCCTGCCCGCCAACGAGGCAGACCGCCTGACCGTGGCGCAGATGATGGGCTTGCCCGACACGCCCACCCTGCTGGTCCAGCTGGACGCGCACCGTGTGTTTGTCGCAGGACAATTTGACGAGATGTTCAGCGACAAGAGCAGCGGCACGCCACCGGCCGACACGGGCATCGACCCGCAGACGTCGAACGACTGCGCCGCCTCGGACCAGCAGGAAGCCATCGAGGCGCGCTTTGCCGCCCTGGGTTTCCATGAACCTGCCGCCTGCGCACGGCGCCTGCTGGCCACCTGGCAGGCGCCGCGCCTGCAATCCTTGCCCGAGGCGAGCCGCACGCGCCTCGTCGCCCTCGTCAATTCCGCCCTGCCCCTGATCACCGATTGCTCCGTTTCCAACGGTAACGCCAGCCAGTTGGCCACCCTGGGCCGCCTGCTCGATTTCCTGGAAGCGATTGCGCGCCGCTCGGCCTATTTGTCGCTGCTGACGGAATACCCGCACACGCTCGAGCGCGTCGTGCGCATGGTGTGCGCCAGCGGCTGGGCCGCTACTTTCCTCACGCAACACCCGATCCTGCTCGACGAACTATTGGATGAGCGCATCCGCAACACGGTGCCCGATCCGGCCGCGCTGGCGCTGGACCTGCAGCGCCAGCTCGACGACGCGCCCGGCGACACGGAGCGACAGATGGATATCCTGCGCGAAACACACCACGCACAGCTATTCCAGTGTCTGGCACAAGACCTGGCAGGCGACCTGAGCGTGGAAAAACTGGCCGATTACCTGTCGCAGCTGGCCGACATCATCGTTGCCGCCACCGTGCAAGCCGTCTGGCAAACCTTGCCGGCGCGCCACCGCGAAGTGCCGAAATTCGCCGTCATCGCGTACGGCAAGCTGGGCGGCAAGGAACTGGGTTATGTCTCCGACCTGGACGTCATCTTCCTGTTCGATGACGACGACCAGGACGCTCCCGGCCTGTACGCCAAGCTGGCGCAGCGCTTCATTACCTGGATGACCTCGCACACTTCGGCCGGCATCCTGTTCGATATCGACATCGCCCTGCGCCCCGACGGCGCCTCGGGCATGCTGGTCTCCAGCGTGCAGGCGTTCGAGCGCTACCAGAGCAGCGCGGCCTGGGTGTGGGAACACCAGGCGCTCACGCGCGCGCGCTTTTGTGCCGGCGACGTCGCCATCGGCAAGCATTTTGAGCGCATCCGCGACACGATCTTGCGCAAGGAACGGCCGGAAAACGGCCCTCTCAAGGGCGAAGTGGTGGCCATGCGCAAGAAAATGCTGGACGCGCACCCGTCCCGTCCCGGCAGCTTTGATTTGAAACAAGATCCGGGCGGCATGATCGACATCGAATTCATGGTGCAATACCTGGTGCTGCAGCATGCGGCGCAGTATCCGCAGCTGACGGCCAACTCGGGCAATATCGCCCTGCTGCGCCTGTGCGGCGAACTGGGGTTGATCGACGCGCAACTGGCCGGCCTGGTCGCCGACGCCTACCGCGCGCTGCGCAAGCTCCAGCACCAGTTGCGCCTGCAGGGGCAAGACCTGGCCCGCGTGGAACCGGAACGGGTGCGCGTGCATGCGCAGAATGTGATGCGCCTGTGGCACACGATCTTTCCCGCAACGATTGCATAAGCCCGGCGGCGGCGTATGATACGTACAGGCAATTCCACTTCCCAGTAGTGCCGTACAACAGGCCGCGCCGGGATTGCCTATCATCCCAGGAGACAGCGTATGAAGACTAGTGTAAAAACGGGCATCAATGCCCTTGTTGCCAGTTTCATCATCTGCGCCATGCCGGCAGCGGCATGGGCCGCCCCCAAAGGCAGCGCAGACGAAGCCATCGCCATGACCAAGCGCGCCGTGGCCATGATCAAGGCCGATGGCAAGGAAAAGGCCTTTGCCGCCATTGCCGATGCCGCCAACACCAGCTTCCATGACCGCGACCTGTACATTTATGTGTACGACATGAATGGCGTCACCCTGGCGCACGGCAACAATCCCAAGATGGTCGGCAAGAACTTGATCGACCTGAAGGACAATGAAGGCAAGGCCATCGTCAAGTCGCTGATCGCCACAGCCAGCACGCCAGCCGGACGGGGCTGGGTAGACTTCAAGTGGCCGAATCCGCTGACCAAGGTGGTCGAGCAAAAGTCCGGCTACATCGAACGGGTCGACAATATGATCGTCGGTTCCGGCATCTATAAATAAACCACGGCAAGAGGAAACCGCAGCCGCATGCCGCTCCATTACCTGTCCCGCCTGAGCGGATCGGCACGCGATACACAAGCCAACCTGCAGTTGGGCTGTGTGCTGGCGCTGGTGGCAGGCGCCGTGAATGCAGGCGGTTTTCTCGCCATCGGCGGCTATACCTCGCACATGACGGGTATCGTTTCGGGCATGGCGGACGACTTGGCGCTGGGCAATATCACGCTGGCCCTGGCCGCGCTGGGCGCGTGGCTGGCCTTTGTCAGCGGCGCGGCCGTGACCGCCATTATGGTGAACTGGGGCAAGCGGCGCCGGCTGCACAGTCAGTTTGCCGCCAGCCTGCTGCTGGAAGCGGCCCTGTTATTGCTGTTCGGCCTGACGGGCAACTACCTGGCGGCCATGCCCGACGTGCTGGGCCCCGTCACCATCTTGCTGCTGTGCTTTGTCATGGGCTTGCAGAACGCCATCATCACCAAGATCTCGGGCGCCGTCATCCGCACCACGCACGTGACGGGCCTGTCCACCGATATCGGCATCGAACTGGGCAAAATGGCGTATTACAACCGGCGCCACCTGCCGGACCGGATGGTCAAGGTCAACCGCGGCAAGCTGAGAACGCACAGCCTACTGATCAGCTGCTTCTTCATCGGCGGCGTCAGCGGCGCCCTGGCTTTCAAGCACATCGGCTTTCCGGCCGCCACCATCATCCTGGCCGGCGTGCTGACCCTGCTGTCCGGCGTGCCCGTGCTGCGCGACTTGCGCGTGCTGTGGCGCTTTTACCGGCGCCGTTTTTAATCATACGGACGAAAAAAACGCCCCGAAGGGCGCTCTTTCTTATGCGGTCAACAATTACTTGGCGCCCATCAGTGCGACAGTAGTGTCGAGCATGCGGTTCGAGAAACCCCACTCATTGTCGTACCACGACGATACTTTCACCAAACGGCCCGATACCTTGGTCAGGGTGGAATCGAAGTTCGACGAAGCCGGGTTATGGTTGAAGTCGATCGACACCAGCGGTTCGGTCTGGTACGTCAGAATGCCTTCCAGGGCGCCTTCCGATGCGGCTTTCATCAGCGCGTTGACTTCTTCCACGGTGGTGTCGCGCTTGGCGATGAAGGTCAGGTCGACCAGCGACACGTTGATGGTCGGCACGCGGATGGCGAAGCCGTCCAGTTTGCCATTCAGCTCAGGCAGGACCAGGCCAACGGCGGCAGCAGCGCCCGTCTTGGTCGGGATCATGCTCATGGTGGCCGAACGGGCGCGGCGCAGGTCTTCATGCATCACGTCGGACAGCACCTGATCGTTGGTGTAGGCGTGCACGGTGGTCATCAGGCCCGTTTCGATGCCGATGGCGTCGTTGAGTGGCTTGACCAGCGGTGCCAGGCAGTTGGTGGTGCACGATGCGTTCGAGATGACGGTATCGGTCGATTTCAATACCGAGTGGTTCACGCCGAACACGACGGTCGCATCGACGTCTTTGCCGCCTGGTGCCGAGATGATGACTTTTTTCGCGCCACCCTTCAGGTGAGCCGAAGCTTTCTCTTTGGTGGTGAAGAAGCCCGTGCATTCCAGTACGACGTCCACGCCCAGCTCGCCCCATGGGATTTCAGCCGGGTTGCGCTGTGCAAATACGCGGATTGGATCGCCATTGACGATCATGTTGTCGCCTTCGACGGTCACCGTGCCCGGGAACTTGCCGTGCGCGGTGTCGTAGCGGGTCAGGTGGGCGTTCGATTTGGCATCGCCCAGGTCGTTGATTGCAACGATCTGGATATCCTGTTTCTTGCCGCCTTCGTAGAAAGCGCGCAACACATTACGGCCGATGCGGCCGTAGCCATTGATTGCAACTTTGATCGTCATACTCTGCTCCTGATTAAAAAAGAAGGTACATGCACAGCCCAGGCGAACACATCGTCAGGGCTGTTAAAAATCAATATTAGCCGGCGATGACAGCCTTGACCTTGGCCACGACGTTCTCGACCGTGAAGCCGAAGTGCTTAAACAGCACGCCGGCAGGCGCCGATTCGCCGAACGTGTCGATACCGACCACGGCGCCTTCCAGGCCCACGTATTTGTACCAGAAGCTGGTCACGCCCGCTTCGATGGCCACGCGCGGCACGCCTTTTGTCAGCACGCTGGCCTTGTAGGCGGCGTCCTGGCGGTCATACACGTCGGTCGATGGCATCGACACCACGCGCACATTGATGCCTTCCGCGGCCAGCGCGCTGGCGGCGGCCACGGCCAGTTCCACTTCGGAACCGGTGGCGATCAGGATCGCCTTGGCGTCGGCCACGTCGTTCAGCACATAGCCGCCACGGTAGATGTTCTCGATCTGTTCGGCGCTACGTTCCTGATATGGCAAGTTCTGGCGCGAGAAGATCAGGGTCGACGGACCATCCTTGCGGCGCACGGCGGCGCCCCAGGCAGCGGCCGACTCGACGGTGTCGCATGGACGCCAGTTGTCCAGGTTCGGGATCAAACGCATCGACGAGACGTGCTCGACCGATTGGTGCGTCGGGCCGTCTTCACCCAGGCCAATCGAATCGTGGGTAAACACGAAGATCGAACGCAGCTTCATCAGGGCAGCCATGCGCAGCGCATTGCGGCTGTAGTCGGAGAACGTGAGGAACGTGGCGCCGAACGGGATGTAGCCGCCGTGCAGGGTGATCCCGTTCATGATGGCGCTCATGCCGAATTCGCGCACGCCGTAATTGATATGGTTGCCGGGCTGGCCCGAACGCACGGCCACGCACTCTTTCCAGTTGGTCAGGTTCGAACCGGTCAGGTCGGCCGAGCCGCCGAGGAATTCCGGCAATGACGAGGCCAGCGCCTGGATGGCGTTCTGGCTTGCCTTGCGGGTGGCGATGTTTTCTTTCTTTTCCACGCAGGAAGCGATGGCGGCGCTCAGGGCCGCTTCGAATGCCTGTGGCAACTCGCCCTGCATGCGGCGGGTCAGTTCTGCGGCTTGCTGCGGGAATTCGCGGCTGTAGGCGGCAAATCGCTCGTTCCAGTCCGCTTCCAGCAGGGCGCCCTGTTTCTTGGCATCCCAGGCAGCATACACGTCGGCCGGCATTTCGAACGGTGCCGCATCCCAGCCGATGTATTCGCGCACGGCAGCGATTTCCTTGTCGCCCAGCGCGGCGCCGTGGACCTTGTCGCCGCCTTGCAGGTTAGGCGAACCCTTGCCGATGATGGTCTTGCAGCAGATCAAGGTTGGCTTCGATGCGGTCTTGGCGGCGGCGATGGCGGCAGCCACGGCGGCAACCTCATGGCCGTCGACGGCGCGGATGACGTTCCAGCCGTACGCTTCGAAGCGCGCCGGGGTGTCGTCCGTGAACCAGCCTTCGACTTTACCGTCGATGGAAATGCCGTTGTCATCGTACAGGGCGATCAGTTTATTCAAGCCCAGGGTGCCGGCCAGCGCGCACACTTCGTGCGAAATACCTTCCATCAAACAACCGTCGCCCAGGAAAGCATAGGTGTAGTGGTCGACGATGTCGTAACCTGGCTTGTTGAATTCAGCGGCCAGCAATTGCTCCGACAGGGCCATGCCGACGGCGTTGGCGATGCCCTGGCCCAGCGGGCCGGTGGTCGTTTCCACGCCGGGCGTGACATCGACTTCCGGGTGGCCCGGGGTTTTCGAATGCATCTGGCGGAAGGCCTTGATGTCATCCATCGACAGGTCGTAGCCCGTCAGGTGCAGCAGCGCGTAGTGCAGCATCGAGCCGTGGCCGTTCGACAACAGGAAACGGTCGCGGTTCTGCCATTTTGGATTCGCTGGATTGTGGCGATAGTGACCACTCCACAGGGCAACTGCGATCTCGGCCATGCCCATCGGCATGCCTGGATGGCCGGAATTGGCCTTTTGTACAGCGTCCATTGCCAGTGCGCGGATCGCATTGGCCATTTTGGTAGTCGGGAGCGTAGTTGTCATGATGGTGTGGGTCAGTCGCGAGTTTGGGATTCGTTTGCAACAGCGCGGACAGGGAAGCCGGCTGCTTTCTGTAGTCAACTATTTTACCAGACTGGGGGGCTGCAAATTAGAATTGCGGCGTACTGGCCCGCCAAATGGCTATACTTTGACGTCTTTCCACCCCACTTACCCCCCGTTGAGGATTTGCATGCCGCGTTTTTTCTGCCCCCAGCCGCTCGTCGCCGGCGCCACCATCTCCCTGCCGGAGGCTGTCGCCCACCATATCCAGGTCGTGCGCCTGGCGCCGGGCGACGTCATCACCCTATTCAATGGCGAAGGCGGCGAAGTGCAGGCCAGCCTGGTGGCGGTCGCCAAGCGCAGCGTGACGGCTGAAATACAGGCGCACGTGGCGCGCGAAGCGGAACTGCCGTATGCCGTGACCCTGGCGCAAGCGCTGCCGGAAGCGTCCAAAATGGACTGGATCATCGAAAAAGCCATCGAACTTGGTGCAGCCGGCATCGTGCCGCTGGCGGCGCAGCGCTGCGTGGTGCGCTTGTCCAGCGAGCGGGCCGAGAAAAAACTTGCGCATTGGCAAGGCATCATCGTGTCCGCCTCGGAACAATGCGGGCGCAACCGCCTGGCCCAGCTGGCGCCATTGCAAGACTTCAATCGCTGGAGCAGCCAGCAAGATTTTCCGAATGACAACAATAAGCGCATCATTTTGACACCACGCGCGGAACAGTCGCTGGCCGACTGGGCCCGCCAGCAGCCGCCGCAAGCGATCACCGTGATGGTGGGGCCGGAAGGCGGGTTTTCGGAAGCGGAAGAAAAAGCCGCCCTGGCCGCCGGCGCCATCGGGCTGTCGATGGGGCCGCGCATTCTGCGCACGGAAACGGCGGGATTGACGGCGCTGGCGACGCTGGCGGCATTGTGGGGCGGGATGTAAGACGCAAGCGGCGTCATCACGAAAAAGCCACCCGAAAATCCCGGGTGGCTTTTTTATGCCAGAAATGCAGGTCTGCCGGCGTGCTGACACGTCGGCAGGTACTGATTACATGAAGTGGTAGTTGGCACTGACGCGGAAGTAGCGGCCCTGACCGTTGTGCAGCTGAGTGTTGAAGCCTTCAACTGGGTAACGTGGATCGTATGGCGCCTTGATATCAAAGACGTTCTTGATATTGAACGACAGCGTCAAATCCTTGAAGCCCGTGTACGAATAGGCCAGATTGGTCGTAGTCCAGCTCTTCACGCTGCAGTTGGTGATGTAGTTGCTAAATTTCGGCAAGCCACCCAGTTGATATGCAGTCGATGGCTGTCCCGAGCCGTACTGGCAGTATGGCTTATCGTAAAATACATCGTTGTCGCTGCGGCGCAGCAACGATACGGCACCCACGAAATCAACCGAAGTGGTCAGCGAGTGATCGCCACGCGTCCAATTAGCCGATGCGCTAGCACGGTGCTTCGGATTGTCGCCAACCGACGTTGACCAGTCGGAAATGCCGCCAGCAGAACCCGAGGTGTCGGTCGCTACGTCGCCTGGACGCTCGGCACGCTTGAAGCTCATCAGATAGCTCCAGTTCACATTGGCGGTCAGACGGCCCATGTCGCCCAGCGATTTTCGGAAGGCGACTTCAACGTCTACACCCTTCACCTCGGTGCTGCCCTGGTTCACATACGAACGGTTAACCTGATAGATCGGGCCGCTATTTGCGATAGGCTTGCCGCTGCCATCGACCAATTGGTTGGCCGCGCTATTGTCGCGCACCACGTTGGCGGGATAGCGGTCAGCATGATCGATCATGTACTGTGCGCTGAACAAGGCGGTCTCATCGACCTTTTTGATGCGATAGTAGTCGATCAGCACGTCGATATCCTTGGTCGGCGCGAGGATCAGGCCCAGCGAGTAGCTCTTCGACTTTTCAGGACGCAGGTCAGGCGTTGCCGACGACAGGCTGGAAATACCCTTGGCGCAATCGCTCTTGTCTGCGCCGGGGACTGGATTAACACCGTCCGGGCAGCGCAGCGAATCCGTTACCGTCGAGAATGACTGTACACCGCCTGGCGACACTTGTGTCAGCGCAGGAGCACGGAAACCTTCCGCGTAGGTGCTGCGGATGGCAACTTGATCGTTGACCGTCAGCTTGCCGCCCACTTTCGGGACGAAATTGCCCTTCAGGTTAGGGTATTTGTCGTAACGGCCAGCAAAGTCCATCTCGAAATTCTTGGTCCAGGGCGTACGCACTTCAAAGAAGGCGGAGCTAACGTTGCGGCGGCCGTCGGCAACCGAGTTGGCCAGGCCAATGATATCGCCACGCTGTACTAACAAGTCTGGCGTCAGGCCGATTTTTTCTTGACGGAATTCAGCACCAAACGCCACGCCTACCTGGCCGCCGCCCAGCTGACCAAAGGCCGAGCTGGCCTTGGCGTCGATCTGACTTACTTGCGCGAAACCGCGGTTGGTCAGGTCGCGCGTGACGCTAGGATCGGCGTTGGCCTGGGCCAGGGTCCAACCCTGAGTCATGACTTTTGCCAGGGTCGGACGATACAGCATACCGAGCGTCTCTTCCTTACGCTCGGCGCGGTTCCACAGGAAACCAGTTTCCCAGTCCCACTCGCCGACGGTGCCGCGCAAGCCAGCCAGTAAACGGTAGGTTTCATTGGTATTGACTGCGCCACCATCCGCACTGACACGGTAGCCGACCGCGGCGCGCTGCGTCGGGAAAGGATTGTCAGGATGTCCTACCGGCAGAATCATCTGGAATTGCTGGGGTGCGCCGTCCAGCAGGAAGACGGTCGTTGACGAGGTGCCACGGAATGCCGTTGGGGCACGCAGGTAAGTACGTTCCGAACGACTATAGCCCGCCTCCGCAAACGCGGTCATGCTCGGCGTAATTTCGTACGTGGCACGCGACAGCACGTTGGCGTCCTTGCCTGCGCTTTGCACTTCCGAATAATCGTTGGTATTGAAGTTACAGAACGTACGGCCCACCAGGGTATCGGTTGCTGTCAGATTATGCGCCACACGGTCGCCCGTAATCTGTTGCGAGGTCGGGCAGTCCAGGCGATTCTTGACCAGATCGCGCAAGGCATATGTATTGGCGAAGTTCTTGCCGCCTGGCGAACGCTCGGCATAGAAGAAAGGCGAGGTGCTCAGGCTACTCGAAAACGGGTTCAGGCGGGCGTTGATGTCCGCGTACATGCCTTTTTCAACGTCGTTGACGTTCTTGATCAGGGTGCTGTCGCGCTTGGCGATGTCGAAGCTGACGAAAGCGTTGAAACGGTCCTTGCCGAAGCCGAAGATACCACTGAGGTTTTGGCGGGCAAACTCTCCATCATCGTTGGCACTGATGCTGGCAGTCAATTCAGCACCTGTGTAATTGGTCTTGGTAATGAAGTTGACCACACCGGCGATCGCGTCGGAACCGTACACAGCCGAGGCGCCATCCTTGAACACTTCAACGCGTTCAATCGCGGAAACCGGGATGCTGTTCAAGTCATAAACCGCCGATTTACCCTGATTCGGGTCGGCATAAGCGGATGCAGTGATGCGGCGGCCGTTCAACAGGACCAGTGTAGACGAGGAACCCAGGCCGCGCAGGGAAGCCGTGGCCGCACCGCGCGAGAAACCGCCGTCGGTCACATCTACCGAGGAGCCCGAGCCGAAGGCGGGAATCGAGTGCAAAAGCTCAGCTACAGTGTTGGCGCCAGTCGCGGCGATCTGCTTGGCATTGAGAGTCTGGACAGGGGAAGAACCTTCCTTTTCGGAACGTTTAATATTCGAACCGGTCACCAGCACCTTTTGCACGGCGGGCTCGGCGGACACCTCTTGCGCAATCGCCACCATGTGGGACGATGCCAGCGTAAGTGCTACTGCAACAACACTACGTTTCAATACAATTTTCTTAACCAATTTTTTCTCCGTACAAGCTACTCTCACAGCTTGCTCTTATAGAACTGACTGTTGACCAAGGAACTGTGGGTTCAATCCCTTGGCAACCCGAACTAGGATCGCCGTTCACCCCCGGCTTGTTTTTACAAAATGTGATGGACATTTTGCCTAGCGGATACCACTAGAACATTTCAGTACCTAAATTGTCAAATATATCCATAGAAGTTACACTTAATTACAACAGTAAGGATTTTCTACATGTATCAAACAGGAACAAGCAAAGTGGCAGGTGCGCGAAAAGTGGCACCGGAAGATAAGAATATGAGTGGGCAATGCGCAAAAGCAGGGACTCTGGCAGCTATCGATACGAGAGTCTTAACAAGCATTCCAGTTCATCATGAAGCTGCAACGTTGTCAATAAGAAATGTTGGCTTCATACCTTCCCGCACATAAAACAACACAATGAGAGCACCATTCCAGGCTGCAGACACTCCATTCAGTTGCGGGCGTGCAGCGACCATTACACCTCAGATTGAGCATGTCGGCGAAGGTGGTAAGGTAAATTTTTTTGTTTGGTGACAACTAATTTACCAATTCAAACCTTCGCCGCCACCTCTTCGGCAAAAACGTCAAGTCCGCCCCCCCCATCAACCGCGATGAACCAAAAAAAGGCCCCACAAGCTTCGCAGCTTGCGGGGCGACAGAAACTCCTACGTTTGTCTGTGTATCGCGGCTTCCACCGGCTGACAACTGTCAACCGGCAAAGATGGAACTACATCAGAACTTGTGGCTGTATTGGGCCGACAAGCGCACGGTGCGCGGGTTCGAATACGCGTTGACCATGCCGGCGGTAGGGCTGACGGCAGTGCCGGCGGCGCTGGTGTTGTAGGCCTCGTCAATGGATTGCGCCACTTGACGGTTTGTTGCGTTCAGCACGTCGACTTTTAGCACGATGCCTTTGATTTGCTCTGGCTTGTAGATGAAGTTCAAGTCCAGGCGCATTTCCGTTGGCAGCGTACCGTAAGCGCCACGACCGTTCGGACCCGTTGGGCACAGGAAGAAGATCGAGCCGTATTGCGACAAGCCCAAGCCCTGTTGATCCATGGCAGCCGGGATATTGCAGGTACGCGACATTGGACGGCCCGTCGCCACCAGCAAGTTGCCGCCAACACCAAACTGGCTCGTGAACTCATAGTAGCCGTAGGTTTTCAACTGATGCGTACGGTTGTTCGGCAACAAGCCGCTGCCGTTGACCATCGTTTCCGGGAAATCCCATCCCGAGCTGAAGCCCACGTCGGCCTGGCCGTTATCCGACTTGGTCTGACCTTCTTGATTGCCTTCGCTGCGCGACCAAGTGTAGTTCATCTTGCCATACCAGCCATTGCGCATCGGATGTTCCAGCATGAATTCCAACGCCGTGTAAGTACGTTTGGCTTTTTCCGGGAAGCCTGCATCGGCAGCCGTAATCGTCACCGCGCGTTGCGCACCGTTTGGTCCCACAGGGATCATGAAGGTGTTGTCCTTGCCTGGATTGAACAGGGCGCCGTTCCAGCCATGGTCGTCGAAGTACTCTTTCTCAGCACCCGTCAGCTTGGCCGAAATAGCACGCGGATCCGAGTAGTCATCGATCGTGTTTTTCAGCTTACGATAGGTAAACTTGATGCCGCCGTTGAAATCAGGCGTCAGGGCCTTTTCGAAGCCCAGGTTGATCTCGTCCTGGAAGTGGGCCTTCAAGTTGGTCGAAGCCAATTCATTGGCGCGTTTTTCCTGGCCAAATTCATTGTTAGCCGACACGACATTGCTGATCGGGTTCAAGCCCAGCGGTGCACCGGTGGTTGGATTGACGCCGGTATAGGTGTAGAAGCGGTCGGTGTTCAGCGAAGCGCCAGCAAAACGTACGGCCATGTTGGCAGGCAATTGCATGAAGTAGCGGCCAGCCGTACCGAAGACTTTCAGGGAACCGTCGCCATACACATTCCAGGCCGCATTCAAGCGCGGTGCCAGCATGTTTTTCTGTTCCACGAAGGTTTCACCGATACCGTTCATGTTCTTGAACGACTCATTGCGCAAGCCCAGGGTCACGACCAGGTTTTCCGTGGCTTGATAGCGGTCCTCGATGTATTGCGCCGACTGCTCGACGGTAGGGGTGGAGCCGCCGCGCTGCAGGTTTTCACGCACATAGTAACCTTGGGTGCCATAACCGCCACCGGCTGCCGGCGACATATTGTGGCCAGACAATACCGTGTTCGGATTGGTTTTCAGGTAAGTCCAGGTACCGCCGCCGGCCGCTTCCGTGCCGTTCAGGGCATTGATCTTGTTGTGGTCAAGACCGCCGCGTATCGTATGCTGCTTGGCCAGTTTGTATTCCAGGTCCAGGCGATAACCGCGGTTGGTGTCTTGCGCACCGTCGCGCAACAAGGCCGAGCTGAAACCCTGCACTTGGCTAGGCTGGTAATTCACGCCTGGCACCTGGTTGTCCGGGGAGGCAACGACAGGACGCAAGCCTGGAATGTAGCCGAACGGATTTTGCTCGCGTTGCGTCTTGGCCTGGCCGATCAGGGCCTGCACGGTCAAATCGTCTGTCACATAGCTGGTCAGCTTGAGGATGTCGATATTGGAACCCTGGGCTGCCGCCAGTGCGGCGCCGGTGGCGTTGAGGAACAGCACACCTGCCGAATAGTTCTTGAATCTGGCGCCGCCGTTCTGCACATAGCCGCGCTGCTTGGTGTCGTAGTTGAAGCCGTAGTATTGATCGTTGACATTCGACTCGTCCGAAATATGCGTGTATTCGAGACGGTTGTTGTCGGTGATATTCCAGTCGATCTTGGCGATATAGCGCGGCACGTCGGATTTCTGTACCAGCCAACCAGTCTGGTTATTTACCGTGCTGGTCGATGCCAGACGCGCCGTTTCGCGGTCCATCTTGGTAAATTCACCACCCAGATAGATGAACAGCTTGTCCTTGATCAGCGGGCCGCTGACATAGGCGTTGTAGACCTTCTCGGTCAGCTTGTCGCCTTCGCGGTAGTTGTAGATCTTGCCATCCGTCTTGGGATTGGCGCCCGTATTCGGAAACATGATGTTCTTGGCCTTGCCGCGCAGCGAATCCGGCGCGTAGGTGAAGCCGGCACCGAATTCCCAGTTATTCGTACCGCTCTTGGTGGTGATATTGACCACGCCGCCCGTCGAACGTCCAAATTCCGCGCCGTAGCCGCCCGTGATGATTTGCGCTTCAGCAATCGAGCCGAAAGGCAAGGAAGAGTAGCCAACCTGGTACAGACTGTTGGTGACGGGGAAACCGTTGATGTATGCCGCATTTTCCGACGCGCTGGAGCCGCCGAAGCTGGCGGCGTTGTTGCCGTAGCGCGAGTCGGCGCGCGTGGTGCCGCCGGCCAGTTGCACGATGTTGGCAACCGTAGGCGCCAGTGGCAGGGTAGCCAGTTCGCGCGAATTGAAGGAAGAACCGGAGTTGGAACTGGTGACATCGATCGCGCGGCGGCGGCTCGTCACGTTCACGGTTTGCACCTGCTGCAGCGCCACTTCGCTTTCCTGGCCGATGCGCACTTCCACATCCTGCGTGCTGACGACGGAAGAACCTTTCAGCAGCGTTACCTTGTAGTTACCAACTGGCAGGGAGGTGATGCGGAAAGTACCGCTGGCATCGGGCGAAATGGTCCGCTTGAAGCCGTTGTCAGAACCGACGATCAGCACCGAGGCACTGGCATCCGGCGCAATCTTGCCGATGATGTTGCCGGTGGCATTCGACTGTGCCATTACCGCTGGAACAATCGCAACGCTCAATACCGATGCGCTGAACGCTATCGTTAATGCACGTGCTATTACAGTTTTTCTCAACATGTTATTCCCTATTATTTATATGAGCGCAGTATTACTGCTTTGGTAAAGGAGTTTTTCACTCACGCTTATGCGTTTTTAAACGCTTTCTACTCTCATCGCCTTGCTATCCCACCACACAAGACATCCTCTCGGTCTCCACTTTGCATACGCAAAATAAAACAGAATGGCACATCGGAACATATTGAATCGAACTGGTCAATAAAATTAGAGAAACTGTTATATTGACGCAACACTTCAATTTACTGTAGAAATAGACATGCAGAAAGCGCCCTGGCTGAATGAAAACACTCGCGGACGATAATCGAATTTATTTGGAATACCTGCAAACAGTGGCTTTGCGCCAATGGAATTAGAAAACTGCTGGAAGAGATCGCTTTAAAAAAATGAATATAAAGAGCTCGAAAAATAGATGAAGCGCAAAAATCAATGATCTATCAGACGAGGCAAAATGTACTGCAGAGCTACCTCGCAATAAATCAATCAGACTTTTTCACGAATGGATCTATATAAAACAAATTCTTTGCCATAATCTTAAAATAAAATCCCACCCTCAATTGAAGAAACCGCGGCAAGAAGAAACAGCGCTACTCACTTCCTGGGGTGAGTTCGAAACAAAGATACAGAATTGCGCCTGCAAGAAACAAAACACTATCAAATCACACGCAATGGCAAGGCGTCAACAAAATCAGCTTGCAACAACAAAAAAGCAACACAAATTTACCTGAAAAATAAGGCTCGGATTTGCACGCCCCAACAAGGTGCAGCGAACGCACCAGCAGCGCACCGATTTGCACCTGTTTGTGGCAGCCAGAAAACGCATCCAAGTCACTCCATGAGCACTGTGGCGACAATGCGCACAGACGGCACGCATGCCTTTTGCACCCACAAAAAGTTCCTGCAAACCAAGCAGCGAGCACTGTGGGGGTAAAATAGCGCCCGGATGCCCTTACACGGCACAACACACTCTCCGCTAACTACGGAGCCCGGTAATTTTTAAAAATACACACCATGTTGCGACTCAACGAAGTAAAACTCCCCCTCGAACACGACGAAGCGGCCCTGCCCGCCGCCATCCTGGCGCGCCTCGGCATCGCCGCAGCGGACCTGCTCGGCTTTACCGTCGTCAAACGCAGCTATGACGCGCGCAAGCGTAGCGCCGTGGTGTTGATTTACTCGCTGCATGTTGACGTCAAGAATGAAGCGACCGTGCTGGCGCGCCTGCAGCACGATGTACACCTGATGCCCGCGCCCGACACCGACTACAAATTCGTCGCCGGCGGCGAACAGCTGGCCGGCCACACCAATGAACCGCGCCCCATCGTCATCGGCACGGGCCCCTGCGGCCTGTTCGTGGCGCTGATCCTGGCGCAGATGGGTTTGCGCCCCCTCATCCTGGAACGGGGCAAGCAGGTGCGCGAACGCACGGTCGACACCTTCGGTTTCTGGCGCAAGCGCGAACTCAATCCGGAATCGAACGTGCAGTTTGGCGAAGGCGGCGCCGGCACCTTCTCGGACGGCAAGCTGTATAGCCAGATCAAGGATCCCAAGCACTACGGCCGAAAGGTATTGACGGAATTCGTCAAGGCCGGCGCGCCCGAAGAAATCATGTATGTGAGCAAGCCGCACATCGGCACCTTCCGCCTGGTCAAGATGGTGGAAGAAATGCGCGCGAATATCGAACAACTGGGCGGCGAATACCGCTTCAGCAGCAAAGTGGTCGATCTCGACATCGTGCCAGGCAGCGATGGCGGCCAGGTGCGTGGCGTGGTGCTGGAGAATGGTGAGACCATCGCCAGCAATCACGTGGTGCTGGCCATTGGCCACAGCGCGCGCGACACCTTCGAGATGCTGCATCGCCGCGGCGTGTATATCGAAGCCAAGCCGTTCTCTATCGGATTCCGCGTGGAGCACCCGCAATCCTTGATCGACAGCTGCCGCTTCGGCCCCAGCGCCGGCCACCCGATTCTGGGCGCGGCCGACTACAAGCTGGTGCACCACGCCAGCAATGGCCGCTCCGTCTACAGCTTCTGTATGTGCCCGGGCGGCACCGTCGTGGCCGCCGCCTCCGAACCGGGCCGCCTGGTGACGAACGGCATGAGCCAGTACTCGCGTAATGAGCGCAACGCCAACAGCGCCATCGTCGTCGGCATCACGCCAGCCGACTACCCGGGCGACCCGCTGGCCGGCATCGCCCTGCAGCGCGAATTGGAAGAACGCGCGTTTGCTTTGGGCGGCAGCAACTACGATGCGCCAGGGCAATTGGTCGGCGACTTCGTGGCAGGTCGCGCCTCGACCGAATTTGGCAGCGTGGTGCCATCGTACAAGCCTGCCGTGCACCTGACGGATCTGGCGTCAGCGCTGCCCGAGTACGCGATCACGGCCTTGCGTGAAGCCTTTCCGGCGTTCAACAAGCAGATCAAGGGCTATTACAAGGCCGACGCCGTGCTGACCGGCGTGGAAACGCGCACCTCGTCGCCGATCCGCATCAAGCGCCGCGACGACGACCTGCAAAGCCTGAACACGCGCGGCCTGTTCCCTGCAGGCGAAGGCGCCGGCTATGCAGGCGGCATTCTGTCGGCGGCCGTCGACGGCATCAAGGTGGCCGAAGCGGTAGCCTTGTCGATGGCGGCCGCCTGAAGCCTGTACAGCAGATCAGGAGGCCAGCGGCAGCCTGATCTGTATATGACAGCCGGGAGTGCAGTCGATGGCGCACACCTGGCCGCCCAGTTGCTGCACGATGGTGTAGACGATGTGCATGCCCAGGCCGGAGCCGCCCTGGCCACGCTTGGTGGTGAAAAACGGTTCAAACATATGCTCGCGCACGGCTGGCGCCAAGCCGATGCCATCGTCGGAAAATTCCAGCAGCAGCCATTGCAAGGCCGCGTCATCCCCATCCGCCTCGATGCGCGCACGTATCGTGATGCGTCCTGGTCCGCCCTGTGGATAGCCGTGGCGGGCGCTGTTCATCAGCAGGTTCGAGAGGATTTGCGACAACTTGCCGGCCGCCAAGCGCACCTGGCAATCGGGCGCGATGTCGAGTTCCACGCCCAGCGCCGCTTTGCGCAGTTCCGGACTGTGCGCCGACACCAGGCCGTGCACATAGTCGTGCAGCGCCAAGTCGGCCACGTATTCGCTGACTTGGTCCACGGCCAGCTGCTTGAAATTGCCGATCAGGTCGGCGGCGCGCGCCAGGTTGCGTTCGATCAGGGCGGCCGCGCCTTTCAGGGATTCGGCAATGTCGACCAGTTCGGCACGGCTGACCTTGGCACCTCCCAGCAGCTGTACCAGCTGGTCGGCATAACTGCCCATGCTCGACGCCGCCGTCAACGCCACGCCGATGGGCGTGTTGACTTCATGCGACACACCGGCCACCAGCGAACCGAGGGCCGCCATCTGTTCTTGCTCGATCAGGTTGGCCTGCGCCGCCAGCAGTGATTCTGTACGCACGCGCACGATTTCTTCCAGCTGCTGCGTGCGCTCCTGGTGCTGCAACTCGGCCGCGCCGCGGGCCGAGAAGATCGACAGCAGCAACAAGGCCAGCAAGCGCTTGTTTTCATCGATGGGACGCGTGTCGATGGCCGACAGGATGCCCAGGGTCTTGCCTTCGGTATCGATCAGCGGCATGCCGACATAGCTTTCCGCATGCATGTCGACCAGGAGGCTATCGAATGGAAAGCGACGCTGGATGTCACTGCCATGAAAACACATGCTCTGGCAGGTCACGTCCTGGCAAGGCGTGTGCTGCAGGCTGTATTCGATATTCGGCTGGTAGTCGTCGCCGCCCCACAAGGCCAGGGTGCGGATGCCTTCGCTGCCATCGGCCATGCGCACCAGGCGCCCGGCGATCACATAGTGCACGTCGAGCGCTTCGGCCAGGTCCTTGACGAGGATGCGCAGGAAGTCGTCGCCACGGGCGTGCGCCGTCGAGGCCGTAATCGAGCGCAGGGCCGCTTCCGCCAGCCTGCGCCGCTGCTCGGGATCGAACAGGGGTTCTTGCGAATTCACATCAAACAACGGAATACTCATGAATGCTCCTGCGCAGCACTGGAAGCGCCAGCAAACCTGCCGGCGTGGCAACCCTCAGCCATGGCCCGCCCCAGCGGACCTGCCGCGATTGTACCCCTGGCTATTGTTTAATAATACAGATAGACAGGAATTTTTTACAGCCAGCCGGAACGCTTGAACAAGTAATACATATAACCGCAGACACAGCTCATCAGTCCCACGGCCACAGGATAGCCGTATTGCCAGTCCAGCTCCGGCATGAACTTGAAGTTCATGCCCCACACGCCGGCAAACGCCGTGAACACGGCGAAAATAGCCGCCCAGGCTGCCAACTGCTTGTTCACTTCGCTCTCATCGATGGCCACCATCGACAAATTCACCTGGATGGCCGTGCTGATGGTGTCACGGATGGTGTCGAGTGTGCCATTGATGCGCGCCAGATGATCGTGCACGTCGCGGAAATACTCCTGGGTATCGTGGCATAGCGGCGGCACCCTGCCTCCGTGTAATTTCCCCACCGCTTCCATCAGGGGCGCCACCACATGGCGCAAGACCATGACCTTGCGCTTCAACTGGTACAGGCGTTCGATATTGTCGCGTTCACTACCACGGTCGAAGATACGGTCCTCGATCAATTCCAGCTCCGATTCCAGTGCGTCGAGCACGGGAAAATAACGGTCGACGACGGCATCCATCAAGGCATACAGCACGAAAGCCGAGCCCTGGCGCAACAGGTGCGGCTCCCGTTCGGCGCGCGCGCGCACGCCGAGGAAACCTTGCGAGCTGTTGCTTCGCACGGACAGCACATAGTTGGCGCCGACAAAAATATCAACTTCGCCCAGCACCAGCTCATTGCCCACCATTTCCACGGTTTTCACCACGGCAAACAGGGAATCGCCATATTCTTCGATCTTCGGGCGCTGATGGCCCCGCTGTGCGTCTTCGACGGCCAGTTCATGCAGGCTGAACTCGTGCTGCATTTGTTTCAGCTCGTCCGGCGTGGCATCGAGCAGGGCCACCCAGACGAAGCAGTCGGGGCGCTCGACGTAATCGCTGATATCTTCAATCGGCAAGTCGGCCAGTTTTTTGCCATCCTGGTAGGCCACGCAGTTAATCAGCATACGAATCCCGGCATACAATTTCCACAATGTAAGTTAAGACCGGACGAAACAGTCCGGCAGGCGTCAGCTTACCTTATCGCTTGCCATTGTTGTGGGTGTTGTGGCGTGCAAGGGACGCCGGCAGGGAAAGCGGACGGGGCGAGGCCCCGTCCGGACGGGAATCAGTCGTCCTTGGCGCCGTCGATGCCCAGTTCGGATATCTTGCGGGTGATGGTGTTGCGGCCGATGCCCAGGCGCACGGCGGCATCGTTCTTGCGCCCGTGCGTATGCTTGAGCGCCGTCTTGATCAGGGCCGACTCGAATTGCCGCCCCAGCACGGCCATGACTTCCTGTTGCCCGGCGCCCAACATGCCGGCCGCCTGCAATTCCAGCAAGCCGATCCAGCCGGGCAGCGCGCCGGTGGCGGGCGCGGCGGCCTCGAACACCTGGCCGCCGTGCACATGAGCAACATTCGCTGGCGCCACGTCAGCAGACGCCGGCGCGGCTGCGCCATCGCCCTGCCCCTGCGTCAATTCCAGCGGCAAATCCTTGATTTCCACCGTCTGGCCTGGCGCCATCACGGTGATCCAGTTGCACAGGTTTTCCAACTGGCGCACATTGCCGGGCAAATCCAGGCCGCTGAGAAATTGCATGGTCGGTTCGCTCATGCGTTTGGCTTCCACGCCCAGCTGGCGCGCGCTTTGCACCAGGAAGTGGCGCACCAGGATGGGGATATCCTCGCGCCGCTCCCTCAAACTGGGCAGGCGCAAACGGATCACGTTCAGGCGGTGATACAAGTCTTCGCGGAACAGGCCGTCGCGCACGCGCTGCTCGAGGTTCTGGTGCGTGGCGGTAATGACGCGCACATTCGCCTTCATGGGCTGATGCCCGCCGACGCGATAGAAATGGCCGTCGGACAACACGCGCAAGAGGCGCGTCTGCAGGTCGAACGGCATGTCGCCGATTTCATCGAGAAACAGGGTGCCATTCTCCGCTTGCTCAAAGCGGCCCCGGCGCGTCGTCTGCGCGCCCGTGAACGCCCCCCGTTCGTGGCCGAACAGTTCCGATTCCAGCAAATCCTTGGGGATCGCCGCCGTATTCAGGGCAATGAAGGGCTGCGCTGCGCGCGGACTGTGCTTGTGCAGCGCGCGCGCCACGAGTTCCTTGCCGGAACCGGATTCGCCCGTGATTAGCACCGTCACGTTCGATTGCGACAGGCGGCCGATAGCGCGGAAGACTTCCTGCATGGCCGGCGCCTGGCCGAGGATTTCCGGCGTTTCCGACGGGCCCGATTCGACGCTGGTCTCGCGCAGGCTCTCTTCCAGCGCGCGGCGGATCAGCTCGACAGCCTTGTCGATGTCGAAGGGCTTGGCCAGGTATTCGAAGGCGCCGCCCTGGAAGGCAGCGACGGCCGAATCGAGATCGGAAAAGGCCGTGATGATGATGACAGGCAAGCCGGGAAAGCGCGACTTGACTGTCTGCAGCAATTCCAGGCCAGACGCGCCCGGCATGCGGATATCGGACACGAGCACTTGCGGCGTGTCAAATTCCAGTGCGGCGATGGCGTCGCGCGCATTGGCAAAACTCTTGGTGGCGAGATTTTCCCGCGCCAGGGCTTTTTCCAGCACCCAGCGGATTGATTCGTCGTCGTCAACTATCCAGATTGGCTTCATTAGTGTGTGCGTCCCGCAATGGATTTCATGGGTGGGATACCTCCTCGCTTATGGCAAGGGTAGAACGATCCTGAAATCGGTGTATCCAGGCCGGCTTTCGCACTCGATCACGCCCAAGTGCTGTTGCACGAAGGTTTGCGCCAAGGTCAGTCCCAAACCGCTGCCGCCTTCCCTGCCCGATACCAGCGGGTAGAAAATCCGGTCGCGGATCTGGGGTGCGATGCCCGGTCCATTGTCAATGATATGCAAGTCTAATGCCAGGCCGTAACGGACCTTGGCCAGGGTCACCTGGCGCGCCACGCGCGTCTTGAAAATCAGCTCCGCATCGCCCGCCTCGATGCGCTCGGCCAGGGCTTGCGCCGCGTTGTGCGCGATATTGAGCACGGTTTGTATCAATTGTTCCTTGTCGCCGCGAAACTCGGGGATCGAAGCGTCGTAATCGCGTGAAATGGTGAGGCCGCTGGGAAACTCGGCCAGGATCAGGCTGCGCACGCGCTCGCACACTTCGTGGATATTCACGTCGCCCACGATATGCGGGCGGCGGTGCGGCGCCAGCAGGCGGTCAACCAGGGTTTGCAGGCGGTCCGCTTCCTTGATGATGACTTGCGTATATTCGCGCAGCTCGCTCAGGTGCAGGGCTGGCAATTCCAGCTCCAGCAGCTGGGCCGCACCGCGGATGCCGCCCAGCGGGTTCTTGATCTCATGCGCCAGGTTGCGGATCAGCTCCTTGTTGACCTGGCTCTGGTCGAGGATGCGCTCCTCGCGGTCGAGTTTTAACTGCTGCACGTTCTCGCGCAGCTCGATCAGCACGCTGTCGCGCGGCGCATCGAGCGCGCTGATGATGCTGTGCACGCGCAGCGGCTCGCGCCCCAGGCGTTCCAGGCTCAGGTCCTGGCGCAAATCGGAAAATTTATGTTCGAGCGCCTGCGCGCAGATGCCGGCCAGCTCCTCGGGATTGAGGAACAGCGCCGTCAGCTTTTGCCGCGACAGGGCTTTCAGCGAGCTTTCCAGCAAGTTTTCTGCCGCCGCGTTGGCATAGCTGATGCGGCCGTCGCCATCGAGCAGAATCACGGCCGAAGCCAGCAAATCAAGGCCGGCCAGGTGGGCGGGACGGCTGGAATGGTTGTCTATTGTCATGGTCTCGTCATCGGATATTGGCGATCTCGCGTTTCAGGGCTTCGACGTTTTGCTGCGTTCGGCCAATGTTGTCCTTCAACTGCGCCAACCGCTCCTGATATTTCGCATAGTTACGCTCATTGCCCTGGCGCTCAGCTTGTCCGGCGTTCAACTCCAGGCGCTGGGCCGCCAGTTTCTGCTCTTCGCTGCGCAATTCGTCCTGCAAGATCTGGCGCCGGTCCAGGTCGCGCGCCCGCTGCTCGGCGCCATCGACCTTGGGAAAAGCGCCGGCGGCAGGGGCCGCCGTGGCTGCCTGCATGGCGGGCCGGGCCGGCACACCGGCCAGCGGCGCCGTCTTGCGTGGCGGCTCCGTCATGGCGCCGGGCAAATCGAGCAGTTGGCAATGCGCGCCAGCACGCTTGTCCGTATACGTCTTGTGTCCCTGCGCATCGGCGCAGACATACAGCTGCGCGTGCGCCTGTGCCGCCGCGCCCAGCAATCCTGCCATCAGCGCTATTCTGTAATGCTTGGTCAATCTTCACTCCTGTCGGCACATGCCATATCGTTCCTGGGCCGACTATACAACACCGCACTCTCACCGCCTTGGCGTACTGCATAAAAAAACGCGGGCAAGACCATCGCCTCACCCGCGTTTTTTATTCACTACCGGCAAGTTGCCGGCATGGCGCCATTACAGCGAGTAGTACATGTCGAACTCGGCAGGATGCGTGGTCATGCGCATGCGCTGCACGTCCTGCATTTTCAGTTCCAGGTACGCGTCGATCATGGAATCGCTGAACACGCCGCCACGGGTCAGGAACTCGCGGTCCTTGTCCAGCGCATCGAGTGCTTCTTCCAGCGAAGCGCACACGGTAGGGATCAGTGCGTCTTCTTCTGGCGGCAGATGGTACAGATCTTTCGAGGCAGCTTCGCCCGGATGGATCTTGTTGGCAACGCCGTCCAGGCCAGCCATCAGCAGTGCGGCGAAGCACAGGTACGGGTTCGCCAGTGGATCCGGGAAGCGCGCTTCCACGCGGCGGCCTTTTGGATTGGCCACGTGCGGGATACGGATCGAGGCGGAACGGTTTTTCGCCGAGTACGCCAATTTTACTGGGGCTTCGTAGCCTGGTACCAGACGCTTGTACGAGTTGGTGCCCGGGTTGGTGATCGCGTTCAGTGCCTTGGCATGCTTGATAATGCCGCCGATGTAGTACAAGGCGAAATCGGACAGGCCGGCATAGCCGTCGCCGGCGAACAGATTTTTGCCATCTTTCCATACGGATTGATGCACGTGCATGCCCGAACCGTTGTCGCCAACGATAGGTTTCGGCATGAAGGTGGCGGTCTTGCCATAGCTGTGCGCCACGTTCCACACCACGTATTTCAGGTTTTGCGTCCAGTCGGCGCGCTCGACCAGGGTCGAGAAGCGGGTGCCGATTTCATTCTGGCCTGCGCCAGCGACTTCGTGATGATGTACCTCAACCGGGATACCCAGCGATTCCAGAATCAGACACATTTCCGAACGCATGTCCTGGAAGCTGTCCACGGGTGGCACCGGGAAGTAGCCGCCCTTGACGGTAGGACGGTGGCCGCTGTTGCCGCCTTCAATGTCCTTGCCGGTCGACCATGAACCTTCGTCCGAACCAATCTTGACGAAGCAGCCCGACATGTCGATCTTCCAGCGCACGCTGTCGAAGATGAAGAATTCCGGCTCAGGGCCGAAGTAGGCGGTGTCGCCCATGCCCGACGATTTCAGGTAGGCTTCGGCGCGTTTCGCGATCGAGCGCGGGTCACGGTCGTAGCCCTTGCCGTCCGACGGTTCGATCACGTCGCACTGCATGAACAGCGTGGTTTCTTCCATGAACGGGTCGATATTAGCCGTGTTTGGATCCGGCAGCAAGATCATGTCGGATGCTTCAATGCCTTTCCAGCCAGCGATCGAAGAACCGTCAAAGGCGTGGCCCGACTCGAATTTATCCATGTCGAAGTGCGACACGGGAACCGTCACGTGCTGCTCTTTACCACGGGTATCGGCAAAGCGGAAATCAACGAATTTGACTTCGTTTTCTTCTACCATCTTCAAGACTTCTGCGGCTGTCATTGCCATGCGTATCTCCTAAATGAATGTGGGGTGAGCCGACCTTAATGCGTCTGGGCTGATGAAGCGAAGCAAACATTGCGTGCCACCAAAACTCATAAGGATCATAGCAGATTCCATGCCAGCTTCAGGAGCACCCTGGCGCCAGCAACAAAATTACTGCCATCCCAGTGAAAGTTTTCCTGCCCGCGATTTTCACGCGCGTTTGCGTCACATCAAGAATGCACTATGCAAGTGCAAAAAACGAATAACGCACTATTATCGTGCATTTTTCGCAGATTTCTGAAAAATGCCTTGTCGTGGTGCGCGCGCCGTGCACCGTGACTTCCCGTTTGCGGGACGCGGACGGCGCACTATAATCGTTCACACCTATCCACTTTCATCGAGGACGCCATGACTACCGCCGCCGACATCCTGACCACCGCCCGCAGCCGGGCCAATGAAGGTACGCCATATGCCGGCGCCGTCACGCCGCAGGAAGCGCATGCGCTGCTGCAGCACGATGCTGCCGTCAAGCTCATCGATGTGCGCACGAATGCCGAGCGCGACTGGGTCGGCCGGGTCGACATCGCCGATACCCAGCATGGCGCGGTACAGTGGGCCACGTATCCGGGCGGCGTGCCGAATCCCGACTTCCTCGCGCAATTGGCTGCCCAGGCCGACAAGGACGAGGTGCTGCTATTCCTGTGCCGCTCCGGCGTGCGTTCGCGCCATGCCGCCAAGCTGGCGACAGAGCACGGCTATATCAACTGCTTCGACATCCTCGAAGGCTTCGAAGGCGACAAGGATGCGGACGGCCACCGCAAGCAGATCGGCGGCTGGTGCAAGGCGGGATTGCCTTGGCTGGGCGCCTGACGCTGGCCGCCTGATTAACTGAACAGGGATTGATCCGGCGGGCCGCCGCGCTGCTCGGGCGCAAGCTGTCGACCCCCCTCGTTTAAGTGCTCAGGCCGGCTCGCCCGCTTCAAGCGCAGGATGCTCACCCATCAAGGTCAAGATGCGCTTGCGCACGAAATTGATGTGGCTGCGCAAGCCATACAGACCATCGGCAAACGACAGGGGAATCGAGATCTGGTTGACCATTTCCTCGATCTGGTCCAGCCGCTTCAACTGCGCCGCATACACTTGCGCACGCTGCTCTTGCGGCACGTCTTCCAGCGCCTGCTCGACCGTGCGCAACTGGCCATACCAGCGGTACACGCGCGAGCGGATGCGCCACACGTACAGCGGCGGCACCACGCGCGACAGGGGCAGGATCAAGGCACCCAGCGCCACCACCAGCACCCACATGCGGTCAAAGAAATTGGCCAGCCAGAAACTCATATAGCGCTGCAGCACGGGCGCGCCATCCTTGTAGAACTTCAGTGCTTCAGGCGCCACGGGAATTTCCGTATAGCGCGCGGACGGGAACTGCCCCTGTTGCTGGAACCAGCCCGTACCGCCATGAATGCCGGCCGCCGCCTGCACGAACAGGTCGATCAAGGCAGGATGCAAGTCTTCGCGCGCGACTAAAGTGGCGGTCGGCGCGATCAGGTGATAATCCTGCGCGGGAATGTTGCGCCCCAGGTCAACGATGCCACGCGGTAAGACGACATGCGTGAGGAAAGGCAGGCGCCGCGTGTACGCCTCGGCTTGCGAAAAATCAAACAACTTGATGCCGGGCGTTTGCAGCAGCATCTGGATCAGCGGCGCTTCCGGCGCCGAACTGAACACGAGGCCGTCGATGCGCCCTTCCAGCAGCTCCACCGTGGCAGGCGTGTTTTGCAAATCGCTCACGGTCAACTCGTTCGCTTCCACACCATTCACGGACAGCAACTGCCGGAACAAGCTGGGCACGCCCGTGCCTTCCGGTCCCAGGTTGATCTTCATGCCCTTCAATTGCGTCAGTTCGGTCACCACCTTGTCTTCGCGCAAGAACAGCCAGACGGGTTCCGTAAACAGGCTGCCCAAGGATATGAGGCCATGCCGCTCGGCATCCGCGTGTTCCGTTGAGCCGCTTTGCACGAAGGCGATATCGGTCTTGCCGCTATTTAAGCGCTGCAGGTTTTCCTGCGAGCCCAGCGACGGCTGCAAGCTCACCTTGATGCCGTGCTTGGCCAGAGTGGCCGCGTATTTCTTGCCGAATTCTTCATACGCGCTATTGTCCTGCCCCGTCGACAGGCTCACCTGGCGCGGCGGCGCAGGGTCGACCAGCCAGTAAGCGAGCGCACAAAAAGCGCCGACCAGCAGCAGGGTGGGACCGGCGGTGGCGAGGAAATCGCGCACGGAAAAACGGCTGAACGCGAGGATTTTGGACATGTGGTGGCGCATAGGTTTCATGGGTGGCTACGATGCCAAGAAAAGCCCAACTATGCAAGGCACTTTCACATGCGCGGCGTGGCCATTTCGGCTACAGTGGCAGATCGATCACCTGCCCCCTGGAGCCCCGCATGTTGAAAATTCTTGGAAAAGCCGCCTCGATCAATGTCCGCAAAGTCTTGTGGACGTGCGAAGAACTCGACCTGCCGTACGAACGCGAAGACTGGGGCAGCGGTTTTCGTGCTACCGACGACCCCGCCTTCCTGGTCTTGAACCCGAACGCCATGGTGCCCGTGCTGCTCGATGGCGACCTGGTGCTGTGGGAATCGAACACGATTTGCCGTTACCTGTGCGCCCAGGCGGGCCGCGATGACTTGCTGCCGAGTCATCCCCGCGCCCGCGCGGAAGTGGAAAAATGGATGGACTGGCAAATGGGTGACCTCAACAATAGCTGGCGCTACGCCTTCATGTCGCTGGTGCGCCACAGCCCGGTGCACCAGGATGCGGCGCAGCTGGCGGCCGGTATTGCCGGATGGAACAAGATGATGGGCGTCCTCGAGCAGCAATTGCAGCGCACGGGCGCGTATGTGTGCGGTGAACAGTTCACCCTGGCCGATATCGTGCTGGGCCTGTCCGTCAAGCGCTGGCTGACGGCGCCGATGCAACGTCCCGACACTCCCGCCATTGCCGCCTACCATGCGCGCCTGGAAGGTAAAACCGCCGTATTTGCTGGCTAGATCTGCTGCATGCTGTCCATGCATCCTTCTCTTCCTCAAAAAAAACCGGCCGTAAAGGCCGGTTTTCAGCTGTCACGGCGCCTTAATTCGTGCACTGTCTGGCTACGCCTTCGGCCGGCGCAGGCGGCTCGATCAGCGGCATCAGACTCGGCGCCAGGGACACCAGCAATTGCACAGGCAAGGCGCTGGTGAAATCGTAGTTCTTCGATTCCGGTCCCCGCACATACGCCGTCATGCTGCCATAGAAGCGTTCGCCGATATTGAACACAAACGTGGCCGAACGGTTCACATAACGCGACTCGATCAGGCGGCCACCGGCGCCATACACGTCGAAGCGCTGGTCGCCCGTGCCCGTCTTGCCGCCCATGGGGATCGGCACGCCGTCGGCGCCGACAAACGCCGTCTTCGCCCGTTTCGCCGTACCATCCGACACCACTTCTCGGATGGCCTTGGCGACAGCCTTGGCCACGTCCGGCGACAGCACTTGTTCCGCCTCCACCTTGCTGCCCCGCTTGACCATGGTGTCATACGGCGTATTGGCGGCGAAATGCATGGAATCAATGCGCACGCTCGGCTTGCGCACGCCATCGTTGACGATGATGCCCATCAACTCGGCCAGCGCGGCGGGACGGTCGGCCGAAGCGCCCAGAGTCGTCGCATACGACGGCACCAGCGAGTCGAACGGATAGCCCATCTTCTTCCACTGGCGGTGGATTTCCAGAAAGCCCTCCACTTCCAGCAAGTTGGCGATGCGGCGGTCCTGCGCATGCTTGCGATGCGTATTGAACAGCCATTTGTACACTTCCTGGCGTTCCTTTTCGCTGGCCGCCACCATCTGCGACAGAGTGGAACCTTCGTGTTGGCGCAGATACGCCACCATCCACAGTTCCAGCGGATGCACATTGGCCAGATATCCCCGGTCGGCCAGCGACCAGTTTTCCATCGCGTACTGCTGGTACATCTTGGCAACGCGCTCGGGCGGCACTTCGTTTTGCGATGTCAAGTTGGCGTTGAGGAAATCGCCGAATTCCGCTACCGTGCCCTTCGGATTGACGGTGCGGAAAATATTCGCCAGGCGCACAGGGGTCGGGCGGATGCTGGCCAGCAGGATCTTTTCCTGCTCGTCGACGCTCTTGCCGCGGTACTTCTGGTAGAAGCGGTGCAGGAACTCGCGCCCTTCCTTGTCGGCAAAACGGCTCAGGTACTGCGCGCGGCGCGGGTCGTCCGCATCCGCCAGCAGCGAGGCCGAGGAATCGGGGCGCGAGAACATGTAGTAGCGCGCCACGTCGCGCATCAGGCGCACGAACACCAGGTTGGTCGACTGGCGCAGCGCCTGCTGCAGCGTCATGATGCGGCTGTCGTCGAGCTTGGAAAAGTTGCCAAAATGGTGCAAGCCGCCGCCCGTGAAGAAGCCTTCGCCAGGGTTGCCCGAATATTTACGTTCCATGGCAGCGGCCAGCATGGCGGGCAGCTTGCGCGCCTCGCCGAGCGGCAATGGTTTCAGGTAAGCAATCGCCCACTGCGACAGCATGTCCTTGGGATCGACGGCAATCTTGCCCAGCTCGGCGGCGCCCATGCCGCTGTAGCGCTGGTGCAACTGGTCGATGATGTCCATATATGTCACCAGGGTGCGCAGCTTGGCCGTGGAACCGAGGTCGAGCTTGGCGCCCTCGTTGATGTCGAGCGGCTGGTCGAAGTTATCCGTTTGCACGCGCAGCAAATTGGCTTGCTCGCCCTTTTGCAGCAAGGTAAAGCTGTAGACTACATTGGCCGGGTCGCCATTGCCCAGCATGCCCTTGCCCGTCAGGCCGGCCGCTTTTGCCACTTCCGGATCGCGCAACTCGCGCAAGACCTTGGTGACGGCGTTTTGCGCCTGCGCGTCAAGCGTGCTGACCACTTTCAGGTCGAGGCGGTCGAGGTTGTACAAGCGCGGATCGCCGAGCATGCTGGCCAGGTGATTGCGCACGGCATTCGAGGCCTTGCGCGTGACGAACGAAGTGGACGCTTCCGACTGCACGCCCGAAGCCGTCGACGGGCGCAGCTTCTCGGCGATGGCCGCATTGCGCAACTGCGGCGAAATCACGCCCGCTTGCCCCAGCAAGCGCAGATGGCTGTTGGTCAATTCTTCCAGGTCGGCGCCACCGGCCACCAGATAATGCGAGGGACGGCGCTGCGCGATCAACAGGCTCAGCGCCTGCTTGTAGGCCAGCGCGCTGCCCGGTTGGTCCATCTTACCCTTGAGCATAGTCTTCACTTCGGCGAACGGACGGCCATACCAGACCCACATGCCATCGCCAATGCCGTTGACCTCGCCAAAACCGCTTTTGGCCGACAGCGGCACGGTATTCAGGTAATTGACGACGATCTTGCGCCGCGCTTCCATGGTATTTTCGCCATCCTGGTACGAGCGCAGGCTGGCCGAAATCATCTGCAGCAACTTGTCTTGCATGGAACTGGTGCGGCCGTCTTCCGAATGGCGGTATTTTTCGATCTGCGTGGCCAGGGTGCTGCCGCCACCGCCCCGGTGGCCGCCGAACAGGTTCAGCGCCTTGTCGAGGATGGCTTTGCTCAAACGGTCCCATTCCACGGCGGGATTGCGCTCGGGCGTGCCCGGGTCGAGCAATTCGCGGTTTTCGATGAACAGCAGGCTTTGCACCAGCGCCGGTGGCGCTTCGGCAAAGCTGTCGAACATGCGCTCGGGATAGCTGGCCGCGAACAGCGGCGCGGCGCGGCAATCGAGGATGGTCAGTCCGGCGCGGTTTTTCTCGTGATAGGTGGCAAAGATGCCCCGGTCGACCAGTTGCACCATCTTCGGCGACATGCGCGCCTGCGCCGTGACGGCATAGTCGCGCGCATTCAGCTTGCTAATAAAGTCCGGCAGGCTGGCATAGCCGAGCCGCTCGTCATACGGACCATGCTGCGGATAGCGGATGGCGCCCGCCGGTGCGGGGCCAGGCTCGACCTTGAACGTCACCTGGCGGTCCAGGCGCGTGAAAAACTCGGCCTGCAGGGCCGACGTGCGCACTTCGCGCATGACGAACCACGCCACGCCGGCGATCAGCGCCAGCACAATGATGGCAAAGATCGGCCAGATGCGCGAACGGCGCTTCTTCGGCGGGCTCGCCGGCGGCGGCGCCTCGGCAGCTGGATCAGAGGGGGGCCGCTCTTGCGCGGCCAGGTTGTCGCCTGTGTCTTTCATGGGATGCTGGGGTAAGGTTGGGTTTGGACGGCGCGGAAAATGCGGTAGCGATACCGCTCCGCGCAGGATAAGACGAGGGCCAGCCAGAGCCGGTCACAACAAAACTTGCTTAACATGATGTCCATACCAATGAATCAAAAAACACGCTACTGCACAGGCAGGCAACCCCGCGTTTGACACGCCAGGCTCCTGTTCACCATTCCACCACATCGGCATGAAAACGACTGACGAGCGCACACAAAAATCTTGCTTCATTGAAGATTTTCGCAAAAAAACAACGTCCTGGAACGTACGCTTGCGTACATAGATGCAAGGCGGACTGGACGCTGGCGAAAAAGCCGCCGGCGCCGGGCTGGCAGCAGCTCAGATGGTGGTGTATTCCGCGTGCAGGGCGTCGAGCGCGGCGCGCATGTCCGCAAAGGCGGCCGCCGCTTGCGCCGGTTCGCCCTTGACGCCCAGTTCGATATGCCGGCGCGTCTGCGCATCGCCCACGCTGGGCAGGCTGAACACCTTGATCAGCGGAAACTCCGCTTCCAGACGCACCATCAGCGGCGTCAGCAGGGACTCGGCCGTTTCATACACGAGCAAGGCATGTTCCGCGTGCGGCACCTGGTTGAACAGGTGCGCATAATGCGTGTCGAGTACCCATTCGATCATGGGCCAGGACATGACGGGAAAACCCGGCACGAAATAATGTTCGCGCACGGCAAAGCCGGCAATCTTGTTGTACGGATTCGGAATCAGCTCGGCGCCTTCGACAAACTCCGCCATTTTCAGGCGGTGCAGGTTTTCCGGCGAGTTCAAGTCCGCCGACACGCCCGCTTCCTCGCCCATTTCCGTGATGCGCTGCTCGATATTGAGCTTGCCCTGCGGATGCAGCACCAATGGCAGACCCAGCGCATCGGCCGCCGCCTGGCGCGTATGGTCGTCCGGCGTGGCGCCGATGCCGCCAAAGCTGAAAACGATGTCGCCGCTGGCAAAACTGCGCTTGAGCAAGGCGACCAGGCGAGCCGGTTCGTCGCCCACATATTCCGCCCAGCTCAGCTGCAAGCCGCGCTGCTTGAGCATGCTCACTACTTTCGGGAAATGCTGGTCAGTGCGCTTGCCCGACAGGATTTCGTCGCCGATGATGATCAATCCGATAGCCATGGAACTTCCTCGTAGAATTCGACAAAAATACTCAAGCGTCCGCCGGCGCCACGTCGGTCATGCCGCGTACGCCCCGCAAACGCGACAGTGCTTCCAGGCAGTAATACTGGAACCACAGACCCGTAAAGATAAAGATCAATACATACAGCCAGATGGCGAACGCCGCCAGGAAGGGGAAGAACACCACTGACATCACGCCGCCCATCCATAGCATGCCCGGCACGGCGCCGGCCGCGCCGGAGACCATGCCGATGGCCAGCAGGGGCCAGCGCTGCGTGCGCATGATGGCGTGGCGCTCTTCCACGCTGGCATAGTCGGCCATGGCGTCATACGCCATCACGCGGTAGGTCAGCCAGCCCCACAGCACCGCTTGCCCCACCAATGCGGCGGGCGGAAACGCGTACAGGGGCAGCAAGACTACCCAGACGACGATGAACAGCAAGAACGTGGCCAGCGAGGTGCCGACGCTGCCAGCCAAGCTGCCGCCATGTTTCTTGTCCAGTTGCGGAAAGTGCCGCCCGCCAATGTGGCGGCCGATGGCCGGCATGGCGAACAGGCCCATGAAGATCAGCGCCGTCAATATCATCAGCGGCAGCAACATGAACATGGCGATCAGGGGCACGATCACGGCTTTCAGCACGCCCAGGCCAAAGGTGGCCAGCACCTGGCCGCTGCTGCGGAAGAAATCGTATTCGGTAAACAGCGCATGCAGGCTGTCGATCAGCGGCTGCAGGCCCACATACAGCAGAGCGCCCCACAGGATCACCGACAGGATGAATGGCGCGACGCTCAGCAGCAGTATCTTGCCGTGCAATTGCGACAGCAGGGCGCGGCCATACGAATTCAAGACATTACGCATCAACGGCGTCCTTTTCGTTTCAATCTTGCAAATTCCACCATGCGGCGCAGGCCCAGCCATTGTTGTTGCCAGAAGCCGCTGCCATAGTTGCGCCCCGGCCGGCCCACGCCATGACTGTCGATACGGGCCAGCTGGTCGCGCACGCCCGTGCGCACATAGCCCTCCGAGAAATTCGCGGTGCCCAGCAGCATATCCCAAATCGGCAAGACCACGCCGAAGTTGCAACCGCCCATGCTGCCCTTGCCTTTCGATTCATGCCCCACGCCTATCGCATGATGCGTGCGGTGGAAACGGGGCGAGATCAACAGCCGCTCGCCGACGCGGCCGAAGTGTATCCGCACATTCGCATGCTGCAAGCTTTGCAGAATGCGCGAAATTGAGACCAGCAGCACATATTGCCCAGGCGGCACGCCAATACCGAGCGCCACCAGCGCCATCACTACGTCGCGCAAGAAGTCATCGAGCAAGTGGTTGCGGTCATCGCTCCACAAGTTCATGTTTTGCTGGCTGTGATGCAGGCTGTGCAAGCCCCACCACCAGCCGAAATGGTGCGAGGCCCGATGGTAGCAATAATCGACGAAGTCCAGTATCACAAAATAAATGATAAAACTGAGCAAGGGACTGATGCCGGGCAACAGCGATTCCAGGTTGAAGGGATGGATATTATCGAAACGCAAGGCGCCCGCCAATGCATCCATCAGTGGATCGAGCGTGAAGAAGACCAGCACGGAAAACAGGCCGATGCGGTGCAGCACCGTGTAAATAAAGTCGTTCCATCGGGCGCGCGCATCGGTGATTTTTTGCGCGGGAATCAGGGCTTCGAGCGGACGTAACACAAAAAACAGCAGCACCAGCTCGCACAGGCCGATCAACAGCCACTCCGTGCCTTCGAACGCCTCTTCCGTGAATTCGCCAAAACCCAGGTGATATACGAGCGGGTTGACGATAGTCTGGAACAGCCAGCCTTGCGCCACGCCAAAGGCGTCGATCACCGTGTCGATGACGGGGGTGACGAGGCTGAGGATGTCGGCGGCGATCATGGCTGGCCCTTCTTCGGCGCGTAGGCAGGATGCTCGCGCAGGGTGGCAAAGCAAAAACCCTTGTCTTGCAAGCCGGAAATCAAGGCATCCAGGTTGGCGGGAGCCCATGGCTCCTTGCGCGACCAGATGCCCATGTGTGCAATGAAAATGTCACCGCTGCGCAAGTTCGCCAGGGCTTTTTTCAGCAGCACGGCGTTTGGATACTTGTCGCTGGGCAGCTCATCGCCCGAGTAGCCCGCTGGCGCCCAGCCCGCATGCTGGTAGCCGCAGGCGCTGCCGGCCGCCAAGGTGCGCGGCGACGTATAGCCGCCTGGCGCGCGCCAGAACGGATCGAGCTTGTGCCCGGTCAGCGCCTGGAAGCGCGTATCGACGCGGCGCAATTCCTCGCAGAACTGTTGATCGGTCAAGGATGCCAGCTTGCCGCCCCCCTTGCCGAACTGGGGCTTGACCTGGATCAAGCCATTGGCCAGATCCTTCTTCCAGTACACGTGGTCAAACGTATGCGTGCCGAACGCATGGCCTTCGGCGACCCTGGCTTTCCAGTACGGCGCCCACGACGGATCGAGCGAATAGTCGCCGCGCGTGGTCTTTTCATTGGCCAGGAAGAAGGTTGCCTTCACATGGCGTTTATTCAGCACGTCGGCGATCAGTTGCGCTTGCGACTGGCTGCCCGTATCGAACGTCATATAGATGGTGCCCTTGCAGGCGGCAGTTTCGGCTGATGCCGGTGCTACCGGTGCGGCCGCATGCGCGGGCGACAGCATGGCGCTGGCGCACAGCAGCATGGCGGGCGCACAGCCCGCAAAAAGGAGGCGTTTCATCATCACACCCGTCATCACATGCGCGGCGAATGGGTGGCGAAATACACGCCGTGGGGCGAGCGGCCCACCGGTATCGTCTTGATCACTTTGCGCGTGGTCAAATCGATCACGGCCACTTTCTTGATCCAGCGCAACGTCACCCACATGGTCTTGCCATCGGGCGTGATTTCCATGCAGTCCGGGCCGCCGGGCACATTGATGGTGCCCACGTTTTCCAGCGTCTTCTGGTCGATGATGTTGATGGTGTTCGACACGCGGTTCGACACAAACGTCATGCGGTTATCACCGAGCGCGCGAAAATTATGCGTGCCGGCGCCCGCCTTGATGCGCTTGACGGTCTTTTGCGTGCGCCAATCGATCACTTCCACGTAATCGCTGCCCATGATGCCCACCAGCAAATGTTTGCCATCGGGCGTCATCGTGATGCCGGCTGGCGCGGGGCCGACAGGCATGGTCCATTTGACGGTTTGCGTGGCCAGGTCGATGGCGCTGACCTGGTTGCTGCCCTGCTGCGTAATGAAAGCCATGCTGCTGTCGGCCGTGAACGCCATGTGACTGGGCAGCTTCGGCAGCGCGATGCGCTTGGCCAGGGTCAGGTTCTTGCCGTCGTAGCGGTACAGGTCGATGCGGTCCAGACGCAGCGAATTCGAAATGAACCACTTCTGGTCCGGCGAAAAGCCGATCTGGTAAGGATCGAGGATATTACTGATGCGGCGCTGGATCTGGCCCGACACGGGGTCGAGGAAGATCAATTCATTGCCGACGGAACTGGCGACGATCAGCGACTTGCCATCCGGCGTCTCCATCAGATGGTGCGGTTCCTTGCCGACGGCAAAGGTGGACAAGGGAGCATAGGTTTTCTGGTCCAGCAGTTGCACCGTAGCATCACGGGAATTGAGCACCACCACCACTTCGGCTTGCGCCGTAGACATTGCGGAAACCAGGCACAGCGAGGAAAAAACAAGGCGGCGTAGACTGCGGAACATGGAAGAAATCACTGTTAAATACAAAATAGGCATTTTACGTGGAACACTGTACATATTGTGTGAAATCCCCCCTTAAATGCAAGCGGTAGCCACACATCGCCGTAATTTCCCCTTTTTCCTTGCGCCGAGCCTGGAATGGCGCTTTGCAACTCATTGCTCTACAATCTGAAGCTTTCATCGCCTACACAAGGATTATCATGACCACCACCACTACCGCTTCCGGCCTGCAATACATCGACACCGTCGTCGGCGAAGGCGCTGAAGCGCAAGCCGGCAACAATGTTGTCGTGCATTACACGGGCTGGCTGCAAAACGACGACGGCAGCGCCGGTTCGAAATTTGACTCGAGCAAGGACCGCAACGACCCATTCGAATTCCCGCTGGGCGCAGGCCGCGTCATTCAAGGCTGGGACGAAGGCGTGCAAGGCATGAAAGTGGGCGGCAAGCGCCAGTTGATCATCCCGGCAGCACTGGGCTATGGCGCACGCGGCGCCGGCGGCGCGATTCCACCGAACGCCACCCTGATTTTCGACGTCGAACTGCTGGGCGTATAAGACTGCCAGGCAGTCCAGACACTGCCTGCCGCCAGACGCCGTCCATGAGACGGCGTTTTTTTGAGTGTCTCCTCTAATGCACGGCGCCCTTTTTTCACTATGATGTCAGGCACTGCAGCACGCACGGTGGCCACTCCGCCGGGTCTGCCGCACTTTTCCAGCGATTCCATCAGCACACAGGAGCCATCATGAGTTTACAAGAGCAATTCGAACAAGCGCAGCTCGATTCCAAGACCCTGTCCGAGCGTCCGGACAATATGACCTTGTTGAAAATCTACGCCTTGTTCAAGCAAGCGTCGAGCGGCGACGCCGCGGGCGAGCGTCCCGGCATGACCGACTTCGTCAACCGCGCCAAGTTTGACGCCTGGGCGGCCCTGGCCGGCACCTCGAAGGAAGAGGCGCAACAGCAGTACATCGACTTGATTGAAGACTTGAAGGATTAAATGCGACAGATGCCTGTTTTGCAGAGAAATAGGCCGAAAACGGCTGAAAACTCACAAAAAACCACCAAAACAGGCCGAAAACGCAAAAGTGGCTACCAGAACGGTAGCCACTTTTTTTTACGCCGGTAATAGCAGCAAACTTACTTTTTTGCCGCCGCCAGCGCTTGCGCGATCCAGCCGTCAAACTTTTGCTGGTGGTACTTGATCCAGCCGGCCGTGTGGCGCGCGATATCGGCCTGCGTGTTTTCGCCGCGCCGCATGCGCTCGTTCTGCGCATTGATGTCGGCCACCGGCAGTTGCATCACTTCGAACAGCTTGGCCGCCGCCGGGTTTTTCTCCGCCCAGGCCTTGTTGGAAACGATGCGTGCCGTGTTGACGGCAAAGCCGTAATCGCTGCCATCGTCGAGGCGGGTATTTACCTTGTCCGGATTGGCCGAGAATGGCACTTTCAGCCAGACCACATCCTTACCCGGCACCAGCACGCCGCTGACCCAGTACGGCGTCCACGTGTAGTACAGGATGGGTTCGCCGCGCTTGTAGCGGCCCAGGGTGTCGGCGATCAGGGCCGCATAGCTGCCCTGCACGTGCGTCACCGTCTCGCGCAATTTGTACGCATCCATGTGCTTCTCGATCAGTGCTTCGCAGCCCCAGCCGGGGTTGCAACCCGTTAAGTCAGCTTTGCCATCGCCATCGTGGTCGAACAACTTGGCCAGGGTGGGATCGCGCAACTGGTCGATATTTGTGATGTTGTACTTTTGCGCCGTCGCCTTGTCGATCAGATAACCTTGCGCGGCTGGCCCAGCATACTGGCCAGTGCGCAACAGCTTGGCGTCGCCGCCTGCATTGTTATAGAAATCCTTGTGCATGGGGTCCCAGTGCACGGCCATGAAGGTGGCGTCGCCGTTGGCGATGGCGATATGCGCGGTCGGGTACTCCACTTCCTTGATCGGCTGCACTTCATAGCCCAGCTTTTCCAGGGCTTTGTCGACCAGCATGGTCTGGAAGGTTTCTTCCGCGATCGAGCTTTGCAGCGGCTGCACCTTGACGCCCTTGCCGGGCAGCGCATCGGCGGGGGCGGCCGGCGTCTGCGCCATGGCCAGGCTGGTGGTCAGGGCCAGGGCGGCGATCGCCAGGGCTGAATACCACTGGAACTTGCGTTGCGATTTTTGCGTCACTTTAAAATTGTCAATTTGATGCATGTGTATCCTTTATTGTGCGTTGGCCAGCGTGGCTTGCTGTTCAACATTATTTTTTTCCGTGTTGCCGCGCACCAGGCGCAGCACGAAACCGGCAGGACCCGTCTGATACCAGTGGCGCACGCCACGGCGTGGCTGGCCCATCGCTTGCGTCAAGCGGTCCAGGGTGATAGCCAGCAGCACGATGCCCAGGCCACCCACGGTTGCCAGGCCCATGTCCAGGCGGCCGATGCCGCGCAATACCATTTGACCCAGGCCACCGACGGCGATCATCGAGGCAATCACCACCATCGACAGCGACAACATCAGCGATTGGTTGATACCAGCCATGATCGATGGCATGGCCAGCGGAAACTGTACGCGGGTCAGCAACTGCCACGGCGAGGCGCCATACGCGCGGGCCGCTTCAATCAGGTCCGGACGCACCTGGCGGATACCGAGGTTGGTCAGGCGCACCAGCGGCGGCAGGGCAAAGATGATGGTCACGATCACGCCTGGCGCATTGCCGATACCGAACAGCATCACCACCGGCACCAGATACACGAAGGCGGGCGTGGTTTGCATGGCATCGAGCATGGGGCGCAAGATATTCTGTGCGCGGTCGCTGCTGGCAAGGAAAATACCCAACGGCAAGCCGATGGCCAGGCAAAAAGCCAGCGACGTCAACACCAGCGACAAGGTGGTCATGGCTTCCGGCCAGATGCCCAGCATCGATACCACCAGCAGTGCCAGCACGGTGCCGATGGCCAGGGTGCGGCTGGTAAATTGCCATGCCAGCAAGCCGATGATGGCGATCACCGTCAGCGACGGAGCGGCCAGCAGCACGCCTTCCACGCCGGACAGCACGCTGTCGATCGGCGCGCGCACGGCTTGAAAGAAGGGGCGGAAATGCGCCACGACCCAGCCCAGGCCCTGGTTAATCCAGCTTTCCAGCGGCAGCGAGCCGTCGAAAATCTGTGTCAGGTGAAAGCCGCTCGCATGTTCCGGCTGCACCGCAGGCGCGGCGGCGTCCAGCCAGGCGGTGCTGGCCTCGGTGGGCGGCGTCAGCGCCCAGGGGTTGATCTGGGCCGCCTGTTCAACAACAGGTTCTACTGTGGAAACGGTGCTTGGGTTCATGCTTGTCCTTTCTGTAATTGTGGCTCGGCAATGGCTGGCGTATCGCGGTCAAGGAACTTCAGCAAGGTAGTCTTGCTGATGGCGCCGCGGAAGCTGCCATCATTGGCCACCACAGGGACGGCGTAAGGCAGTTGCGCCACCTGGCCAAACAGGCCGGCGACTGGCTCATCTGCATTGATAGTCTGCACGTCGGGCAGATAGGCATGCGCCAGGCCCAGCGGGCCGACATGGCCGTCGAGCGCATTGCGCAGCGAATCGACCGAGACGACGCCGAGGAACTTGCGCTGCGGATTGACGACATACGCAAAAGCACGATCCTGCTCTTCCAGCATCGACAGCGCGGCGCGCGAGCCGCGGCTCGGCGATTCCGACACCACGATCTGGCTCTTGCGGGCGATATCGCTGGCCTTGAAGACGGCCGCTGCATCGACGCCGCGCACGAAGTTGCGCACGTAATCGTTGGCTGGTTTGCGCAGGATTTCTTCCGGCGTGCCTACTTGCACCACGTGACCGTCTTTCATGATGGCAACGCGGTCGCCGATGCGCATGGCTTCGTCGAGGTCATGCGAAATGAAGACGATGGAGCGGCGCTTGATTTGCTGCAAACGCAGCAGTTCCGATTGCATTTCCGTACGGATAATCGGATCGAGCGCGGAAAATGCTTCATCCATCAGCAAAATCGATGGATCGCAAGCCAGCGCACGGGCCAGGCCCACGCGCTGCTGCATGCCGCCCGACAATTCGTCGGGATAGCTGGCGCCGTAACCGTCCAGGCCCACTTGCTCCAAAGCTTGCTGGGCCAGCGCATGGCGCTCGGCCTTGGGCATGCCGGCCAGTTCCATACCGAAGGCAGTGTTGTCGAGCACGGTAATTTGCGGCAGCAGCGCGAACGACTGGAACACCATGCTGATGTCCTTGCGGCGCAAAGCGCGCAGCTGGGCGTCCGGCAAAGTATTGATGTCGTTGCCGTCGATCAGGATGCGGCCGGCGGTCGGCTCGATCAGACGGTTCAGCATGCGTACCAGGGTCGACTTGCCCGAACCGGACAGGCCCATGATGACGAAAATCTCACCCGCTTCAATGGTAAAGGTGGCGTCGAAGACGCCGATGGTGCAGTCGGTCTTGGCCAGGATGTCTTGCTTGTGAACGCCCTGACGGACGAGTTCAAGTGCTTCTTCTGGCTTGTCGCCGAACACTTTGAACACATGGTCGATAATGATTTGTTTTGCCACGATGTGGTTCTCCCTCGATTTGACGAATGGAATGAAACCCAACAAGCTGCTAGCTTGCGGCGGGAATCAACAAACCCTGTTGCGTCGGCTACGCCACGGCGCAAAAGCGCACGGGAGCGACAGGAAACAGGGGGTGACACGCGTGTGACCAGCGGGTGGCCAAAGCCGATGCCGGGGTGCCGTGTGCGTGCTAAAAGAGGCTGTGGTTCAGGACTTTTAACAACGCTAGCGCCATGCAAATACATGGCACCAAATGTATTTAACCGAAAAAATCGATTACTTACGTTTAACTGGATGCGGGTGTAAAACCCAAGGAATTATTCACCACTCAGCGAGTGGGGAGTACTGCGAAGCAGAAGGTGAATCGCGGTGTAGCTGTTGTAAATATGACTCAAGTATAACGCAAAAAGCCAGCAAAGTCCAATGGCTTTCCAAATAGAAATGTGCTAGCAATGTTCGCTAGCGCACGGTCAAACGTGAAAGAGGCGAAAAGAGACATGTTTTCATCGTCTTTTCGCCCATCACTGCGACACGCTTCCTAGCACTAAACAGGGCGCCAGACAAGCGGGTGAAACGCCATCAAACTGACTCAGTAAACACCTTGCGCATCTTCTCGGCAATCTTGCCTTCGATGGTGGAGGCAAAGGCGCTGAGCATGAAGCCCAGCTTGATTTGCAGTTGCGCCTGCTCTTTTTCCAGCGTCAGCGAACCATCGACGCCGCTGCGCTCGAAGCGCAGCACATCGCCATCCCAGGCGCACGCCAGGTCATACTCCTGGGCCAGCTTGTCGGCCACTTGCTGCGCCGCTTCGCGCGCCTTTGCTGCTGTCAGCTTATGTTGCTGAACTATATTTATATCCGCCATCAAACGATCCTTTTATTAAAAACGGGGGCAATACGGCCAGCATCATACCAGCCGCCATGCGGCGGGCGCGACCATGCCCGGCACCGGCCTGGCAAAAAAAACGTCCGCCGCCCCACATGTCGTTTGCGCTGCATCAAACCGGACGCGCCGAAGCAGGACGACTATTCCAGTTCCAGTTGCGCGTGTCTTGGAGAGCTATCATGGACCAGAAAGTCATCGTGCCGGTCGAAGCCATATTGACCAAATGCGTGTCCCTGCCCGTCGGCTATGTCCCTACCCCATCGGCGCCCTACCGCCAGCACCGCAAGCATGCGCAACTGACCCTGCAGCCGGGCCCACCCCGCCTGAGCGAGGCAACGGCCCGCAACCTGGCCGCCGTGCCCATCGGTTCGCGCGTGCTGATCTGGAAACAAGACCCCTCCGTCAGCGACCTGGGCACGCGCAAGGCATTCCTGCCCGGCATGATCCTGCAAGGCCCGCGCGACGCGCGCATCACGTTTGGCGAACCGGGCATCGCGCAGGTCAGCCCGAATGCCTTCGGCGACTTCATCGTCTCACCCAACACAGACCAGTTCGATGCCGTGCATACGTTTGCCATCGTGCGCATGACGCTCACCATGTACCAGCGCGCGCTGGCCAGCAACGACACGGCGCCGCCACTGCCCTGGCAATGGAATAGCGCCAGCAATACGGCACCCCTGCGCGTATTTCCGCACGGCTTGCCCAATGTTATGAATGCGTATTACAGCCGCAGCGACAAAGCCCTCAAGTTCGGCGACTTCATCCCCAGCGGCGCCACCGAGCGCGTCTACACCTGCCGCTCGCTCGACATCGTCTCGCATGAAACAGGGCACGCCGTGCTCGATGGCCTCAAGCCGAATTGGTTGCTCAACAATAATCCACCGCAGACGGGCGGCCTGCACGAATCGTTCGGCGACCTGACAGCCATCTTCCTCGCCCTGTCGCAGCTGGACCAGGTGGAAGCGGTGATTGCCCAAACCAAGTCCGACCTGCACGACAGGACCTTCCTGGCCGACTTGGCTGAGCAGTTCGGCCTGGCCCTGGGCCGGCCAAACGGCTTGCGCAATGCCGACAACGACATCAAATTGTCGGAAGCGGGCACGGAAGTGCACGCCATCTCGCAAGTGTTTACGGGCGCCATCTACGACATCCTGGCCGACATCTTTGCCCACGAACGCCAGCCCCAGCTGGAAGACGATGCGGCCGTGCTGCACCGCTGCGCCGATTACCTGCGCAGTCTGGTCCTGCGCGCCCTGGTGGCATCTCCCGACCATGCGGCCACGTATGCCGACGTGGCCGGCCACATGCTGACGATCACCGAGGCCGACGGCAACGGCGCCTACCTGGACTTCATTCGCAACAGCTTCACCGTGCGCGAAGTGCTCAAGGCCCATGCCATGACAGAAGATGGCCAGATGAGCTTTGCCCCCGACGTCGTGGACGAGGACGGCGCCGTGCAAGACAGACGCGCCTGCTGCGGTACCATGAGCCATGCGGAATACAGCGAGTCGGATCAATTGCTCGAAGCGGAGCGCGAAGCGCTGGCCGCTTGGTGCCGCAGTTACGCCCCCCGATAAACGCCCTACGCCGCAGGCCCGCCAGCAGTCAGCCGCAGGCGATGGCGATGGCATGCCGCATCACGTCCCACCACCGTTCTCAAGAAGGAGCACCATGAAAATTTCAGCCCGCAGCAGCGGCGGCTTTGCCGGCCTGAGTGAACAGTATGACATCGATACGCAAGCCCATCCGGCTGGCCCCGGGCTGGAGGCGGCATTGGTCAGTAGCGGCTTTTTCACACACCAACAAGCCACGGGCGAACAAGTGGGCGCTGATATCCCCCACTGGAAGATCACCGTCGATGCGCCCGCCGCGCGCCGCACCATCACATTTGCCGAGGATGGCAGTGCAGAAAATGCACGTTGGCAACAGTTGTTAACGCAAATACGTGCCAGCGCCTGATTTTTCTGGCACGCATTTGGTATCGATCTTGATTTGAGTAAAACAAAAACACCACACGGCAAGATAGCACGCCGCCCGCCCTGCACCCTACCGCATCGGGCGACTGTCGCTTTCTTGCCCCGTTCGTCATGGCAACGTCCCGGATAGTCGCTGAATTGCACTCTCTGCGCGGCAACGGCAACGCGAAAAAATGAATTTGCTTATATGTATTGTATATAAGCGGGATTTGTGAGAAGTAGCGAATTGCCTTAAAATACTATGCTTTGCTTTAGTACGCGCCGCCGAGGTTCCTGCAGGCGTTACAGCACCTCCCCCAAATTGATAGGACTGTTATGACCCACGTTGTCACCGAATCCTGCATCGCCTGTCGCTATACCGACTGCGTCGATGTCTGCCCGGTAGATTGTTTCCGGGAAGGCCCGAACTTCCTGGCGATCGATCCGGACGAATGTATTGACTGCGCCGTCTGCGTGGCAGAGTGCCCGGTGAACGCGATTTTCGCGGAAGAAGACGTACCGGGCGACCAGCAAGCCTTCATCAAGATCAACGTCGATCTGGCCCGCAACTGGCCTTCGATCACCAAAACGAAGGCTGCCTTGCCGGAAGCCGAGCAATACAAGGACGTCAAGGACAAGCTCGACATGCTGGTGCGCTAAGCGCACGGCAGTTGCGGCGGCCATTCCGGCCGGAATATTCCTGCCGCAGGGGCGTGGCGACAAATAAATATACCAAAAGCAGCGGAAACGCTGCTTTTTTTTACTTTTAAGACATCGTTGTAGGTCTATCCACGCAAGTGTGGCGCGCTATCACATCGATGCGCAAACTATGGACCTATGCGCGGTAAAGCACATTTTGTCCTCAACAAATATCGTAGAATTGGATTATGATCTTTGAGCCGATATTGGCGCTTGGAATTAAACAAGGACTCTATATGCTTTACCAACTGCACGAACTGCAACGCTCTTTCCTCACTCCGGTGATGCAATGGGCAGACATGTCCTCCAAGTTATTTACCAACCCGGTTTCCCCACTGGCCCACACTCCGTTTTCGCAACGCATCGCAGCCGGCTATGAGCTGATGTACCGCCTTGGCAAAGACTACGAAAAACCGCAATTCGACATCCAATCCGTGCTCGTCCAAGGCGAGAGCGTCGACATCCGCGAACACGTTGTCGTGACAAAACCGTTTTGCCGCCTGATTCACTTCAAAAAAGAAGCCACTGGTTTGCAACAGCCCAAAGTTTTGCTGGTTGCCCCCCTGTCCGGTCACCACTCGACCCTGCTGCGCGATACCGTGCGCGGCTTGCTGGCCGAGCACGATGTTTACATCACTGACTGGACGGACGCGCGCATGGTACCGCTGACGGAAGGCCCGTTCCACCTGGACGATTACATTTATTATGTGCAAGAGTTCATCCGCCTGCTGGCGCCTGACTTGCACGTGATTTCCGTCTGTCAACCGACCGTGCCCGTGCTGGCTGCCATCTCGCTGATGGCAACGGCAAAAGATCCGCACATGCCGAAGACCATGACGATGATGGGCGGCCCCATCGACCCGCGTCGCTCGCCCACGCAAGTGAATAACCTGGCGACGGAAAAGAAATTCTCGTGGTTTGAAAACACCGTGATCTACGCGGTGCCGCCGAACTACCCTGGCTTTGGCCGCAAAGTGTATCCGGGCTTCCTGCAGCACGCCGGTTTCATCGCCATGAACCCGGGCCGCCACGCACAAAGCCACCGCGAGTTCTACATGCACCTGGTGACGGGCGATGACGAGCCGGCGGAAGGCCACCGCCAGTTCTACAACGAGTACAACGCCGTGCTGGACATGCCGGCCGAGTACTACCTGGAAACCATTAAAACGGTTTTCCAGGAATTCAGCCTGCCGATGGGCACCTGGAAAGTGGGCGGCCAACTGGTGCGTCCGCAAGACATCACGAATGTGGCGCTGTTTACCGTGGAAGGCGAACTGGACGACATTTCCGGCGCCGGCCAGACGCAGGCGGCGCATGATTTGTGTTCCGGCATCCCTGCCGAGATGCAGCAAGACTTCGTGGCGCCGAAATGCGGCCATTACGGCATCTTCTCGGGTCGCCGCTGGCGCGAGATCATTTGCCCGAAAATCGGCGAATTCATCCAGAAACACGGCTGATAGCCTTCGTTTCGATCAAAACGGCACGCCAGGCTACCCTGGCGTGCCGTTTTCTTTTATGCTCAGCTCATGTGCGCGACGTTTCGATTTTCACTGTCGGACGCGTATTGACAAAGATTTGCTCGACTCTCGGCTCACCTGGCCCCGGCTTCTTCATCGCGTAGCCATTCACGGGCTGCGAACGGTTCACCCACAGCGCGTAATACAGATGGTCTGCGCGCGGATCTTCCGTATTCGGGTGGATCAATATCGTCAGGCCCAGGCTGTTCAACTGCAGCCACGGCACGATCACGGGCAGCAAGTCATTGGTGAAGCCGAAATAAAACGAGGGCGTCACGTGCGGGCCGCGCGGCTCCAGGTTCCAGTCGCCCAGTTCAATCTGGAAGCGCTCGGCCGCCCACTTGCGTATCAGCACCGCCTTCTGATAGCTGTCTTCATCAAAATAGATGTGTGCGTGATAACTCTCGATATCCGTGTAGGCGCGCGGCTTGCGCGGCAAGGTTTCCTCGCCGGGCCGCACGCTGACAGGGCGCGGCGTGGGTGCCGTATCCGTATGCTCGCCCCACGGGCTTTTCCCGGGCGCCGACGGTTTTACGTCTTTCACGCGTTTTACCGCGCCATCCTGCGCCAGCGCCGAACCAGCCAGGCCCGAAGCGGCCAGCGCCGCCACCAGGCCACCGCCACGCAAGACCGTGCGGCGTTGCGGCGACAGCAGATTCGCCCATTCCAGATCGATGACCACGTGTTGATTTTTGTCAGACATAGAAGATTTCCTGTTCTTGATTATGTGGAGATAGAGATGGCAAATCAAAAGTGCATCGTGGCGCGGGCGTAGTAATAAGCACCAAGGGCGCCTAATGGCCCCGAGTTGTCGTACGCGCCCGTGTACTGCGCCAAATTCGACGCGCTGCGCGCTGCGCGCGGCACCTGACTTGGCTTCTGCTCAAACACATTGTTGGCGCCCACCGTCACGTTGATGCGCTTGCTGATGTCGTAGCCGACGCTGACATCCGTCACGAAGGCGGCCTTCAGCTGATAATCGCCGCCCGTGATGGCGTTCAGGCGCTTGAGCTTGCCATAGCGCGTCTCGCGCACGTTGAATACCCAGCCGGCTTCTTCATACGCCAGCGTGACGATCTCCTTGTCGCGCGGTGCGCGGTACAGCAAGTCGTACTCGGCCGATTTGCTCAAGGTGCCGATATTCGGCAATCCTTGCAGCACGGCGGGCAGTTGCGCTTTGCCTACCAGGCTCGTGTGATTGATATTGGCCGCCGCCGTCCAGCGCAACTTGCCCTCGGCCACGCGCAGCACATCCTCGGCCGTCAAGTCGATGCCGCGCGTGCGCGTGTCGCCCACGTTGGCAAAGTAATGCGCGACGAGGCCATTGCCCACCGTCAAGCCTGCCGAGCGCAGCAGGTTTTCAATGACCGTCGCTTGCGTGGCCGTCAGCGGCCGGCCGCTGCCATCAAGCGCCACGCCCGAGCTGCGGTCGATGCCGATGTTCGACGACACCCCCAGACGGTCGCTGACCTTGATTTGATATGCGTCAACGGCAAAGCGCAGGGTGGGCGTCGGATTGAAGGTCAGCCCGGCCGACAGATTCGTCGATTTTTCCGGCTTCAACGCTTGCGCGCCCAGGGCCCGCGCAGCGGTCGAATTCGGCTGCGCCAGAGTGTACGGCACGCCCGCATGGTCCGAAGTATTCGAATACGCTTGCGTCACCAGGCTCGGGGCATGGAAACCGTTGCTGACGGTGCCGCGCACGGCCACGGCGGGCGTGACGTCATAACGGGCAGACAAACGGCCCGTGGTCTTGCTGCCGAAATCGGAGTATTTCTCGGCACGCAGGGCCGTATCGAGCAGCAATTGCGGCGTCAGTTTGGCGCCCAGGCCCCCATATGCCGCATAGCTGTGGCGCGCCGTGTCGGAGGCATCGACGGGCAGGTAGCCAGCCAGCGCCGACGCGCCGCTGCCCTGCCAGGAAGCGGGTTCGCCCGGGCTGCGCTGCTGCGTTTCATGCGAATACTCGAAGCCGACGCTGAGGTCAGCCGGCTCGCTCAACCCCAGTTGCAGCGGGCGGCGCACGTCGACATTGGTGGTCGAACGGCTGTAGCGCTGATTGCCGATGTCAAAATCGGTCTTGCCACCCGGATAAGTCAGCGAGTAATTGGCCGAGTTTTCCACGCCCACGTCGATATCGTCGCGGCCGTAAGTGCTGCTGACATCCCAGCTCCAGCCGGCCGTCTCGCCCTTGATGCCGCCCGTCAGCGCAACATCGTTTTCGCTCGTCGTTTCATACGGCGTGAAACCGTCGGGATACACGGACAGCAAGCCGCGGTTGTTATTGAAAATGGTATTGGGCAGGCGGAAATTCTGCGCCGAGCGGGCATTGCGGTGAGCATACGTGCCAAAGCCGTACAGTTGCACCTCATTTGACACGTCATAGCCTAGGTTGGCGCTGAGCGAGGCAGTCGTGCTTTGCGGCACGCCCGTATTGCGCCATGGATTGCTGTTGCGCTTCGCTTCGGCCGGGTTCGGCGAGGCGCCGGCCGGCAAGCTGTTGTTCGGTCCCAATTTCACCAGTTGCCCATCGCTGTTGCGCACGGCCGGATAGGACAGATAAGCGGGATTCAGGCCGAAATTGCGCACGGCGATGCCCTGGCGCTGGACTTCGGCGCCGAAGTGGGCAAAGCCATGCTCGCCCAGGCGCGTGCCGCCATCGATGCGCACGGAACCGTTCGTGCCATCGCCATCGTAGGTGGAACCGAGCTGCGTGCCGAAGCTGCCCTTGTCATCAGATTTCAGGATGATGTTGATGACGCCGGCAATGGCGTCGGAACCGTAGATGGCCGAGGCGCCATCGCGCAAGATTTCCACGAGGGCAATGGCACCCGTGGGTATCAGGGCCAGGTCGGTGGCGACAGAACCGGGAAAGCCATCTTCATTGACGATGGCCGTGGTATGGCGGCGCTTGCCGTTGACCAGCACCAGGGTATGTGAGGGATCGAGGTTGCGCAACTGCCCGGCGCGCACGATGCTGCCCAGGTCGGGCTGTACGCGGGCTGGCAAGTTAAACGATGGCAAGGCCGTGTCCAGCGCATCGAGCAAATTCAATTTTCCGGTGGCCAGCAATTGCTGCGCGCTGATCACGTCGATGGGTGCGGCACTGTTGGCCACCGTGCGGCCCGTGCCGCGTGCGCCCGTGACGATGACGGTGTCAAACGGGGCACCAGCCAGCACGGCAGCATCGTCCGGCGTCGCTTGCGCATACGCTGCACCGGGCGCTGCCAGCACGAGCACGGCCAGCGAGACGGCGTGCGTCAGTTGCCGCAGGCGCGGGGTGGGGTCTTGCTTGTGAATCAGTTCCCGCATACGAAAACATCCTTTCAAAGTCGTCAACACAGTGGCCGGAGACTAAAGGATGGGCAAACAAACAAGAACGAATGGTTTCGTATTTAGATATTTCGTTTTGGCAATTAACAACAGAGACGTGGGACGTCAGGGGGAGGATGGGGCCGAGGCCAGGCTCTGGTCGAGGCGCTTCCAGTAATCGCGTTCCAGCCTGGCCGTATCGATGTCGCGCGCCGCCTCGTTGAAGCGTTTTTGCTGCGCGGCACCTTCGGCATCGCGCTGAAAGCACACATGCACGGGGCGTTCCTTGAAGACAGTATCGATGATGGCGATGCGCTCGCGCTCGGCCTTGCTGAAGTTGCGTCCCATCAGCAGGTGCTGCAGAACATGGCGCTCGATGACGATCACGCGGTAACGCTTGATGAACAGTTTCTTCAGATTCGTGGCGTCGTTCAAGCCCTCCTCCGTCTTCAGTTCGCCACGCGCCACCATGCCATCGAACTGTTCGCCATTTGAATAGCCGGCCACGGTGCCGATGCGCAGCTTGCCCAGATCGGCCAGGGTGGCGCCGGGAACGCCATCTTCCTTCAGGTAGGCCAGTACGCCTTGCGTATTGCCAACCGGAACAGAGAAGTGACAGAGTTTTTCCCGTTCGGGCGTGCGCCAGACGGCCAGGAAACCCGCGTAGCGGGGACTGGCCAGGCCAAACTGCATGGCGCGCTTCCATGGAAAATACTCATATTTGACGACATAGCCCATGCGTTCGAAGATGGCGCTGACCATCGCCCCGGACATGCCATCGGCAAGCAGACTGCCGGTTATGAACGGTGGCCAGTCTTCCGCAGCGAAGCGAACGATACGTGAGCTGGCAACACCCGGTGCCGCCATAGGGGCACCAGCCTGCTCGTGCGCAAGGGCAAGTGCAAGTGTAGAGTGCATGAAGAAACAGAAGGGCAAACCAACTGTTCGGAGGAAACGCATGTTTTGCTCCTATGGCCTGGCGCGCCGTGTAGTGCAGGCTCGGCAACAGGACTGGCGGTCGGCTTTTTTTAATCACAGGCTTGATAAAAATCATGCTCCCACAAAAAAAAGAAATTTCAAAGTTGTTTATTTGCACTTTGACATTCCTGAGGGAAATAAAATACGATTGCGGCGCGCTTGCAACAGCCCGCCACGGCACACGCTATCCCCTCTCACGACACAGGTTTTTACTTGCTGGCGGCCCAGATGGCCGATAATGATGTTTTACCGTGGAAGATGACCGTGCCGCATCCCGCCTCTCCCTCACTTGCCGACCAGATCGAAGACTTGCTGCCGCAAACGCAATGCACCAAATGCGGCTACAACGGCTGCCGCCCGTATGCGGAAGCGATCGCCGCAGGCAATGCCGACATCAACCAGTGCCCACCGGGCGGCACGCAAGGCATCGTGCGCCTGGCCAACTTGCTGGGCAAAAAGATCATTCCTCTCAATCCCGTCAATGGCCTCGAACGTCCGCGATCTGTCGCTTACATCGATGAATCGCTGTGTATCGGCTGTACCCTGTGCATCCAGGCCTGTCCCGTGGACGCCATCGTCGGTGCCGCCAAGCAGATGCATACGGTGGTCACCGATCTGTGCACGGGCTGCGACCTGTGCGTGGCGCCCTGCCCCGTCGACTGCATCGTGATGTATCCCGTCAGCGCCGACGCCACCGGTTGGGATGCCTGGAGCCAGGTTGAGGCTGACGACGCGCGCGCGCGCCACGATTTCCGCACGCAGCGGCTGCGCCGCGAAGCCGATGCCAACGACGCGCGCCTAGCCGCCAAGGCCGTCGCCAAGATGCAGGAAGTGACGCAGGAAGTGCCCGTCACGCCCGACGAACAGGCGGAAAAGGAGCGCAAGCGCGCCATCATCGCCGCCGCCATGGAGCGCGCGCGCGCCAAGGCTGCCGCCAGCGCCGCCGCCCAGACAGAAGCGCCCGCCCCCAACGCCCCGAAAAAAGACGCATGAACGCTGCCAAACGCCTGGAAATCTTTACGCGCTTCCGCGCCGCCAATCCTTCGCCGAAAACGGAACTCGAGTACACGACGCCGTTCGAGCTGCTGATCGCCGTGCTGCTGTCGGCGCAGGCGACGGACGTGTCCGTCAACAAGGCCACCCGCTTGCTGTATCCGGTCGCCAATACGCCAGCCACAATACTGGCGCTGGGCGTCGACGAGCTGGCCAGCTACATCCGCACCATCGGCCTGTTCCGCACCAAGGCGAAGAACGTCATCGCCACCTGCCAGATCCTGCTCGAGCAGCACGGCGGCGAAGTGCCACGCGACCGTGCCTCGCTGGAAGCCTTGCCCGGCGTGGGCCGCAAGACGGCGAATGTGGTCATGAACACGGCGTTTGGCGAACCGACCATGGCCGTCGACACGCATATCTTCCGCGTCTCGAACCGCACCGGCATCGCGCCAGGCAAGAATGTCGATATCGTCGAGCAAAAACTGCTGAAATTCGTGCCCAAGGAATTCCTGCACGACGCCCACCACTGGCTCATCTTGCACGGCCGCTACACGTGCATGGCCCGTAAACCGCAATGTTGGAACTGCATGATTGCCGACCTGTGCGATTACAAGAGCAAGTCACCGATGCCGGCTGTGGTCTGACAACATCCCTTTACAAACGGCGACACCATGTTGTATACGACATTAGATATCCTGACTTGTCCCGCCTGCCGCCTGCCCCTGCACAGCAACACGCCAGCCGGGGCATCGGCACCGTTGCTGGAAGCAGTATTGCGCTGTCCGGCGTGCGCCATTGACATTCCCGTCATACAGGGCTTTGCGCTCTTCACGGAAGCGCGGCAAGGCTGCAATGCCCAGATGCTGTCGGCGCTGCGTGCCCAGCTGACGCCCAGCGCCGATTATCTGTCCTTCATGCACCGCCGCCATGTGCGCCGTATTCCCGACCGCTACGCCGCCTTCCAGCCGTTCAATGAATCGACCCGCGCCTTTTATGCCTTGCTGGACCTGGCCAGGGAGCAATTGCAAGCAGGCGACCTCATCCTCGATACCTGGGGCCGCACGGGCTGGAGTGGCGAGATGCTGGCGGCGGCGTTTCCCCAGCAACATGTCATTTCTGTATGGGAAGGCAATTTCGATGTGCTCGGTTACATGGGATACGCTCACTGGCTGCCCGCAGGGCAGCGCGCGCCCAACCATGACATCATTTTCTTGCCACCGGGCAGTCCCATGCCTTTTCGCGATGGCACATTTGCGCTGATTCATGGCCTCGATTCACTGCATCGCTATGCACCATTGACCTTTGCTGGCGAGATGCTACGCATCGCCCGTAGCGACGCGCCGATCATCTTCCCGCACGTACACATGGCCAATAGCCAGCCCGCGCCCTACTTCGAGCGCGGCGGTAACATCCTTCACGGCCGGAGCTATCAGCAGCGTTTTGATGCTGCGCAAGCACGCGGCGCACGCAAGACGCTGGTGATGTCGGAAGTGACCCTGTTCGACGTCAGAGGACAGTTGCATGGCGAGCCGGACACTGCACATTACAACGGTCTGGTGGCGCTGGTGCCGCCCGCATGGGAAGGAGCCCCCCTGCGCCAGGCCGACCTCGACCTGGCCTTGCCCGCATCACGCGCCGTCATCAATGCCCTGCTACGACTCGACAGCCTGAATGGCTGCGCCGTGCCCGATACCGATGCGCTGGGCGGCCTGATGCAAGACTTGCTGCTGCGCCACCCGTGCTATGCGGAACGCCTGGCGCGCCTGGGGCCCCAGAAACTGAGCGCCGAGCAATTGCAGATCCTGTTCCAGCTGGGCCAGCTACGTACCTTGGACGAGGCTGCACAACGGCTGAATTTGCCGGTGGAATACGTGTGCCAGCAAGCAAAGAGCATGGCCGCGACCGAACTGCTGCAGATGGCCCCCATCAGTGGCGCCATGGCCCGTTTGCAGTCCTACTATGCAAGCCAGATCGTACGCCCCCTGCCGCAGGAAGAAACCTTCGAATATCTGTGGCAACGACTGCCGGCGCTGTACCAGCAACGCCCGCTATTGCTGTGTGGCATGGACGACAGCGCGTTTGGCTGGGCGGAAGTCGAGCTACTCGTGCCGGCATTGCAACGGGGCTTGCTGGCGACGGGTGTGCAAGCAGGTGACCGCATCGTGATGCTGTGCGCACACCATCCTGAAGCGGTACTGCTGAGCTGGGCCAGCTGGCGCATCGGTGCGGTCGTGGTTCCTTTGCGCAAGGAATTGGCGGACACACCCGCCTTGTTGCAGCCTTTGCTGGAACGCATCGCTCCCGCCTTGCTGGTGCTGGACCACCCCCGTCACAGCGCCGCCGCCCTGGCGACATGCCCGGCGCTGTTGCTCGACGATATAGCCCAGGATGCCACGGCGGCCTTGCCGCCAAGCTGTGCCTTGCCTGAACTGTCGGCCTTGCTGGAAGGCTGGATGGCGCTGCCGCCCACACCGGAGTTGTCCGGCCATGGCATCCACCCCGATGATCCTGCCGTGATTTTGTTTACCTCCGGCAGCACCGGCACGCCCAAGGGTGTCGTGCACAGCCAGCGCTCACTATTGCAAAGCGGCCAGCTGGCGGCCACGCAATTTGGCTGGCACGACGGCGACATATTGCTGTCACTGGGCGACTGCAATACCATGAGTGGCTTGCGCAACCCCATGGTCGCCGCCCTGTTTGCCGGTGCCAGCGTGTATCTGGCCGATGAAAACGAACGAGGGAATGTCAGCAAGACCTTGCAGGCCGTGCAACGCCATGGCATTACCGTGCTGGCGACAGGTCCCGCCTGGCTTGCCATGCTGCAACGGCTACCGGCACACCTGACCCAGCACCCGGCCAGCCTGCGGCAAATCGTTTCCACTGGCGCGCCCCTGCAAACGTCACTACACACGGCATTGAGCGAGCGCATGCGACTCACGATCATCGATTACTATGGGCTGACGGAGACGGGCGGCCTATGCATGCTGTTCCAGCACGCGCCCGGTGCCAGTCAAGCGTGCGGTCGTCCCGCAGGCGCCGTGCTGCAAATTTGCGATGGCAAGGGCCTGCCACTCGGACCGGCGCAGGCAGGTGAACTACGCGTGCACAGCAACCAGCTGATGAGCGCGTACTGGGGCGATCCCGCGCAAACCGCCGCCATTGCCCGCGACGGCTGGATCTACACGGGCGACATCGCCAGCCATGATGGCCTGGGCAACATCACCCTGCTAGGCCGACACGATGACCGGCTCAAGAACGAATATGGCGACATCATCCATCCCGCCCCGCTCGAACACGCCATGTGCAGCCATCCGCTGGTACGGCAAGCAGCCGTCACCGCCGGACCGCAAGGCTTGCTCGGCATGCTGGTGGTCGAAGATGGCTTCGACTTGCCCGCTTTTGTCGCCTTTTGCCGTCAACACCCGCAAATCGACGCCTTTCCCCGCGAACTGCGCCTACAAGCAGCCTTGCCCTACACCGCGGCAGGAAAACTCGACCGTCGCGCACTGGCCCATTCAATCTTACAGTAACAGACAGGCACGCCATGTTTCAGATCCGTCCCACGCCTACGCATACGCCATTTCTGATCGCTTCCAGAACACTCGGTCACGCCGATCTGGAAGAACAACTGCTGAAAGTGGCAGCCAGGCTGATCGCCAGCGAACTGCAACATAAACGCGTGCTACTGATGGTACGCGACGATCTGGCATTTGCGCCCTTGCTGCTCGGCTGCATGCGGGCCGGCGCCATTCCCTTGCTGCTCGATCCGGGCACCTCTGTGCGGCAGGTCAAGGATATGTTGCAACACACGCACATCGATGCCGTCATTGCCGATGCCGATGCGATCGAGCTATGGCGCACCCAGGATCTGCCCTTGCCGCCGCAACAAATCCGCGTCGGTGCGGTCCAGGCCAAGGGAGCGCTGTTGAGCAAATTGCTAGGGCGACGACCACCCGCAGACCTGGACAATTGGCCCGGCCTGCTGGCAGCCCCAGCGCCGGCGCCTTTGCCGCCCGCACGGCACGATGGGCCCGCCTACGTCGTATTCACGTCGGGCAGCACGGCCCGGCCGAAAGGCGTGGAAATGCACTGGCCTGCCCTGCTTGCACACCTGCAGACCATAGTCGAACACTACGCACTGACGCCCGCTTCCCGCCTGCTGAATCTGATGCCGCTATCGCACGCCGATGGCCTGGTGCAAGGCGTGCTGCTGGCTTACCAGCGGGGCTGCACCCTGGTGCGTCCCGCGCCCTTCAGCATCGTCGCCATCGAGACCATTTTGATTGCCATTTACCGCGAACAGGTGACCCATCTGATTGCCGCGCCGACAGCGCTGGCTCTGCTGCAGCAATATGGCGCCCACCTGGCGGAAAACTTCGACAATGGTCATTTCCGCTTCGCCATTTCCTGCAGTGCTCCCCTTAGTCCAGCCACCTGGACCAGCTTCAGTCAGTGTTTCAAGGTAAAACTCATCAATACCTATGGTTTGAGCGAAACGGGTACCTGCGGCCTGTATGCGGGACCGGATGCCGCCAGCCACAAGATCGGCAGCGTGGGCGTGCCGCGCGACATGCTGGCCAAAATCGTGCGCGACGATGGCGGTGAGGCCGGCTGCGATGAAGCAGGAGAACTGTGCTTGCAAGGAGCCAACCTGATGCATGGCTATCTTGATAATCCGCAAGCAACCGCTGCCGTGCTGCGCGACGGCTGGCTGCATACGGGCGACCTGGCACGGCGCGACAGCGACGGCGTGTACTGGATCACCGGGCGCCTCAAGGACGTGATCATTTGCGGCGGCTACAATCTGTCGCCGGAAGCCATCAACAGCGTACTGATGCAGCACCCTGCCGTGCTGGAAGCGGCGACGGTGGCATTGCCAGACCCGACATGGGGAGAAATCCCCGTCGCCTGCGTGGTGCTGCGCCCAGGCATGGAAGCGGATCACCAGCAACTGCTGCAGCATTGCGCCCAGTATCTGGGGGCACACGAATTGCCGAAACGCATCAGCCTGACTGGCCAGTTGCCGCGCACGCCGTCCGGCAAGGTCATTACGGCACAGTTACAGCACGCACTATCGGTGAGCCCGATGGTGGCCAGCGCACACGGCAATCAGCAGGAAGACATTTTTGCACTGGCCGCGAGCCTGTTCAACTTGCCAACAGACGTACTCAAGGGTGATTCAGGTCCCGCCAATACGCCAGGCTGGGATTCGCTGGCGCACATCAACTTCGTCATCGGCCTGGAAACCCTGTTCAGGGTACGCCTGAGCCCATCGGATGTGGTGCACATGGAAACGATGGACGCCACCGTGCAACTGATCCAGCGGCTGACGCGCTGAGATGGCAAGCGCACCGCCTCTGCGTATCTGGCTGTACAGTGCACTCTTGGTCGCGGGCATCCTTGCCCTGATTTCGCTGCCGCGCTGGTCACCCTGGCGCAAGCCGGATCATGCCATTGCCGATCATACACACCAGTTTCTCGATGCACCGTCGACCGATGGCAAGTTGCGCGTGCTGGGCCTGGGCTCATCCCTGCTATGGGCCGCCACGCCACCTGCACTGGCACAGGTGGCGATGCCTGGCATCGACTGGATGCGCATGACCAAGCCCAGTGCCGGCATGGGTTATTTGGAACCCAGCCTGGAGATCATTGAGCAAAATCCACCTGATATTCTTATCATTGAAGCAAATCTGCTATTACCAGATCAAAACGACACAACGATGGATGAACTGCGGCAGGATTTTATGTTGGCGGCGAAGACAATCGTCTACCGAATTACAGGAAACGCGGGGCTTGTCGTACCACCACAGGCGTATGTAGCATTGGTTGACCAACGTGAGCCTGCTCAATGTAACGCCATTCCATCCTACATGCGGCGGCATGTGACGTTAAACAATGCCGCCAATGTGCAAACCATGTTTAACAACACGGCCGTCAACCGGCAGCTAACTGACCGGCTACAACGCCTAGCACAACGAGGCGTACGCATCGTCGTCCTGGAGCTGCGCCGCTCTGAACTAGTGGAGCAATTTATTATGCAGAAAAAACAGGAATGGCTTTTCCGTTTACGACAAGCACTGCCACCGAGCCACCATATTCATTACCTCACATCACCCACTTATGCACAGCAAGATCTGTATTGCGACGGCAGCCATATGAACGCGGCTGGCGCACACCTGTTCGCCCTTTGGTGGGCCGCGCAATTACAGCAACTGCGGGACGAACGTTAACATGGTGTGGATGACAACCTTCGGCATGCTGAACATGCTGGTGCTGATCCCGCTCTACTGGCGCCTGCCGCCTGCGTGGCGGCCCTGGCTGCTGACGCTGGGCGGCGCCATCTTGCTATGGAATGACGGTGGGGACAGCGTGGCAGCCTGGAGCGCCTTGCTGGCCTGGTTTGCCTTCATCTGCGGTCCGCAATGGCGCCACCCGGCCCTGATGCAAACGCTGGGGCTGACCGGCGTGCTGCTCGCCTTTATCGTTTACCAATATGCCAAAGCCAGCCACGGCCTGGCCGCTTACCTGGGCTACGCCTTCGTCTCGCTCAAAGCCTGGCACCTGATCGCCGAGCATGGCGATGGCATCGCGCGCGATGGCCGCGCTGGCACTACGCTGGGCTATCTGCTCTTCCCGCCCACCCTGGCCGTCGGTCCGGTCCAGCGTTACGATGCGTTCCGCATGGAACTATTGCGCGCGCGGTGGGACAGGCAACTCGCTTCGCAAGCCTTGCAGCGCATGCTATACGGCTATTGCAAGGTGGTTTTACTCGCAGGGTATATTCTCAATTCCAAATTCAACACGCTGAATCTGTCCACCGGAAACGCCTGGCTTGATGCCTACTTGCCGCTAGTGGGCTATGGCTTGAACCTGTACTGGCAATTCTCGGGCTATTGCGATATCGCCATCGGCTTTGCCGCGTTGCTGGGAATACGCGTGCCGGAAAACTTCCATTTCCCCTTTGCCGCCCGTAACCTGTCCGATTTCTGGCGCCGCTGGCACATCACGGTGTCGGAGTGGTGCCGCGATTTCGTTTTCCGGCCCATCCTCTCGCGCACGCGGCACTATCTGTTTGCCAGCCTGGGCAGCATGATCGTGCTGGGCTTGTGGCATGAACTGTCGCCGCGCTACCTGGCCTGGGGCCTGTTCCACGGCGCCGGACTGGTCATCGTCCATCTGTGGGGCAAGCACATGCCATGGGCCGAGAAGCTGCGCCGCTATGCCCTTTGGCGCGCAGTCTGCTGGTTTATGACCTTGCAGTTTGTCATCCTCAGCTTCGCGCTGACGTCGACCAGCGATTTGCAGGCGGCCTGGTCTTGCCTGACGGTGCTGTTCGCACTACTGTTACCTGGGAGTTAAGGTGTACCAATTTCTCTTGCGCTACCTGCCGGCACCTGTCGTACACGGGCTCTTCACGCTATGGTATGGGGGATTGCTGCTGCTGCTGTGGCTGAAATGGCCGCAGGCCCTGGGCATGGGTTTTCGTTACGGCCAGCTATAAGAGCATGTCCGTTTGCGCCAGATTAAAGAATAGATCAGATAGCGGCCCACACTAGCCAGACACGCGAGAGCTTCGGGGGCCTGGCTCCTGTGCATCCATGAACCGCTGACCATCGAGCACCTGTCCGCGCAACTGTTTGAGCGACGCCACGATCTGCCTGCCTGGTTGTACGTCCTTGCCGGACTGGCATTCCTTTCCATCACGGGCTACGGCCTGTGGGACCGCACGCAACTGAAGTACTACACCCTCTTCGTCGAAACCAGTGCGGGCAGTTCGAGCCTGCTGCAGTCACGCGACAAGGAGGGCATCTGGCCATCGCGCAGGCCATCATCAACGTCATGAAAAACCGCCAGACGGCGGCGACCTATCACGTCAATGTGGACCAGTCGAAGGTCACCTCCGGCGACGAATTCAGCAACATAGGCAGTGGCGCCAGCATCGCCAACCGTTCAGAGATAAAACACTAGGAGGACATATGGGCAACCATTTCAGCGGCATCGGCGCCGGCGCCACCATCGACGGCCGTGTTTTCCGCCCGGGCCTTGCAAACCTGAAAGCATCGCGAGGATGATGCAAGTTTGCAGGGCAGTCGATGCTTACAGCAACACCATATTGTCACGATGAATCAGCTCATGGCCTTCCATGTAGCCGAGAATCACCTCGATCTCGGCAGAGGGCTTGCGCATGATGCGGCGCGCTTCGCCGCTCGTGTAGTTGGACAGGCCGCGCGCCACGGGCACGCCGGCGGCATCGACGCAGGTGATCACGGCACCGCGGCCGAATTCGCCGTTCACGCCCGTCACGCCGATCGGCAACAGGGACTTACCTTCCTGGCGCAGCTTTTGTACGGCGCCCGCGTCCAGCACGACGGCGCCAGCCGTGTGCAGATGATCGGCCATCCACTGCTTACGCGCTGTCAATTGCCCTGTTTGCGCCAGCAACTGCGTACCGATCGCTTCGCCCTGGGCCAGCCGGCTGAGCACATCGCTGTCGCGGCCCCAGGCGATGATCGTGTGGGCACCGGACTTGGCGGCGCGCTTGGCGGCGAGGATTTTCGTCAGCATGCCGCCACGGCCCAGGCTGCTGCCGGCACCGCCCGCCATCGCTTCCAGCGCCGGATCGCCGGCGATGCCTTGCGTGATCAGGTAAGCGTTCGGGTCCTTGCGCGGGTCGGCAGAAAACAGGCCGTGCTGGTCAGTCAGGATGACCAGCGCATCGGCCTCGATCAGGTTGGCCACCAGGGCGCCCAGAGTGTCGTTGTCGCCGAACTTGATTTCATCGGTGACGACGGTGTCGTTTTCATTGATGATCGGCACCACGCCCAGGCGCAGCAGGGTCGTCAGGGTAGAACGGGCATTCAGGTAGCGTTCGCGGTCGGCCAAGTCGGCGTGCGTCAGCAGCACTTGCGCCGTGCCCAGCTGGTGGGCGCGGAAGCTGCTTTCATAGATTTGCGCCAGGCCCATCTGACCGACGGCGGCACAGGCCTGCAATTCGTGGATATCGGTGGGGCGCCGCTCGAAACCGAGGCGCAGCATGCCTTCGGCGATGGCGCCGGAGCTGACCAGCACGACTTCCTTGCCCAGGGCGCGCAAGCCGGAAATCTGCGCAGCCCAGCGCGCGATGGCGGCATGGTCGAGTCCACGGCCATCGTTGGTGACCAGCGAGGAGCCGACTTTGATGATGATGCGGGTAGCTTTTTGAATCACGGAATCCATGGGGCGGCGCTCTTCCCTTAATAGACGTCAGCGCGCAGGACGCAGCAGCAGCAAGGCCAGCCCCGCCGTCAGCTCGATTGCGCACATGAACAACACAAAACCCTGGGGCAAGCCGAAGCTGATGGCCGCGTACAAACGGCCGGCGGGCTGCGCCAGGACCAACATTGCAGTGATATCGCCGAGGATGGGCGGTTCGCCCTGCCGTGCTGCGAACAGCGCCAGGAGCGCGGTAGCGCCCCAGACACCGACATGGGAAGCGTAGAACTGGCTGTAGCCATTGACGCCATTGAGGAAGATGCCCATGCCGGCCGCCATTGCATCGGCGAACAGCAGGCAGGCGACCGCGCTCAGCCCGTAAGCATACGCGATCAGATGCAATACACGGCGCTGCCACGCTTGCTTGCGCGATGACGCGACAGCGACCGCCTGTACTGACATCAGGATACAGCCTTAGTCGATAATCTTGAAACGCGGATCATCCGGGTCGATCGACGAGATACCGCGTGCTTCTTCGGTCATCTGCGTTTCTTCGGCACGGCTTTCGCTGTGTTTCTTCGCTTCCAGATGTTGATAAATCGCATTCACCAGTTCCGGGCAACCTTGATGGTTCAGCGCGGAGATCTCGAAGACGGGACCTTTCCAGGCGAAACGCTTGAGAAAGTCCTTCACCAGCTTCTTACGGTCTTCTTCCGGCACCATGTCGAGCTTGTTCAACACCAGCCAGCGCGGCTTGTCAACCAGCGACTCGTCGTATTTTTTCAGTTCCTTGACCAGCGCCTTGGCTTCCTTGACAGGATCGACGTTGGTTTCAAACGGCGCCAGGTCGACGATGTGCAACAGCAGACCCGTGCGCTGCAAGTGACGCAGGAACTGATGGCCCAGGCCCGCGCCTTCGGAAGCGCCTTCGATCAAGCCGGGAATATCGGCGATCACAAAGCTCTTCTCGTGCGACACGCGCACCACGCCCAAGTTCGGGTGCAGAGTGGTAAATGGGTAATCGGCAATTTTCGGGCGCGCATTTGAGACGGCCGAAATGAAGGTCGACTTGCCGGCGTTCGGCATGCCCAGCAGGCCCACGTCAGCCAGCACTTTCAGTTCCAGGCGCAGTTCGCGGCGTTCGCCTTCCTTGCCCTCGCCTTTTTGGCGTGGCGCACGGTTGGTCGAGGACTTGAAGTGAATATTGCCCCAACCGCCTTCGCCGCCCTTGGCCAGCATTTCGATCTGGCCGTGTTCGGTCAAATCGGCCAGGATTTCGCCGCTCGCGTTGTCGATGATCAAGGTGCCGACCGGCATGCGCAGATGGATATCATCCGCGCCCTTGCCATAGCAATCTGCGCCACGGCCAGGCTCGCCATTGCGAGCCTTGTGCATTTTGGAGAAGCGGAAATCGACGAGCGTGTTGATATTGCGGTCGGCGACTGCCCAAATGGTGCCGCCCTTGCCGCCATCGCCGCCATCGGGACCGCCGAAAGGCCGGAATTTTTCACGACAGAAAGAGGCGCAGCCGTTGCCGCCATCGCCCGCGATGACTTCGATTTTTGCTTCGTCGATAAACTTCATAATTTTGCCGCCATAAAACTAAAAAGGCTCTACCTTGGGCAGAGCCTTTCGATTGAAGGCTTGCGCCTTACATCATGCGATCACAGCGGAGCGAACTGGCGCCCCGCGATGAATTACGCTGGTACTGCTGCGTTAGGTACAACGGTCACGAATTGCTTCGAACCGGCGCCTTTGACAACGAACTTCACTTTGCCCGCGATCAGCGCGAACAACGTGTGGTCCTTGCCCATGCCTACGCCTTCGCCGGCGCGCACTGGGGTGCCGCGTTGACGAATGATGATGCCGCCAGCATTGATAGCTTGGCCGCCGTAGACTTTAACGCCCAGACGTTTTGATTCTGAATCACGGCCGTTTCGCGTTGTGCCGCCGCCTTTTTTATGTGCCATTTAAGACTCCTTGATAGCTGATTAATTCAAACAGCGGCGATTAGCCGTTGATCGAAACGATTTGGATTTCGGTAAAATTCTGGCGATGGCCTTGATGCTTTTGGTAATGCTTACGACGACGCATCTTGAAAATTTTGACCTTATCATGGCGACCATGCGCCACAACCGTAACCAGTACCGTTGCACCTTCGACCAATGGCGCACCAAATTTAATGGTGTCGCCCGCGCCTACTGCGAGAACTTGATCGATGGTGATTTCGGAACCAATGTCTGCCGGTATCTGTTCTACTTTAAGTTTTTCGCCAGCGACAACTTTGTATTGTTTGCCACCGGTTTTTATGACCGCGTACATGATTTGAAACCTCATCAAATGTTGAAAGAATTTGTCCCACTGCCACGCAAAGCAAGCCGTACACAACAGGGAGAACCAGCGATTATACACGGACTGATAAATCGCGTCAAAAACTATTCACAAAGACTGATGATCGTGGTATGTCGACAACCTGACCATCATGTCAGGCTTGCGCCAGGCGGACAGAAAAGCGCGCGCCAGTGCCAACAAGGTCAAACAATTGCTCTACAGTCATAGGCAAACATCACGCTCGCGCAAGCCATGTCGTATAATCGCCGCACCCACAATCTAATGCAGGTTCGCCTTGTCTGACGCTAACAAACACGTTAACCAAAACACCATCGTGCAAACGATTGCCGCCGATATGGACGCAGTCAATACGGTGATCCGCCAAAAACTGCACTCCGATGTGATTCTGATCAATCAAATCGCTGAATACATCATCAGTGCAGGCGGCAAACGCATCCGTCCCGTGCTGATTTTGCTGGTGGCCAATGCCCACGCCTATCGCGGCACGGCGCACCATGAACTGGCTGCCGTGGTCGAATTCATCCATACCGCTACCCTGTTGCACGACGATGTCGTCGATGAATCGTCGATGCGCCGCGGACGCCAGACGGCCAACGCACTGTTCGGCAATGCCGCCTCGGTGCTGGTGGGCGATTTCCTGCATTCGCGCTCGTTCCAGCTGATGGTATCGCTAAATAATATGCGCGTCATGCAAATCCTCTCCGACGCCACCAACGTGATCGCCGAAGGCGAAGTGCTGCAGTTGCTGAACATGCACGATCCGGACGTGACGCAAGACAGCTACCTGAACGTCATCCGCTCGAAGACAGCCAAGCTGTTCGAAGCATCGGCGCAACTGGGCGCCCTGATCGCCGGCGCCAGCGAAGACGATATCGAAGCGGCTGCCGAATACGGCCGCTCGCTGGGCACAGCATTCCAGCTGATCGACGACGTGCTCGACTATGCGGGCGACGCCACCGAAATCGGCAAGAATGTGGGCGACGACTTGCGCGAAGGCAAGCCGACCATGCCGCTGATCTGGCTGATGGAAAACGGCACGCCGGCACAGCGCGAACTGGTACGCAGCTGCATCGAACAGGGCGACGAACAGCATTTCGACGCCATCCTGGCCGCCATCACCAGTAGCGGCGCCCTCGACTACACGCGCAAGCAGGCGGAAATCGCCGGCCAGCGCGCCGCCGATGCCATCTCCGGCTGGCCGGACAGTGTCTACAAGCAATCCATGCTGCAACTATGCTCGTTTGCCGTCGACCGCAATCACTGATCGCGTTTTACTCGATACAATACAAAACGGCGCCACTGGCGCCGTTTTTTGATTGCATCCCTACTTACGCTCATGCTCCATGGCCGCGCCCGCCAATGCGCGCACGATGGCCGGCTCCGCTTCCAGCCGTTCGCTGTAGCGGCTACCCAGATAATCGCGGCGATCGCGTACCAGCAGGGTGAATTTGTACAACTCCTCCATCACATCGACCAGGCGCTCGTAGTACGGCGACGGCTTCATGCGGCCCGCATCGTCGAATTCCTGATACGCCTTGGCTACCGAAGACTGGTTCGGAATAGTCACCATGCGCATCCAGCGTCCCAGCACGCGCAAGCCGTTGACGGCATTGAACGATTGCGAACCGCCCGACACTTGCATCACTGCAAGGGTTCGTCCCTGCGTGGGCCGCACGCTGCCCGATTCCAGCGGCAGCCAGTCGATCTGCGATTTGAAGACTCCCGTGACAGCGCCATGCCGCTCGGGACTGCACCACACCTGCCCTTCCGACCAGAGCGACAGCGCGCGCAGTTCCTGCACTTTCGGATGTTCGGGCGACACGCTGTCGACCATGGGCAAGCCATGCGGATCGAACACACGCGTGTCGGCGCCAAAGTGGCGCAAGATGCGCTCCGCTTCCAGGGTCAGCAGCTTGCTGTACGAGCGTTCGCGCAGCGAGCCATACAGGAGCAGGATGCGCGGCGCGTGGGTGGAAACCGTGACTGGCGCCAATTTATCCAAGCTGGGCAAGTCCAGGTGCGCGGCGCTGATGTTGGGCAACTCATTGGGTAAATCGTCCATCTCAGGCCACCGGCTTGCCGTCGGCGCCCACCACGGCCTGGCCATCTTCCTTGGCAAAGGCGCCTTGCTGCGGCAGCGGCAGGATGTCCAGCACCTTTTCCGACGGCCGGCACAGGCGCACGCCCAGTTCCGTGACGACGATGGGACGATTGATCAAAATAGGATGGGCTTGCATAGCATCGAGCAGGGCCGCATCGCTCAGCTCAGGATTGGCCAGGCCCAGCTCGTCATACAGGGCGCCCTTGTCGCGCATCACCGCGCGCACGGACAAGCCCGCACGCTTGATCAAGTCGACCAGCTCGTCACGCGAAGGCGGGTTCTTGACGTAATCGATGATAACGGGTTCGACGCCCGTGTTGCGGATCAGGGCCAGGGTGTTGCGCGAGGTGCCGCAAGCCGTGTTGTGATAGATCGTGATCGTCATGTCGTCGTTTCCTTCAATAAATGTGGTTCGCTGACGCAACAAGGGGCGCCGGCGCAGCAGTTCTCGGTCAAAAAGGCCAGCAAGCCGTTCATGCCCGCATAGTTGGCCGCATAGATGATGGAGCGGCCCGCCTTGCACGCCGTCACCAGATTGGCGTGCGCCAGTTCTTTCAAGTGAAACGACAGCGACGAGGGCGCAATGGCCAGCGCTTCGGCAATTTTCGTCGCGGCCATGCCTTGCGGCCCCGCTTGCACCAGCAGGCGGAACACGGCCAGCCGCGATTCCTGTGCCAGCGCAGCCAGGGCCACGATGGCGGAAGCACTCGTCAGCGGTGTCGCCGGGTCAGTGATCGTCTTTTCATTTTTCATAATTCAATAATACTCGAATTATTGAATCATTTCAAGCGACATGCCTTAGCTACATGCCTTACCTACATGCCTTACCCACGTATCTTACGTACCCCAGCGCACCGACTGTGATGGCCTATCGGTCTACCTTGATGAAAAAATCATTGCGATTGGATTACCATGACACGCTCAACCCCGCTCAACATCCTCGGCTGGAGCCTGGCCGCCCTGCTGACCCTCATCGCCCTCCTCGTCATCCTTGTGTTGACCTTCGACTGGAACCGCGCCCGCCCCTACATCAACCAGAAGGTGTCGGAAAGCACGGGGCGCAGCTTCGTCATCGGCGGTGACTTGCAGGTGCAGTGGCGGCAAGGCTTGAAGACGGAGTCGGGCTGGCGCCGCTATGTGCCGCGTCCCCACATCAGTGCCCAGGACGTGCGCATGAGCAACCCGGACTGGGCCACGGCCGGTCCGCAGCTGGCCAGCGCCAGGCGCATCGACGTGGTCATCCATCCACTGCCCCTGCTGCTGCACAAGGTGGTGCTGACGGACTTGACGCTGGACGCGCCGCAGATCGCCCTGCAGCGGCGCGCCGATGGCAGCAATAGCTGGACCTTGAAGGATAACGGCCCTTCGCCTTGGAAGGTGGAAATCCAGCGCATGGCCTTCGGCAACGGCGCCATCCGCTACCTCGACGAAGGCATCGCCCTCGACGTGCGCGCCAAGGTCAGCTCGACGGCACCCGACGCCACGTCGGGCAATGCGCCAGGCAACGCGCCCTTAGAGAAATACGGCATCGCCTTTACCCTGGGTGGCAGTTACCGCAAGGCCCCCGTGACGGGCGGCGGCAAGGCAGGTGCCGTGTTGTCCCTGACCGATAACAACACGGTATATCCCGTGCAGGCGCACGCCGTGCTGGGCAAGAACAAGGCCAGCATCGCCGGCACCCTGACGGACCCGCGCTCGCTGTCCGGCATCGATTTGCAGCTGAGCCTGGCGGGCGCCAGCATGGCCGACCTGTATCCGCTGACGGGCGTGCTGCTGCCGGAAACGCCGAACTACGCCACCAAGGGTCGCCTGCTGGGCAAGAAGGACGGCGGCACCTGGAGCTGGACCTATCAAAACTTCAAGGGCACGGTGGGCCAGAGCGACCTGGCCGGCACCTTGCAATACCTGCCGCGCCAGCCGCGTCCCTTGCTGCGCGGTGAAGTGACGTCGCAGCAATTGCGCCTGGAAGACCTGGGGCCCACCATCGGTGCGGACAGCAATGCGCAGAAACAGGCGCGCGGCAAGGCACCCGTGCAGCCCGAGAGTAAAGCCTTGCCAGTGGAACAATTCAACACGGCCAAATGGAATGCGCTCGACGCCGACGTGAAATTCACCGGAAAAAAACTGGTGCGCACACACGATATCCCGCTCAACGATCTCGTCGCCCACATCCACATGAAAGACAAGGTGCTGAGTCTGACGCCGCTCAATTTCGGCATGGCCGGTGGCGACATCACCTCGAATATCACCCTCGATGGCCGCCAGAAGACCATCGCCGCGCAAGCCAAGGTGACGGCGCGCCACCTCAAGATTCGCGAACTGTTTCCCAGGCTGCAATCGATGCAAGCGAGCTTCGGTGAAGTGTATGGCGATGCGGCACTCACGGGTCACGGCAATTCCATCTCGGCCATGCTGGCTAGCGCAAATGGCGAACTGGCGGCCACCGTCAGCGAAGGCTCCGTCAGCCAGTTCATGCTGGAACTGGCCGGGCTGAACCTGGCCAATGCCGTCTTTGTGAAAGTCTTTGGCGACAAGCAAGTCCACCTGAACTGCCTGGCCAGCGATTTCGCCGTCACGAATGGCCAGGCCGACGTGCGCCGCTTCGTGCTCGACACGGACACGGCCGTCGTGAATGTCACGGGCAATGTCAACCTGGCCCACGAAACCCTGAACCTTGACGTACGCCCGCGCACCAAGGGCGCCCGCATCATCACCTTGCGCACGCCGCTGTATGCGAGAGGCACCTTCAAGAACCCGGACGTGGGCCCGCAAAAAGGCCCGCTGGCCCTGAAAACCGCCGCCGCCGTGGCCCTGGCTACCCTGGTGACGCCGCTGGCCGCCCTGCTGCCGCTGGTCAACGTCGACAAAGCCCCCGACACGGACTGCGCCGCCGTCATGGCGCAAGCGAACGCCACGCGCAGGGCGCCCACCTCGCCTGCGACAAATGCACCGGCGAAAAAAGTCAGCGAAGCGGACATCAAAAAGGCGCAGCAAGAAAAGAAATAGGCCTTGACGCGGCAGCTTGAAACCCACCCCGCCATCTGCTGTAATACCAGTAAGCGGAGGGAGGGAGCGGCTCAGCCTGGTAGAGCGCTGCGTTCGGGACGCAGAGGCCGGAGGTTCGAATCCTCTTACCTCGACCAAAATACCCTTGAAAAACAAATTGATTAGCGCTGATCTTCATCTTTGCCGAACCGTCCTGCCTGCCAATGGTACAACCTGGTGCAGCACAACGCTGCGGATACCAACGGGGGCGGATCATGGCAATGATAAATCCAAGTTTAATTTCAAGCCGGCATGAGCCTGGACCAATTCATGGCGCTCTACGGCGAGCAGGGGCAATGTGAGGAAGCGCTGGAGCGCTGCCGCTGGCCGAGTGGCTTCGCCTGCCGCCACTGCGACGCACGTCAACACTACGTCGTATGGCACGGCAAGGCGAAGACCTTCCAGTTACCAACCATGCCGAAGCAAAGGCTGACATTACCGATGACATCGTCGGCTTCTACAACTGCAAGCGCATCAATTCAGCATTGGGCAATCTGCCGCCCACCGTCTATGAACAGAAAATGGCAGCACGCGCACCTATCGTTGTCTCCGAAATTACTTGACCACAGCAAACGTCAACACCTCGCCATCGGCAGGAATGCGCACGCGGTCACCGATCTTATGCTCTTTCACGTGGTCGCGCAGTTCCTTGCGGCTCAGCGTCATGTGATTGATGGCATCCATGTGGGTGGCGATGATGGTCGCGTTGGGCATGGCTTGGTAGGCATGCAGAACGTCATCCTTACCCATGATGATGGAGCCTGTGTAACCTTTCATGCGGGCGTCGCCGGTGTTGAGGATGACGACATCGGGCTTGAATTTTGCCAGCGTGCCATCCACTGTCGCATTCCACACTGTATCGCCCACGATGTACACGGTCTTCGCACCGGGAGCCTGGAAGACCACACCCATCGCCTCACCCAGCATGTCGCCCAGCGGCTTCTTGCCGTACATTTCGTCGGTGCCGTGCTGGCCTCCGGTCTTGGTCAGGCGCACGCCTTCGAACTCGGTACTTCCAGTCATGATACGGACATCGGTATAACCCTGGCCGCGAATCAACGCGGCATCGGCTTCATGCTGCACAAACAGTGGCATTGCCTTCGGTATGAAGTTGTGGTCACCGCCGTCCCAATGGTCGAGGTGCGTATGGGTGACGATTACAGCGTCCACTCCCTTCATGATCTCCTTGACTGGCAGCGGCAGTTCAATCGTCGGGTTGCGCAGCTCACTGTGGAAAGTGCCCGGAAAGCCGGGATAGGTCCCCTTTTTTGCCAGGAAAGGATCGACCAGGAAGGTCTTGCCGGCATACTGAATTTTTGCCGTGGCGTTGCGTATCTGTTGGACTTGTACCTGCACGGTGGCGCCGGTGGCGGCCGTCGCACCGGCATGGGCAGTGAAACTTGTGGATCCCATGGCCAAAGCCATCGCGATCACTAAAACTTTGATTGATTTCATGTTGTTGCTCCATTGAGTGAGTATCGACAAGCAACATTGTGGCGGTGTTAGTGAGAACTTAAAATTGACCCGGATGCCAATTACCGATGATTTTGGGCCAAAGTTAGCTATGGTCTGCCCATCATGCTAAAAACCCGTCTATCATCACTCTGATCCTGTATCCCACCTTCAGCTTCTTTCACTTTTCGGTGCCATACCCACGCAGCATGGATAGTGACTTGGGCCTGCGCGCTTACGGCCAACGGACAGGCGGAATGCATGGAAAAATGAACACTAACTTGCATGTAAATCTCCATATATGCGTAGAAAAAAGTGGCGATGCGACTGCGATTAAGCTAATGAAGTCACGGCAAACCGACAGCGAACACTGTTGCTCCGTGTGGCGATCATGCAGATTCCAGTCAATTTCACGCTTTTCTGAGCTGCCAGTTGGAGGCGTGACTTGGATCTCCAATGACTCATGTATTCCCTAGAAACGGAATTTGAGCGTGACGTATGCCGAGCATGGCTGTAAGGGCATCGCTATTGGAAATGAAAAATATCGTTAGGTGTCGAAGACCGAGCACCCTGTTAGGTTCACTGCAGAGAGTGAAAGCGAGTAGTGCTCGAAATCACAGCAAGCGTTCAGTTGATCATTCTTTAGGCAGGTGGCGTAAAAAGTGGCGATAGTAAGCAGTTATTAGCTATAATGCAGCATGCATAAAATGGCAAGAAAACGCGTGTTGCACATCTGGCTTGCCTTGTTGGCCGTGCTGTTCGCTGCGCTCGCACCTTCCATTTCGCATGCCTTGGCCGCTCACTCATCATCGGAAACGCCTTCGGTATTGCTGCAGATTTGTACTGTCGCTGGTCTCAAGACAGCACCTGCCGGGGATGCTGAACGCCAGCCTTCAATCGATCCTGTCGTGCACGCGTTCGAGCACTGTCCGTATTGCTTCACGCATGCAGGCTCTTTTGCCTTGCTGTCAACCTCAGATCTTTCGTTGTCCATCCCAAGCGCGCGCGCCGTTTTTCCTCCTTTATTCTATCGTGCTCCACGCACGCTCTTCGTCTGGTCATCAGGCAATCCACGTGGTCCTCCACTGACGGTATAGATCCTGCTCGCAGATGCCATGTTGTCCGGTGATGGCACTGTAATTCCCGGTCCCGCCTGCGCCTGTTGATTCCTGGCTCTGATGCTTGCACGCTTGTTTGGAAGAAGGCGGCTTGCCGTCTGCTGATGGCAGCGCAAGCAATCATGTCCTTTCGCGCAGGCTGACGCACGCGATCCAAAAATAATGCTTGGCAATGAACCTTTCTCTCTCGGAGAGGCTCACTGCCGCTATATCGCAGGAAGACAAGATGACCTCTCCACTAAAGACTCTAGCGCTGCTCGCGGTGCTGCTGCATGCCATACGCTGCGTCAATACGGCCGCATTTATTGCCTTGGCTTGTTACTACTTCGCCAGCTATTGCGTCAACACCTCGCCTGCAGTCCAGCTTCCGCTCACGCCGCTGACATTGTCGTCCGCCACCACCTAAAGGAGATTGTCATGCCTCATGCTATCGATCCTATATATCTGTCGCCGTCCAAATCGGACTCCCTGTGTCTACTGCGCTTTGCCGTCGATACGCACTATCAATTGGAAGTCTGGCTGCTGAACCGTACCCGCAACGCCGGTGCCGTTAACCACGTGCAGCTCTCCTCCTTCGCCATCGCCAACAGGCGCCTGGTCTATCCCGTAGCTGCACTGGGCCGCAAGGGGAAAGTGCTCTTGGCGCTGGGAACCTGTCTGACCGCAGGTACGCCTGCCGTCCAAGCTACCCTAAGCCCGGACGTAAGGCACAACTAGGCACCTCGGCAAGTTTCTGACACAGGTTTTCTATATTTCCCTTTTCGTCTGCCGGCCATCGCTGGCGGCGCTTTTTTGGATGTTTATGTCGAATCAAAAATCCCCCGTTTTTCCCTGCCGCCATTGCCTAACACCGCCACGCGTCTTGTTGCTATGCGCACAGATCGGTGCCATGGTACTCCCGGCTTTTTCCTACGCGCAGGAGCAAGTGCAAGGCGATGAAGCCGTGCTGCAGATGGGTAAAGTCGAAGTCAATGCGAGAAGCAGCGGTCCACTATCGTCGCGCAATGTGCTCAGTTCGGTGGATATACTCGCGCCGGAAGTACTCCAACAACAGCAAGTCAATCACACCTGGGAACTGTTGACGCGTGTGCCAGGGGTGATGCTGACCCAGTTCCGGCAAGGTAATGAATCCGGCAAGCTATCATTTCGAGGCTTTAACGGTGAAGGCGAGGTTAATGCTGTCAAGCTCCTGATCGATGGCATACCCAGCAACGACAATGCCGGCGGCATGCCCTTCCTGGACATGCTGTTCCCGCTGGAGATCCGCCGTATCGAGATCGTGCGCGGCACCAACGATCCGCGTTATGGCCTGCATAATATCGCCGGCAATGTCAATATGCATACGCGTACGGGCGGTAACGACGGCGAAGCGCGGATCAGCTATGGCAGCTTCCGCACCCGCGAAATGCAGCTTGCCAAAGGCATCGAACAAGGTAATTGGGCGCAAAACTACTTCGCTGGCTATCTGCAGTCGGCAGGCTATCGTCAGAATGCCGCCTTTGACAAATATACGCTGTCGGCGAAATGGTTCTATACCACCGATGATGCGCGCACCCGTATCGGCGTGATAGCGCGCCACACGCAAAGCAATGGCGACGAAGCGGGCTACCTGGAGGCGGCCGATGCGCATCGCACACCCACCGCGTCGTACGCGTATGCGCAATCGGATGGTGGCAAGCGCGAGATGAGCCAATTGAGCGCACATCTCGATTCCGACCTGAACCCGAGTCTGTCGCTATCCGCCAAAGCATATGTCAACAATGTGCGCGACCAGCGCTGGCTACGCTATTCGCCGCTCGCGTCACAGCAAGAGCGCATCATCGATGAAAGACATTATGGCGTGCTGGCCAGCCTGACTTATCGGCCACAGGCACTCTCGGCGGCATGGGCACGCGGCATGTCGGTCGAGGTCGGCGCGAATGCGGAACATCAGCAGGATCAAAGCCCACGCTACAGCACGGTGAACAAGGTACGCAAGGTCACCACGCGCGACCAGCGCTTTAACTTCGATACATACGGCACCTATATCCAGGCGATCTTCTTGCCGCTCAAAGGTTTGAAGATCATTCCCGGCTACCGCATCGATAAGGTACAAGGTGACTTCTATGACCCGTCCAAGCAGGTGCAGTACGCCATTCAGGATTATGGCTTGATCCGACAACCCAAGTTCAGTGCCGTCTATAGTCCATGGCAGGCAGCCAGCATCTACGCCAACTGGGGCAAGACCTTCCAGGTTGGCGCGGGAGCGGGCGCGTATCAGTCCAATGCGAGCCGCTTGCGTCCCTCGATGAATGAAGGCTGGGAAGCCGGCGTCAAATTCAAGCCAGTAGCATGGGTCGATGGCCGCATTGCCTTGTGGCGCCAGGATGCTAGCGATGAGGTCAAGCGCAAGCTCAATGATCCGACAGGTGACTCGGAAAACGTCGGCAAAACACGGCGCGAAGGCATTGATCTGCAACTCAATGTACGCCAGGGTGAACGCCACAGCGCCTGGTTTGCCTATTCACGCCAGCGGACACGCATCGTGGAACCGGATCCGGCAGCTCCCGCTACACAGGGGAAAGAAATTGATCATGTGCCAGGGCATCTTTACTCTGCAGGCTATGACCTGCAACTCAATCCTGCGGTCAAATTGTCTGCCTGGGGCAATGGACAAGGGGACTATTTCCTGACTTCCGCCAATAGCGGCTCCAAATACGGCGCCTATGCCTTGCTCAATCTCGGTCTCACTTACCGTGTATCCCGCTCACTATCGCTGGACCTGCAACTGAAGAATCTGGCTGATCGCTACTACGAGTATGTCTGGATCAATGACGTCACTCGCCATGCGCCGGGCGATGGCAGGGCGCTGTACGTGTCGGCGACCATGCGATTTTAGCCTGTCGACAAAGCCCCTTTTCTGCTTGCCGTTGAATATGAACTTCGGCAAGCCCTATGCCACCTTTTTTGTAGACCATTCATGAATAACTTACGCAACATCCGGTTAACGGAGCAACTGCTGGCCCGACTTACACTGGGTGTCTATGGTGCGATGTCGCTAGCCATGCTCTCCGGTGCCGTCGTAGCGGCGGAAGCGCCGACCTTGCCGGCGGTGCTGGTTACGGCCGACAAGGCACTCACGCTCAAGTCGCCAGCATCGACCGGGTCGAATCTGGACCTGACGCCAATGCAGACACCGGCCAGCATCGATATCATCTCTCGTGCCCAGCTCGATGAGCGCGGCGACAGCAACCTGGTCGAGGCGATTACTCGCTCGGCGGGCATCAGCGGCATGGCCCATCCTGGCAATGGCGGCAGTTCGTTGTCGGCGCGTGGATTCACAGACACCACTTCCGTCATGCGCCTGTATGACGGCGTGCGTCAGTATGGCGGCGTCGGACTGACTTTTCCGTTTGATACCTGGTCGGTGGAACGCATAGAAGTTCTGCGAGGACCGGCTTCGGTCGTGTATGGCGACGGTGCCATCGGTGGCGTGGTCAACGTGATTCCCAAGAAGCCCACGCCCGGTGCCATCCGCAATGAAGTGGAGGCCACGCTCGGCAGTGACAATACGCAGCGCATCGGCCTGGGCAGCGGAGGCTCTATCAACGACAAGCTGTCCTATCGTGTTGATCTTAGCGGCAACCGTTCGGATGGCTGGGTCGACATGGGACAATCGCGCGACCTAGCGTTTGCTGGCGCCTTGCAGCTTGATACGACGCCGCAGTTGCGTCTGAAACTGAGCTACGCCCAGGGCTTGCAGCATCCAATGCGCTACTTTGGCACGCCGCTGGTTAATGGCCGCCAACTGCCCACATTGCGCGAGAAAAACTATAACGTCAACGATAGCGTGATCCGCTACGATGACCGCTGGAGTGAGCTGGGCATGGAATGGACACCGTCCAGCGACACTACCGTGCATGCACGCCTGTATGGCATTCGCAGCGCACGTCATTACCGCAACGCTGAAACCTATGCCTACAATGCCGCGACGAGTCGGATCGACCGTTCTGGCGACACGGAAATCTTCCACAACCAGGACCAGACCGGTGCCAGCGCCGATGTCAGCCACCGCAGCGTGTTATGGGGCTTGAAAAACCAGTTCTCGATGGGCTTTGAGCTGAGCGCAAGCTCCTTCAAACACACGAATAATACTTACGTCGGCAGCCCGGACCCGGCGTCGGTCGATCCGTATCAGCCAGTGGCGGGCGGTTTATGACTGCAGTGGCGACCATTCCCCGTTATCGCAACAAGGCACGGCAATACGCTATCTTTGCTGAAGATCGCCTGGAGTTGACGCCATCCTGGGCCCTGCTGGCAGGACTGCGTTATGACCATGCGGAGATTTCGCGCCGCAATTTGATCAGCGGTAAGACGGAATTTGAGCAAACATATGCGAATATCGGCTGGCGCTTCGGTACCGTCTACGATCTGTCACCGGATATGGTCCTGTACGCCCAGTATGCTCAGGCGGCTGATCCGGTCGGTGGCTTGTTGTCGATCAGTGCTGCAAACAGCAAATTCGACCTGTCCACCGGCAAGCAGCTGGAAGTGGGACTGAAGCAGTCTTTCTGGCGCAAGCGGGGTGAATGGACGCTGGCCGCTTATCAGATCAGGAAAAACAACCTGCTGGCGCGCGATGCGAGCAATCCGCAGTTGCGCGTGCAGGTTGGCCAGCGCTCTTCAACCGGCGTTGAAGGCACGCTGTCGCTGGCGCTGGCGCCCGCCTGGCAGCTGGACGCAAATGCCACGCTGCTGCGCGCCAAATATGACGACTTTATCGAAGCTGAAGCTGGTGCAGCCGTGTCACGCGCGGGCAAAGTGCCACCAGACGTCGCCGAGAAGCTGGCCAATGTGTGGTTGAGCTGGAATTTCCTGCCCGACTGGAGCGCCAGTAGCGGTGTGCGTTACGTGGGCCATCGCTACGCCGACAATGCCAACAAGATAGTGATGCCGGGCTATGCCACCATTGATCTCGCTCTGCGCTGGAAGGCGGCGCGTGATACCACGTTGACCTTGCGCGCCACGAACGTCTTTGACAAGCAGTACTTTACGACTGCCTATTACACCACCAACCAATGGTTCAACGGGCCTGGCCGCCGCGTCGAGGCAACGGTCCATTATCGCTTCTAATGGTTTCACAACGACACAGATTGTCCACCGTCATGGCCGCCGCCAAGCGTTTCTCTTACCAATTGCACCGTTGGACGGGCGTGTTTTCCTGCATCCTGATGGCCTTGTGGTTTATCAGCGGGATGGTGATGTTGTTCGTCGGCTATCCCAAGCTGACGCCCTGGGAACGCCTGGCTAGCATGCCGACGCTGCAGTCGGCAACTTGCTGCATCGGCCCTGACAAGGTACTTGAGCAGCTGGCTGCGCCTGCCAGCGTGCGTGAGCTGGTTCTGACTTCGGTCGGCGGCAGGCCTGTGTATCGCGTGCGCGACGAGCCTGGCCGTTTTCAGTTGTTTGACGCGCGCAGCGGCAAACCCGCCGACCTGGCCGGCCCCGCCGAAGCGCTGGCCGCGGCGCAGGCTTTCCTGCCCGGCGCAAAGGCTGCCTATCTGGGCCAGGTACGCGAAGACCGCTGGACACACTCGCGTGGGCTAGACCCGCATCGTCCATTGCACATGGTAAAAATGGACGATGCCGACGACACACTGCTGTATCTGTCGTCGGTAACGGGCGAGGTGTTGATTGATGCACCGCGTAGTCAGCGCCTCTGGAACTTTGTTGGCGCCTGGCTGCATTGGGTGTATCCCTTGCGGGAGCGCTCCAGCGATCCACTATGGAGCTGGACGGTGATCATACTTTCAGCTACAGCTACTGTGACGGCGGTATCGGGTACTTTGGTGGGTATCTGGCGCTGGCGTTTTACACAGCGCTACAAGTCCGGCGCAAGATCGCCGTATCGCGAAACCTATATGCATTGGCACCACATCATTGGACTATTGTTCGCGGCTATCGTGTGCACTTGGATCTTCAGCGGCTTGATGTCGATGAATCCCTTCCGCATATTTGATGCCAAGGGCAAGCGGCCGGACCTGGCCGCCTATCGAGGCGGCACGCCGGCGACCGCTCGCCTTGCGCTGACGCCGCAACAAGCGCTGGCGATGCTGGAAGCGGAGAGGTTTCATGCCAGCGAGATCGCGTGGCGCGTGCTAGACGGGCAGCCCTACCTGCTGGTGCGTGACGCGGCGGCGCGCACGCGCCTGATCGTCGCCAATGATGGCAGCGTGCATGTGCGCGAACAGTGGGGGGATGCGACGTTGCTGCGAGCAGCCAGCAAACTCCTGCCAGGCATGCCTACCAGCCATGCCTGGCTTGGGCATTACGACACCTACTACTATGGGCGTCAGCCTGAGGCCATGATGGGCGCGGCAGAGCGGCGTTTGCCCGTGTTGCGCGTACAGTTCCTTGATCCGCATGCCAACTGGGTATATATCGATTCCTACACAGGCGACGTGGCGATAACGCTGGATCGTTCGCAACGGGTGAGCCGCTGGCTGTTTAGTTTCCTGCATAGCTGGGATTTGCCGCCACTGTTGCAAATGGGGCCATTGCGCGACGCCATCTTGATACTGTTGAGTCTGGGTGGCATGGCCCTCAGCACCACTGGCGTCGTCATTGGTTTTCGTCGCATGCGATTGTGGATACGCAACTGAACTGAGAAGAATTTTCAGCGTAGGAATTTTGCGTATGGCAAATCTACTGGAGAACTGATGACACGCTCAAAAACCTATACACCGGAGCTGCGGGAAGAAGCGGTAAAACTGGTCCTGACACAAGGCCAGACGCTGGAAGACGCCGCGTTGCGCCTCACCATTCCAAAGGGCACGCTAGCCAACTTGGTCAGCGCGGCAAGGCGCGGCAAGGCGCGGCACGTCGCCCAAAGTGGCCCTTGGCAGCAGCTCCGTGCCGGAGCTTGAGGCCGAGGTCATCAAGCTGCGCAAAGAGCTCGCCGAGGCCCGCATGGAGCGCGATATCGTAAAAAAGCGGCAGCGTACTTTGCGCGCGAGTCGCTGCCAGGTACGCGCTCATGAAGACTTTGCGACTCAACTATCCGGTCACCGTCCTGTGCCGCGTCTTTGGCGTCTCGCGTAGCGGGTTCTACGCCTGGGCGAACGGCAAACCGTCGCAGCGGGCGCAGGACGACGCGCCCCTGCAGGTCGCCGTTGAGGCCGTGCACGCGCAAAGCCGGCAGACCTAGGCCCGCTGTGCATGCCGCCGGAACTGACGGCGCAAGGCTTCCCGGCCGGCCGTGACCGCATCGTCCGCCTGCGCCGCGAACTGGCCCTGCGCTGCAAGAAAAAGCGCAAGTTCAAGGCCACCACGAACTCGAATCATGGCCTGCCGGTGGCCGACAACCTGCTCAATCAGACCTTTGCACCGACCCGGCCGAACGACGCCTGGGTGACCGATATCACCTAGGTGGCCACGGGCGAGGGCTGGCTTTACCTGGCCGGCATCAAGGACGTCTTTACTTGCGAGCTGGCATGGCGTCAATAAATTTGTAACCGCCCACGAGACCCTGACCGCCGGCGGTATTCCTGTGGCCGTACATGGCTGCAAAACGGCGTGCGGATGCTCGCTCATTGGCAAGGTTAACGCGATAGTGAAATAGTTGGCCGTTGGCATCTGTCTCTACGCGCAATCCTTGACCCGCGTGTTGGCATGTTGCCCAAAAGTATGATATTAATTGAACAATTGATTAATTGAACACTTTCATCGTGCAAGGGTACGGTCTTCATGTCTTTCCTGATAGTTCTGGCCGCACTGGCCTTCCTCATGCTGGCCGCCTACCGCGGCTACAGCGTGATCCTGTTTGCGCCCGTCGCCGCACTGGGCGCCGTGCTGCTGACCGATCCGTCTGCCGTGCCGGCTGTCTTCAGCGGCATCTTCATGGAAAAGATGGTGGGCTTTATCAAGTTGTACTTCCCGGTCTTTTTGCTCGGCGCCGTGTTCGGCAAGCTGATCGAGTTGTCCGGCTTTTCCCAGTCCATCGTCGTGGCGGCCATCCGCTACATCGGCAGTACGCGCGCGAATGCCGTGATCGTTGCAGTCTGCGCTGCGCTGACCTATGGCGGCGTATCGCTGTTCGTGGTGGTGTTTGCCGTGTATCCGTTCGCGGCCGAGCTGTACCGCCAGAGCAATATCCCCAAGCGGCTGATGCCGGGCGCCATTGCCCTGGGCGCGTTTTCCTTCACCATGGATACCTTGCCCGGCACGCCGCAAATCCAGAACATCATCCCTACCACCTTTTTCAACACGACCGGCTGGGCCGCGCCGTGGCTGGGCACCATCGGCGCCGTGCTGACGGTGATCATGGGACTGGCTTTCCTCGAATGGCGCCGGCGCTCCGTCATGGCAACGGGCGAAGGTTATGGAGTGGAAGCGGAACAGGCCAGGACCGGCGGTGGCGAGCTGCCCCATCCGCTGCTGTCGGTGGCGCCTTTGGTGCTGGTGGGCGTGGCCAACTTTGCGCTGACCAAGCTGATTCCCCACTGGTATGGCGACAGTTACGTGCTCACCGCCGAGACCCTGCCCGGCTTGCATGTGCCCGTGTCGACATCGATAGCCTCCGTGACGGGTATCTGGGCCGTGGAAGGCGCCTTGTTGCTGGGCATCTTGCTCGTCTGCGTGACGGCCTTCGGGCGCATCCGCGCTGCCTTTGCCGAAGGCACCAAGGCGGCCGTGGGCGGCGCCTTGCTGGGGGCCATGAATACGGCGTCCGAGTATGGCTTCGGCGGCGTCATCGCGGCTTTGCCCGGTTTCCTTGCCGTCAGCAATACCTTGCGCAGCGTGCCCGATCCCCTCGTCAATGCGGCCGTGTCCGTGACGACCCTGGCCGGCATTACCGGCTCGGCCTCGGGCGGCATGAGCATCGCGCTGGCCGCCATGTCGGACAGTTTCATTCAAGCCGCGCAGCAAGCGCACATTCCGCTCGAAGTGATGCACCGCGTGGTGGCCATGGCCAGTGGCGGCATGGATACCTTGCCGCACAATGGCGCCGTGATCACCCTGCTGGCCGTCACCGGCCTCACGCACCGCCAGTCCTACCGCGACATTTTCGGCATCACCGTCATCAAGACGGTGGCCGTATTCCTCGTCATTGCCATCTATTACCTGACGGGGCTGGTCTGAGGGTTGGGGCAAGCTACAGCCGCGACGACGATGCCGGCTTCGCCGATGCCACTTGCGCCGACTTGAACAAATGGCTGATGCCCATGGTCAGCAGCGGGCCAGCCAGCGCCAGATAGGAACTGTCCACGCCATACGGATTGCCCGCCAGGAACCAGCCGATGGTGGCGATCACGGAGACGATCACGCCGACAAAGGCGCCGCGCGGCGTGCCGAATTTCGGCGCATAGAAGGCCATCAGCACCAGCACGGCCAGGGTGGCGCGCAGGGCCTTGCCGAGGAAGGCGATCATCAGCAGTTTTTCCGCATACAGCGCCAGCACCAGCGGCAGCAAGCCTGCGACGACGATGGCGATGCGCAGGAACATCAGCGATTTCGCGTCATTCTTCGCCTTGTTGTACCAGGGATCATAAAAATCCTTCATGGCCAGGGTGGCCGACGCCAGGGTGGTGGCGGAAATGCCGCCGAACAGGGCGCCGGCCAGGCCCACGATCATGATGCTGGCGGAAAACGCCGGCATGTGGGCGATCAGGGTAGGAAAGGCATCGATCGACTTCATGCCCGGATACAGCACGGCGCTGCACATGCCGATCAGGGCCGCCATCAGGCCGAACGGAATCATCAGCGACGACACGTAATAGCAGGCGCGCTTGGCCACGGCCGGGTTGTCCGTGCTGACCAGGGCCTGGATCACGTATTGCGTGGCAAAGATGGAACCGATGCCGCCTATCATCCAGGCGATGATCTGGCCCCAGCCGATCTCGACCCAGTTGAACATCTTGGCCGGCAATTGCGCCTGCAGCGCGCCGATGCCGCCCGTCGCTTCCAGCGCATAAGCCAGCGCCAGGATCACGCCCAGGTACTTGACGATGGAGTGGGCGAAATTGGTGTACACGACCGAGCGCATGCCACCCAGGCTGACATACATCACGGTAATGGCACCCACCAGCAAAATGGCCACGGTTTTATTGATGTGCAGCACCGCTGCCAGCACGGCGCCGCCGCTCGCGTACAGGGCCACGGCAACGATGCTCAGCGCGACGATGGTAAGTATCGATGCGGCATAGCGCACGGGTTCGCCGTAGGTTTGCGCCAGGATGCCGGAAATCGTCGACTGCCCGCTTTCCTTGTATTTTTTCACTAACACGATGGCCAGCAGCAAGAAGCCCAGCGACAGCGCCACCAGATTCCATGCAGCGGAAATGCCCAGTTCATAGCCTTTTTGCGCCGTGCCGATGCTGACGGAGCTGCCGATGAATTCCGACAGCAGCAGCGCGCCGATCAGGTAAGCGGGATAATTGCGCCCGCCCGCCGTCATGCCCTCGGCGCTGTTGGCATGCTTGCGCACGCTGTAAGTAATGTAGGACATGAGGGCGAAATAGCCCACCGTGACCGCGGCGATAATGATCAATCTGTTTTCCATCCGTCTACTCCAAGTCTGCTTTTCTTATTATTATTTTTCAAGAAAGCTTCCCCTGCCGCATGCCGTACCAATTGGTGGCAGTGCTCAGAGGAAAGTCAAATTCCTGCCGTACCGATAAGGTACAGCAAGCCTCACACTAAAAAAGTCCGCAACTGCGCTGTAAACAAGTCCGCCGCCTCGATATTCGAGATATGCGAAGCGGGCAGGCTTGCCAGGCGGGCGCCAGCAATCTGCTGCTGCAGCCAGCGCCCGTCGTCGATGGTGGTGACGGGATCGTGCTCGCCCACGATGATCAGGGTGGGCACGGCTATCGTGCCGACGAAGCCGTGCAAGTCCGCCTGGGCCAGCACTTCGCAGCAGGCCGCGTAGCCGCCGGCATCCTGGCCGCGCAAGGTGCTTGTCAGGCGCGCCACCGTGTCCGCCTCGCGCGCGATAAACTGCGGCGTGAACCAGCGCACCGCGGCGCTCTCGGCCACCGCGGCCATGCCGTCGCTGCGCACTTGCTCCGCCCGCAGCTGCCACGGCGCGGCGCCACCGATGCGCGCCGCCGTATTCGCCAGCACGAGCTTCGTCAAGCGCTGCGGCCGGTGTATGCCCAGCCACTGGCCCGTCAAGCCGCCCATGGAAATGCCGCAGAAGGCGGCACGGGCGATATCGAGGTGGTCGAGCAACGCCACCACGTCCAGGCCCAGTCGCTCGATGCCGAACGGCGCGCTGCCGCTGGCCGACTGGCCATGGCCGCGCGTGTCGTAACGCACGACAAAAAAGTCGCCGGCCAGCGCGGCCGCTTGCGCATCCCACATGGACAGGTCCGTGCCGAGGGAATTCGACAGGACCAGGCAGGGCTTGCTGCGCTCGCCATCGGTACGGTAATGCAGGCCGATACCGTCCACCTCGCACATTTTCCCGGCAGTGTCGTTGCCTGTATGCATCATTGCATGTCTCCTCAGGAATCGTCGTCGCGCACCGACGAAGGATGGCGGCACAGCGGCATCACGTCGATCTGCATGTAGGGGAACAGGGGAAGCGAGGTCAGTAAATGATGCAGTTCGTCGACACTATCGACGTCGAAGACGCTGACGTTGGCGTACTGGCCGGCGATGCGCCACAGGTGGCGCCATTTGCCCTCTTGCTGCAAGCGCTGGGCCAGTTCCTTTTCCGTCTGCTTCAGCCGCGCCGCCTGTTCGGCGGGCATGCTCAATGGCAGGTTCACGTTCATGCGTACATGGAATAACATGGTTGCTCCCTTATTGACGCTGCATGGCACGCAGCTTGTCGGTATCAATCTCGACGCCCAGGCCCGGGCCAGTCGGCACTTGCAGCATGAAGTCGCGGTACACGAGCGGCTCGCGCAAGACTTCCTGCGTCAGCAGCAAAGGCCCGAACAATTCCGTGCCCCAGGCCAGTTCGGCAAACGTGGAGCAGACGTGGGCCGTGGCGGCCGTGCCGATGCCGCCTTCGAGCATGGTGCCGCCGTACAGGCCCACGCCGGCCAGGCGCGCCACGGTGGCCACTTCCAGTGCGGGCAGCAAGCCACCCGATTGGGTGATTTTGACCGCATACACGTCGGCCGCATCGGCCTGGGCCAGCGCCAGCGCATCGGCGGGGCCGTGCAAGGCTTCGTCGGCCATGATGGCCACGTCGAAGCGCTGCGTCAGGCGTGCCAGCGCGGTGCGGTTGCCCGCCTTGACCGGCTGCTCGATCAAGTCGATGCCGCCCGCTTCCAGCGCGGCGATGCCGCGCACGGCGTCCATCTCGCTCCAGGCCTGGTTGACATCGACGCGCACGCTGGCCCGTTCGCCCAGCGCCCGTTTGATCTCCAGCACGTGGGCCACGTCATCCATCACGTCACGCAGGCCGATCTTCAGCTTGAAGATGCGGTGGCGGCGCAAGTCCAACATTTTTTCCGCTTCGGCGATATCGCGCGCGGTGTCGCCGCTGGCCAGCACCCAGGCCACGGGCAGCGCATCGCGCACACGTCCGCCCAGCAGTTCCGACAGCGGCACGTTCAGGCGGCGCGCCTGCGCGTCCAGCAGCGCCGTTTCAATCGCGCACTTGGCGAAGCGGTTACCCTGGATGACCTTGCGTACCTTGACCATCGCCTTGGCGACCTCGCTCGCTTCCATGCCGACCAGCAGCGGCGCGATATAGGTATCGATATTCATCTTGATGCTTTCCGGGCTTTCGCCGCCGTAGCTCAAGCCGCCGATGGTGGTCGCTTCGCCCCAGCCCGTGATGCCGTCAGCGCAGCGCAGCCGCACCAGCACCAGCGTTTGCGTGTTCATGGTGGCGACGGACATCCGGTGGGGACGAATGGTTGGCACATCGACCAGGTAGGTCTCGATATTTTGAATCATATTTATTCCGTATAATTCCATGGATTGGTGACACGATATTCCCCGAATGTCCTCACGTCCAACACCGAGTTGGTATTGAACCTATACCTGAAAGGTATGAAGATGGAATTACGCCACTTGCGCTACTTCGTTGCGGTCGCAGAGGAAAGGAACTTCACGCGGGCGGCCGCGCGCCTGCATATCGCGCAGCCGCCACTCAGCCGGCAGATGCAGCAGCTGGAAGAAACGCTGGGCGTGGCGCTGATCGAGAAAGGCTCGCGGCCCCTGCGGCTGACGGAAGCGGGCGAGTTTTTCCTCGCCCATGCGCGGCCTCTGCTCGACCAGGTGCGTGACCTGAAGGCGATGACGCAGCGCGTGGGCAAGCTGGAACGCACCCTGTCGATCGGCTTCGTCGCCTCGACCCTGTATGGCGAATTGCCCGACATCGTGCACCGCTATTGCGAGCGCCATCCCGAGGTCGACGTGAGCCTGCACGAAATGACGACGGTGCAGCAGCTCAAGGCCCTGAAGGAAGGCCGCATCGACGTGGGTTTCGGGCGATTGAAAAGCGAAGATCCCAGCATCCGCCGCATCCTGCTACGCGAGGAGCGGCTGGTAGTGGCCCTGCCGCCCAGCCACCGGCTGGCCGAGGGCGAAGGCGGATTGCGCCTGACCGACCTGGTGCATGAAACCTTGCTCGTGTATCCGAAAGCGCCCCGCCCCAGCTTTGCCGACCAGGTACTGACCATGTTCAGTGTAGGCAATGTCACGCCCGGCCGCGTCACGGAAGTGCGCGAGCTGCAGATTTCCATGGGACTGGTGGCGGCCGGCCAGGGCATTTCCATTGTGCCCGAAAGCGTGCAGGCCATGCATCACAGGAACGTGGTCTACCGCAAGCTGGACGACAAGCATGCGTTCTCGCCCATCCTGTTCAGCATGCGGCATATGGATCGCTCGCCGGAACTGGACAACCTCCTCGCCGCCGTGTATTCGATCTACGATGAACACGGCATTGCGCACGTCAAGGAAAGCCTGTAGCAACTAGAGGGCGGCGTCGGCCAGCAATGCCGGGCGCAGCGCGCGGATGCGCAGCTCCGTGAAATAGCCGCCCGCTTCGTTGTAGCGCAGATAGTGGCGGCCGCAGTTCAGGCAACGCGCCACCTGGCTCAGGTTAGCGGGGTAGTAACGCGGTGCGATGGGCGCGTCCATGCTGTCATAGCGCGTGCCGTGCGGATGGTATTCGGCGAACGTCGGTTCCTCGTACGGATCTTCGCGCAAGGTGCCAATTTCTTCGAAGCGGTCCAGCTCCAGCGAAGTAGGAAGACGCTGCCAGGCGTCCAACGGCACGGCGCAGCAACTGCATTTTTTTGTCACCAGCGCCGACGTGGCGGCCAATGCGGACAAGGCGGGAAAGTCGATGAATAACATGCGTCAACCAGTACAAAGGGGCGGCCCATGGCAACGAGCCTGGCCGCGCCCCTTATTCTAGCGCAGACGCATCCTGCCGATACGCGCCCCCCATCTTGCCAGGATCAGCTCCAGCAGCATCAGCATGCAGGCGGAAATAAGCAGCAATGGCATCAGCGCGCACATGGCGGCGGCAAGCAGCCAGGCCAGCGCCGAAGGCGAGGTCCAGGCGCCTGGCAGCAGCCGGGGCAAGCCCAGCGAACCTGGCAAGCGCCGCTTGAAAAACATCACCCAGCCCGACACCAGCGAGAACAGCACGCTGGCGCCGAACAGCAGTAACAGCGCCTGATTCCACCAGCCGAATTCGCCCCGATGGAAGGGGATGCCGATGGCCGTCGCCTTGCCGAACGCAGTCTGCGCCTCCCACCCCGCGTAATACAGAGGCTTGCCGCTGTAGGCATCGAATTGCAGATCGAAGCGCAAGGTGGGCTGGCTGCGGTCGGCCATGGTGGCGCGCCACACATCGTCCTGGCTGGCCGGCGCCGTCAGTTGCACGGCGATGGCGGGTGCATGGCTGCGCGCCACCCGCCAGGCATCCTGCCAGTCGAGCGGAGCACCCTCCTCGGTCGAGTGCAGGCCGCGCGGCACGGGCGGCGGCGCCTGGCCGCTGACGTCACGCAGCGCGCGTATGCGCCCGCCCGCTTGCTGGCTCCACGTCAAGCCTGTCGACAGGATGACCAAACTGATGACGCCGAACGCCACGCCCAGGAAGGCATGCCATTGGCGCCAGCCATTGCGCCCCCGCGCGCCCCGCTTCGGCAAGCCCGCTTGCGTGCCGCGCGGCCACCACAGCACCACACCCGTCACCAGCATCACCATTAGCCAGCTGGCCGCCAGCTCGATCATCCAGCGCCAGTCATCGTTTTGCAGCAGGCGCGAATGCAGCTTTTTGGCCCAGTTGCCGAAGCGCTCACTGCTGGCCAGGCTGCCCAGCACGCGCGCGTCATAGGGATTCACATACACGATGATGGCTTGCGCGGGCAGGCCGAACTTCGGCCTGGGGGGCGTGGCCGGCGCGGCATGTCCGCCATGGCCCGCATGTTCATCCTGCGCGCCGCCGGGCGGCGCGAACGCCACCTGCACCGCATCGTCCTGTTGAAACGGCGGCACCACGTGCTGCACTGCCCAACCGCGCGGCGCCGCCTGTTCCGCTGCCGCCACGGCGGCGTCCAGCGGCAGCATGGACGCTTGCGGCGCCACGTGATCGAGATGCTGGTACAGCCTAGCCTCGATCTGCGGCGTGAACACATACAGGATGCCCGTCAGGGTGGCCACCAGCGCAAACGGCGAGGCGATCAGCGCGGCCCAAAAGTGGATGCGCCAGTACAGGCTTTTACGCCGTGCGATAAGAAAAGTTGCGTCGTCCATGACCATCCTCACAGTGCGTTGAAGGTATAGCCCAGGCCCAGCATCACGCTGCGCGGTGCACCGGGCGTGTATTGATTCTGGCTGTTCGGCACATAGCTGCCCACGCCGGCGTAACTGCTGCTGGCCGAATCGGCATAGCGTTTATCGGCCAGGTTACGCACCTGCGCCCAAGCTTCCAGGCCGCGCGCAAGCTGGTAGCTGGCGCGCAGGTTCAGCAGGGCGTGGCCCTTGTACTCCACCGTGTTGGCATTGTTCATCCAGTAGCGGCCCTGGTGCACGACTTCGAGCGCTACCCTGGCGCCAGCCACGGGCTTGTAGCCGATCTCGATCGAGGTGATGTCGCGCGGCGCCTGCGGCATGGCGCGGCCGCTGTAATCGAGGCTGGACGACACCTGGTAGCGCAGGTAGCGATGGCGCGCGATGGCCGTGGCGAAGCGCGCGTCGAACGGGCCGCTGTCGTAGTTCAGCCCAAGCTCCAGGCCCTCGCTGCGCGTGCGTCCCGCATTGCGGTTTTCGCTGTTGCCCGGCGAGAGCGTATAGCTGACGATGGTGTCGCGCCCATCGAGCCGGTACAGGGCCGTATCGAGTTTCAAACGGCCCTGCAGGAAGGCCCAGCGCAAGCCCAGTTCATAGTTGTTATAGACCGACGGTTGCAGGTCGGCGATACCCGTCTTGCCATACAGTTGGCTGACCTCGGGCGGGGTAAAGCCCTGGCTGACGTTCGCATACGCGCTGCCCGCATGGCCGATGGCGTAGGTGGCGCCCAGTTTCGGGCTGACGTGGGAAAAGCTGCGCGACTCGTCGGGCGCGCCGTAATTGACGCTGCCGCCCGGTGCCAGCTTGTTGTGGTAATCGTAACGGATGGCATCCGAGCGTCCGCCCAGCACCACACGCGTGCCCGCCAGCGGAGAAAACTCCCATTGCGCGAAGACGGCCGTGTTCAGAATGTCCGTCTGGTAGTCGCGCACGCCCTGCGGATTGCTGGCATTGGCCAGCGTATAGCGCAGATAGCGGCCCGTGGCGGCATCGCGCACGATGGACAGGTTGTCGCTGACAAAGGGATTGTCGCTCTTGTCCACGTACACACCAAAGATCAAACGCGCATTCAGCCACGCAAAATTCTGCTGGTGTTTCACGTCCAGCCCCAGCGAATCGACGTGGTTGTTGTTGATGACGCCCTTGCACAGCATGCCCGCGCAACTGCCGATGGAATACGCGGGAATCTGCCCATGGCCATTCTTGCGCGTAAACACGGTGACGGTGCTCGTGCCATTGTCCGACGTCGGCCCTTCCCACGCCAGATTCATGCGCGTGGTCTTGTCCTTGCGGTAGGTAAACGTGTTCAGGCTCTTGCCGCGATTGTTGCGGTAATCGTTTTCAAACAGGCTGCCCGTCATGGCCGCATCGAGATCCGTGTGGACGATGGTGGCGCGCAGCTGCGAGGTGGGGCTGAGCGCATAGTCGGCGCGCAGCGAGAACGAATCCTTGTCGCCATAACTGTACTCTTGCCAGTTGTCGCGCGAACGGCGCGAACTGTAATGGGAAAAGCGCAGTCCCAGCGGGCCCCAGGTATCGCTGGCGGAGGTGTCGTAGCGGGTGTAGCCGCCCACATTATCGCGCCGCACGCCCACCTTGGCCGTCGGCGTGGCGCTGGCGCCGGCCGTCAGAAAATTGACGGCGCCGCCGACGGCATTGCTGCCGTACAGCGAGGAAGCAGCGCCCTTCACTACTTCCACGCCGCCGGCCCCCGCCATATTCATTTCATTAAGCGAGTTGTGGTTGAAGACACCCAGCGGGCGGATGGGAATGCCGTCTTCCAGGTACTGATAGACGGCATTCGTGCCGATAGGCTGGCGGATGCTCATGCTGTGCTGCTCGTTGCCCAGGTCATTCCAATACACGCCGGCGATGCGGTTGAGGATATCGCCCATGGTCTTGGGCTTGTCGCGTTCCAGCGTTTTGGCATTAACGACGCCGATGGCCTGCGGCGTCTCGGACAGCCACGCTTGCGCGCGTGAGCCGGAAACGACGACGGTGTCGATGGCGTGATCAGTTTGGTCAAGTTGCTGCGCCTGCGCGCAGGGGTAAGCCACGGTGATGGCCACGGCCAGCACCAACAGTTTCTTGTTCATGTGATTCTCGTTTAAGTGTGCGGATGCTGCCCGTCGCGCTGGAGGGCGCGCAGGGCAAGCACTAAATATGCAAAGACTTAAATGAGGGCGGCCGGCGCGCGCGATTGCGCGGTGGACCAGATGAACAGCGGTGATGGCGACTGGTAGTACAGGGCCGGGAAAATCGCCGTGCCGCTGGCGACGGACAGCGGCAGCACAGGACTAGGTGGTAAGCCCACGGAACCCGCATGCGTGGAACAGAAGGCGCAATGCTCCATCTGCATGGCCTTGCCGCCAGACTTGTCATCGGCGGCGCCGTCATCGTCGACCTGGACAAGCTGGACAAAACGGATGCCGGCCACCGAGCAGATTTCCGCCCAGCCGGAGCTAGACTCCTGCTTGGCGTTGGCGACGGCCTGGGAAATCGATGGCGCGAGCGCCGCCAGCAGGATCGCAAAACAGGCGATCCATGCGGCAAAGCGGCGCGTGAACAAGGTCATTCCCATGGCCGCATTTTACCAGCGGCCGCCTGGACTGGGTAGTGGAAAGCGGCTCAGGCGGCCGGGCAGGCGGCGTTACCGCTGTCAAAAGCACGCACTACGCTCGCCGCATCGGCGGCGATGCGGTTCACGGCGCGGCGGTGGCCCAGCACCAGTTCATCGTAGCCTGCGCCCACCTTTTCATTGGCTATCGTGCGGCAAGTGACCACCTTGTTGCTGGCCAGCTGACGCACGCTCCACACGGCATCGATCAGCGCATACTGGCCCATCACGGACTCGAAGCGCTGCACATTGGTGCTGATGCGGTACACGGGCAGGTTCTCGGGGTGCGGCGTGCGGAACACATCGATGGCGCCCAGGTCGTTCGTCACGGCCGTCGACAGGGCCTGGCCGATTTCGCCTGCCAGCGGTCCCGCCCAGCGCTGCTGCTCCAGCAATTCGATGCGTCCCGATGGCGCCGTCACGACGAACTGGTTGCGGCTCACCTGTTGCGGCACGCTGACGGCGAGCACCTCGACATAGTATTTGACGGGTTTGGCCGGCTGCGCGTCGGCACCGCCGCTGAGCGTATAGAAATGCTCGGGCTGGGGAGTGGAGCAGGCGCCGAGCAGGCTGGCCGCCATCAGTAGCGCAAAAATTGGTTTCCTCATTTTTTTTCATCTCCTTTTTTACCGCGGATCAGGGACTCGGGATGACGTTCCAGGTAATCCGATAGCGCGTTCAGCGATTGCAGGGTTTGCGTCAGCTGCTGCAATGCCTGGCGCACGTCAGACTGCAGCGGCGAATCCTTTTGCAGCACCTGTTCGGCCGTGCCGAAGGTCTGTTTCGCCGCCGTCAAGGTATCGCGCATTTCCGGCACCACCTGGCCATCGAGCTGCTTGAACAGGGTATTGGCCTGCTTGATGGTGGCGTTCAAATTGTTACCGATCTCCGCGTACGGCACCTGATCGAGCTTGCGGGCGATGCTGGCAATCTGCGTCTGCAGTTCATCCAGAGTATTCGGCACGGTGGGCACTTCCAGCGGATAGCTGTTCAAGTCCAGCGCCACCTTCGGCGCTTTCGGGAAGAAGTCCAACGCGATATACAGCTGGCTGGTGAGCAGGTTGCCCGTGCGCAGCTGGGCACGCAAACCGCGGCTGACCATGCGTTCGATCAGCTGGTGGCCGGCCGATCCTTCCGCATCGTCGACGGCCGCCTTGAAGCGCATGCCCAGGCGGGCCGGGTACAGATTGACGGTGACCGGCATGCGGAAGTTCTTTTTCACAGGGTCGAATTCGATACCCACCGAGCGCACTTCGCCCAGTACGATGCCGCGGAAGTCCACCGTGGCGCCGGGCTGCAAGCCACGCAGGGACTGGTCGAAATAGAATACGGTGGTAATGGCTTCACCATCGGGCTCGCGCATGGCACTGGCCTCGTCGGCCGCCAAACGGAAATTGGTATCGGCCGGCGCCGGTTCTTCGGGCTTGCGGCCATTTTCCGCCTCGAAGGCGATGCCACCCACCAGCATGGCGGCCAAGGACTGCGTATTCAATTTGAAACCGTTGGAGTCGAGGCGCACGTCGACGCCGCTGGCATGCCACCAGCGCGCGTTCTTGCCGACGAACTGGTCGTACGGCGCATTCACGAAGACCGACAGGGTGATGCCATTGCCATCCTTGTCCAGCGCGAAGCTGACCACCTTGCCCACGCGCAGGCGGTGGAAGAACAGGGGCGAACCCACGTCGACGGAGCCGAGGCTGTCCGCATGCAGGGTGTATAGCTTGCCCTTCTGGTCGCCGGCCACGGCGGGCTGATTTTCCAGGCCGACGAAGTTGTCCTTCTTCTGCTCAGACTTGCCCGTGTCGACGCCGATGTAGGCGCCCGACAGCAAGGTGCCCAGGCCCGTCACGCCGCTGGCGCCGATCTGCGGGCGCACCACCCAGAAGCGCGAATCGGCCGTGGCGAAGCGCCGCGCTTCCTTGCTCATGTCGATCGTCACCAGCACCTTGCTCAAGTCGTCGCCGAGGGTAATGCCGCGCACCTGGCCGATATCGACATCTTTGTACTTGACCTTGGTCTTGCCCGGCTCCAGGCCTTCGGCGCTCTTGAAGCTGACCGTTACCGTGGGGCCCTGGTCAAGGATGGACTTGGCGGCCAAGCCGGCGCCGATCAGCGCAGCCAGCAACGGAATAAGCCATACCAGCGACGGCAGCCAGCGGCTGCCCTGTTCCACATCGGGTTCCGGCAATGGCCGGCCACCCGTTTCGGCAAGGTCGCCTGCTTCTTTGTCAGACATGCTGTTCTCCATTCACTGTATTGTTTCCGGTATTTGTCACCACCACGGGTTCTTCCTCGCCAGGCACCTGCCCGTCGACGGGGTCCCAGATCAGGCGCGGGTCGAACTGCATCGCCGCCAGCATGGTCAGCACCACCACGGCGCCAAAAGCCAACGCGCCGGGACCTGCCGTGATCACGGCCAGCGACTTGAAACGCACCAGCGCCACCGTCAGGGTAACGACAAAGATGTCGAGCATGGACCAGCGGCCGATGAATTCCACCATGCGGTACAAAATGGTACGCTGGCGCGGCCGCCAACGCGAACGCCGCTGCGCCGTGAACGCCAGCAGCGCCAGCACGCCCAGCTTGAGCATGGGCACAACCACGCTGGCGATGAAAATGATGATAGCCAGGCCCTTCGAGCCGCTGGTCCAGAACAGCACCACGCCGCTCATGATGGTGTCGTTCTGCGCGCCAAACAGGGAATACGTGACCATCACGGGCAGCAGGTTGGCGGGAATGTAGAGGATCATGGCAGCGATCAGCAAGGCCCAGGTGCGGTTGATGCTATCTGGTTTACGCACATGCAGGGCCGTGCCGCAGCGCACGCACGCCAAGTGCTTGCCCTTGCCCAGAGGCGGCGCCACCAGGCCGCAGGCATGGCAAGGCACCACCTTCGCGCCGGGCGCGAAGGCCTTGTAGCGGATGCCGGGCAGCGCTTGCCGCGTCAGGTCATCGCCCAGGTTCCACAAGGCCTTGGGGTCGAACGAGACGACGATGGCCAGCAACAAGGTCAAGGCGCCAAACGCGAACAAGCCCGGTTGCGGCAGCACCGTGGCCAGGCTGGTCATCTTCACGACGGTGATCAGGATGCCGATCATTAGCACTTCCGTCATGCCCCATTCGCGCGCCGTCTGCACGGCGCGCAGCACGCGGTTGAAGCCGGGCACCTTGACGCCGCCGCGCAGACCCAGCGCCACATACAGCAGAGAGCCCAGTTCGATGGCCGGGAAGAGAATGGTAAACAGGAACACCATGGTCGCCACCACCTGCATCTGCTCGGACCACAGCACGCGAATAGAGCCGAGCAAGGTGGCGCTGGAGGTCAGGCCATTGACGTCAAGTTCGACGATGGGAAAAAACTGGGCGATCAGGAAAACCAGGGCGGCACCCAGGGTGAGCGCCACCACCTTATCCAGTCCTGCGGAGGCGCCCCGGCTCGATACGGCCCGGTACAGCACCGAGCGGCAACGGATGCAGCGCGCCTTCTCGCGCGGACGCAGCGGACGTTTGCGGTATAGCACGCCACAGTCATGACAGCTAATCAGGTCGTATCGGTGCACAGTGTGAAGTTTGCCGGCGCACGAAGCGCGACTATCCATGTCAATGCCAGTCATCATGACAGAGTTGGCATTTTCCTGCACCTCAGCACTATTTATTCTTGTGCGTCTAACAATATCTCGACCGCCCGGCCAATTTGCAGCACTCTTTCATCCGCGCCCGCCAGGCCGCAGATACCCAGTCCCACGGGCAGTTCACCGTCGGCATGGCAAGGCAGCGACAGCGCGCAGCCGTCGAGGAAGTTGATCACGCTGGCGTTGCGCAGCACCAGGCCATTCGTGGCAAAAAAAGTGGCGTCGTCCACTTCCAGCGGCGCGACTTCCGGCGCTAGAATAGCCACGCTGGGCATCAGCCAGGCATCGAATGGCGCCAGGCGCTGCTCTGCGATGGCGATCAGGCGCGCGCGCGCATCGAGCAAATCAATGTAATCAGCTGCGCCCTGCTGCTGGCCGCGGCGAATGCGCGCCGCCACGCGCTGGTCGTACTGCGCGCCTTTCTCTTCGAGCAACAGCCTGTGCCAGTGCCAGGCTTCCGCAGCCACCAGGCCACCGCCGCCATTGATCGTCGGCAGCTCCAGCAACTCGGGGAAATCGAACTGTTCTACCTGCGCACCGGCCGCGCGCAATTTGTCCAGCGCGCGCTCGAAAGCCTGCTGCACTTGCTGCTCCAGGTGCGTGCCGACGTAATCGATGGTAAAGCCGAAGCGCAAGCCTTTCAGGGCTGGCGCGCCATCGGGGATAGCGTGGCCGGACAAGGCCGCATACAGGATGGCGCAGCAATCGACGCTGTGGGCAATGGGCCCGGCCGAGTCGAGAGAGCGCGACAAAGGCACCGTGCCCGCCAACGACACGGAAGCCGCCGTCGGCTTGAACCCGGTCAGGCCGCAAAAGGCGGACGGGATGCGGATCGAGCCGCCCGTGTCCGTGCCCAGCGCGCCGGCCGCCATCGCCAAAGCCACCGTCACGGCGCCGCCAGAAGTAGAGCCACCCGCCACGCGTGCGCGGTCGTACGGATTGCGCGGCGTGCCGTAGTGGGGATTCAAGCCCAGGCCGGAAAACGCGAATTCACTCATGTTGGTGCGGCCCAACAGGATGGCGCCGGCCGCGCGCAGGCGCGCCACGGCGCCCGCATCGGCATCGGCGGGCGGCGCATCGGCCAGCGCCAGCGAGGCGGCGCTACTGACCTGCCCCCTGACGTCGAACAAGTCCTTGACCGAGATGGGCACGCCGGCCAGGGACGAGGCAACGATGCCCGCCGCGCGCGCAGCGTCGCTGGCACGCGCTTCCATCAGCGCCTGTTCGCCATCAAGACTGACATAGGCATGGCCACCTTGCGCCCGGTGCGCCTCGGCGCGCGCCAGCATGCGCTGCGTCAGTTCCACGCTGGTGATGCAGCCGGCGGCCAGGTCGGCCGCCAGTTCCCTTATCGTCCTCTTGCCAGTCAAATCCATGCTGCCTCCTCGATTTTCCAGGCATGCATCTTACCGGATGCAAGCGGCATAGTCGCCGCCTTGTCAAGCAGCCAGGAAGTCGAGCAATGTCAAGGCGACGATCTTGCTGGCCTTGCGCAAATCGTCCAGCGCCAGGCGTTCATCGGCCTTCTTTGCATTCGATTCAGGCACCGTGCGCGGACCGGCGCCATACAGCACGGCAGGAATGCCCCGTTCGCCATACAGGCGCGCATCCGCATACAGGGGCGTGCCGACGGCGGGTATCATCTCGCCGAGGATGACTTGCGCATTCTTTTGCAGGCTGCCGACCAGCTGCTCAGAACCGGGCAAGGGCCGCAGCGCATGCGACAGCAGCAGGCGGCGAATCTCGATGCGGATGCCTGGCTCGCCGCGCACGGCGTCTTCGATCAGCGCGCGCACCTGCGCTTCCACCGCCACCGGATCTTCTTCCGGAATCATGCGGCGGTCCATCTTCATGACCACCTTGCCTGGCACCACATTGGTATTCGTGCCGCCGTCGATGCGCCCCACCAGCATGGTCGGCGAGTCGATACCCGCCACTTTGGATTTGATCTTTTTCAGCTCCGGCAACTGGCCATAGATGGCGTTGAGGATCTTGTTGGCTGCCTGCAGGGCGTCATGCCCCGTTTCCGGCATGGAGCCGTGGCCCGACTTGCCGTGCACAGTGATTTCCAGCTGCAGACAGGCGTTGTGCGCGGTGACGATGCCGTAGCTGAAACCGGCGGCGATGACGAAATCGGGCTTCGTCAGTTGCTGCTCCAGCAGCCAGCCCGGCCCCAGCAAGCCGCCGAATTCCTCGTCGTAGGTAAAATGCAGTTCCAACTGGCCTTTCAAGGAAATGCCCAGCGCTTCAAGCGCGCGCGCGGCGAACACATAGGTGGCGAAATCGCCTTTTGAGACAGCCGTCGCGCGGCCATACATATATCCGCCGTCGATCTGGCCGCCATACGGCGGATACGTCCAGTTGTCGCCAGGCGACACCACGTCGCCATGCGCATTCAGGGCCACCGTCGGCCCGCCCGCCGCATACGGCCGGCGCACGATCAGGTTGGTGATGCTCTGCATGCCGTACGCCACCACCTGGTCCGCTGGCACGGCATGCTTTTCCGCCTGCCAGCCATACGCCTGCAGCAACTGCGCCACCAATTCCGCATGGGGCGCGTTATTGCCGGGCGGCGTATCCGTCGGCTGCTGCACCACTTTCTGTAAAAATGCGACTTCTTCGTCGAAGTGTTCGTCGATCCAGGCCGTGATTCGTTCCGCGTGCGTTGTCATTTTGCTCCTTGCATGGTCTGTTGCAGCCAGGCGCCCAGTTCACTGCGCTCGGCGTCGGTCATGTTGGTCAGGTTCCCGATCGGCATGGCTTTGAGCTCGATGGCCTGCTTGTAGATTTGTGCCGCGTGCTGGCGAATCTCCGTTTCATTATCCAGCATCATGCCGGCCGGCGCCGTGGCGAAACCGGGCTGCGTGGGCCGGACCGAATGGCAGGTGGCGCAGCGCTGGGCGATGATGGCATGCACGCTCTTGAACTGCGCTGCCGGGTCCACCGCCGGTACGGCCGCCACGGCCACGGGCGCTTTCGGCGCGATGGCCACGGCCACGCCCAACAGCAGGGCCACGCCGATGGCCGGATAGCGCCACTCGACCCGGCCCTTGTGGCGCAGGTTGAAGAAGTGGCGAATGAACACGCCGGCCGCCATGATCAGCGCCAGCACCAGCCAGGCGTGATCGTTGCGGTAGGTCATCGCATAGTGGTTGCTGATCATGATGAACAGTACCGGCAAGGTAAAGTAATTGTTATGCACGCTGCGCTGCTTGGCTTTCAAGCCGTGCTTGGGGTCGGGCAGCTTGCCGGCCGCCATGGCTTCGACCATCTTGCGCTGGCCGGGAATGATCAGCATCAGCACATTGGCCACCATGATGGTGCCGATCATGGCACCCACGTGGATGTAGGCGGCGCGCCCGCTGAGCAAATGCGTGAGCACGTACGCGGCACCGACGATCAACGCGAACACCGTCACGCCGAACCACAATTCATGTTTGGCCAGCGGGGAACGGCACAGCAGGTCGTACACGGTCCAGCCGATGACGAGCGTGGCAATGCCGATGCCGACGGCCTGGCCGCTGGAGATATCGGCCACGGCTTTGTCGATCATCATGGCCTGCGCATTGAAGTAGTAGGCAATCGTCAGCAGCGCGAAACCGGACAGCCAGGTCGAATACGCTTCCCACTTGAACCAGTGCAGTTCCTTCGGCAGTTCGGCGGGCGCCACCAGGTATTTTTGCGGGTTGTAGAAGCCGCCGCCATGCACGGCCCACAATTCTCCCGAGACGCCCTTCTTTGCCAGCTCGGAGCCGGGCGCGGGCGGGCGGATCGAGTTGTCGAGCCAGACGAAATAAAAGGAAGCACCGATCCAGGCGATGCCCGTGATGACGTGCAGCCAGCGGACGATCAGGTTCAGCCACTCCAGGCCGTACGGAATCAGGTAGGCAAATACTTCCATAAATTTCCTCTAGTCAGACCGAACCCATATTCGTGCCAATCTACACAAGATAAACGGATTTACCGCCCATCACATGAAAAATATCGTATATTTGACATATTCAAATCGATATACAACCGAGCCGCCGCCACATGTCCAGCCTGCCGCAACACCTCGACCTGCACCTGATCCGCATTCTCTACCTGCTGCTGGTGGAAAAGAATGTCTCGCGCGTGGCGCTCAAACTCAATCAGCCGCAACCCTCGATCTCCGCCTCCTTGCGCAAGCTGCGCGAACTGACGGGCGACCCGCTGCTGGTGCGCGGCGCGCGCGGCATGGTGCCAACCCAACATGGTGAAAGCCTGCTCAATCCGGCCAAGCGCATCCTCGACCAGACGGAGAGCCTGTTCGTCAAGAAGACGCCATTCGTGGCGCAGGAAGAGGCGCGCACCTTCCATATCGCCGCGCCCGACTACCTGGACAGCCAGTTCCTGCCCAACGTGGTGGCCCTGCTGCGCCGCGGTTCACCGAAAAGCCGCGTGGTGCTGCATAGCCTGGGGCCGGGCATCGACCATATCCGCCAACTCTCCGATGGAGGCCTGGACCTGGTCATCGCCAACTGGGACGAGCCGCCCGCCCATCTGCATATCTCGAAACTGTTTGAAGACCCCATCATCTGCGCCATGCATGCGGAAAACGCCTATGCGCGGCGTACGGCCAGCGATGCCATGACCCTCGACGATTATTTGAGCCTGCCCCACGTGGCGCCGTCGCAGATGATGCCTGGCTACCACGGCGTGATCGATTCCTTCCTCGAACGGCAAAACCTGCAGCGCAACGTGGTGGTCGAATCAGCGTACTTCGGCCTGATCCCCTACATGCTGACGCAGACCGATCTGGTGCTCACCACGGGCCGGCAATTCATGCGCTTCTATGAAAAAACCCTGCCGCTGAAAACGTATACCGTGCCCTTGAAATTCCCACCCATGCGTTTTTACCAGTTGTGGCACCAGCGCGTGCACCAGGCACCCGAGCACAAATGGCTGCGCGACCAGGTCAGCGCGGCGGCCAAGGCGCTGGTGCAGCGATAGCAGCTATCAGCACGCGCATATAATGGAGACAGGAACGGGGCGCTATCATCACCGCTTGCATGATCGGAAAACCATGACCACCCTTTCAGACCTGAACGCCGGCAGCCAGGCCGATTTTATCGCGCAGCTGCACGGCATTTACGAACATTCGCCCTGGATCGCCCAGCGCGCGGCCCCCGCCCGGCCATTCGCCAGCCTGACGGTACTCAAGACGGAATTGCAGCGCGTGCTGGCGCTAGCCTCGTCCGAAGAGCAGCTGGGGCTGATACGCGCCCACCCGGAGCTGGCCGGCAAGGCCGCCATCGCGGGCCAGCTGACGGCGGAATCAACGCGCGAGCAGGCCAAGTCCGGCCTGAACCTGTGCAGTCCTGATGAATTTGCCACGCTGCAGCGCCTCAACAGCGAGTACAACGCCAAATTCGGCTTTCCCTTCATCCTGGCCGTCAAGGGTCCGACGGGCGAAGGCTTGACGCGCCAGGACATCATCGCCACGTTTGCGCGGCGCCTGAAAAACCGTCACGCCGATGAGCTGGCCGAATCGCTGCGGCAAATCAAGCGCATCGCCGAGCTGCGCCTGAACGACCTGTTCGACGTGCGCCTGGACTTCGGCCCGGCCATCATGCAGCACGCGGAAACCCTGGCCGGCTGGAGCGACAGCGACTACAACCTGACCTGCGCCTACCTGACGCCGGCGCACCGGAAAACGGCAGCGCAGCTGGCCGACTGGATGCGGGACGCGGGCATGCAGGTACAGATCGACGCCGTCGGCAATGTCGTCGGACGCTATCTGTCCGACGCGCCAGGTGCAAAAACCCTGATGACGGGATCGCATTACGACACGGTGCGCAACGGCGGCAAATACGATGGCCGGCTGGGCATCGTGCTGCCGATCGCCGTCGTGCGCCACCTGCACGAACGAGGCGAAAAACTGCCCTTCCACGTCGAGATCGTCGGCTTCGCCGAGGAAGAAGGCGTGCGCTTCAAGAGCACCTTCCTGGGCAGCACGGCCGTGACGGGCAAGTTCGACGTGGCGCTGTTGGAACAGCTCGATGCGGACGGTGTGAGCATGCGCGAGGCGCTGGCCGCCGCAGGTCACGAGGCGAGCGCCATCGGCGCCATCGCGCGCGATCCGGCCGACTTGCTTGGCTATGTGGAAGTGCATATCGAACAGGGGCCCGTGCTGCTGGAGCGCGACCTTCCACTGGGCATCGTTACGGCGATTGCCGGCAGCTCACGCTACCTGGTGACTCTTGGCGGCGTGGCCAGCCACGCAGGCACCACACCCATGACCATGCGCAAAGATGCTGCCAGCGCCGCGGCCGAAATCATCCTGCTGGTGGAACAGCGCTGCAACCAGGGCGTAGCGCTGGTGGGCACCGTAGGCCAGCTGCAAGTGCCCAACGGCTCCGTCAACGTGATCGCCGGCGCTTGCACCCTGTCGCTCGATATCCGCGCCGCCAGCGATGCTGTACGCCAGGCGGCCGTCGACGATATTCTCGACGGCATCGCCGCCATCTGCGCGCGGCGCCAAATCGACTATCAGCTGGAGCTGCTGCTATCGGCACGTGCGGCGCCGTGCGCGCCATGGCTAATGGCACAGCTGGCGCAGGCAGTGGAATCCGTCGGCATCGCACCGTATGCGCTGCTGTCGGGCGCCGGCCACGACGCCATGGCCATGGCCGCCATCACCGACGTGGCCATGCTGTTTACGCGATGCGGCAACGGCGGCATCAGCCACAACCCGCTGGAAACCATGACTGCGGACGACGCCGACATCGCGGCGCAGGCGCTGCTGGCCTTCCTGCGCAACTTCCAACCCAAACCCTAAGTGGGGGACGTGGGCCGGTGACCTACACCGCCACGGCCCGCTCCAGCATCGCGTGCAACAGCACGTTGCAACCCGCTGCCAGGTGCTCGGGCTTGGCGTCCTCGATTTCATTGTGGCTGATGCCATCCTTGCACGGCACGAAGATCATGCCGGCCGGCGCCAATCTGGCCGCGTAGATGGCGTCGTGACCGGCGCCGGAGACTACGTCCATCACGGAGTAACCGAGTTTGGCCGTGGCATTGCGCACGGCACCCACGCAGTCGGGGTGGAACGGGCATGGCGGGTAATAGGAAACCCGTTCAAGAGATATATCCAGTCCCGTGCCGGTGCGCGTGGCGTCGATGAAGGCCGTGATCTCGCCATGCATGGTATTGAGCAGTTCATCGTTCACATTGCGCAGGTCGATGCTGAATTTGACTTCCCCGGGGATCACGTTGCGGCTGTTCGGGAACACCTGCACCATGCCCACTGTGCCGCGGCCATATGGCGAATAGCGCTTGGCAATGGCGACGACTTCCTGCATGATCGTGGTGGCCACCTGCAGCGCGTCCTTGCGCAGCCCCATGGGCGTGGGTCCCGCATGCGCCTCCATGCCCGTAACGACGCAGTCGTACCACGACAACCCCATCACGGCCGGCACCACGCCGATGACCTTGTCGGCGTCTTCCAGCACGGGCCCCTGCTCGATATGCGTTTCAAAGTAGGCGCCGATGGGATGCTCGCCCGGCACCTGGTCGCCCTTGTATCCGATGCGCGCCAGTTCCTCGCCTACCGTCTTCCCTTCCATGTCCCTGGCCGCATACGCGGTTTCGAGCGAGAAGGCGCCGCAAAATACGCCGGAACCCATCATCACGGGCACGAAGCGCGAGCCTTCCTCGTTGGTCCAGAACGCCACCTCGATGGGCGCTTGCGTCTTGATCTGCAAATCGTTCAGGGTACGCACCACTTCCAGGCCGGCCAGCACGCCATAATTGCCATCGAACTTGCCGCCCGTGGGTTGCGTATCGATATGGCTGCCCGTCATCACGGGCGGCAGGGTATTGTCGGTGCCGTCGCGGCGCATGAAAACATTGCCGATCTGGTCGATGGTGATGCTCATGCCCGCCTCGCGGCCCCAGCGCACCACCAGGTCTCGCCCCTGCTTGTCCAGGTCCGTCAGGGCCAGGCGCTTGACGCCGCCTTTCACTGTCGCGCCGATCTGCGCCAGCTCCATCAGGGCCGCCCACAATCGTTCGCCATTGATGCGTAAATCATCCCGTAGATCATCCATTGTTGTCTCCTGACTTCATGCTGTGGTGGCGGAAAACGCCGGGCGCTCGATATAGCGCCCCGCGCCCTCGACGGCCGTCAGCTCGCCCTGGTGGAACACCACCTTGCCGGCGGCAATCGTGGTGCTGGGGATGCCGCGCACGGTGCGCCCTTCGAAGACATTGAAGCCCCCTTTGGCGAACTGCGTGGCGGCGGAAATGGTGCGCGTGCCTTGCGGGTCCCACAGCACGATGTCGGCATCGCTGCCCAAGGCGATGACGCCCTTGCGTGGATACATATTGAATATCTGCGCCGCATTGGTGGAGCTAACCTTGACGAATTCGGAGGGCGTGAGCATGCCGGAATTGATGCCAGCATCCCACACCACGGCCATGCGTTCCTCGACGCCGCCACAGCCGTTCGGGATACGCGTGAAGTCGTCCTTGCCAGCCGCCTTCTGTTCGGCGCAAAAGGTACAGTGGTCGGTGGCGGTCGTGTGCAGGTTGCCGCTCTGCAGGCCATGCCACAAGGCCGCTTGATGGTGCTTGCCACGGAACGGCGGGCTCATGACGTGGCCCGCCACGTAATCGAAATCATCGCTCTGGTAGACGCTATCGTCGATCACCAGATGGCCCGCCAGCGCTTCGCCATACACGCGCTGGCCATTCGCGCGCGCCCGCGTGATGGCGTCGAGCGACTCAGCGCACGAGACGTGCACGATGTACACGGGCGTATTGAGGACATTGGCGATGGCAATGGCGCGGTTGGCCGCCTCGGCCTCCACGGCGGGCGGGCGGGACAAGGGATGCGCCTGCGGTCCGGTGATGCCCTTTCTCAGCAAGGCTTGCTGCAATTGAAAAACCAGTTCGCCGTTTTCCGCATGCACGGTGGGCAGCGCCCCCAGTTCCAGCGACCGGCTGAAGCTTTTCACCAGCGTTTCATCGTCGGCCATGATGGCGTTCTTATAGGCCATGAAGTGCTTGAAGCTGTTCACGCCATGTTCGCGCACGAGGATGCCCATCTCTTCATATACCTGCTCGCTCCACCAGGTAATCGCCACGTGGAAGGTGTAGTCGCCGGCCGCCTTGGCCGACCACTCGCGCCACTGGTGATACGCCTCTATCAGGGACTGCTTGGGTGCCGGAATGACGAAATCCATAATGGTGGTGGTGCCGCCCGCCAATCCCGCTGCCGTGCCCGTGAAAAAATCGTCCGATGTCACGGTACCCATGAAGGGCAGATTCATATGCGTGTGGGTGTCTATCCCGCCCGGCATCACGTACAGGCCGCCCGCTTCGATCACGGTGGCGCCGGCGGGTGCCAAAAGGTTCTCGCCGACGGCGGCGATCGTGTCGCCCTCGATCAGCACATCGGCGCGAAAGGCGCGGTCGGCATTAACGACAGTACCGCCACGTATCAGTGTAGTCATCTTGTCTCCTTCTCGAAAAGATCAGGACTGCGGCGCCCGCTGCACGTGCGCCACGGCCTTGCCCTTCATCATGACGCCGTAGACGACTGCGGCGATGGCCACGCCCACGAACCAGGCGTAGGTGTAAATGGTTTTAAAGCCTTCGGCCACATCGGGAAACGCCGTGGGAAAGGCTGCATTCAGGAAGCCCGGGATATTCGGCAGCACGGCGATGACAAAGGCAATCAAGGCTGCCATATTCCAGCCATTGCCATACGAGTAGATGCCATCGTCGCGGTACAGCTGCCTGACGTCGAGCTGCGTCTTGCGCACAAAGTAGTAGTCGACGATCAAGATGCCGGCGATGGGGCCAAGCAGGGCCGAATAGCCGATCAGCCACGTGAAGATATAGCCCTGCGTCGATTCGAGCACCTTCCACGGCATCATGACGATGGCGATGAAGGCCGTGATATAGCCGCCCATCTTGTACGAAATCTGCTTCGGTGCCAGCGAGGAGAAGTCATAGGCCGGGCCCACCAGGTTGGCCGCCAGATTGACGCTGACCGTGTCGATCAGCAGGATGATCAGGGCGATCAGCACGGCGGCGCCCGTCATGCGACTGGCCAGGTCCACGGGGTCCCAGATGGCCTTGCCGTACATGACCACGGAGCCTGCCGTAACGATCACGGCCAGCATGGCCAGCAATCCCATGGGCACGGGCAAACCGATGGACTGGCCGATCACCTGGTCGCGCTGGGTCTTGGCGAAGCGCGTGAAATCGGGGATGTTCAATGCTAGGGTGGCCCAGAAACCCACCATGGCCGTCAACGATGGCCAGAAGACGCTCCAGAACTGGCCCGCCTTTTTACCGCCGGGGATGAATTGCGATGGCTGGTCCAGCAGGCTGGCCACGCCGCCGGCCTTGCTGTGCACCCAGTACAGCAGCACGAAGCAGATGAGGATTTTCAGCGGCGCCGTGTACGTTTCCAGCTTGCGGATCGACTCCATGCCATGCAGGATGTAATAGAACTGGATGGCCCAGAAAGCCAGGAAGCACAGCAACTGGCTGCCGTTGATGCCCAGGCCTGCGATCTTTTCGCCACCCAGCTCATGGCCCACCAGCACACCCATCAGGGTGTAGATCATCTGCCCGCCAAACCAGGTCTGGATACCGTACCAGCCGCAGGCGACGATGGCGCGCATCAGGGCCGGCAAGCGCGCGCCCATGGTGCCGAACGAGGCGCGCGCCAGTACGGCATACGGGATGCCGTACTTGGTGCCCGCATGGCCGATCAAGAGCATGGGCAAGAGCACGATGGCGTTGGCGAGAAATACCGTGAGCACGGCCTGGTAACCGGACATGCCGCTGTCGATCAGGCTGGCCGACAGGGTGTAGGCGGGAATGCACATCACCATGCCGACCCACAGCGCGGCGAAGTGATACCAGCGCCAGGTGCGCTGCGCCGCCGTGGTGGGCGCCAGGTCTTCATTCCAGAGTTGCGTGTTGCCTGAATAGTCTTGGTTCACAGGTATGCTCCATCGGTTGGGAGGGGATCGGTTTTATAGAAACGGCTCGACTTTTAAGTCAATCTAGCTTACCGCAAAGGCCAGCCGCTGTTTATAAAATAAACACACGCAAGATATATGCCTTGATGCGTGCCCTACACCGTCTCTACCAACGCATGCGGGTTGCGCGGATCCTGCGTCCAGTTCATGTACGGTTTGTCCGTGACCTGCGGCACCATCGTGATGCAGCCCTGCACCGGACAGGTGATCTCGCACAGGTTGCAGCCCACGCATTCCTCCTTGATCACCTCATACGTGCGCGTGCCGGCAGCGTCGATCAGTTGCGCAATCGACTGGTGCGACGTGTCTTCGCAAGCCACATAGCACTTGCCGCACTTGATGCAGTCGTCCTGGTTGATCTGCGCGATGACCTGATAATTCATGTCCAGGTATTTCCAGTCCGTCGTGTTGGCCACGGCCTTGCCGGAAAAGTCGCTGATGCGTTCGTAGCCCTTCTCGTCCATCCAGCGCGACAAGCCATCCTTCATCTCTTCGACGATGCGAAAACCATGCAACATGGCCGCCGTGCAGACCTGCACGCAGCCGGCGCCCAGAGCGAGGAATTCGGTGGCGTCGCGCCAGTTGCCGATGCCACCGATGCCGGAAATGGGCAAGCCACGCGTCTGCGGATCGCGGGCGATTTCCGCCACCATGTTCAGCGCGATCGGTTTGACGGCCGCACCGCAATAGCCGCCGTGCGTGCTGGCGCCGCCCACGATGGGCAAGGCCACCATGCGGTCCAGGTCCAGTGAGGTAATCGAGTTGATGGTGTTGATCAGCGAGACGGCGTCCGCACCGCCCGCCTTGGCCGCGCGCGCCGGCATACGCACGTCCGTGATGTTGGGCGTGAGCTTGACGATGACGGGTAATTTGCTGTGCTTTTTGCACCAGGCGGTCACCATTTGTACATACTCGGGCACCTGGCCCACGGCCGCGCCCATGCCCCGCTCCGGCATGCCGTGCGGGCAACCGAAATTGAGTTCGATGCCGTCCGCCCCCGTCGCCTCGACCTTGGGCAGGATATCGGCCCAATAGTGTTCTTCGCAGGGCAGCATCAGCGAGACGATCATGGCGCGGTCCGGCCAGTCCTTTTTCACCTGCGTGATTTCGCGCAGATTGATTTCCAGAGAACGGTCGGTAATGAGTTCGATGTTATTGAAACCGACCACTTCGCGGTTCTTGCCATACAGGGCCGAGTAGCGCGACGAGACGTTGACGGCGGCCGGGTCTTCACCCAGGGTTTTCCACACCACGCCGCCCCACCCCGCTTCGAAGGCGCGTACCACGTTATAGGCCTTGTCGGTCGGCGGTGCGGACGCCAGCCAGAAAGGATTCGGCGCCTTGATGCCGCAAAATTCGATGCTGAGATCAGCCATTATGCAGCCTCCACTTTGGAAAGAAGATCGTGATGGATGGCCAGTGCGGCCAGCTTGCCATGCTGGACAGCTTGCACCGTCAAGTCCTGCCCCGGCGCCACGCAGTCGCCGCCCGCGTAGATGCCCGGCAGCACCGTGCGAAAGCCCGTGTCGACGGCGATCTTGTCGCCCTCACGTTTCAGCAATGAAGCCATGGGATCGCGCAGCACTTGCGCATCGAGGCTCTGGCCGATGGCCTTGAAAATGGCATCGGCCGCCACGTCAAACGTTTCGCCCCTCCCCGCCAGGCGCGTGCCCTGCATCCGCGTTTTCTCGAAACGCATGCCCGCCACATGGCCAGTCGCGTCGAGCAGCACCTGCTGCGGCTGGGCCCACGTCAGCATGCGCACCTGGTTGGCCTTGGCGATATCCTGTTCGTGGTGGGTGGCCGTCATGGCGTCGAAACCGCGTCGGTACACGAGGGTGACTTCCTCCGCGCCCAAACGGCCAATCTGCACGGCCATGTCGATGGCCGTATTGCCGGCGCCGATGACGATGGCGCGTTTCGGCACGGGCAGCGCGGCCAGGTCGTCCGCCTGGCGCAGCGCACTGATATAGTCGACGGCGGCCAGCAAGCCCGGTGCATCCTCGCCCGTCAGGCCCAGCTTGCGGCTGGCACCCAGGCCCAGGCCCAGGAAGACGGCATCGTACTGCGCGTGCAGGTCGCGCAGCTGCAGGTTCGTGCCCAACGCCTGGGGACATCGGATCTCGATGCCGCCTATCTGCAGCAGGAAGTCGATTTCCTTTTGCGCAAAATCTTCCGTGAGCTTGTACTTGGCGATGCCGTATTCATTCAAGCCGCCCGCCTTATCTTCCTTTTCAAAGATCACCACGTCGTGCCCCAGCATGGCCAGACGGTGCGCACAGGACAGTCCCGCCGGTCCCGCGCCGACGATGGCTATCGTCTTGCCCGTGGCGGCCGCCCGCTGGAACGGGTGCTGCGCGAAATGCATGTGGTCGACAGCGTAGCGCTGCAGCAGGCCAATCTTGACGGGCTGGCCTTCCGCGTCGTGGTTGCGCACGCAGACGTCTTCACACAGGATTTCCGTGGGGCAGACGCGGGCGCAGCTGCCGCCCAGGATGTTCTGCTTCAGGATGCCGGCGGCGGCGCCGTTGATGTTCTTGTCGTGGATATTGCGGATGAAGCTGGCAACGTCGATTTCCGACGGACAGATACGACTGCACGGCGCGTCGTAGCAATACAGGCAGCGGGCGCTTTCGATGGCCGCCTGGCGCGCCGTCAGGGGCGGCGCCAGGTCCGTGAAATGACCCGCCAATTCCTCGTTGGGCAGGGCGGGATGCGGCAAATACTTCAAGGACTCGATCATCGCGTTTTCCTTCTTTGAGCCTGCGGTGGATTTAGTGTATAACCGTCACTTCATCTGGGGAAAAGCAAATTCCACACCAGCGCTTGCCGTGTTCGGCCAGCGCTGCATCACGGCCTTGTGGCGCGTGTAGAAACGCACGCCTTCGGGTCCATACGCGTGGTGATCGCCGAACATGCTGCGCTTCCAGCCGCCAAAGCTGTTGAAGGCCATCGGCACGGGCAAGGGGATATTGACGCCCACCATGCCGACCTGGATCTGGCGCACGAATTCGCGCGCCACGCCGCCGTCGCGCGTGTAGATGGCCACGCCGTTGCCATACTCGTTGGCGTTGATCAGCTCCACCGCATGCACCACATCAGGACAGCGCAGCACGCACAGCACGGGGCCGAAAATCTCTTCCTTGTAGATGCTCATCTCGCGTGTCACATGGTCGAACAAGGTACCGCCGACAAAGAAGCCTTTCTCGCGGCCCGGCACCACATGGTTGCGGCCATCGACCACTAAAGTCGCGCCCTGCTCCACGCCCGAGGCGATGAGTTTTTCGATGCGCTGCTTGGCTGCCAGCGAGACGACCGGCCCCATTTCCGCACCATCAGCCATGCCGTCGCGCACTTTCAGTGCAGCCGTGCGCGTTGCCAGTGCATCGATCAACTTGTCGCCCGCGTCGCCCACGGCCACAACCACCGAGATGGCCATGCAGCGTTCGCCCGCCGAACCGTAGGCCGCGCCGATCAACGCGTCGACCGTCATCTCCATGTCCGCATCGGGCATCACCACCATGTGATTCTTCGCGCCACCCAGGGCTTGCACGCGCTTGCCGCTGGCGCTGCCGCGCGCATAGATATATTCGGCAATCGGCGTCGAACCGACAAAGCTGATCGCCTGCACCACCGGGTGATCGAGCAAGGCGTCGACCGTCACCTTGTCTCCCTGCACCACGTTGAAGACGCCGTCGGGCAAGCCCGCTTCTTTCAGCAGTTTCGCGTGCAGCAAGGAGGCCGACGGATCGCGCTCGGACGGTTTCAGGACGAAGGTATTGCCGCAAGCGATGGCGACGGGGAACATCCACATCGGCACCATCACAGGGAAGTTGAATGGCGTGATGCCGGCCACCACACCCAGCGCCTGGCGCATGGACCAGGCGTCGATGCCGCGCGAAATCTGGTCCGTAAATTCGCCCTTTAACAATTGCGGAATACCGACGGCAAATTCCACCATCTCGATGCCGCGCGCCACCTCGCCCTGCGCATCGGCAAAAGTCTTGCCATGCTCGCGCGTGAGCATGGCGGCAAATTCGTCCGTGTGCTGTTGACACAGCTGCAGGTAACGGAACAGGACACGGGCGCGGCTCAACGGCGGCGTGGCCGACCATACGGGAAAGGCGGCGGCGGCGGCCTGCACGGCCGCATCCACGTCTTCCACGGTGCCGAGCGCGACCCGAGCGACCGGTACGCCCAGTGCCGGGTTATACACGTCGCCATAGCGTCCGCTAGTGGTGTCGACCTTGGCGCCGTTGATGAAGTGGGTGATGGTGTCGAGAGTGTTCATGGTGTTCCTTAGTCGAGATTTCTTAATACCTTGGCCAGCTTGCCAAACAGCTCGTCGACATGCTGTTTTTCCAGCACCAGCGGCGGCGACAGGGCGATGATGTCACCCGTCGTGCGTATCAGCACGCCGTCAGCGAAGGCCTGCTTGAAGGCGTTGAAAGCGCGCGCGCCGGGTTTGCCGGCGATGGGGGCAAGCTCGATGCCGGCGATCAGGCCGATGCTGCGCAAGTCGATCACGTGCGGCAGTCCCTTGAGCGAATGCACGGCGTCGCTCCAATACGCCTGCATCGCTTTAGCGTGGCCCAGGATGTCCTGTTCCTCGAACACTTGCAGGGTCGCCAGCGAGGCGGCGCAGGCAAGAGGGTGGCCGGAATACGTGTAACCGTGGAACAGTTCGATGCCGGCTGGCGCGTCCATGAAGGCATCATGGATGTACTGTTTGCTGAACACGGCGCCCATCGGCACCATACCGTTGGTCAAGCCCTTGGCCGTCGTCATCAGATCAGGCTCGACGTCAAAATAGTCGGCTGCAAATGGCGTCGTCATGCGGCCGAAACCCGTGATGACTTCATCGAAGATGAGCAGGATGCCATGCTTGGTGCACAGCTCGCGCAAGCGTTTCAAATAGCCTTTCGGCGGAATCAGCACGCCAGTGGAACCGGCCACCGGTTCGACGATGACGGCGGCAATCGTCGAGGCGTCGTGCAGCGCGACGATGCGTTCCAGTTCATCGGCCAGGTGCGTGCCGTATTCGGGCTCTCCCACCGTGTAGGCGTTCTTGTCCAGGTTGTGCGTGTGCGGCAGGTGGTCCACGCCCGGCAGCAAGGGGCCAAAGGCCTTGCGGTTGCCGCCGATGCCGCCCACGGAAATGCCGCCGAAGCCCACGCCGTGATAACCGCGCTCGCGGCCGATCAGGCGGGTACGTGCGCCCTCGCCACGTGCCCGGTGGTAGGCCAGCGCCATCTTCAGGGCAGTGTCCACCGCCTCGGAACCGGAGTTGGTATAGAAGACGTGACCAAATTTATGCCCCGTATAGTCCATCAGTTTTTCCGCCAGGTCGAAGGCGGCCGGATGACCCATCTGGAAGGTGGGAGCGAAGTCCAGCTGGCCCACCATGTCGCGGATGGCGCCGACGATTTTCGGCTGCGCATGGCCGCACGGCACGCACCACAGGCCGGCCGTGCCATCGAGGATAGCGTTGCCATCGACGTCCTTGTAGTACATGCCTTCGGCCGAGACCAGCAGGCGCGGATTAGCCTTGAAATCGCGGTTATTCGTAAACGGCATCCAGAATGCCGACATCGATTCCGGCCTTGTTTCGTTCATGACCTTCTCCTTGGGATGGGCTGCCGCAGCGCCAAGATCGTTTTTGACGAAGCGTAAAATAATTTACCAGTTGGCAAAAAGCTGATGTAATAATAGACAGGCCATCCCCAATGGCACAGATACACAAACGGCAAAGTATCCCAACCGTACAGGTCGGAAAAACAGTACAGTTTTGTGCAAGGCCGCATAAGGAGCCACCGTGAAGTACAGCGACAGCACAGACGATGCCCCCGAGCAAGCGACCGGCTGGCCCGTGCTGGACATCGACCGCCAGAAAAAGGGTGGCCTCGTCGAGCAGATCGTCATCGCCATCAGCGTCATGGTGGGCAGCCGCGCCCTGCGCATCGGCACGCGGATGCCGTCCGTGCGCCAGTTCGCCAGATGCAACGGCGTATCGACCTTTACCGTCGTCGAATCATATGACCGCTTGGTCAACCTGGGCCTGCTGTCGTCGCGGCGCGGTTCCGGCTATTTCGTCGCGCGCCACGATATCGCCGCCTCGCCGCAAGCGGCCCTCATTGCCAACACCCTTGCCAGCCCCACCGCCATCGACGCCCTCACGCCCGACCTGTATTCGGGCGTCTCGGAAGCGCTGCCCGTGGGTGCGGGCTGGCTGCCACCCGAGATGTATGGCGAAGCGACCGTGCTCGATGCCGTGCGCCAAGCCATGCGCATTCCCGCCAGCCGCCTGCGCGGCTATGGCCATCCGCTGGGCTTTCCCTCGCTGCGCCAGCACCTGGCAACAAGCCTGTCGGAAGATCTGTTCCAGGTGGCGCCGGACCAGGTCTTGCTGACGCACGGCGCCACGCATGCGTTCGATCTGATCCTGCGCAGCCTGACCAAGCCGGGCGACACGGTGCTGGTGGAGGACCCCGGCTACAGCAATTTGCAGTCGTTGATCCGGCACCACGGCTGCATCCCCGTCGGTATAGCGCGTGGCGAGGCCGGCCTCGATCTCGATGCGCTGGCCAGCGAGGCCGCACGCACCCAGCCCAAGCTGATGTTCGTCAACACGGTGCTGCAAAATCCGCTCGGCACCTCACTCAGCCAGGCGCAAACGCACCGCCTGCTGGCGCTGGCCGAACAATTCGATTTCTGGCTGGTGGAAGACGATATCTACCGCGAACTGGCGGCGCGCGGCGAAGCATCGCTGGCGGCGATGGATGGCTTGCGCCGCGTGATCCGCGTGGGCAGTTTTTCCAAAACCCTGTCGCCCGTGCTGCGCGTCGGTTCCATCTGCGCCTCGCTGTCGCTGGTGGCCGAACTGGTGCGCGTGAAAATGCTGGCGGGACTGACGACGTCGGAAATCAACGAGCGCGCCGTCTACCACGCCATCTGCGCGCGGCCCTACAAGCGCATGGTCGAGCGCCTGGTGGCGCAACTCGATGCGGCCCGCGAACGCAGCATCGACTGCCTGGCGCAGGCAGGCATGGAGCCCGTGGCGCGGCCCCGCGGTGGCATGTTCGTCAGCGCCGGCTGGCCCGACCTGCAAACGCCGGAGTGGAATGGCAAGATCATCGCCGACATGGCTTTGAAGGCCGGCATCCTGCTGTCGCCGAATGAATTTTTCATGCTGCGCGCGCCCGAGACGGTGTGGTTCCGCTTCAACGTGGCCTACACCGATACCCCCGTGCTGCAAGTTTTCCTGCAATCGATACGCCCACGCTAAAGAATCCGCCATGGCCAGCGATAAATCCCCTGCCCTTTCCGTGAAAAATGCCGGCGGCCGGCGCCTGCAAAACCGCGACCGCCTGGAAGCGGACATCCTGGAACAAGCCGTGCGCGTGTTCGCGGAAAGCGGCTATGAGGGCGCCTCGATCGCCACCATCGCCGAGCGGGCTGGCCTGTCGAAGCAAAACCTGATGTATTACTTCCCGTCCAAGCAGCTGCTGTACCAGCGCGTGCTCGACGATGTGCTCGACGACTGGCTGGCGCGCATGGAGTCGCTGGCCAATGAGCACGACGAACCGCGCGATGTGCTGCGCGCCTATATCGGCGCCAAGCTGCGTTTTTCGCGCGAACAGCCATGGGCTTCGCGCGTGTATGCGCTGGAAGTGATCAATGGCGCGCCCCTGTACGGCGCGCAGATACGCGACAGGGTCGTGCCCCTGCTGCGCAAGGATATCGCCGTCTTCGAAGGCTGGATCGCGGCCGGCAGGATCGCGCCCGTCAACGCCACGCACCTGATGTTCGCCATCTGGGCGATGACGCAATCGTATGCGGATTTTTCGGCGCAAATGGCCCTGGTGCTGGAACGCAAGCAGCTCACGCGCAAGGATTACGAGGATGCCGAAATCCTGCTCACGCACATGGTGCAGGCGGCGGTGTCCATGCCGCCAGCAGGCGAAAAAAAACCGCCTTGAAAGGCGGTTTCCTGAACAGCGCGAACGCTTACGCTACCGTCTTGCTTTTGCGGCGGCGCGCCATGCAGCCAACCAGCCCCAGGCCTGCCAACAACATCGCATAGGTTTCCGGTTCCGGCACGGCCGAGACATAACCGGCCACGTTGGTAGCGTTGAAATAATGGTTGGCGTTGACCTGGATGTTAGAGGCCCAGTTACCCACCACCACGTTGCCGTTGATCTGGCCATTGCCACCGGCCAGGGTCGCCAGCGGCGCCAGAATGCTGCCATACAGGCCCACGCCGTTCAAGGTAATGCTTTGTGCTTCATAGAAGTTGTATAACACATTGTATTTGCTGAAATCGCCGTAGCCACCGGACAGCTTCACGTTCGTGCCGCTGATATTGAGGATCAGGGTGTCGTTCGTGTGCAGGTTGCTGAACTTGAAGTTGTTCACAGAGCCCAGCGTCGCGGAAGTCAGGTCGAACACTTGGACATTGCCCGTGCCACCCTTCAGGGTCATGCCGCCATAGGCTACCGAGCTGCTGCCCGTAGACGCCACTTTCGCCAGCGAGGTCGAGGTGTTTTTCAGTTGGGCCGAGGTGGAGGCAAACGATACCGGCGACGCCGTGGTCTTGGTCGCCTTGTTCAGGCCCACGCTGCTCGTCGTCGTGCTGCCGCCCACAAAGTAGTTACCGTTCTTGATCGAACCGGAGCTGTAGTTCAGGTTGCCGCCAACGACCAGCGCATAGCCGGTATTACCGTGCTTGACGTAGGCGTCCTTGTTCTTGTCATTGATCGAATAGTTAGACCCCGTCAGATTACCGGCGACCAACACGCCGCCTTCAACATCGCTGCCGGACGCGCTGAAGTTGCTCAGAGAATACAAATTGGCGCCACCGATACCCAGATCGACAACACCGGCTTGCGCGGCGCCGGCAGTGAACACGGTCGACAGAACGAGAAGGAGTGACAATTTAGGCATGTTTGACATTTTATTTCCAGAAAGAAAATTAACTTGACGTCAGAATATCATATACATTGGATTTGAGATGTCGCAAACCAACAAATTTTGTAACAATAATACAAACATAGTTGCACAATGAGAATTATTCTCCTGTCGCTGCCCGAAGAACGCCCAAGCCAGCCGGATTACGCTTAAAACAGACGAGCAAACAGCCGTCTGTTCTGCACTTTCAATATTGCTTAGAAGCATAGCCAACTTGGTGATACGATCGCGGCAGCGCCGGACGAGGCCAGCCCACATAGTACGAAATCATAAGGATAAAGCACGCATGAAACGATTGTTCCTAGGCGCACTGATGCTGGCATATGCCTGCGGCGCACACGCCGATGTTTTTAACATGATCGACAATCAGCCGCTCAGCGAAACCTGGCTCAACGCAGGCTTTTATTCGTACCACTTTCAGCGCGACAAGAACCTGAACGACAGCAATCCGGGCCTGGGCGCCGAATACCGCTTTTCTACCGTCGCGTCGGTCACGGCCGGGCGCTTCTACAATAGCGATCGCGCCTACTCGAACTACCTGGGCGTGTACTACCAGCCCATCAAAGTAGGCCCGCTGCGCATCGGCGCCGTCGTTGGCGGCTTCAGCGGCTATCCAAAGATGCGCGATGGCGGCTGGTTCCCGGCCCTGGTCCCCACCATCAGCTATGAATACCAGCGCGTAGGCGTGAATATCGCCATCGTGCCTTCCTACAAGGACCGTTTGTATGGCGCCCTCAGCGTCCAGCTGAAACTCAAGGTCTTTGAATAACCGTTTGTCCCAGCCTTTCACCGTTCGCTCCGCCATTCCTGCCATTCGTCGCATACGCGATGTTCGGCGGCAAGGTTTTACCTATAGTGGACTCATCGCCAGCCTGCATACGGCAGCGGCAACCACAGGAGAACGGCATGAAAGACATCAATTCGGCACCGGGCAGCACTTCCTTCAGCGCTTTCTGGAGCGAACTGTGCGCTTACGCGCGCCAGGGCATGGCCGCCCTGCGCGCCATGTCCTGGCCCATGCTGCTGGGGTGCTGCCTGGGACTGGCGTTCTTGATCACCATCTTGCCACTGGCCATCATGCTGTTTGCCCTCGTCATGCTGCTGAGATGGTCAAGCAACAGCGACGACACGGGCACGGAAACGAAGGCGGCGAACTCTCCTCAGTCAACGCAATAAAAATTTGCGTCGTGGCAAGAGTGCAATGATTGTTCTATGGCACTATAGATGCGCGTAGCATTGACGGGCATCAACCCCATCTCGATGGATGGGTTTGAGACGGAACGCTACGCAGGATAGACAATCAAAGCTACTCCCCCTCTGCCATAGGAGTTTTCTGATGACCACGACAGCAAAAGCCACAGCAGCTACGACCATTCCCTGCCTGCGCTACCGCGATGCCCCCGCCGCCATCGAATGGCTGTGCACCGCACTCGGTTTTGAAAAACAATTGATCGTGCCTGACGGCAACGGTGGCGTTGCCCATGCGCAACTGAGCTTTGGCAATGGCATGGTCATGGTGGCACCGGCCCTCGACAGCGACTATGGCCGCCTGATGAAGCTGCCTGGCGACATCGGCGGCGCCAACACGCAGAACTGCTACCTGGTCGTCAGCGACGCAGACGCCGTCTACCGCAGCGCGCGCGAGGCCGGCGCCGAGATCGTGCTCGACATCAAGGATGAAGACTACGGCGGACGGGGCTTTACCTGCCGCGACCCGGAAGGCCACATCTGGAGCCTGGGCACCTACGACCCATGGTAAGACGGAGAACAATGATTATCAGCACCCTCACCGCCGCCAGCCTTGCGCTGGTCGGCGGCTTCCTGTCCGCTCCCGTCCTCGTCGACGAGCACCTCAACCGTGTCCACGCGCCGTCTGGCAAGGTACCATCGACAGCCACTGTGGCCCTGCACCAGAGCCTGTGGATCGCCGACCTGCACGCCGACAGCTTGCTATGGCAACGCAATCTGAACCGCGACAGCCAGCGCGGCCATGTCGACTTCCCCCGCCTGCAGCGGGCCAACGTGGCGCTGCAAGCGTTTTCCGTCGTCACCAAGACGCCGCGCAAGATGAATATCGAGCGCAATGGCAGCGACACGGACAACATCACGACACTGGTGATGGCGCAAGGCTTGCCGCCCGCCACCTGGAACAGCCTGCTGGCACGCGCCACCTACCAGGCCGACGAGCTGCGCCAGCAAGCGGCCAAGAGCCATGGCAAGGTCCGCGTGATCGGCAGCCGCGCCCAGCTGCGCGGTTTCATCGCCGCGCGCGAAAAGGATCCCGCCCTGCTGGCCGGCTGGCTAACACTGGAAGGCGCACATGCACTCGAAGGCAAGCTGGACAACCTCGATATCTTGTACCGGGCGGGCTTCCGCATGGCCGCTCCAACGCATTTCTTCGATACGGAACTGTCCGGCTCCCAGCATGGTTTGAAAAAAGGCGGCCTGACGCCACTGGGCCGGCAATGGCTGCGCGCCATGGAGCAGCGCAAGATGATCGTCGACCTGGCACACGCCTCGCCTGCCACCATCGACGACGTGTTAACTTTGACGAAACGCCCCGTGATGGTGTCGCACACGGGCGTGCGCGGCACCTGCGCCAATGGACGCAACCTGAGCGACGCACAATTGAAACGCATCGCCGCCCAGGGTGGCCTGGTGGGCATCGGTTTCTGGAATACGGCTGTCTGCGGCAAGGATGTGGCATCCATCGCGCGCGCCATCAAGTACACGGTAAAGCTGATCGGCGCGGAACATGTGGCCTATGGTTCGGACTTCGACGGCGCCGTTACCACCGCCATCGATGCAAGCGGCTTGCCGCGCCTGACGCAGGCGCTGCTCGATGCGGGCTTGTCGGAAGCGCAAATCCGCCGCGTGGCGGGCGAAAACGTGCGCGACTTCTTACTCAAGAACCTGCCCGACGACGACGCCTAGCCCAAGGCGCTGATCAAAGCCTGGTGAGCCACCTGGCGTGGCCGGATGCGTATCAGCTTGCGGTACAGGGGCGGCATGGCGTCGCACAGCGCCAGCAGCGCGTCTTCCGCCATGGCCGGGTGCACGTATTGGAATTGTGCCGGATTATTCTCCGGCAGCGCCCCTTCCATGGTGGAGCCGTAGGCGCCCAGAGTCATGAAACTGGCGGCGCTGTCGTCCGGGCCGATGGCCAGCACGAAAGTGCCATACTTGGGGTGACCCAGGTAACTTTTGATCTCCTCCTGCCGCGCCGGCTCCGCATTCACCATCAATTCATAACGCAATTGCGCATACTGGCGCGTGCATTCCATAAATGGCGTACGGATGGCCGACTGCGCCAATTTTCCCGGCATGCACAACAACAGGTTGCCAAAGGAATCGAGCAAGGCGGCCGCGTCGCCCTGGCCGCCATCGCGCACATCCTGCTCCATGGCCGCCTGCAGGAATGGCGCCAGGCCAGCATCGGGCGCATGTGGCTCGCAGCGGTAAGTCAAAGCGTCGGGATAGCGGCGGCGCAAAGCGCGCACCACGGCATGCTCGGACGGCAAGGTGGCCGGATCGCGCAGATGCACGTCGTCGCAGGCGTTCAGCAGCTGCATCACCTGCGCCGATGTCGCTTCGAACACGAGCGAGCACAGTGCCTGCGTCGCCTCATGGATGCTCTTGCCGATGAAAAAAGATCTGGGCGCGGCACCGGACGGCAGGCGCGCATACTCGGTGGCACCGCGCACGGCCGGATAGCAAAAGCTGCGGCCGGCCTGGGCCTGCAGCGGCGCCGGCAAGGCCGTGAACGTGGCAGCGCCATCGTAATTGATGCCCGCCTTGACGTCGGGCGCGGCTACCACTACGTTGAAACCGGCCGCCAGAATGGCACCCGTGCACATGCAGCACGGGTCGAGCGAGGTGACGATGGTCAGCTCACCCGGCGGCGGCAAGGGCGTGCCCTTGGCCCGTTCGGCAAAATACCAGTCCACCAGTTGGCGCTCGCCATGCGCGGTGGGGTCGAACACCAGGCCCTGGCGCACGACATTGTTGTGCATCGATTGCAGCACATTGCCGGCGCCATCGAGCAGCACGCCACCCACGCCGAAGGTACCCTGCGTCTTGGCGGCCATGGCTTCGGCCGCGGCAATCGCCACGGCGGCCTGGATGTCGATCGTCTTGTTCAAGCGGATCCTGTTACTGCATATCCAGGTCGGAATTGCCGAAGCCGTGCGGCAGCAGCCAGCCCGCCGTCACTTCCATGACATCGTTTTTCAGGTTCGTCAGGATCACCGGCAGGTCGGCGCCGCCCATCTCGAAGATCACCTGGCGGCAGGCGCCGCATGGCGAGATCGGTTCCGCCGTATCGCCCGTGACGGCCAGCTTGGCGAAATCGCCCGGCTTGCAGCCATGCGCGATGGCGCTGAAAAACGCCGTGCGCTCGGCGCAGTTGCACAGGCCATACGCGGCGTTTTCCACGTTACAGCCACGGAAGACGCGGCCATCCTTGCACAGCAGGGCTGCGCCCACCTTGAAACGCGAATACGGCGCGTAGGCCAGTTCACGGCCAGCATTGGCTTCGGCGATCAGTTCTTGGTTATTCATTTTTATATCTATGTGTTGAGGTCACCCCAGATCTTGCTATGGGGCTAAAAGTATTTACGGACGAATGGTACGGTAAATGACAGGATTGGGCGTCAGCGCCACTGCGCTGATGGCATACGCATCCTGGATTTCCTTGACGGCTTGCTGCGCTGCCGCTGGCGTACGCGCATGCACCATGGCCAGCGGCTGGCCGACAGCCACTGGCTCGCCCAGGCCCACCAGATCCGTCAGGCCGACAGCGAAATCGATACTGTCCGTCGGGCGACGGCGGCCACCACCCAAGGCCACCACGGCCAGGCCGATGGCGCGGCAATCGCGCACATTCGCGTAACCGGACGACAGCGCTGGTGCCGGCACGACGAACGGCGCCTGCTCCAGGTGCTTGTCCGGATCCTCGATCAAGTCCGCCGGGCCGCCCAGCGCGGAGACCATGCGCGAGAAGCGCTCGGCCGCTTCGCCCGAATCGAGGGCAGCCATCAATTTCACGCGCGCTTCTTCTTCAGTCGCAGCCAGGCCGCCCAGCACCAGCATCTCGGCGCACAGCGCCAGGGTGACTTCATGCAGGCGCACGGGACGCGAACGGCCCGTCAGGTAATCCATGGCGCCACGCACTTCCAGCGCATTGCCAGCATATGGCGCCAGCGATTCGTTCATGTCCGTCAGGATGGCCGACGTCTGCATGCCCGCGCCATTGCCGACGGCGACAATGCTCTCGGCCAGTTCCACCGACTTGTCATAGGTCGGCATGAAGGCGCCCGTGCCCACTTTGACATCCATCACCAGCGCGTCCAGGCCGGCCGACAGTTTCTTCGACAGGATGGAGCCGGTGATCATGGCCACCGATTCCACCGTGGCGGTGACGTCGCGGATGCTGTAAAAACGCTTGTCGGCCGGCGCCAGCTGCGCCGTCTGGCCAATGATGGCCACGCCGATATCCTGCACCACCTTGCGGAACAGTTCATTGTCCGGCACGGTGCAGTAGCCGGGAATGGCATCGAACTTGTCCAGCGTGCCGCCCGTGTGGCCCAGGCCGCGGCCCGAGATCATCGGCACGTAACCGCCGCACGCGGCGACCATAGGGCCCAGCAGCAGGGAAACGACGTCGCCCACGCCGCCCGTCGAATGCTTGTCGACGACAGGGCCGGGCAGGTTCAGCGAACGCCAATCGAGCACGTGGCCGGAATCGCGCATGGCCAGGGTGAACGCCACGCGCTCGTCCATGTTCATGTCGTTGAAAAAGACGGCCATTCCCAGCGCCGCGATCTGGCCTTCGCTGACGCTGCCGTCAGTGATGCCACGCACGAAAAACTGGATTTCCTCGGCGCTCAACACGCCCTTGTCGCGCTTCTTGCGAATAATTTCCTGGGTTAACAACATCGAATAACTCCGATCATGAGATTTGGGGTCAGAGCCGACAGCTCTGACCCCAGCTTTGCCAGCACTACTTATCGATTAGACGCCGTAAGGAATCCACACGTTTTTCACTTGCGACGCATGCGCCAGCACGGCACGGCCGCCGCTTTGGGCGGCGCTATACCAGTCGCGGCCTTTGGCGCCGCCGACCCAGGTGCGCTTCAGGGTAGCAGCCGACAAGCGCTCGACTTCCGCGCAGCCTTCGGCGGAACCGTCGTGGCGCCAGACGGCGTCGATATCGGCGTGCGTGGCCAGGGTGCGCGCCAGTTCATCGGCGTTGCCGCTGATGATGTTGACGACGCCGCCAGGCAAGTCGGACGTATCGAAAACCTGGTACAGGTCCAGCGCGGAGAGCGGATGCGCTTCCGATGGCACCACCACCACGCGGTTGCCCAGCGCGATGGCCGGCGCCACCAGCGAGATGAAGCCCAGCAAAGGCGCTTCATTCGGGCAAACGATGCCGATCACGCCAACCGCTTCGTTCAGCGCCACGGTGATGCCCTTGGTGGGCGGCTGGTGCGCCAGGCCATCGTACTTGTCGGCCCAGGCCGCGTAATAGAACAGGCGTTCGATCGATGCCTGCACTTCCTTCTCAGGATTTTTACTGCCCGTCATGGCGGCAATGCGGGCGGCAAATTCATCGGCGCGCGCCGCCAGGTTTTCGGCGATGTAGTACAGCACTTGCGCGCGGTTGTGCGCCGTCGCGCTGCTCCAGCCAGACGCTTTATGCGCCGCTTCGACAGCGTTGCGGATATCCTTGCGACTACCCACGCCCACTTCGGCCAGCAGGGCGCCGTTCGCGCCGAATACGGGCGCGCTGTAGGCGCTGTCAGGGCGCGCCTGCTTGCCGCCGATGTACATCTTGGCCGTGCGGTCGATGGCGATGGGGTCGGCTACCGCCGGTTTCGCATTCCCTTTGGCCTTGGCCTGCACCACCGGCAAGGCCGGGCGCGCATCTTCGGCCAGGGCCGTCATGTATTCCAGCATGCCTTCGCGGCCGCCTTCGCGGCCGAAGCCCGATTCGCGATAGCCGCCGAAGCCGCAAGCGGCGTCGAACTGATTGGCGCTGTTGATCCACACCACGCCAGCCTTGATGGCGGGAGCGATATCGAGGGCCAGGCTGATCGACTCGGTCCACACGCTGGCGGCCAGGCCGTACACCGTGTTGTTCGCCAGTTGCACCGCTTCAGGCGGCGTGCGGAAGCTCATCGCCACCAGTACGGGACCGAAGATTTCAGCCTGTGCCACGGCGGCCGACGTGGACGCGCCCGTGATTAGGGTGGGCGGGAACCACGAACCATCGGCAGGCAATTCACACGCCGGTTGCCACACGTCGCAGCCTTCGGCGCGGGCGGTATCGACCAGCGCGGCGATGCGCTGGCGCTGCACCGGATCGACCAGCGCGCCCACGTCCATCGATTTGTCCAGGGGCGAACCGAGGCGCAGGTTTTCCATACGCGCGCGCACCTTGTTCAGGAAGCGTTCCTGGATCGATTCCTGCACCAGCAGGCGCGAACCGGAGCAGCACACTTGTCCCTGGTTGAACCAGATCGAATCGACCAAGCCTTCCACGGCGCCATCCAGGTCCGCGTCTTCAAAGACGATGAATGGCGACTTGCCGCCCAGCTCCAGCGACAGCTTCTTGCCGCTGCCGGCCGTCGCTACACGAATCAAACGGCCCACTTCCGTGGAGCCCGTAAACGCGATCTTGTCGACGCCAGGATGGTTGACGATGGCCGAACCCACGCGGCCGTCGCCGGTGACGATATTGACCACGCCGGCCGGCACGCCAGCTTGCAGGCACAACTCGGCGAACAGCATGGCGGTCAGCGACGTGAATTCAGCCGGCTTGAAGACCACCGTGTTACCGGCCGCCAGGGCCGGGGCGATTTTCCACGACAGCATCAGCAGGGGGAAATTCCACGGCACGATCTGGCCCACCACACCCACGGCGCGGTAGTCGGCGAATTCTTCCGATTGCAGCTGCGCCCAGCCGGCGTGATGATAAAAATGGCGCGCGGCCAGCGGCAGATCGATATCGCGCGTTTCGCGGATGGTCTTGCCGTTGTCCAGGGTTTCCAGTACGGCGAACAGACGCGAATGCTTCTGCAGCAAGCGTGCCAGCGCGTACATGACCTTGGCGCGGCCATGGCCACCCATGCCTTGCCAAACGGGCAGCGCGCGGCGCGCCGCTTCCACGGCGCGTTCCACGTCAAGGTCGCTCGCTTGCGTCAGCTCGGCCAGGGCACTGCCGTCGGCCGGATTGGTCGAAGCGAACAGCTCGGCCGGCTCGCTCCAGACATTGTCGATGAACAGGCCGAATGTGCGCTGGTGGCCGTCGAGCCACGCCTGTGCTTCTTTTTGACTTTCGGGAGCAGGGCCGTAGTCCATAGTAGTGAGAATCTCGTTAATTGTAGGCATGACGAATGTTCTTTAAGGTTGTGCGTGACGATGATTGGCCGAGTAGCTGCCGGTGACGTAGTGCTCGAGCTGGCGCTCGATGTCGGTCAGCAGGCTGGAAGCGCCGATGCGGAACAGGTGCGGCTGCAGCCATTCGTTGCCCAGTTCTTCCTTCATCAGGGTCAGGTATTGCAGCGCGCTCTTGGCCGAGCTGACGCCGCCGGCAGGCTTGAAGCCCACCTGGAAGCCCGTCTGCTCGTGGTATTCGCGGATCGTGCGCACCATCGTCAGGGCCACGGGAATGGTGGCGTTCACGCCTTCCTTGCCGGTGGAGGTTTTGATGAAATCGGCGCCTGCCATCATGCAAACCCACGAAGCCTTGGCCACGTTTTCCATGGTCAGCAAATCGCCCGTGGCCAGAATCGCCTTCACGTGCGCTTCGCCGCAGGCCTTGCGGTAAGCCAGCATTTCGTCGTACAGCACTTGCCAGTTGCCGTTCAGGACATGCTGGCGCGTGATGACGATATCGATCTCGGAAGCGCCGGCGGCGACCGACAGTTCGATCTCGCGCAGCTTCGTTTCCATGCTCGTCAGGCCGGCCGGGAAACCCGTCGACACGGCGGCGATGGGCAGGCGGCCCTGAATGACTTTCACGGCCGGCTGGATCATCTCGTGGTACACGCACACGGCGCCGGTGCTCAATTGCGTCAAGCCCAGGGCATCCATCAGGTCGGCGCGCAAGGGGCGCATGGCCTTCATGCACAGACGTTCCACGCGGCCCGGCGTATCGTCGCCGCCCAGGGTGGTGAGGTCGATCATCTGGATGGCTTTCACCAGCCAGGCGGCCTGGTATTCCTTTTTCACCGTACGGCGGTTCGCCAGGCTGGCCGCGCGGCGGTCTGTCGCGGCGCGGTTGACGCGGATCTGGTTGATCCAGCCCAGGTCGAGGCCTACGGCCTCGTTACGCTTGAATTCGGGGTGCATGAGTGTCATAACAAGCTGGTTCCATTAGCAAGTGGTGGTACGCCAAGGTGCTTGGCGAGGGTTTGGCCAATATCGGAGAACGTCTCGGAAATACCCAGTGCGCGCGGGGCGACGCCGGGACCGAAGAAGATCATCGGAATGTGTTCGCGGGTGTGGTCGGAGCCGTGCCAGGTCGGGTCGCAGCCATGGTCGGCGGTGATCACGACCAGGTCGCCTTCCTTGAGCTTGGCCATGAATTCCGGCAGGCGCGCATCCATTTCGCGCAGTGCGTCGGCATAGCCCTCGACGTTGCGGCGGTGGCCGAAGGCCTGGTCGAAATCGACGAAATTGACGAAGGTGAGCGACTTGTCCTGCACTTCATCGGCCGTCTTCAACAGCGCTTCGAACAGCGCCATGTTGTCGACGCCCTTGACGACGCGCGAGATGCCTTGGGTAGCGAAAATGTCGCTGATCTTGCCCAGGCCGACGACTTCGCCGCCCGCATCCTTGACGTGATCGAGCAGGGTCTTGCTTGGCGGCGCGACGGCATAGTCGTGGCGATTGCTGGTGCGCGTGTAGTTGCCATTGCTGCCGGTGAACGGGCGTGCGATGACGCGACCGATGTTGTACGGTTCGACCAGCTTGAAGGCCATTTCGCACACCTGGTACAGGCGCTCGAGGCCGAACGATTCTTCGTGCGCGGCGATCTGCATCACCGAGTCGCCCGACGTATAAATAATCAGCTTGCCGGTGGCGACGTGTTCATCGCCATGCTTGTTGATGATGTCCGTGCCCGAGGCATGGCAGTCGCCGAGGAAGCCGGGCACGCCCGACATGGCTTTCAGTTTGTCGGTCAAGTCGGCGGGGAACGACGGCGTGGTGCGGGGAAAATATCCCCAGTCGAATTCCACGGGCACGCCGGCGATTTCCCAATGGCCGCTCTGTGTATCCTTGCCGGTGGAGCGCTCGCGCGCCGCGCCGTAGGCGCCGGTGAAACCGTCGCGCTGGTCGAAGCCCGTGGCCCATTCGCCGCTGGCCAGGTGCGCCGCGGCGCCCAGTCCCAGGCGTTCCATGTTCGGGAGTTTCAAGGTCTTGCCGCTTTTGGCGACAGTGCTGGCAATGTGGCCAAAGGTATTGGCACCTGCGTCGCCATACTTGGCGGCGTCTGGCGTCGCGCCAAGGCCGAAGGAATCAAGCAGGAGGATAAATGCGCGTGACATGATAAGGCTCGCTTTATGGAATGATGCGGGATGATGCGGATAGTGTAGGCCGGATTTCCCCGGCCTGCCGCGCGGCAGCGCCGGTGGCCGGCGCGCCGCTACTGCGTAAAAAAGTGCTTAAGCTTGCGGTTTTTCAGCAACCTTGGCCAGGAAAGCCAGGATCAGCTTGACCAGGTCTTTCGCGCCGATGGCCGCGTATTTCAGGGTTTGTTCGTGCGACAGGGCGAATGGCGACATGCCTTCGGCCAGGTTGGTGATGACGGACACGCCCACCACTTTCAGGTCGCAATGACGGGCCGAGACCACTTCCGGCACCACGGACATGCCAACCGTGTCGGCGCCCAGGCGGGCCATCATGCGGATTTCCGCAGCCGTTTCGAAGTTCGGGCCAGGGTAGGCGACGAACACGCCTTCGTGCAGGGTGATGCCGCTGGCGGCCGCCGTGTCCTTGACTTGCTGGCGCAGTTCGGCGTCATAGGCGTTGGCCATGCTGAAGAAGCGCGGACCGAAGCGGTCGTCGTTCGGGCCGACCATCGGCGTGCCTGGCAGCAGGTTGATATGGTCGCTGATGGCCACCAGGCTGCCGGCGTCCACTTCAGGGCGCAGGGAACCGGCGGCGTTGGTGACGAACAGCATTTCGCAGCCCAGCAGTTTCAGGGTGCGGATGGCGCTCGTCATCACGCCCATGCCATAGCCTTCATAGAAGTGGCCACGGCCCTTCATGCAGACGACGGCGACGCCCGACAGGTTGCCGACCACCAGTTCGCCGGCATGGCCGTGCACGGTGCTGATCGGGAAACCCGGCAATTCGTCAAAGCTGATGCTGACGGCGTCCGTCATCTGCTCGGCCAATACACCCAGGCCGGAGCCGAGGATCATCGCCACGCGCGGCTTGAAATTTTCTGGGGCGCGGGCACGGATGATTTCGGCGGCGTGGAAAGGGGCGTTGTTCGACATGGTTATCCTCTGTTTGACTAATGATGATGGTTGCTGCCTGCGCAGCCGTCCCCGCTGAGGGACTGCGGCCCAGGTATCGGGTATGTATGGTGTTACAGGTATATCGAAATGCGTATTGCCTCTATTTGCCGCCACTATGCATCAAACGGAATATGTATGGCAAATACCATTTTTCTTGCCCATTTATATAATTCAAATATAAATGGCCGATATTATAGTCGAGACAAGCCCAGGTTCGCCATGCCCGGGAAATGCATGCATACAAGCTCCATACGACCACTTTTGGCGCACGCTTGACGCGAACTTGAGACGAGCTTGACACGAACTTGACACCGCCTAGACAAATGTTTAAAGTTTCAGACAAATGTTTAAACCTTCAGTGAACACCTTGTGACCGATACCAATAAAAAAGACCAGCTGTACACGCTGATCCGCAACAACCCCTTCATCTCGCAGCAAGACCTGGCGAGCGAGCTGGGCTTGTCGCGCTCGGCCGTCGCCGGCCACATCGCTGGACTCATACGCGAGCGGCGCCTGCTGGGACGCGCTTACGTGCTGCCCGACAGCCGCCCCGTGCTGTGCATCGGTGCCGCCAACCTCGACCGCAAGATGCGCACTCTGGCGACCCTGCAGATGGGCACCTCGAATCCCGTGCGCTCGGAAGAAGTGTTTGGCGGCGTAGGCCGCAACATCGCGGAAAACCTGGCCCGCCTGTCGATCCCGGTCGCCCTGCTGACGGCGCTGGGCGACGACGCTGCCGGCCACGCCCTGCAGACGCATGCGGAAGACGCGGGTATCGATATGCGCGGCAGCTTACATCTGAGTAACACCAGCAGCGGCACTTACACGGCCGTGCTCGACGAACATGGCGAAATGCTGCTGGCGATGGCCAACATGCAACTCTACGAACAGCTGACCCCAACCTTTTTGCATAGCCGCCAGCCGCAGCGCGCCGCCGCCGCCCTCACCGTCTGCGACCTGAACCTGGGCCACGACAGCGTACAAACACTGCTGGCCGACGCGCGCCAGGACGCGGCCCACGCAACGCCGCTCGTCATCGTCGCCGTCTCGCAGCCGAAGATGGCGCACCTGCCGCAAGACCTGACGGGCTTACACCTGCTGATCCTTAACCGGGGCGAACTGGAAACGCGCGTGGCACGCGCCTTGCCGACGGCGTTTGAGGTGCGCGCCGCCTGCCGCGAAGTGCAGCGCCAGGGCGCGCGCCAGGTGATCGTCACCTGCGGCGGCGAAGGCGTGTACTTTACGGATGGCGACGGCCCGGACGCGCCTATTGTCCACCTGGCCGCGCGCGAAGTGGACGCCGTCGACGTGACGGGCGCTGGCGACGCTTTTTCCGCCGCCGTCTGCTGGTCGCTGTACCACGACAGCAGCGATTTGAAACTGGCGTGCCGGCGCGGTCTGAAGCTGGCCGCCATGACCCTGGAATCCGACGCCACCGTCTCGCCCCTGATTTCGGCCGGCGCGCTCGACGACATCGACGACGCCGATCTGGCGCCGCCTCCCCCTAGCCTCTTTCAACAGGACTGAACCATGACACAATTGAATAGCTTCCTCTCGTTCTCGCAAGAAGTACTCGACGCGCGCGCCGCCGGCAAGGCCATCGTGGCGCTGGAATCGACCATCATTTCGCACGGCATGCCGTATCCGCAAAACGTGGAAATGGCGCGCGAAGTGGAAAAGATCATCCGTGACGGCGGCGCCGTGCCGGCCACCATCGCCATCATCGGCGGCAAGATTTGTGTGGGCTTGTCGCCAGAGCAGCTGGAACTGCTGGGCACCTCGCCCGACGCCATGAAGGTCAGCCGCCGCGACCTGCCGTTCGTCTTGTCGCAGGGTAAATTGGGCGCCACCACCGTGGCCGCCACCATGATTTGCGCGCAGCTGGCCGGCATCGCCGTGTTCGTTACGGGCGGCATCGGCGGCGTGCACCGCGGCGCGGAAACCAGCTTCGACATTTCCGCCGACTTGCAGGAACTGGCGCAAACCTCGGTGGCCGTCGTCTGCGCGGGCGTCAAATCCATCCTCGACATCGGCCTGACCCTGGAATACCTGGAAACGCATGGCGTGCCCGTCATCAGCGTGGGCCAGGAAGGTTTTCCCGCTTTCTTTACGCGCGAAAGCGGCTTCAAGGCCGATTTCCGCCTCGATACCGCCGCCGAGCAGGCCGCCTTCATCGACACCAAGTGGCAGCTGGGCTTGACAGGCGGTGTGATCGTCAGCAACCCGGTGCCGGCCGCGCAAGCCATGCCGAAGGAAGAAATCGACGCGATCACCACGCAAGCGCTGCAAGAAGCGGACGCGGGCGGCGTGAAGGGCAAGCAAGTCACGCCATTCCTGTTGTCGCGCATCAAGCAGTTGACGGACGGGCGCAGCCTGGCGACGAATATCGCCCTGGTCAAGCACAATGCCCAGGTCGGCACCGCGCTGGCCATTGCCATGCAGGCGCTCGTGGCACGATAATAAGACTGCTGTATAGAAGTGTGCGCACTGCCAGCGGTGCACACACAGTTCCATCGCCTAGCAAGACGCAACGCCAAGGAAAGCATGTCCATCGATCTGAAACAGTTAAAGTATTTTCTTGCCGTCGCCGAGGAGAAAAGCTTCAGCCGCGCCGCCGAGCGCCTGCATATCTCGCAGCCGCCCCTGAGCCAGCAGATCATGAAACTGGAAAGCGAATTGGGCGTGCGCCTGTTTGCGCGCACCACGCGCACCTTCGAGCTGACCGTGGCGGGCAAGGCGCTGATGAACGAGGCAGCCGATCTGCTGGCCAAGATGCGCATGACCATCGACACCATCCGTCAGATCGACCGCGGCGAAGTGGGCCGCTTACGCGTGGGCATCGTCGGCTCGGCCATGTGGGGTCCCATCCCCAGCCTGCTGGAAGAATTCCAGACCAAATTTCCCCGCGTCACCTGGACCATCCATGAATTCGGTCCCACGGTGCAATACGAAGCCTTGCGCGCCAAGCAGATCGACGTGGGTTTCTGGCGCGAACCGAAGCTTAACGACGACGACTTGCGTCACGATAATTTACGCCAGGAATTGTGCTTCCGCGAAAACGTCTGCGTGGCCGTCAATGAACACCATCCGCTGGCAAAAAACACGGCCATCGAGCTGATCGACATCGCTCACGAGCCCATGCTCACCTTGAACCTCGACAAGTCGGCCTTTCCCCGCTACCTGGTGCAATGCTGCATCAATGCCGGTTTCGAGCCCGTGATTTTCCAGGAAGCGAGCGAGCCGCAAACCTTGCTGGCCATGGTGGGCGCGGGCCTGGGCGTGACCCTGGTGCCGGAAACCACGAGCCGCATCGGCTGGCCCGGCGTCGTCTTCCTGCCGATCAAGACCAATCCCCCATCGGCCAATCTGTACATCAGCTACACCACACTGGACGACGCCCCTGTCGTGCGGGCCTTCCTGAATATCATCAATCCCCCGTCAACCTGACGCCAGGCTGACGCGGCCCGGTCTGACGCGGCCAATTTATATGACTTTCATATAAATAGCTAAACAAAAACGTATTTGTCATACATATCTGGCATGATGCATAGTGATCCGGACGCCCATCGCGGCGCCGGTTCCGTGCTTGCCCTGCCCGTCAATTGACGGCGCATCCCAGCCCGCTCCGGCAGCCACATTCGATGTTGTACCTATAAAAGAGACGGGGCGCGACTGTTGCATGAGCATCACATTGACGACATTAAAGCAGACAAGGCCAGCAATGATCTTGTGCAATACAGTGCAATGTTGATAAGGAATCATCACCTCGTGCATCAAAAACAGGCTAAATCGGCCCCAAATTATATGTTTCACCTATAAAAAATATACAATATCGATCTTCCAGGAGCCACTCATGAAACTTACACAATTTAGTTTGACGATCGCAGCCGTATTTTTAACTGCTCAAGCGTCCGCGGCTACCCCAAAACTGGGTGTCGTGTATGACGCGGGCGGCAAGTTCGACAAGTCGTTCAACCAATCCGCTTTCGAAGGCGCATCACGCTTCAAAAAAGACACAGGCATTTCCTTCATCGAAGTGCAGGCCTCAAGCGATACGCAGGCTGAACAAGTCATGCGTGGCCTGGCCCGCAAGAAACTCGACATGATTGCCGCCATCGGCTTTGCGCAAACGCAAGCCGTGCAAAAGGTCGCCAAGGAATTTCCGAATGTGAAATTCGTGCTGATCGACGGCCAGGCTGCCGGCAGCAACGTCAATTCCGTCGTCTTCAAGGAAGAAGAAGGCTCCTACCTGGTGGGCGTGGCTGCGGCCATGGCCAGCAAGAGCAAGAAAGTCGGCTTTATCGGCGGCATCGATATTCCCCTGATCCGCAACTTCGCCTGTGGCTACGCGCAAGGCGTCAAGGCCGTGAACGCGAAGACGGAAATCACGCAAAACATGGTTGGCACCACCTCCGGCGCCTGGAATGATCCGGCCAAGGGTGGCGAACTGGCCCGCTCGCAATTCGAGCGCGGCGTCGATGTCGTCTTCGCCGTCGCTGGCGGCAGCGGCATGGGCACCCTGCAAATGGCCAAGGAAAAAGGCAAGCTGGCGATCGGCGTCGATTCGAACCAGAATGGTTTGTATCCAGGCAGCATCCTGACTTCGATGGTCAAGCGCGTCGACAACACCGTGTATGACAGCTTCATGCAAGTCAAGAACGGCACCTGGAAGGGCGGCGTCAGCTACAAAGGATTGAAAGAAGGCGGCGTGGATTGGGCGCTCGACGCCAACAACCGCAAGCTGATTACGCCAGAAATCGAAAAGCGCGTGTTGGGTGCGCGTAAGGACATTATCGATGGCAAGATCAAAGTGATCGATTACCGCGTCGGCAGCAGCTGCCCGGTTTAATTTTTCTCCGTATCTTCTAGCGCGCCGCCGGGGCCTGTCCCCGCGCGGCGCGTTTCCATGAAACTATCCAGTTATGAACCTATGCAGCCAGCAGTAGAATTTCGCAGCATTTCCAAGCAGTTTGGACATGTGAAGGCGAACGCCGACGTCAGCTTCTCCATCGCCAAGGGCAGTATCCACGGCCTGGTGGGGGAAAACGGCGCCGGCAAATCGACCTTGATGAGCATCCTGTACGGGTATTACCGTGCCGACGGCGGAGAAATCTTGCTCGACGGAAAAGTACAGCCTATCCGCAACAGCCAGGAAGCGATCAATCTCGGCATCGGCATGGTGCACCAGCATTTCATGCTGGTCGAGAACTTCACCGTCCTCGACAATATCATGCTGGGCACGGAAGGCGGTTTTCGTCTGGCCAGCCATCGCACCGAAGCGGAAGCCAAATTGCGCGACATTTGCACGCGCTACCGCCTCGACGTCGACCCGCTGGCGAAAATCGAAGACCTCTCCGTCGGTGCGCAGCAGCGGGTGGAAATTCTCAAGCAGATTTACCGCAGCGCCAATATCCTGATCCTCGACGAGCCGACGGCCGTGCTGACGGCGCAAGAAACGGCCTCGCTGTTTGAAATCCTGCGTCTGTTCAAGGAGCAAGGCAAGACCATCATCCTGATCACGCACAAGCTGCAAGAGATCCTGGAAATCACCGACAACGTCACCGTCATGCGCGGCGGCACGGTGGTGGGCGCCGTTGCCACGGCGACCACCTCGAAAGAGGAACTGGCCAATATGATGGTCGGCCGCCCCATTCAGAGCCATCTGCCGCGTGCGCCCTACAACCCGGGCGCCACGGTGCTGGAAGTCGATGGTCTGCAACTGGCCGACGCGCAACAGGTCAAATTGCTGGCCGACATCGGTTTCAACTTGCGTGCCGGCGAAATCGTCGCCATCGCGGGCGTTTCCGGCAATGGCCAGAGCGAACTGCTGGAAATTTTGTCGGGCATGCGTTTGCCCACTTCGGGCAAGCTGCGCTTCCTGGACAAGGACTTGCCATTTGCCAAGCGCACTGACGCCGACGGCTTGCCGCTGGCCTTCCGCGAACTGGGCATCGCCCATATTCCGGAAGACCGCTTGCGCGATGGCGTGGTGAAGAATTTCTCCGTCATGCAAAACACCATCCTCGGTTACCAGGATCACCTGAAAAACCGCTGGGGCTTGTTCAACTTCAAGGCTATCGGCGCCCGCTGCGCGGAACTGCTGAAGACTTTCGACGTACGCCCGGCCAACCCGGACTTGCGCATCGGCTTGTTGTCGGGCGGTAACCAACAAAAGGTGGTGATCGCGCGCGAAGTGCTGGCCAAGCCGAAACTGATGCTGGTGGGGCAACCCACGCGCGGCGTCGACATCGGCACCATCGAAAGCATCCATACGCAATTGCTGGCCCTGCGCGACGCAGGCGTGGCGATCCTGCTGGTGTCCGTCGAACTGGAGGAAGTGCGGGCGCTGGCCGACCGCATTCTCGTCATGTGCGGCGGACGCATCACCGGCGAACTGAAAATTGAAGAATTCGATACCACCCGCATCGGTCTGTTGATGGGGGGAATGCATAAATCATGAATAACGACTTGCCACGCTGGGCGACAGCCTTTGTCATGCCCATGTTAAACCTGCTGTCGGCCTTGCTGGTCGCAGCCCTGGTGATTTATATGCTGGGCGAAGACCCGGCCGAATCGCTGGGTATCCTCGTCAACAGCGCCATCCTCAATCCGGAAGGCCTGAGCTACACCCTGTTCTACGCCAGCACCTTCATTTTCACGGGCCTGTCGGTTTCCGTGGCGATGCAGGCCGGCCTGTTCAATATCGGTTCCGAAGGCCAGATGTATATCGGTGGCCTGGGTATCACTTGCGCCATGCTGGCTTTCGATCAATCCCTATCTGCATGGGCCTTGATTCCAGTGGCCATGATCAGTGCGGCCGTGTTCGGCGCATTGTGGGGCTTTTTTCCCGGCTATCTGCAAGCCAAGCGTGGCAGCCACATCGTGGTCACCACCATCATGTTCAACTATATTGCGTCTTCGTTGATGAATTCCGTGATCGTGAGATACATCATACCGAAGGGTGAGCAAAACACGGCCAGCCGCGTGTTTGCGGAAAGCGGCGAAATGCCGCGCCTCTCCACCTGGTTCCCATCCTTGGGCGATACGCCGCTGAACATCAGTTTCCTGCTGGCAATTGCAGCGCTGGTGATCTATGGCGTGATGGTCTGGCGCTCGTCTTGGGGCTTCAAGCTGCGCGCCACGGGTCTGAACAAGCATGCGGCCCACTATGCGGGCGTATCGATCAGTAAGATGATCATCATCGTCATGCTCATTTCCGGCGCGCTGGCGGGCCTCGGTGCCGTCAATTCCATCATGGGTTCGACGCACTATTTGTCGCTCAACTTCGTAGGTGGCGCCGGCTTCATCGGCATCGCCATCGCGCTGATGGGCCGCCAGCATCCGGTCGGCATCTTCCTGTCGGCCGTGCTGTTCGGCGCGCTGATCCAGGGCGGCTTCGACCTGTCGCTGGAAAAACCGAATATCCCAACGGAAACCTTCATTTTCATCCAGGGCTTGATCATCCTGTTCTGCGGCGCGATGGAAAACTTTTATGCTCCGGCCATTTCCGCCCTGCTCAAGCGCACCAAAGGCTAAACCATGACACTCGACGACTTTCATTTCGCCAGCATCCTGGTATCGACCGTGCGCAATGCGCCCGTCCTGATATTTGCCGCCATGGCCGGCCTGTTTGCCGAACGCAGCGGCATGATCGACATCGGCCTGGAAGGCAAGATCCTGGCCAGCGCCTTCGCTTCCGCCGCCGTGGCCTACACGACGCAAAACCCGTACTACGGCATGGCGGCCGGCATGCTGGTCTGCGTCGCCCTGGCCCTGCTGCAGGCGTATGTCAGCATCACGCAAAAGGGCAATCAGCTGGTGGCCGGCATGGCCATCAATATCGCCATGAGCGGCCTGACGTTTGTTCTGGCGCAATTTTTCTTCCAGCAAGGCGGCCGCACGCCCGACCTCGGTTCGGCGCGGCTGTTCGACGTGGTCTTGCCGGGGACACAGTACGTGGAGCACATTCCCTTCATCGGCTGGGTGTATGCCCATCTGATCGGCGGCCATTCCATCCTCGTCTACGTGGCCTTCCTGCTGATTCCGCTCGTGCACTGGCTGCTGTACCACACGCGTTTCGGCCTGCGCCTGCGCGCCTGCGGCGAAAACCCGCATGCGGCGGACTCGGCCGGCGTCAGCGTGGAAGCGACGCGCTACCTGGCCATGCTGGTGGCCGGCATCCTGTGCTCGTTCTCGGGCGCCTACCTGGCCATCGTGCAAAGCGGCTTCTTCCTGCGCGACATGTCGGCCGGCGCCGGCTACCTGGCCCTGACGGCCATGGTGTTCGGCAACTGGCGTCCCGTCTACACTTTCCTCGGCTGTCTGATGTTCGGCTTCTTCGCCGCCATCCAGATCCAGATCGAAGGCGTGGACTTGCCTGTCGTGGGCCGCATCCCCGGCTCGCTGATCCAGATGGTGCCGTACGTGGTCACGGTGATCGTGCTGGCGGGCTTGATGGCGAAATCCATCGCGCCAAAGGCTATCGGTATCCCATTCGTGAAATCGCGTTAGGAGCACCTGAGAAAATACCCATGGCGTCGTTGCATTGCCTCGTCGTACATTCGTACTGCCTTCGGCAAGACGCCTAGCCCTGGGAATTTTTCAGGCGCTCCCTAAAATGACAAAAAGCGAAGCCCGTGGGCTTCGCTTTTTTTACGCCTGCGAAATCTCGTCCAGCGAGAAAAATACGGGTAAGCCCAGGCCGCGCGCCACATCGACCATCTGGTCGGCGCCCTGGGACGCGCCGACTAGGCGCAGCACGGCATCGCAATGGCTGAGCAAACGCGTCGCATGCGCGTGGAACAGTTCCTCATACACGGCATCGCCCACCCGGATTGAACCGGCCAGCGCCAGCATAGGCAGAGCCAGCCATTCACCGAGCACGGGCATGTGTCCCTTGGCATACAGCGGCAGGCAGACGGCTTGCATGGCCGCCACATTCGCCGCCATCAGGGCGGGATCGTCGCCCGTGCCGGAACGGTAGGGGCCGGCAACCAGAATCTGCAGGCCCCGCCGCATCGCTTGCGCTGGCGGCATCAAGTGCAATTGCGCATGCTGCAGCAACATGATGGTCTTGCCATCGCAGATGCGGCCATCGGCCACCATCTGCAGCGCTTGCGCCATAGGCAGCTCGAGCACTTCAATATCCTCGCCTTCATGCGCCAGGCCGCCGCCGTTGCCGATGCGGCTGGCGGGGTCGTATTCGGCAACAAAGAAATGCAGGCGCTCCGTCACGGAACCGGGGCTCATGAAAGCCTGGAATATCTTTTGCACCTGCCCCACCCGGTAACCGGTTTCCTCTTCCACTTCGGCGCGGATGCGCTGCTCCGCACTAGCCTCTTCCAGCAAGCCGGCCGCTGTTTCGATGAGGAAACCATCGTGGCCCTCGCGGTAAGTGGGAAAGCGGAACTGGCGGATCAGGATCACCGTGCGTTTGACTTTGTTGTAGAGCAGGATGGTGGCCCCATCGCCGCGGTCATAGGTTTCCCGCGTCTGCGTCTGCCACCGGCCATCGTGGCGCAAGTAATCGAACGTGGTCTTTTGCAATAAATACCAGTCGTGCGACAGGGTCTGCACGTGCTGGATGCGTACCCGTTGCTGTTCAATATTTTCTTCGCGCATAGTGTCTCCGTGTGCTTGCGTGTGCTTGCCTTTCTCGACTTTATCATGCAAACTCGTGCAATATCAAGAAAATATAGGATAACTCAAGAAACCCATGCTGACACATCAACGCAAACAGTACTTGCTGGACTTGCTCCAGCGCGAAGGGCAAATCGTCGCCAAGGCCGTCAGTGATGCCTTGGGCTTGTCGGAAGACACGATACGACGCGACCTGCGCGAGCTGGCAAAAGAAGGGTTATTGGAACGCGTACACGGTGGCGCCCTGCCCTTGCTGCCGCGCTCGCCCGCGCTGGCCCCGTTTGCGGGGCGCGAGCAGATATCACCCGAAGCCAAACCCGCCATCGGCCGCGCGGCGGCCGCCATGATACAAACGGGACAAGTGGTGTTCCTCGATGGCGGCACGACCGCCGTGCAACTGGCGCGCCAGTTGCCGCGCGAATTGCGCGCCACCATCGTCACGCATAGTCCGTCGATTTCCGTCGAACTGGTGAATCACCCTGGCATCGAGGTGCTGATGCTGGGCGGACGCCTGTACAAGCACTCCATCGTGGGCGTCGGCGCGGCCACCGTGGAAGCCATAGCCCGCATCCGCGCCGACCTGTATTTCATGGGCGTGTCCAGCCTGCATCCGCAAGCGGGCATCACCACGGGCGATTACGAAGAAGCATGCGTGAAGCGCGCGCTGAGCGAGGCGTCAAACCGCACCGTCGTGCTAGCCTCGCCGGAAAAATTCAATACGGCTTCGCCGTTCCAAATCGTACCCTTGAGCCAGGTCAACGACATCATCGTGCACCGCGACGTCGACGATGCGTTACTGGCCCCCTACCGCGAGATGGGAATTACCGTTACCCTGGCATGAAAAAAGCGGCCCACAGGCCGCTTTCAAATGACACTTTTACTGTGGCCAAATCGCCTGCAACACGGCGGCCAGGTGATAGCCGCCCTCGATCAGCTGCTGCTTCGCCAGCGCCGAACTGGGCACGGGATAATTGTCCGGCACCGTCAAGGCCCAGACGTTATACACCTCGCCCTTGCGGCTGGTCTGCTGGGTGGCCGGGCCGGGCACCACGTCCGTAAAAGCAATCTTTGAAGCCGCCAGCGAGGCATCGGCCCACTGATACGGCCAGGTGGAAGGGTCGCCGCTATTGGCGCTCACCACAGGCGCGCTGGCGATCACGGTGCGGGCGAACTGCTGAGGCGTACGCGTGCTCAGGCGGCGCATGGCGTAATCGACCACGGTCGTATCCCAGTAGGAATGCAGGGGCTTGGTGGGCGACTTCGGATACGCGCTGGCGGGCTTGAGCGCGCCCTCTTCCGCCGGTAGCGGCGCGGGAATCACGGCGTCCGACAGTGCCGTCATCTTCGCATCGTCGAGCAGCAGGTCGTTGCCGCCGCGTGCGTTGAAAATGGCGACGTCGTCAATCTGCGCCTGCGTCGCGGGCACGAAAAACTGGCCATCCTTGCCGAGAAACGCATTGCCCACATGCAAAGGCTGGTGGATATCGCCCACCAGGTGCGTGATCAGGATCAGGGCTTCGCGCTGGCTGAAGCCATGCGGATTACTGGCCGCATCAGCCTTGCCTTGCAATACCAGGATCGCCTGCTTAAGCGTCTGCACGATATCGTCATCGGCCGTGCCCACGCCATGATCATGGTAGTGCGCGTTCTGGAACGGCACATTCGTGTAATGGTATTCGCCATGCTTGGGGTTTGCCGCGACAAAGGTCAGCATTTCCGGCGTTTGCGGACCGCAATACGTGCCCTTCACGCAATCGGGCCAGTTGGCGATCTTTTCCAGGTTTTCGCCAGGCAACAGCAACTTGGCTACCTGAGCCTGTGCCGCGCTACCCTTGAGCAATTGATCGGCGATGGCGCCCACGGCGCGGTGGCCGTCATTGCCCCAGGCCAGCACATTACCGGTAGCAAAAGTGGCGCCCAGCGCCAGCACGCAGAGTAATTTTTTCATGTTCAGCATTACTCCTTGCCTTGCGGCGCGGCCTTGGCCGGCTTCGGATACTGCTTGTTGATGTCGATGGGCTGCGCATAGACCGAGCTCCACGTCTGCTCATGCAGCGCGGCAATACGCTGTGCCATGGCGTCGTTGCGCAGCACCACTTCCAGGTTGCGCGACAAATCGAAATAGCCGCCCGCCCAATTGCTCGTGCCGACCCAGGCCAGCTTGCCGTCAATGCTCATGGTCTTGCTGTGGATCACGCGCGCAAATGGAATGAAACCCGTCGAAGCGGCAGGAATCGTCACGATGCGGATTTCCACGTTCGGCACCAGGGCCAGGCTTTTCAGGTAGGCGATGGCGGGCGCTTCCGTGTTCCAGCTTGACACCATCAGCTTGATCTTGACGCCACGCTGGGCGGCTGCGCGCACGGCGTTGTCAATCACGGCGTAGTACGGACGCGTGCGGTTCGGGCCATACGACAGCGGCGCGTAATCGAGCAGCTGGATGCGTACTTCGCTTTTCGCTTCCGCCAGCAAAGCGGGCAAACCCGTTTCCGAATCGCCCACGCCGGCCGGGTTATACGCATTCGGGCTGGCCAGCAAAAACGCGTTTTGCGCGTAGTTGGCCGGCACCACCTTGCTGTTGAGCACCGTGGCACGGCCGCCTTGCGACGTCAGCGCCTGAGCTTGCCAATCCTGCTCGAAGATGGCGTGCACCTGGCCCACCATCGTCGCTTCCGTGATCTTCAAGCCCGTTTCATGGATGTGCTCGAACGAGCGCCAGTCAAAATTCTGGCTGCCGATGTACGCCACCTTGCCATCGACGGCCAGGTATTTCGCGTGCACGATACCGTTGCCCGTGATTTTATTGAAATCGATGAGGCGCAAGTCCAGGTTGGGAATGGCCTTGATCTGGGCGATGGTCGCCGCTTCCGACAAGCCCACGCCCTTCTGGTCCAACAGGAAGCGAATTTTCACGCCACGCTGGCCGGCCGCCGTCAAACTGGCCAACACCTTGTCAAAAGCCGTGCCCGGCTTGCTGACAGCATAGAACTGGGCAATGACGATTTCTTTCTTGGCCGAATCGAACAGCTCGCTCCACACGGCAACGGGTTCGCGCAGGTCGGGATTGGTCAAGCTCGTTTCCACGGGCGAGGTGTGCACCAGCTCAAAGCCGGGAATCGTGAAATCCGCGTGGGCGGTGCCCGCGAACAGGCTGGAGAGAAGAACGGAAACAAATAAACGACGCATGGTTTTTCCTTGTAAATTATTTGATGCGCACGATGCGCCCGGCCGCCGTGGCGCTGCCAGCGGGCTTGCCGGCGCGCGCACGGTCGATCAGGTAATTGCTGAAAGCGTCGATGTCGCGCACGCCCGTGTCCAGGCGGCGCGTGCCCGCCGCCAGCACGGTGAAGCGGTCGCCGCCTCCGGCCAGGAAACTGTTGGCGGCGACACGGTATTGTTGGCCGTCATCAATGGCCACGCCATTCAGCATGATGCTGCCCGGCAGCACGCGCTGGCCCTGCGGCTGCGTGCTGTCCCAGCGGTAGCTGAAGCCTTCCGACACTTGCAGCAGATTGCCCTCGCCTGCCTCTTCGCCCGGCCATTGCTGTTCGAGCAAGGTACGGATTTGCGCGCCAGAAAGACTCACGACGATAAGGGTATTGCCGAACGGTACAACTGCCTGGTTCTGGCCCACGTTCGTCATCAGGTCGGCGCCCGCTTCCAAGTCCTTGCGGATGCCGCCATTATTCATCAGGGCGATTTGCGCACCGGCAGCGCGCGCGCCGAACAGGGTGCTGTCAGCCACCAAGTCGCCCAGCGCGGAAGCACCGCCACCCTTGGTGCTGCGGCCCACGTTCGGCACGGCGATGATAGCCACGGGGCGCGACAATTCCGCCGCACTGCGTTGCTTGACCGATTCCAGGTAGGCTGCCACGGCCGGGTCCGGCTCATACATGCCTGGCAGCATGACGACGTTTTGCGCGCTGGCATCGACGACCGCATTCTTGACGGGATCGACCTTGAGCTTGATGCGCGTCAACATGTGTCCGCCCATCTGTGCCTGCGTCACCAGCCGGCCATCGACACGGCACAGATAGCCCTGATGCGAATGGCCGCTGATGACCAGCTGAATGGCCGGGTCGAGGCGTTTCACCACGTCGACCACTTCGCCCTTCAAATGGCTGCAATCGGCCTGATCGACGGCTTCCTTCGTCTCGCCGCCCTGGTGCAGCAGCACGACGAACACGCCCACGCCTTGCGCGCGCAACTGCGGCAAGGTGGCGTTGATGGCGTCCGCCTCATCGCCGAACTGCAGGCCGGCAATGCCGGCGGCCGTCACCACGGACGGCGTATCTTTCAGCACGGCGCCGATCAGGCCCACCTTGACGCCATGTGCCTCTTCGATCCGGTAAGCGGGCAGCAGGGACTTGCCCGTTTGCGTGTCGATGACATTGGCCGCCAGATAGGTGTAGCTGGCGCCCTTGAAGTCCGGCGTGAACTTGCACGCCTTGTCCGCGCGCGCTGAGTCGCAGCCGCCGCGCTGCTGGCGCAGCAATTCCGCCTTGCCCTGGTCAAATTCATGGTTGCCGACCGAACTGGCCTTCATGCCCAGCATGTTCATGGCCACGATGCTGGGCTCGTCCGCCCACATCGCCGACATGGCGGGGCTGGCACCGACCAGGTCGCCATTGCCGACAAAGATCAGCTGCGCATCTTCGCGCCGCCACGCCGTCAGGGCGCCAGACAAGGTATCGATGCCGCCGGCCTGCACCGTCCTGCGCTCGGCATCGGCGGTACTCGTGTAGGTGAATTTGCTGCGGTCGAGGTTGCCGTGGAAGTCGTTCAGGGCGACCAGATTGATATCGACGGGCGCCACGGGATGGGTGGCGCAACCGGTCAGCAGCAAGGTCAGTGCCGCCGCCGCGGCGAGTGGTGTCAGATGATGTTTCATGGTCCCCACATGGTTATCAGTATTCAAAAATGCTATCTCATCCGGGGCGACGCCACGCGCCGCAAGCCCGTCCGAGCATTACAGGAAAGCAGAACATAAACGAAAAACGGCCGGTGTCGCCACCAGCCGTTTACAACTTCAGTCAAGCGTCGAGATTAGAACTCGTACTTGACCGTAGCCTGGATTGCCCATTGGGACTCACCCTTGTTTTGACGCACATCATAGTTTTCCACTTTGTCGCGGACTTGGTAGATGTAACGGCCTTGAGCGTCGAGACCTGCGAAGTCAACAAAGCTGCGTGCCTGACCGCCACCGGATTGGAAGCCGATTTCATTGATACGGCCCCACTTGCGGTTGATCATATTGCCCACGTTGAAGAAGTCCATCGTGAACACGCCTTTATTGCCCTTGAAGAAGCCTGGGACTTCTTGGCTAATACGCATGTCAAAGCTGTTGGTCCATGGCGCAAAACTGCCATTACGGGAAGCAACACCACCAGCGGATTTTTTCAGATCCGGGTTATTGTTGACAAAAGCCCAGAAACGGTCTTCGTTGGCATGGTTGGTCGCAGTGTCGTTGCGGAACACCACTTCACCCGAACCGGGTTTCGATGGAATGTACAACAGGTCGTTACCCTGCACGCCGTCGCCGTTCAAGTCATTGTTGACAGTCCAGCTGTAAGGCTTGCCCTTACGGCCTTCATAGAACAGGCCGAAGCTTGTTTTATACGTGCCAAAGAAACGTTTTTGCCAGTTGATCATGGCATTGAAACGATCTTTTACCAGATAGCCCGAGTTCGCCGCCACTTCTTCATTCGGATTGAAAATACTGCGAGCGTTGAAGTTCGAGTTCGAGACCGACGACGTCAGTGGCGATACTTCCGTTGCATCGGTGTAGGTATAGGCAACCGACCAACCGAAGCCTTTGGTCATTGGCTGGCTCAGCGACAGAGTCACCAGATTGCCCTCGCCCTTGTCCGTTTTCTTGGCAACAAGTACGTTGTTGTAGGCCGTATTTTTCAAGGCACGCGAAACAGCGCCCGAGCAGACAGGATTGGCCGATGAGCTCAAAGCGCCCGTGGCGGTCCAACAAGCCGTATTGTAAGCGTTAGCCGAGTAGTACAGATTACGTCCATCCGAGCCGGTTGCCGTCGGCGTACCCAAGTTCAGGTGCTCGTAGTAAATTGCATCCTTGTTCTTCGTACGCAGGTACTCTGCGCCGAAAACCAGACCCATCCATGGCAATTCATGCTCGAACGCAAGGTTGGCTTTCCAGATCGATGGCTGGCGCAGGTTCGGCGACAGGAAGTCGACGTTGGCTGCAGCATCGCCCAGATTGGTTGGCTGTTTGTCAGGATCAGGGTTGAACAGGCCGCCCACAGTTGCACATGGCTTGAAGCTGCCGCCGCAACCAACGACGCGGGTTGCCATGCCGGAGTTCGCAAATGGATTCGACATCCAGACGGTCGCTGCCGCACCTTGGAACAAGCCGGCACCGCCACGGATTTGCGTCGGACGGGCACTGTCAAACGTATAGTTGAAGCCGACGCGCGGCTGCACCAGGGTCTGGCCATCAATGGTCTGGGTATTATCCAGTCCGAAGCCGCCGGTTTGCGCCGTACCGCCGAGGCCGATGCGACCGCCCGTGGCAACACCTGCGACCAGCGCAGCCGATGCAGCCGCGTTGCGCGTAGGACGCTCGCCTATGGCGGCTTTATCGACACGCACGCCGTACTGGACGGTCAGGCGTTTGTTGACGGACCACACATCTTGCAGGAACAAGCCATAATTTTTCAGGCTGAAATCGGCAGCGGCGCCATCAAGCGTACCGCCCGCGACGGGAATCTGCACCTGATACGAGCTAGGACGGCCAATGCGGAAGTTTTCCAGGATGGCTTGCTGGATAGTTTCAGGCGACGAAGCAGTCGCGCCGCCACAGGTTACGTTGCCGAACGAGTACTTATAGGTCGCCGAGCTATTCGTACAGTTGAATGTGTAATTGCCGTTGATATTTTGGGCAAACAGGTTATACACATCGTTCTTGCTGTAATCGCCGCCAAACTTGATTTCATGATCACCCACAGCCCAGTTCGCGCCCAGGTAGGCATCCTTGGTCTTGGTCGTCAGGACGTTCAGTTGCCGACTCATTTCCGTACCGAAGTTCAGGAAACGGTTATCAGTCGGTACGCCGGCTGGCGAGCCGGCAGGATTGGCGCCGGTAAACTGCAGGCCGATCGCTGGCAAGCGCGAGTTGTTCGATGGCGTGCTTTCATAGTCGCGCGATGAAACTTTGAATTCGGTCGAGAAAGTTGGCGTCCAGTCAGCAAACCATTGGCCAACAACGGTTTCGATCTTCTTATTCTGCGTGTACCAGTAAGAATTGAGCGACAAGCCGGTGGCCGACACGCCAGGGAACATCGGTTCGGATTGGTCCGTTTTCGAATAACGGACCATGGCGCGATGGTTATCGTTGATATTCCAGTCCAGTTTCAACAGGGTATCGTTCACCAACAGTTGGGTGCCCGCTGGGATTGCCGTGGTGCCAATATCGAGGCCACCGTAATTATTCTTGGCGATCGCTTGCGCAGCGGCAATTGCGGCATCGGAAATACCGACGTTGGTCTTGTTGCTGCCCAGTGGGCCAAACGATGGCGCGGTGCGCGTGCTTTCCAGGCGCTCTTTGTTGGCGAAGAAGAAGAGTTTGTCTTTGATCAACGGGCCGCCGACGGTAACGCCCTTGGTCGTTTCGCGGAATGGCTCAGGGGAGCTATAGGTGTCTTTGTTGTTATCATAACGATCACCAGCCATCTTGTCGTTACGGAAGACGAAATAGGCGCTGCCTTTGAATTCGTTGGTACCGGACTTGGTTACAGCATTGATATTGGCGCCCGTATAGCCTTTTTGCGTCACGTCATAATTGGCGACGTTGACTTGCACGGACTGGATCGCTTCGATCGAAATCGGTTGCTTGGCAGTCGGACTGCCATTCGATTCCAGGCCGAAGGTGTCGTTCACAGCCACGCCATCGATAGTCATCGAGTTATAGCGAGAATTTTGACCTGCCACGGACAATTCGCCGCGCTCTTTATCGGTTTGCGAAACACGCGGGTCAGAACGGGCGTAATCTTGCAGATTGCGCTGGATCGACGCTTGCATGGCCAGCTCCGTTGGCCCGATGCTGGTGCCGGCGCCCATGTTGGACTTGCTGAATTTATCCGAACGGCCAGCACTGCCAGTCACGCTCACGGTTTGCATTGGCGCACCCAGGGTGGCGTCCACGCTGGCCGTTTCAGCCAGTTGCACATACACGCCTTCGCGTTTTTCAACTTCACCATTCTTGGTGATGGTGATGGTGTAGGGACCGCCAGCGCGCAAGCCGCGGGCGACGTAGCGGCCTTCCGCATCGGTCGTCACATTGCTGACGGAACCCGATTCGGTGTGCACGATGGTAACAGTGGCGCCAGCTGCCGGCTTGCCGTCGGTGGCCGAGATACGGCCGCCAATGGAAGACGTAGTGTTCTGTGCGAACGATGGTACCGCCGCCAGTGCAATAGACAGGCTGAACGCGATTTGCGTTAGCCGAAGTCGCTTGTGATTGATCATCTTTAACCCCAGAAAAGACTATTATTTTTGAAAATCCTGGATTGCCCCACCGTCCGGCTGCGCCGCACAGCAACACAAACACAACATTTCCTCTTTACGATGCTGCAACTGTTACGCCGGCTGGGCTGGCTGCGGTCTTGACAAGACCATCACAAAACGCCGCTCCACACATCACAACTATTCCTATCCAGACAATAAGGGCGGAAAAACTGCCTCCGATCCGTACAACCCAGGGCGCTAGCACCTGTGTCATTCACCCGACATGCCTACCCGGCTAACATGGCAAGCCGCGAGTGTAATTGTTAAATATTTCAAGACTGTGACACGGCGATAAAATGCAGTGGAATGCCGTCATTTAGCTGCGCGACTGTTTGTTTCACACTGCATCTCACCTTTATTTACTGCAAATACCCATCTTCATGCGATATCGCCCATATGAATTGTGACTTTTTAATATCACATCCATCTCACTATGCATCATCAAAAAATGGATGACAAATACGTTTTTTTTTACATATTTATATATTTTAAGTATAAATAACATGGAGTAACTAGCTGGATTGATATCGTGCTGACAGTGTCCGGGCTTATGGCGCGAGATTATAAATGAGCAATATGTACTTGAAATTGATTCATCCATGAAATTGGATAAAGTCGTGTATCTGTCGTCAATTGTGTCGCATGGCCGCCACAAAGTTAACAAAACAACAGCTCGGGGATTTGAGAGAGGAAATGAAAAACGGCCGGAAGATCCGGCCGCCCTGAAAGTATCAGTTGTGAACGTCGCGCAACTTACGGTTTTCTACTCTTGCCGCTCCGGTCGGCGGCGGCAATTTGCGCTTCAAAGCGGGTAAAACGGGCATCGAGTGCTTTCAGCAAACGCTGCTTGTCCGCTTCCGCCAGGAAGGAATACCGCAGGCTGTTATAGGACAGCTTTTTGATTTCCGCATAATCGGTCTTGTACTGGCTGGCAAACAGCACGTATTCATTCGACAGGGTATTGCGCGAGACGCCAGCGTCATCGGTGGAGATGACGAATGGCACGCCGTACTTGCGGTACAGGGTGATCGGATGGGCCTGGCCCTTGATACCGAGAATGTAATCGTTGCTGGTCAGGTTCACTTCCACGGGTATGCCCCGTTCGCGCATCTTCTGCATGGTCGCCAGCGCATTATGCTCGTAGGCGATATCCATGCCGTGGCCGATACGGTCGGCGCCTGCCACATCGACGGCTTCAGCGATATGGAAAGCCATGCCTTCCGGCGGCACCATGCCCAGCGCCAACTCACCGGCATGCAAGGCGATCTTGACGTTCGGATATTTTGCCTTGAGGAACTTGAACATTTCCATGTGCAGGCTGTAATCGCGCATGGACACATTCACGCTTTCCTGGCCCACGATGTTCACGCCCACCAGCAAGGGATTCAGGCTCGCTGCCTTGAACGCGGCCACCATGGACGAGAACACTTGCGATGGCGACAGGAAACGCAGCACATACGCCTGATAACGCATGGTGAAATTAGCGTCATCGATGCCGGCGCTGCTGGCGTTCACGTTGTCGTTATAGGCAGTGATGCTTTTCTGGAAGCCTGTATCCTGCTCGAGGTTCTGCGTCCAGTTGGCCAGCACGGCTTGCAACGCCGCCGGCGGCAAGCCCGGCGCCAGCACCTGCTGGTCGAACTGCGCGTTTTGCACGAATGGCGACAGCTCGAAAATCGTCTCGATGTAACTGAGGTTTTCCGCGATGGCGCGCTGCTTCAGGGTTTTCAAGCCATCGGCCGTGTTGCTCGATGCGACGGGGCCGAAGTAGCCAAAGGTGTCGAAGAAGGTACGGTCCGGCGGCGTCTGGATGGCCCCGTGGTTATAGAAATCCTTGGTCGACCAGCGCTGCAGCAATTCCGCATACAGGCCCGCGTCGGTAAACACTTCCGTAGACGACAGGCAACCACGCTGCGCGGCTGGCTTGGCGCGCTCGGCCGCGACGACGTCCTTGTTGCTTTCGATGCGGTAGGTCGTCTTGTTGACGCAATAGTTTTCCTTGTCGACCCAGTCAAGGAATTGCTCGGCGTAAATGGCGCCCGAGTAATGGTGATGCAAATCACCGCCCTTGGGCATCATGGAAAAAAACAGGCTCAACTCGGCTGTCTTCGGCTGCGCGCCCGCAAGCAGGGCCGCAAAATGGCGCGCGGTGGCCGCTTCATTGGAAGACGGTGCGGCCTGCGCCGTTCCGGTCAATGCCAGCGCGGCGCCAAGCGCCAGGCCAGTGAGTTTCTTGTGCATTCGCGTTCTCGCTCAGGGTAATTCGTATGGAACAACGGGTAGATCAGCCCTGCCCCCGCACATGCACGCACTGTCCGCCCGAATACGTGGCGGCCACGGCACGGTCATCGCCCAGTAGCGCAAAGGCAAACAGCAGTTCCTCCAGGCTTTGACAGCCAGCCGTGCGGCGTTCGAGCAGCGGCGTGGATTGTTTATCCAGCACGATGAAGTCCGCTTCCGTGCCAGCAGCGAAATTGCCCAGCGTGCCTTCCAGTTGCATGGCCCGTGCCGCGCCCAGGGTTGCCAGGTAAAACATGCGCAAGGCGGGCAGATAGCTGCCTTTCAAGCGTGCTACTTTATAGGCTTCGTTCATGGTTTGCAACATCGAGAACGAGGTGCCGCCGCCCACGTCGGTGGCCAGCGAGAGCAGCACGCGCGCCGCATCGGCCCGCTCGAAATCGAACAGGCCGCTACCGAGGAACAGGTTTGACGTAGGACAAATGGCGGCCGCCGAGGACGTTTCCGCCATGCGCGCGCGGTCGCGCTCATCGAGCCAGATGCAGTGGCCAAACATGGCGCGCGGGCGCAACATGCCGTACTGGTCATACACATCGAGGTAGCTGCGCGCCTGCGGATGCAGTTCGCGTACCCAGCGGCACTCATCCTCGTTTTCCGACACGTGGGTTTGCAGATACGTATCCGGATAGGCGCGCGCCAGCTCACCTGCCAGGTGCATCTGTTCATTGGTCGAAGTGGGCACGAAACGGGGCGTGATCGCGTACAGCGAGCGGCCATGCTTGTGCCAGCGCCGGATCAGCTCTTCGCTTTCGCGGGCGCCCGACTCGGCCGTGTCGCGCAGGAACTCCGGGCAATTGCGATCCATCATGACCTTGCCCGCCGCCATGCGCAAGCCGCGCGCTTCGCTGGCGCCGAAGAAGGCATCGACCGATTGCGGATGCACGCTGCCATACACCATGGCCGTGGTGGTACCGCAGCGCAGCAGTTCATCGAGGAAAAACTCGGCGACATTACGCGCGTGGACAGGGTCTTCAAACGCACGCTCGGTGGGGAAGGTGTACGTTTCCAGCCATGGCAGCAAACCGGGCGCGGGCGAGGCGATCATTTCCGTCTGCGGGAAATGCAAATGCGTGTCGATAAAACCGGGCACGATCAGCTTGCCCCGGTAATCGACGATATGCGTGCCAGGCGGCAAAGTCGCTTGCAGCTGTGCGTAATCGCCGGCCGCCACGACCTTGCCATCGGCCACGATCAGCAAGCCGTCCGCATGCCAGGCGTGCGCCTCCTCTTTGACAGCGGGATCGGCGTGGAAGTGCAGCAAGCTGGCGCGGTAAGCTTGCAATGTGGCAGGTACAATCAACATGACTTCTTTCTATAACGGGTGTGTGGCGGCGCGTGGTTGGCGGCGCGTCGGTGCGCTGGCAGAGGCCAGCCGCAGCGGTGCGGCCAGGGAGGCAGCGGCCGCTTCCTCCCACACCATGAGTAATTGACAGGCAACGGAGGCGGCGATCACGGCCGGTGCCTTGTTGCGGATGCCCGGCAAGCCAATGGGGCAGACCATGGCGGCAATGCGTTCGTCCGGCACGCCGCGCGCCTGCAGGCGGTGCTCGAACTGCCTGCGTTTTGTGTGCGAACCGATCAAACCGAACCAGCCTGCGTCCATGCGCGCCATGATGACTTCCGTCAAACGCTGATCGAGCGCATGACTGTGCGTCATGACGAGAAAACTGCCGCCCGGCGGTGCCATGGCGACATATTCCTCGGGCGTATCGGTGGCGGCGATGTGCACGTTATCTGGCAACCCCGCCGGCAACGCTGCGAGAAACATTTCTTCGCGTTCATCGACCCAGGTGATATTGCAGGGCAAGTCGGCCAGCGCGCGCACGATGGCGGCGCCCACGTGGCCGGCGCCGAACAGGGTCAGGTGCGCGCGCGGCGCAAGGCAGGGGTCGATCAGCCAGCGCCGCCCCTGGCCATCCTGCGCCACATGGGTTGCGCGCTCGCGCGAAAACGTGTCGGGCGCCTGGGCTGGCGTGCCGGCAATCCAGCGACCGCCAACATCGAACAGGGCCGACGCGGCATCGCCATCTAGCGCCGTGACTTTCCAGCTGTCGTGCTGACGGCGCTCGCGCAAGGCGGCCAGCAATTCTTTCAGGCTGGCATCGACATACTCGAACGCCAGGTGGACGACGCCACCACAGCATTGTCCCAAGCTGGGGCCCAGCGCAAAACGCTCGAGCCGCGCATGGGTGTCTGCCGTGGCCAGCATGGTCTTGGCGATTTCCACGGCGCGCAATTCCAGGTGACCGCCACCGATGGTATCGACCTGGCCATCAAGGGTGACGCGCATCTTCGCGCCCGCCTCGCGCGGTCCGGAACCTTCCACCAGGGCGACCGTCACCAGCACCGATGCCTGCGTGTCATTCTCCATCGCCGTCAGCCAGTCGTTCATCATCGCCTCCTAGCGCCGACGTCGGCCGCTTGCACGGCCATGACCGCCTTGAGGATTTCCTCGCTGGTGGCGGGGGCATTCAGCGGCGGCTGCACGGCATGATGGCCGACGCTGGAAATGGCGTCACGAATGGCAAAGAACACGGAAAATGGCAACAGCAGCGGCGGTTCCCCCACGGCTTTGGAACGGTGGATGCTATCTTCCACATTGCGATTCTGGAACAGCTTGACGCGAAAATCTTCCGGACAATCGGAAATGCCGGGAATTTTGTACGTCGATGGCGCGTGCGTCATCAGTTTGCCCGCCGCATTCCACCACAACTGCTCCGTGGTCAGCCAGCCCATGCCCTGGATAAATGCGCCTTCCACTTGACCCAGATCAATCGCGGGGTTGAGCGACTGGCCCGCGTCATACAAGGCGTCGGCACGCAGCAGCTTCCATTCGCCTGTCAAGGTATCGACCACCACTTCGGCCACGGCCGCGCCATACGCATAGTAGGAAAACGGATGGCCCGTCATTGTCTTTGCATCCCACGACAGCCCGGGCGTGGCATAAAAGCCGTCCGACCACAGTTGTACGCGGGCCAGATAAGCCTTCTGCACCAGCTCGGCAAACGCCACGACGTGACCATTCACGTGGATATGGTTATCGAAGAAGCCCACTGTGCCCGTTTCGCCGCCATACAGTTTGACCGCGTAATCGGCCAGGCGTTCACGGATCTGGCGCGCTGCATCCTGCGCCGCCTTGCCGTTGAGGTCGGCGCCGGTGGATGCCGCCGTGGCCGACGTGTTCGCCACCTTGCTGGTGTCGGTGGCCGTGGCCCGCACCTTGTCCAGGTCCAGTCCCAGCTCGTGCGCCACCACCTGTATGACCTTGGTATTGATGCCCTGTCCCATTTCCGTGCCGCCATGGTTGACCAGCACGGAGCCATCCACGTACACGTGCACAAGGGCGCCAGCCTGGTTAAGATGCGTGACGTTGAAGGCGATACCGAATTTCAAGGGCGTAAACGCCAGGCCCTTTTTCAAAACGGGGCTGGCCTCGTTAAAGGCATCGATGGCGCGGCGGCGCGCGCGGTAATCGCTGCTGCCTTCCAGTTCGGCAACCAGTTCATGGATCACGTTGTCGACGATTTTCTGGCCATACGGCGTGACATTGCGCCCTTCCCCATCATTGCGGCCATAGAAATTGAGCAGGCGGATGTCGAGCGCATCGCGTTGCAAATGGCGGGCGATTTCATCGATCACGTACTCGATGGCAATGGCGCCCTGCGGTCCGCCAAAGCCCCGGAAAGCCGTGTTCGACTGCGTATTCGTCTTGCCGCAGGCGGCACGGATATCCACGTCGGACAAATAATAGGTGTTATCGAAGTGACAGACGGCGCGCGTGGCGACGGGGCCGGACAGGTCGGCCGAATAGCCGGCGCGCGTGGTCATGTCGACCTTGGCGGCAAGGATCCGACCATCGTCGTCGTAGCCCACTTCGTACTCATAATAAAAACAGTGACGCTTGCCTGTCACCAGCATGTCGTCATCGCGGTCGGCGCGCAGTTTGACGGGACGCTTCAGCTTGGCCGCCGCAATCGATGCGGCCGCCGCCCACAGGGCCGACTGCGACTCCTTGCCACCGAAACCGCCACCCATGCGCCGGCATTCGACGGTGATGTTATGCGAATGCACGCCCAGCGCATGCGCCACCACGTGCTGCATCTCGCTCGGATGCTGGGTCGAACACAGCACCAGCATGCCTTGCGCTTCCTTCGGGATGGCGTAGGAAATCTGTCCTTCCAGATAAAACTGTTCCTGGCCGCCCACATACAGCTGGCCCTTGACCGCATGCGGCGCCTTCTCGAACGCGACCTGGTAGTTGCCGCGCGTCAGCTGCATCGGTGGCAGCACGTACGATTGCGCGGCCTTCGCCGCTTGCGGCGTCATGATTGCGGGCAATTCCTCATACGACACTTGCGCCAGGCGGGCGGCGCGGCGCGCATGGTCGTGCGTATCGGCCACCACGATGAAGATGGGTTGGCCCACGTATTGCACCAGATCAAAGGCCAGGATCGGGTCGTCATGGATAATGGGACCGCAATCATTGCTGCCGGGAATGTCCTGTGCCGTGTAGACGGCGACAACCCCTTGCGCGCCACGCACGCCGGACAAATCCATGGCCGTGATGCGCGCGTGCGGCTTTTGCGACAGGCCTAGCGCCGCATGCAATGTGCCTTGCAGTTCGGCGATATCGTCCGTGTAGGTGGCTTCCCCCAGCACATGCAATTGCGCCGATTCATGCGGCATGGGCTTGCCCACGGCGCTCCAGGCGGCCGCTTGCAATTCAGGCGTGGCAGGATGGTTCATGCTGGTCCTTTCAAGCGCGGCAAGCGTAGGCGTTGACGGCAGTGCGCAGCAAAGGCGCATCCGGGCGTGTTTCCAGCCAAAAGCGGCGCAACAGGTTTTGCGCCGTCGTCATGCGATAGGTATTCGAGGCGCGCATGTCCGACAACGGCGCGTAATCGTCGGCCAGCAAGCGCATGGCGATGACGAGGTTGTCTTCCGTCCACGCCTGCCCCAGCAAAAATGCTTCCGTTTGCGCGGCCCGTTGCGGCGTGGCCGCCATGCCGCCAAAGGCGATGCGCGCGTCGACGATACGCTCGCCGTCGAGCTGGAAGGCAAATGCTGCGCACACGGCCGAGATATCCTGGTCGAAGCGTTTCGCCAGTTTATACGTGCGGAAATGCACATCGGCACGGGGCAAAGGCACGCGCACGGCTTCGACGAATTCGCCGGGTTGCAGATCTTTCTTTTGGTAAGCCAGATAGAAGTTTTCCAGCGGCATGCTGCGCTGGCCGGCGGCACCGCGCAGCACGATCTCGCTGCCCAGCGCAATCAGCCATGGCATCGAATCACCGATGGGCGAACCATTCGCCACATTGCCGCCCAGGGTACCCGCGTTGCGGATCGGCAAGGAAGCAAAGCGCTGCCACAGTTCCGACAATTCTTGCGGATAGTGCCCGCACAGCGCCGCATAGGCATCGTTCAGGCTGGCACCAGCACCGATGTGCAGCTTGCCGTCAACGATGGCGATGGTTTTCAGCGCTGCCACGTTGCCGAGATAAATGATGTCACCCAGGTCGCGCAGTTGCTTGGTCACCCACAAGCCCACGTCGGTGGAGCCGGCCAGCAGGCATGCTTGCGGCTTTGCGGCGCGCAGTTCCACCAGTTCCGCGATGCTGCGCGGCGCGTGGAAGTGCTGGCCGCCGTGTTCATAGGTGCTCATGCTTTCGCGCTGCAGCGCCTGCAATTGCTGCGCCAGGGCATCGCGGTCAAATGTCACATGCGGCAGTTCGCCCATGCGTCTGGCCGCATCGATGATGGGCCGGTAACCCGTGCAGCGGCACAGATTGCCCGACAGGCTATCGTCGATTTCGCAGCGCGTAGGCGTCTCGCCGTTTTTCGCCAGGTACATGCCCCACAGCGACATCACGAAACCGGGCGTGCAAAAGCCGCACTGGGAACCGTGGCATTCGACCATCGCCTGCTGCACCGGGTGCAAGGCGCCGTCGGGCTGTTGCAAGTCTTCCACGGAAAACAGGGCCTTGCCATCGAGGGTGGGCGTGAGTTGGATGCAGGCGTTGACGGCCTTCATCTCGACCTGGCCATCCACCAGGCTGCCGATGACCACCGTGCAGGCGCCGCAATCGCCTTCCGCGCAGCCCTCCTTGGTGCCCGTGCAATGCAAATCCTCGCGCAGGTGCTGCAACACAGTCTGCGTAGGGGCGGCGTTGCGTACTTCCTGTACGGCACCACGGTAATAAAAGCGGATCGGTTCTGACATGCTGGCCTCGGTATAGTCCCAGTATAGGAGATTAACACCGGCATATGGGACAACTATATGCAAAGACTGATTTTACTTATCATCCAATATCAATACCTATCCGGCAGTATAGGGATGCGTCGCATGCCAATGATCAGCGATATCGATGCGGCGCGTGATCCACACCTGCTCATGGCGCTGTACATAGTCAAGGAAGCGGGCTAATGCCGCGGCCCGTCCCGGACGCCCCACCAGGCGGCAATGCAAGCCCACCGATAGCATCTTTGGCTGATTCAAGCCGTTCGGATCGCCTTCCGCGTACAGCACATCGAAGGCATCCTTCAGATAATCAAAAAACTGCGTGCCCGAGTTAAAGCCTTGCATAGCGGCAAAGCGCATGTCGTTCGTGTCCAGGGTGTAGGGCACGATCAGCTGCGGCTGCACGGCGGGCAGGCCGGCGGCATCCGTGTACGCCACTTTCTCCCAGAATGGCAAGTCATCGCCGTAATAATCGGCGTCGTAGCGAAAACCGCCATGCTCGACCACCAGTTTTCGCGTATTGGGCGAATCGCGCCCGGTATACCAGCCTTGCGGGGCGGAACCTGTCAATTCGCGGATGATCTGCACGGCTACACGCATGTGTTCGCGTTCCGTCGCTTCATCCATGTTTTGATAGGAAATCCAGCGCAAGCCATGACAAGCGATTTCATGGCCCAATTCCTGGAAGGCGGCCACCGCATCCGGATTGCGTTGCAAGGCCATCGAAACGCCAAACACGGTCAGCGGCAGGCGCCGATCCTCGAACATGCGCAGCAAGCGCCACAGCCCGGCGCGCGAACCGTATTCATAAATCGACTCCATGCTCAGGTGGCGCGCAGGGAAAGCGGCCGCTCCGATTATTTCCGATAAAAACGTTTCCGAAGCGGGATCGCCATGCAGCACGTTGTTTTCCGCCCCTTCCTCGTAATTGAGGACGAATTGCAGGGCGATGCGGGCCTTGCCCGGCCATTGCGGATGGGGTGGCGTGCGGCCATAGCCGATCAAGTCGCGTGGATAATGTTCGTAATTGTTCATGCGGAGGCGCGCCTATAGGAGGACAATGTTGGCTATATGCCCAATCATATAGCCCGGCGCAGTCGCCGGTATATGATTTGCACGATAAGCACAGTCATTCACCCTATATACAGGATAGCAAATGGGAAAACTCAGCACGCATGTACTCGATATCGCCCACGGCAGGCCGGGAGCCGGCGTCAAGGTGGCCCTGTTTTCAGTCGCGCCGGAAGGCAAAGTGTTATTAAAGATGGATATGACGAACAGCGACGGCCGTTGCAGCACGCCCTTGCTGGAAGGCGAGAGCATGAAGGCGGGTCAATATGAACTGGTGTTCAATGCCGGCGACTATTTCGCTGCCCAAGGTCTCGACTTGCCTACACCACGCTTCATCGACCTGGTGACCCTGGCCTTCGGCATTGCGCATACGGATGAAAACTACCACGTACCGCTGGTGGTATCGCCGTGGTCATATTCGACTTATCGAGGGAGTTAAGCGACGTTTGATGACAAAGGCAGCGCGTAGTGCTGCTTTTTTTACGCCTGTATGCTGTAAAACCTGCCAAAGCATCAGACGAAAAAAAACCCGACCATTTCTGATCGGGTTTTTCTCTTACTACTAATAACAAGCCTGACGATAACCTACTTTCACACTGGTTGCAGCACTATCATCGGCGCAAAGTTGTTTCACGGTCCTGTTCGGGATGGGAAGGGGTGGGACCAACTTGCTATGGTCATCA